>NZ_JBALCT010000015.1:0-6961 GCF_036917675.1 Nostoc sp. | reverse complement strand
GATTTCAATCTCAAAAGGGCGGCTCATAGATATTAGAATTTATCAAGTTTGTTTTCTCTATTATATGCAGCTTCATATAAAATTGATATTAGGGGATGTCGTCTAACCAGTGTAATACGCTCTTAATCCTTACTCTGTGCCTGTTTAAGCCCAATGTCGGGATAGGTTCATTTCTCAACATTCTCCCCCAACTGGTGACAGCATCGACAACGCCGCCGCTCCCAACACCTGATCGTCAAATCGTTTTCAAATCGTTGTCAGACTGTAGAACCTGTAAGCCGTAGCCAATAACAATTTGAACTCGATTAGCTGATAATACAATTAAACTGTCTTCAGTGATAACTGACCACAAACAACCTATTGCCTTCAATACCACCACAAATAAATGACTGGTAAGACTTCTGGAAAACTTTGTGATCTACTGAATTCTGATTGAACAACTAGGATCAGGAGCGAAGCTTTTATCAAAAACGAATCTAGCATTGATTCCTTCGCCACCTGCTATATAGGGGCCACCTAAGTAATGCTGATTATTATCTTGGATGCCTGCATCTCCGGTATTGAATCTTTTTGCGGGTAGGAATCCGTTGTCAACATAATAAACATTTGCTTTATTACCGCCGCGATTGCTTCTCTTGTTAATTTTATAGTTGATTCTTACTACTGGGCCTAGAAATCTTCCGGAGGGAGTGTGATCGATTATAATTGTGCCTGTAAAACCTCCTTTACTACATAAATAGTAACTAATAACGGCATCGGCCGTAGTTGGAGTTAAAGCAATGCCACTGCAAGCAACAGTCATTGCACCAGTAGCAATAACAAAACGGTTTGTAGCCTTTCTAATTTGACGAGCAGTCAAAGTATTAATCATTTCAGACTTGCTTTTTGATTGAGTTATACTTGCATTAATAAAATTAAAATGAATAAATACCAAAAATTTTCAACCCTCTTACAAAACTTTAAATAGAACTCCATTCCCCCCACACGCCCAAATTATACCCGGTATTACCTTGCTAGCACGGAGTTTGTTTTTGGTGATTGGGTGCGATCGCGGTAAAGTTAGGTATTCTCAATAAACAAGTAGAAAAAATAGGCTTTAAAGTAGACAGCGTAAAGAGTTGATAGTTTTTAACTCAAAATATACATTATTAGGAAATATTTATGATATTAAGTGCGTCAAAACTGCGTCACTTTTTTGAAAACAGAAAAAAGTGACGCAGAAAAAAAACGCTAAAAAGTGCATAGTTGTAAGGTTTTTTTTCAACTGGGCACAAAAACTGCTACTCTACGAAAGATGATATGCTGATTGGCATTGGCGATCGCTCCTAATTTACCAACCTCCGTAAATGCTCACGAGTACGGTTATACTGACAGTATTATTTAGGTAATTTATTTTTTCTTTGAAAATCCCTTGCTTACCCAGGCAAAAAAAGCTATCTCTGAATGCAAGTTGGTATCATTGTGCAAGGCTACCCTAATCTGGTAGCGATCGAGTTACGATCTTGTCATACCCTTTTTTTGATTTGAGAAGTCCTATTCCAGAATTTTCTGGTTAAAATAGTATATCTGTTCTACTCAAACTCCCAGAGCAACACTCCTTAAAACCATATATTAAGAGGCATTAGAGGCAGGAATGGCTATCAACACCGATACTTCTGGCAAGCAAAAAGCGCTGACTATGGTGCTCAACCAGATTGAGCGCAGCTTTGGTAAAGGAGCAATCATGCGCCTGGGCGATGCTACCCGGATGCGGGTGGAAACAATTTCCAGTGGAGCGCTTACCCTAGATTTAGCATTGGGTGGTGGTTTACCCAAAGGGCGGGTAATTGAAATTTATGGCCCCGAAAGTTCCGGGAAGACTACAGTAGCGCTACATGCGCTCGCCGAAGTGCAAAGAAATGGCGGTATTGCTGCCTTTGTTGATGCTGAACACGCCCTTGATCCTACCTATGCTGCGGCATTGGGTGTAGATATTGATAATTTGCTGATTTCTCAACCTGACACTGGCGAATCAGCTTTAGAAATTGTCGATCAGCTTGTTCGCTCTGCTGCGGTTGATATTGTAGTAATTGACTCAGTGGCAGCATTAGTTCCCCGTGCTGAAATTGAAGGGGATATGGGTGATATCCACGTAGGTCTGCAAGCGCGGTTGATGAGCCAAGCTTTGCGTAAAATTACTGGTAACATTGGTAAATCTGGTTGTACAGTAATTTTCATCAACCAGTTGCGGCAAAAAATCGGTGTTACCTACGGTAGCCCAGAAACCACAACTGGCGGTAACGCATTGAAATTTTACGCTTCGGTGCGCTTAGATATTCGCCGAATTCAAACCTTGAAAAAAGGTACAGATGAATATGGTAATCGCGTCAAAGTCAAAGTCGCTAAAAATAAAGTAGCTCCGCCTTTTAGGATTGCGGAATTTGACATTATTTTTGGCAAAGGAATTTCTACCTTGGGTTGTATTGTAGACTTGGCAGAAGAAACTGGCGTGCTTGTCCGCAAGGGAGCTTGGTACAGCTACAATGGCGACAATATTTCTCAAGGACGAGACAACGCCATTAAGTATCTAGAAGAAAAGCCTGAATTTGCTGAACAAATTAAGCAACTGGTGCGTGAAAAGCTAGATAAAGGCGCTGTTGTTTCTGCTAACTCTGTAGCTAAACCCAGTGAAGGAGATGAAGAGGAAGAAGTCGATTTAGAGCCAGAAGAATAAGGAATGTGGATTTATTAATCTGCAACTTTTCATGTGTAGTGGGTTACAAAGACAGCTAACCCACCTTTTCCAAGGTATTGATGAGTTACAACAAGCCTAACGAAATGATTGCTACTACATGACGGGCAATCATTTTTATGGCGTTTTTTCGTTGCAATCAGGTAAAATTAGTGTCAAATTAGAGCCAGGGCGAATAGAATTCGCACGGCAGTTACTCATGGGGGAAACCACGCCAGGTGCAACAAGAGTGGCTCGCCGCCCAACGCACTGGCTTGGCTACACAAACAAGAGCCACACCGGACTGGGCTAAGGAAAATTAAGGTTTTTTAACCCGTGCAGGTGGGTTTTGCCTTAATTCACAAAAAAATCAAAAGTCATATTACCTAGATGGATGCGATCGCCATTTACAAAGGAACCAGTGGTACTGTTGAAATCAATTAAGTAAAAGCCTTGATGATCAATATGTTGAATAGCATAGCTCCGAAATCTAAACTTTCAACTTACAACAAGCCTCGTTTACCATTGGGGCGAATGGTCATCCAATTTGTTTTTGCTAGCGCTAGCTGCTCATCAGAAATTTTGGCACTGGTAAGATTAGCACCACACAGATTTGCTCCTCGGAGGTTAGCATTGCTGAGATAAGCATTGCTGAGGTCTGCGCCTCGCAGGTCTGCCCCTTCTAAATCAGCATGGTTAAAGTATGCCTTGCTCAAATTAGCATCCTTGAGATTTGCTCGAGTCAGACTGGCTCTGCCAAAGTCACTATTTTGCAGATTAGCTCCCTGGAGATTGGTTTTTTGCAATTGAGCAGAATGGAAATTTGTTTGGGATAAGTCAGCACCTTGCAGGTTCAGCAAACTTAAGTTGTGTAGGGCAAAATCCCGTCTTCCCTTCAGATAGGCTGTTAATAAACCTTGAGTATCTAACTTTCGCTCAACTTTAGAATTATGAGCTTGCGAACCATTGCTGTTGCTGTTAGCTAAAGTCGTGGATTTGGTCATCCCAGAACCGTGCTGTAATCCCGCCGCTTCTGCTGCCTTGGCTCGTCTAGCGCGAATTGCTGCCGCTACCTGTGCCACTCCTCCAGTGGTAAAAGTAGCAGAAGGGTTGTTAGATAAAACAGCAGAATTTTCCCGGTGGTTGTGTGTTCGCTCTTTAGATCCACTATCAGATTTAGTCAGTAAACCCTTTGCTAGACTATCTAAATATGGTTCTATTTCTAATGCTCTGAGAACTTCTGCTGCTGACTGATAGCGATTACGTACAGACACCTCTAACATTTTTCGGAATACATTGCTCAAGTGATCACTCACTTGCACAAGCTGCTCCCACATCATCTCGCCAGTGTTGGGATTGTAATCTAAATCTCTAGGAGTTTTGCTAGTCAATAAATAAATGCATGTCACCCCCAGTGCATAGATATCACTGGCGTAGACTGGACGCATAGCCATTTGCTCTGGAGGTGCAAAACCAGGAGTACCAATGGCATATGCAGTTAATGCTGTCTGTCCTGATTGACTTGTCGCAGCTTGGCTAACTTGGTCTTTGACGGCACCAAAGTCGATGAGTACCATTCTGGAATCTTGAGTGCGGCGAATTAAGTTGGCTGGCTTGATATCACGGTGAATCACCTTTTGCTCATGGATGTATTGCAGCAGTGGCAGAACCTCGCTCAAAAATTGCTTGACTCCAGTTTCGCTCAAGATGCCGTTAAGTTTGACCTCCTCCTGCAAGGTATCACCACTGATGTATTCTTGAACTAAGTAGAATTGTTCATCATCTTCAAAATAGTCTAATAATCTTGGTACTTGAGGATGATTGCCAATCTTACCTAGAGTTTTGGCTTCTCGCTCAAAGAGTTCTCTGGCCATCTTTAAAACGTGTGGGGCGCTTCCTGATGGGCGTAATTGCTTGATTACGCAACTCGGTTCTCCTGGTAAGCCTTGATCATAGGCTAAGAAGGTTGCTCCAAAGCCACCCTGACCTAATGGTTTGATCACCTGATAGCGATCGCGCAACAGAAGTTGCGAGCCACAAGACTTACACCTTTGGCTATTTACCAAATTTTCTGGATTGGGACAGATAGGATTTAAGCAGTAGCTCATGCACTCTCAACTCGCTGCACAAATAATCACGGGGAATGTTATACTCTGTTTCTGTTATACTCTTTTTCAATTATTTAGATATTAATCAATTCTTGCCAGGTAATTTTTGCTGGAAATTCTTTGAAGAGTTTCTAAAGTTTAACTCAGATTACGTAAAGCGATCGCCATAACAAGATAATTTATTATACTTACACCGGTAGATAGTATTTAGATTACTTTATACCAAACCGTAATTCCTAATCACATTCTCTTAAAGCTTCTACGGGCAGTATGCTGCTCTGGTGACTCGCTAACGTCATTCGGAATTGAGAAAGCCAGTTTTAATCTGGATTTCCCGATGATTGGATCTGTAGTCTTATTTTGGAGAATTGGTATTTAAAAGTATTGGAGGGCAGTGCCCAACGCCAGTTGCTCTACTTGGGAAAACCTCAAGTAGAGCAACTGGCTCCCCTACAGAAAATCGCTGTAAGATTTTGGATGCCTAAATTTGGAGGCAATTTAGAATCATCTCCATTACTCGTTAACAGACTATTAGCTAGCTTTCATGTTCACACTAATCAGCTGTTCGATCAGTGCAAAAACATCACTGCGGCTGAGTTTCTCTTTACCATTAGCAAGAGCATCAAGAGTGCCACTAGCCAAGGTTAAGGGAATTTGGCAAAAATCTAAGGCGGGTCCTGTAGGAAGGTCTTTGGTGTAAGCTTCTGCCAGGACTAGATTGCGCCGCGCATACTCTTGCATATTTTCTGCACTCCAACCCTCTGGGAAAAAGTCTACCCCACGCCCTAAATCTTCAGTATGGTTACGCAGGATATTAACTGCTTGTAAACCCCGACCAAACCCAATTGCCTGGGTACGGTTAGTTTGGGTTCCATCGTACCAAGTCCATAAGTCCGATAGTAACAATCCCACTGCACCTGCAACCCCAAAGGTATAACGATCCAAATCAGATTCTGTGTAAATTTTCCAGTTTCTTTCTGCCCAATAAGCCATCCGGTCTGCCATTGCAGCAGTCGCATCCCAAATTCGAGGTGCAATGGTCTCTGGTGCTAGCAGCGACCATTCTCTAATCCTCACAGTGACTTCTTCTAAGGTATTCTCATACCCACTAAATCCTGCAAAGAAAGCATCTACCGCGAAGCCATCAACTCCCGCCTGTAATGTTAGGCTAATCGTTTTTAACAGCTTTGCTTTAGTAGCGTTATCTAGTTCGGGATGATCTTCAATTTCATCAATGGCACGCATACACAAATATGCTGATGCTACTGCTTCTTGCAATCCTGGCGGTAAAAGACTAATTGGGATATAAAAAGTTCGGCTAGTTTCTTTGAGGATTTGCAATGCATCTCTACGTAAATTCATGTTTTCACTCCCCACTTGATTTTTGCACCACATGAAGTTGGCAGTTTTTTGATGATACTGGATATAGTTTTGACTAAACCTTAAAAACTATAGACCATAAGATACGCTAGTATTTCATCTAAAAATTAATAGTTTTTGGTGTTGCAATTAACAAAACTCTCAAATTTATCAAAGTCTAACCTAGTATATAGGGTTTTGGTTGCAAAAATGCGTCAGGTGTCGTTTGATATAGCTTTCATAAACTTTTAGTTTAGATATAAAGAATTATGCTAATGTTTGGTTGATTACAGCCAAATTTTTCCATGAGCAAACATCCATTTTCGAGATTTGAAAGTGTTGTAAGTCTGCGTTAATCTGACTAACAAAGTGTAATTATTGTATATATAAAGACAATTCTGAAAAAGCTGGTAACAGATAATAGCAACTGTACGCACCTTTAGATGCGAACGGCGGCTTCCCCAAGAGTTAGGGTAAGTTAAATTTGATATAGACGGCTGCGATGCCTGGGTTGGGCTACGCATACGCTTGATCGGTTACAGTGGAAGCCTCCTTGCTGTTCAAGGTGAGATAAAGTGACCATAACCCAGAAGAAAAAGTTCCCGTATATTTACTAAATTGACAATAAAAAAGTGGGCTGTTTGCCCACTCAACAAAATATTTGTGAAATTCATCTAGAATTACTGCTAATACCAATTTAATATGAAGCTGCATAGAAAAGAGCTTCTAATATAAAGTTATAAGAGGAGACAGATATTACCTGCTCAAATGTTAATTGCTCGAA
>NZ_JBALCT010000014.1:0-271083 GCF_036917675.1 Nostoc sp. | reverse complement strand
CTCTGAGACTTTTATTTATATTGCGATGATACGTATTATGGTCAGGCGACTTGCATAATTTTTGACCCGCTTCAACTTTTAAAACATCCTCTTAAGTTCTAACAGCTATGCTTTGGCAAAGTCAATCTTTATTTTGGCTTTTATTTGTATATTTAAATAGCTCTTTATTTAAAGTATTTTTACTGAATAATAACCTTAAATAAGAACTCATGTACTGTCATTATAACTCAGCATTTAAACTTAATAGATAATGAGACTTTTATCGGAAACTTATATTTTTTACTAAAATTAGATGTGCAATTTTGATAGTTAAACGCCAAAACCTCAACCTGTATAGGTTACGAACGTAAATAAGTAGGACTTACGTAAAACTACACGCAAGTAGGGGAATTTATGAATCATTGGTGTCAACTTAAGCTAGAAATAGCTTAACTCTTAGCTTCGTCACCCGCCTTGAACTTATGAAGGGCAGCAACAGAAGCCACTGCATTGGACAGAGGTGGCATTAGCCAAGTTTCCTCAGCAAATAGGTAATTTATTTCTGCGCGATTCCTTAGTCAAAAAATATTACAGAAAGTTAAGCGTGTTTTGGGATATGCAAATGGGTAGCGGCGGCGTGAGAGCCTGTGCAACTTGTCACTTCCATATTTGAAAATAGAATTAATAGAAGAACTATCATTCACGGTGCTATCACCTTGACAGGAACATTGGCAGCCGTCCAACTTGGCTCCGCTAAGAAAGCGCAGGCGCAGTCTACTTCATTAAGCCAACGTAAAGGGATTTTGTTAGCGGTAGATTTACAAAATGGCTTTTTGATCACACCTGAATGTGAAGCGGTTGTGCCAAAGGTGGTTGATAATGCTAGTAAGTTTTATCAGGTTTGGGCAACTCGCTTTTTTAACCGGAATCCTAACTTCTCACGTCAACTCAACTGGAACGAAATGGTGTCTGGACAGGAAACAGAGCTTTCTAAAACCTTAATTCCGGTTGTCAGCAAAACGTTTGATAAGCCTTCATATTCTCCAATTTCAACTACTCTGCTCAAAGTAAATATTGTGTCCCGTTTCCTTTTTTTTCATGCTCATGCTCCTACTTCTTTTGTGATGTCACCTGCCCTGCTCCAAGCCTTGCAAAATAACGCTATTACTACAGTTGCAGTGTGTGGAGTTGATACAGACGCTTGTGTGATGGCTACAGCTTTAGGACTCTTTGATGCTGGATTTGAGACGTTCGTAGTATCAGATGGCTGTGCTTCTAGTGGTGGGCAGGAATATCATGAAGCGGCGATTAAAATATTGAAACGCAATATTGGAGAGAAATATGTGATTCCTTTTAGCGAATTACCTGCAATGTTATTTTAGTGTATTAAGAGGGTGTTTGAAAAGTTATGAGCGGTAAAAATTTATGCTAAACGCTCTATTGACATTTATCCAAAAGACTTACCTGCACTGCCTCCTGCTATTTTTTAGTTCTGTCGAACTCACGTTGTCATTAATTATTTTTGTGTGTACCTTACCTGTACGGAAATCACTATAGACTTTTAATTGAGAACGGGTAATAAGTAACTTCTTTACTATTACTTATTACCCGTTACCCCCCTTAACTGACTACCGCTTCAGCTTTTTTCTCTACTTTTTCCTTCACTAGCACATATGGCTTTTCCGTACCTTGTGCTAGATATTCCGCTAGCTGACTTTCAATTTGATCGCGCACAATTTGGCGATACTCTAGAAAATGCTCGTTGTGGGCACAGGCGGCAATATAATGCTCAACAACTCCAGGGTTCCGCTTGATAATGCTGAACAAATGATGCCAGAACTTCCAACGGGTTTCTCGTTTGATGCCTTGTCGCCAAATTACAATTAACAGCGCTTTCACAACTATCAACTCTGGCATTTTTGCTGGCGCTTTCCAACTCGGCAAACCCATCATCAAGAAGCAACGATAGGTACGATCCAAGTATTGTACTGGGTCATATAAAGTACAAAATGCCTCAATATATTCTCGTGCAAGTTCTTCCAGGGGACGGGTGGGGAGGAAGTTCATCAATGTTGTCTGGTTGATGTTAGCACTTTCGTTTTCCCGTAGTCGTCCTTCTTTTTTCAGGCGATGCCAAAGCGCGGTGTTAGGTAACGCTTGCAACATGGCAAAGGTAGTAGAAGGAATAGCTGCTTGTTCTGCAAAGCGGACAATGCGATCGCCTGCGCCTGCTTTTTCGCCATCAAAACCGATAATAAACCCAGCCATTGGGCGTAATCCCGCTTTGGTGATGGTTTCCACTGCCTCAGTTAGGGAACTGCGAGTATTTTGAAACTTTTTGGTCATTTGCAAACTATCCTCATCCGGCGTTTCGATTCCCAAAAACACCGCCGCAAAACCACACTCAACCATCAACTCCAACATTTCTGAGTCTTCTGCTAAGTCAATCGAAGCTTCTGTGTCAAATCGGAAAGGATACTTATGTTCTGCCATCCAGACTTTTAACTCTTTCAGCAACAATTTCACATTTCGCTTGTTGCCAATAAAGTTATCATCCACCATGAACACACCCCGCCGCCAACCCAATTCGTAGAGGTAATCTAACTCTGCTAACAGTTGTGCTGGGGCTTTGGTGCGTGGTTTGCGCCCGTAGAGAACAATAATGTCGCAAAATTCGCACTGGAAGGGACACCCGCGCGAAAACTGCACCGACATCATGTCATAGGCATCCAATTCTAATAAATCAAAGCGGGGTATTGGTGTGCTTGTGACATCAGGTTTTTCTGTGGCGCGGAAAGTGCCAGATGTGTCTCCCCTTTTTATTGCCTCAATAAACATGGGTAACGTGATTTCCCCTTCATCCAGAATCAGAAAATCTGCGCCAACATTTTCAACTTCATGAGGTACAGAGGTGGGGTAGGGACCGCCAACTGCAACTAGCTTGCCACGTTTTTTTGCTTCCTGGATTTGGTCGAGTAAATCTTGTTTCTGGACAATCATCGCGGAGAGAATTACTACATCTGCCCATGCCCATTCTGCTTCTGTTGCTGGGCGGATGTTGCGATCGACTAGCTTGAATTCCCATTCTTGGGGCAGAATCGCGGCTACTGTTACTAAACCCAGAGGTGGTAATAAAACTTTGCGATCGACTAACTCTAAGATTTTTTCATAAGACCAAAAGGTTTTGGGAAATATCGGATACACTAACAAGATTCGCATGTAGTATCAATCCTCACACTTTGATTGTTATCCCACTCTAACGAAAATAAAGAGTTATTGACTTTTTATTAAAGCCTCCTTTCTAGGTTCTACCTGGAAATGCACCTCATTGCGGCTCTGGCGCAAGTCTTGAGGCGGCAGCCCTCTCATAGGCATTCCCAGTCTCTGACTGGGAACGAGACAAAGAGTTATTGACTATTTAATTAGCACGTTCAACGCCACTAATTTTTAAAACATCACTCATGGTTGCACAATAATTTGGCAAGCCGAAACTATCAGGATTGATGAAATTTTCATAGGTGAAATGCCGATAGTTCATGCAAAACCGATCCCAAGCGGCCATCTGAATGCGGAACAGAACAATAATCAAATTAGCCAATGCTAAAGATATGGGAATGCGAAAGTAAATCTTTTTGCCCAAATAAGCACAAACTTCTTCTATTGCTTGATCAGCAGTTAACTGCGCTTGACCTAAAACAAAGCGACGTGGTTGATCATTTTTGGGAGGATGATCAATCAAATATCGCACGACAGAAGCAATGTCTTGTCCGTGGATAAAGTGAAAACTGCCGTCTGCTTCCAAAAAGCGAATCAAATTAATATATTTCGTAACTTCGGGAATGCCAGATGTGAGGTGAGAATAGGGTTTATTGGCATCACCGCCCACTACTAAAGTCGGAAATACTGTGGTAATTTTGGGTGCGATCGCTAATTTTTCTTTTTTCTGTAAGCAGTCATATTTTGAACGGATGTAATCTGTCCCAATTTCACCAGCTTCTTTTAATGGTTGATTGTACCGATCCAAAACGCTAGCTGTCGAAAAATAAATTACCTGCTGGCAACGTTCTGGATCTAGCAGTTCCAGCAACTCTATAGTCTTGACGACATTAATATCAAATGTCTCATCTCCACCCCAAGCTGTAGCTGTGAGTACCGCCGTATCAATTGTGGATAGCAAATCGGAAAACTGGTGAATATTTTGCATATCACCTTGTAAAACGTTGATGCCTGAACGTGCTTTGGTATCAACTTGCAGTTTGCTTGGGTTCCTAACTAGGAGATACAGTTCGTGATCTGTTTCCTTAATTAAGGCTTCTGTTAAATAATGACCTATACAACCACTTGCACCAGTCACTAAAATCCGTTTCTGGCTCATAGAGAATTTATCAAAATTTAGGAGTTAAAAGTGAAGAGTTAAAAATGAAGTTAAAAGTTCCGAATCGTAACTGATAATTTATCACTCTGGAAATTTTAGATTTTGAATTTTGAATTTTGGATTGAAATAAGAATCTAAAATCTAAAATCTAAAATCTAAAATTGAATGACTCCTAACCTTTAACTCCTGCAAGATTCAATTCCTTTGCGGTTTCAAAGAAAAAAGCAACATTTTCTTCGGGAGTTTCTGGTAAGACACCGTGACCGAGATTGAGAATGTGACCCCAATTGCCAGCTTTGCGAACGGTATCGAGAATGCGATCGCGGATAAACTGTTTAGAGCCGAATAGTACGCCTGGATCAAGATTTCCCTGAACTTTGACTTGTTTACCCAATCTGGCTCGTGCGTCTGCCATATCCACTGCCCAGTCTACACTGACAATATCAGCGCCAGATTGTGCCATTCTTTCCAACACACCCGCACTACCGCTAACTAGCAGAATCAAAGGTGTATCGGGATGGGTTTGCTTGACTTGCTGGAAAACTCTCTGCTGATAGGGGAGAGCAAAGGTGTCATAATCTTGAGGACTCAATTGACCCGCCCAAGAATCGAACATTTGCACAACTTGGGCACCAGAATCAATTTGATACCGAGCATAGATAGCGATCGCATCTGCTAATTTAGCTAACAGTTGATGCAGTATTATCGGATCTGAAAATGCCATGTTTTTGATGATGGAGTAGGTTTTAGAACCTTTTCCTTCTACTGCATAAGCTGCTAACGTCCACGGCGCACCCACAAAGCCCAACACCGTTGATTTATCGCCTACTTCCGAGCGCAGCGCTTGCAAAATGGTTTTGATAAATGGTAGAGCTGCTTCTGGTTCTAAAGGACGCAAAGCATCAATTTGTTCTTGAGTGCGGAGGGGCGAGTGAATGATTGGCCCTTTACCTTCGGCGATGTCCATGTCAATGCCCAAACCAGGTAATGGGGTGACAATATCAGAAAATAAAATTACTCCATCTGGCTCAAAAGCTCTCCACGGTTGCAAGGAAACTTCAATTGCTACATCTGGAATTTCCGAGCGATCGCGAAACGAAGGATACTTTTCTCTTAAGTCTCGATATGCTTTCATATATCGTCCCGCTTGTCGCATCATCCATACAGGGGGACGATCTACTACTTCACCACGAGCAGCCCGTAAGAGATGAGGAGTCGTTGAAGAAACACCCATTTATTACTTCATCCTAAGTCACAATTTTTATGCCACTGTTTAGCTTATCATTCTGGGATTACGCTTTATCAGCAAGTTTTGAGTAAAAGGGGAGGGGGAGTAGGCTACGCTCATGGCAAGCCTACTCCGCACTCCCCTAACTTCCTATGCAAACTGACTCTAACAGTCCCGATCATGTTGCATCTACTAATAACGAGCCTAACCCAGTCAAGTTTTTGATTCCGCGATCGCAGCGACAGAGGTTCTTTATTCAGTTTACCTTAATGACCCTAATTGGATGGGTTGTGGGTGGCGTTGTCAGTATTGCCTTAGAGAAAATTATTCTCCAAAGTCTCTCACCTAGCGTTGCTATCCAACCACAAACATGGAGTATTTTGGTTAGAAGTTTCAGTAACGTTGTATTTGCCGTAATTTTTGCTGCTGACCAGAGCCTTGTCCTTTCCCGATATTTACCGAGTTGGCAGTGGATATTTGCTACTAGTGTAGGTTGGCTGATTGCCAATGGTGTTTCTACAGCCTGGATTAACGACATTTCATCCATAGTCTCATCATCTCTTGAAGATACTTTGATTTTGGGATTTCTGTCAGCGATCGCATATATAATTTCTGGAATTTGGCTAGGGATTTGCCAATGGCTGGTATTGAGGCGATATACAGCAGGCATTTGGTGGTGGAATTTTTTACCCTCAATTTCTTTCTTATTAATCAGTATTTTGGTTTGGTTGCTTTTTGTTATACAAGTATTGATTGCAGAAGCAAACCGTAATTTTATATTGTATTGGAGTGGACAATTATTTACGGCAATGATTCTGGGAGTTATACCAGCAATTGGCTTGTGTACATTGAAAAGAAATTCAGATCGCTAGACTAGTAGTCTGTCAAGCTAGTTTTGAGGATTTGTAGTAAGCACTTTAATGCTTAGAAAATAATGACTGAAGTCCTTACTACGAACTTGCTTACCCATCAATTTAAACTTGACAGACTACTACTATTTAGGACTAGCCCTTTCAAGGTGTATTAATGTTCTGTGTTTTCTGGGCTAAAATCTTAGCAGTTGAGACATGGGGCTTGTTCTTAAGATAAGTTCGTTTTGGTTGAGCAATCTTTGGGCCTCTTGGGTGTATGCTCAAGGTAATGTCCGGCGTGGTTCAGTTGCAGATTTGATGGCGGAGTTGGACGAGTGAAAAATTTGGTTTGGAGTCCGACTTTTATTCGTGCTTTTAAGCGTGTAGTCAAGAAAAATCCTGAGTTCAGTTCTCAAATTGAGCAAGTATTACAACAAATCGCTGAAGACCCATTTCAACTGAGTTTACGTAGTTACAAGCTAAAAGGTGATTTATCGGGTAGATACTCATGTTCAATTGATTATCGTAATCGGATTTTATTTAAATTTGTTATAAATCCTGAATCAGGAGAGGAATAAATTTTGTTGCTAACTTTAGGTTCCCACGATGACGTTTACTAAATTTAGCATTATTTTTAACTAAGGTAAGCCTAATAATTAGAAAATAAGTACAGATTTTAGATGAATACTCAAATAGCAACCCAACTACCCATTCCCGCACATTTTAACTCTGAAGAAGTGGGCGAAGTCTGGCGTGTACCTTACCAAGAACGTGCCGCCGAAGCTGAAATCTGGGCAAAACAACACTATATCAAACCTGCATCTTTAGATAAAACCACCATTTGCTTACTATTAATTGATGTCCAAAATACCTTCTGTATTCCTGGATTTGAATTATTTGTAGGTGGAAAATCTGGAACTGCGGCGGTGGATGATAATGTCAGATTATGTGATTTTATCTATCGCAACTTGGGAGTAATTACAAAAATTGTACCCACTTTAGACTCCCACACAGCAACGCAAATTTTCCATCCCATCTTTTGGGTGAACGCCGCCGGGGAACATCCAACCCCAGCAGCGACTAGCATCACTGCTAGAGATATCGAACAAGGTATCTGGAAAGTTAACCCAGCAGTTGCTGACAGTATTACTAATGGCGATTATGACTTATTAGAAAAACACGCTTACCATTATGTTAAGCAACTAAGTCAAGATGGGAAATATCCTCTCATTGTTTGGCCTTATCATTCTATGTTGGGTGGTATTGGTCATGCTTTAGTTCCATCGGTAGAAGAAGCGATATTTTTCCACTGCATTGCGCGTCAGAGTCAGACACAATTTGAAATCAAAGGTGAAAATCCCTTAACAGAAAACTATTCAATCTTACGTCCAGAAGTGTTGGAAGATTTTGAGCAACGTCCACTTGCTCAAAAGAATACACGCCTGATTAAACAACTTTTAGAATTTGATGTTGTCATTATCGGTGGTCAAGCTAAAAGTCACTGTGTCGCCTGGACAATCGACGATTTATTAACAGAAATTAAACAGGTAGATGCTACCCTTGCTCAAAAAATCTATCTACTAGAAGATTGCACCTCCCCCGTTGTAGTTCCCGGTGTTGTAGACTACACAGAACAGGCAGATGCAGCATTTACAAGGTTTGCAGAAGCAGGAATGCACATTGTCAAATCTAGCGAATTTGGGAATTGGGCATAGGGCATTGGGCATTGGGCATTGGGCATTGGGCATAGGGCATGGGGCATGGGGCATGGGGCATGGGGCATGGGGCATGGGGCATTGGGCATTGGGCATGGGGCATTAATTATTCTCCCTCTACTTCTTTATTCCCTACTCCCTATTCCCGACTTCCTCATTTCTTCAAATAACCCTTTGGATCTTCGGCTACCCAACCCAGAGATGAGCTAGAACGCACTTCAAAATGGAGATGGGGTTGAGTGGAACTTGGTTGCCCACTGGTACCTACAGTTCCCAGTATGTCTCCTTTTTTCAGTTGCTGACCGACAGTAACTTTGATATTGTCAAGTTGAGCATAACGGCTTTGGAGTCCGCCACTGTGGTTAATTATGACCAAGTTGCCATAAGTACCTTGCTCGTTGGCAAAGGCTACGGTTCCAGGCGCGATCGCTAACACATTAGTACCAACTGGTGCTAATAAGTCAACACCACTATGAAAGAAAACTTGACCTGTCGCCGGATTAATTTGCCACCCGTAAGCTAATCCGATAGTTGCCACTTGTGCTAACGGATATCCCGACAGGGATGCACGGTTTGGCGTACCTGCATTAGTAGGTAAAGGGGACTTAGTTACAACACCATTCGGCGACCAATTTACCCCCGGAACAAACACAATTCTGGGGTCTTGTTGGCAGCCATTAACCTCAAAAAGGCTATCAGCACGAACTTTGTATTGTGCCGCCACTTGTCGCCAAGTTTCACCGCGAGGCACTTCGACTACAACCCCATTGTAGGGAGGAATTTGAAGTACACTACCAACGGTGGGCATCGCACTATTCTGTAAAGCTGGATTCATGCCGATAATAGTTGTAGGTATGAGATTGTAGCGCTGCGCTATGCTCTCCAAAGTTTCGCCACGAACAACTTTATGGCGTTGGAAGCGAGATAAGGCTGGAGTTGGGCAACCACTGACAGCAGCGTTGGCGCTGTTGGTGTTTGGCAGTATGCTTACTAGGCCTGAGGCGCTAACTAAGCTACACAGAAACAGTTGACGAAAAGGTAAAGTCATGTATACAGGTCAAGAGCGCATTAACTTTAGATTTTAGATGGGAAGAGTGTGGATGAGGGAGTTTTGTTAGCGGATAGCTAACTACTTCGACATCGCTCAGTACAAGTCAGTACAAGTGCCTAATGGCCAATTTCTAGTAAATTGATCTATCCACTTGCCGTTAGCTTGACTACACTTAGAAATTAGCAACTGCATTGCTGTCCTTGAGCAAAACGATTATGAAGTTATCATTAAAGCAACTGGCGATTTATGTGTTTTTATTGGTGTTCGGCTGTGGTGCAGGTTTGTTTGGCAGTCGCTATCTCCTGCTACAAAATCCCTCGTTCCAACAATTAAGAAATGTAACAATAGCTTCGCCTCCAGAATCTGTAGTTCCGAATTCTCCTAATGGAGCGATTGGGGCTACTGGGGGCGATAATGTGAATTTTATTGCGACGGCAGTGCAAAAAGTTGGACCAGCTGTGGTGCGAATTAATGCCACCCGCAAAGTCGCCAATCCGATCTCTGACGCATTAAAAAATCCCCTCTTGCGGCGATTCTTTGGAGAGGATGAGGAACCAATTCCTCAAGAACGGATTGAGCGCGGTACAGGATCGGGATTTATTTTGAGCGAAGATGGAGAATTACTCACCAACGCTCATGTGGTAGCAGATACAGATACAGTACAAGTCACCCTCAAGGATGGCCGGAGTCTAGAGGGGAAGGTGGTGGGAGTTGATTCTGTGACAGATGTGGCGGTAGTGAAAATAAAAGCAAATCATTTACCGATTGCGAAGCTGGGCAATTCGCAAAACTTAATACCAGGAGAATGGGCGATCGCTATTGGCAATCCTCTGGGTTTAGATAATACTGTCACTATTGGCATCATCAGCGCCACCGATCGCACCAGCGCTCAAGTTGGTGTCCCAGATAAGCGAGTCACCTTTATCCAAACTGATGCCGCAATTAACCCTGGTAATTCTGGTGGTCCGTTGTTAAACGCCCAAGGCGAAGTGATTGGTATTAACACTGCCATCCGCGCTGATGCTCAAGGACTCGGTTTCGCCATCCCTATTGAAACCGCCGCCCGCGTCGCCAATGAGCTTTTTACTAAAGGGCATGTGGATCATCCCTTCTTGGGTATTGAAATGGCAGACCTTTCTCCTACCAGAAAACAGCAAATTAATCAAGAAAATCAGCTCAACATTCAGCAGGAAGCTGGGATTGTCATTAGAGGAGTTACAGACAATTCTCCAGCCAAGCAAGTAGGACTTCTTCCTGGAGACGTGATTCAAAAAGTTAACACTAAACCCGTCAAAACCTCAGCCCAAGTACAGAAGTTGGTAGAGTTCAGCAAAGTTGGGGACATATTAGCGATCGAAGTCAACCGCCGCGATAAAATTCAAACGTTCAAAGTGCAATTAGGAGCTTATCCTGAAAGGAAGTAGTCAGAATAATCCCAGAATGTTTGACTACTGAATATTGATCCAAAAGTTGGGTTTAAAACCCCGTGCTTCACGCAATGCTTTATATTTACCAGCATTGGATTTGCCACGAATATGTTAAGATACTAGTTAGTACCGATGGACAGTCGGGAATCCAAAACGCCTATGCAGACGGTTTGCTCTTGTACTGAGGTATCAGATATCTCAGTCTAGGTCAAAGTCGAAAACCCGTAAGGGAGCAACTAGGAAATCTTTGAAGTGATTCTTAGAGAGCTTCCGCACCAACAGGAAAGGAGTCATGTCACTGACCATTAGACAAATGCTCTAACTGCATTCTTTGTTCCATCTGGCGCAAAAAATACCCCGTCATCATGGCCGACGCTAGAAGCCCAGCTAAGTTTTCCCGATCTGTTGTGATTTGCACGTTGAAATTTTCTGCGGGGAGCATTCCCACTAGCCCTTGGACATTTTGGGAAATGATTTGCTTAATTTCGGGGCTGGCGGACTGAGCAATCCTAGCTAAAACATCAGGAGACTGATGCTGTAGATATTTGAGCAACTGATTGGGGTATTGCTCAAAGTGGTCTGAAAGAAGTTGATTAGGGTGTTCCTCAGAGTTGTCATTCAAAAAGTCAGGATTAAACACCATTGGCAGTTTTTTTTAGCTTAATTGCTAACTCTACTCTAAACCATAGTACAAGAGTAGCGCATTCACCACAGGTATAAGTCATTGGGCATTGGGCAATTCAATTTTGGATTTTGGATTTTAAATTTTGGATTAAATTTCAATCTAAAATCCAAAAGCGTTCGACTGACTTGTACTGAGCTATGTCGAAGTAGCGATCACGCCGAAGTCTAAAATCTAAAATTCTTGCTTCCCCACTCCCTACTCCCCACTCCCCACTCCCTCTAGTTCTAGTTCTAGTTGTTCTTCCTTCTGGTTGGTGGAAAGTATTTGCGGGAGCTGTTCGATTTGGAAATACTGATGAAATTTCGGGGTTACTTGGAGTGAGTAGGAGCGAGAATCGCTGTCTCGGCGCTTGCGGATGAAACCAAGTTCGACGAGTTCTGGAACGTGCTGATATACTCCTGAACCGCGCAAGTTAATTAAGTCGCTCTGGAGTATGGGACTATTAAGGGCGATCGCTGCTAAAGTCCGCAATGCACCCACACCCAATTCTACTGGTATCATAGTTTGCACCAAATCATGAAAGTCAGACCGTAGTTGCAAACTATAACCATCTGGGGTTTCTACTACCTCTAGGGCGCTATCTCGGTGGGCATAGTTGTCCATGAGTTCAATTATCCCTTCCTTAACAGTGGCGCGATCGCACGCGGCATACTCGGCGATTTCGCCGAGCGACAAGGGTTTACCCTTTAAATAGAGAATCGCTTCTATCCTCGTCGCTGTGGCTGTAATCATTTAGTTATTGGGTATTGGGTATTGGGCATTGGGCATTGGGCATTTCAATTTTGGATTTTTGATTTTAAATTTTGGATTAAATTTCAATCTAAAATCCAAAATCTAAAATCTAAAATTCTTGCTCCCCCACTCCCTCAAAAGCCTCTAGTTGTAAGAATAAATTCTGCGATCGCTAAATCTTGGGGAGTAGTCACTTTTAAATTTGTCTCCTCTCCCTCGACAATTCGGACTTCGATGCCGCACTTTTCAAATAAAGCGGCATCGTCAGTTACTTCCCAACCTTGACGGACACCTTCAGCATGGCACTGTTTCAACAACTTGACATCAAATCCTTGGGGAGTTTGTGCCGCCCATAGTTGTCGTCTGTCGGGTGTTTTTTGAATTATGCCTTGTTTATCGACAATTTTGATGGTGTCTTTGACGGGCACACCAGCAATTAAACCGGGACAGTGACGAATAGCCTCGGCACAAGAATTAAATAAATCTGGTGTGGCCAGACACCTAGCCCCGTCGTGAATCAAGACTTGTTCTGCGGCTACTGGTAGCCCCTGCAAGCCATTGTAAACAGATTCTTGGCGGGTGGAGCCACCTTGAATCAATTCCACTGGTTTAGTCAGCTTCAGATTGGCGAGAATTGCTTTGAAATCAGACCAGTCAGTAGGTTGAGAAATAATCCCGATCCAACTGATTGTAGTGGCGGCTTCTGCGGCTAATAGAGTCCAAGCAATAATTGGTTGCGATCGCACTTCTAGAAGGAGTTTATTGCGGTTACTCCCCATTCTTTTTCCCATTCCCGCAGCTGGAATTAGTAAATACACAGAATTCCTCAATCTTTAAGCTATATATTTTCCCCTAAAATAGGGAGCGAGTAAGCGTCAATAAATATTATGCGAGTAGTAGCCCTTGTACCTGGCGGAATTGGCGACCAAATTCTCTTCTTTCCGACTCTAGATGACCTGAAGCGCCATTACCCTAACGCTCAGATAGATGTCGTTGTTGAACCCCGGTCAAAGGCTGCCTACCGAGTGAGCAAGTCAGTTCACGAGGTACTGACCTTTGATTTTCAAGACCGTAACAGTCTGGCAGATTGGGGTAACTTGGTGGGCACAATTCGCGATCGCGAATACGATGTGGCCATTGCTGGGAAGCAAAGTTGGTTCGTGGGTCTTTTACTGTGGTTGACGGGAATTACTGTACGCATTGGCTACCAAGGCAAAGGCTCGGTTTTTCTTAACCACGCTGTGCCGTTTAAACCATCCCAGTATGCGGCAGAAGTATATCACGATTTGCTGCAACCATTGGGCATGACAACCCCTGTCCCAGAGTTAGCAGTAAATGTGCCAAAACCAGATATTGAGTGGGCAGAAAAGGAACAAAAACGTTTAGGGGTGCATGAAACAGGCTATATCTTGATTAATGGCGGTTCTGGCCAGTTATCCCAGGCTAAAGAACTGGATAAAATCTACCCTGTCCAAAAGTGGCAGCAAATTATTCAAAACTTCCAACAAAAGCAGCCGGATCTGCCTGTGGTGGTCATTAAGGGGTCTGACGATGAGCAGTTTGTGCGATCGCTTCTGGAGTCTTCTCCAGGTATCAAGGTGACAGCCCCAGATGATATTGGCAAGTTAACTGCCATAATTGCTGGGGCAAATTTAATGTTATCTACTGATAGTGCGGCACTACAACTGAGTGTTGCAGTTCAAACTTATACCATCGCCCTATTTGGCCCCACTGATCCAGCGAAGTTGTTGCCGAGAAACGATAAATTCTTGGCCATTCAATCCCCCACGGCAAAAACGGCGGATGTTTCACCAAACGCAGTTTTAGAGAAAATTTGGGGTGGCTAAACCAGCAGTTTGCCCCAATTTCTAGGTTTCTTTCTGGGATAATCGGTAAGAAATTCATAGTCTGCGGTAGCGCATTCCGTAGACTTTAAACAAAGCTCAACGCCTACGCACAGGAATAGCTGGATTGGGTGATAAGCCTACACTGTATTGCTTACAGTCAGTGTAAAAGTATGTCACTTATGCGTTTATTGAATGACCGCAAAACCTGGGCCTGACAGCTATATTTTGCGGTTACATCATGTCCGAATAATTTGGTCATTAGCTCAAAGTCGTTAGATTTTGTGGTTAATTTAAGTCAAATGCATGAAGACTATTTTCAGTAAGTCGGTGCGGGTAAATGGTTTAGTAAGATATCCAGATGCCCCTACCAGTTTCGCTTTTACTTTGTCTACAATTCCTTTATTCCCGGTGACAAAAATAATGGGAGTCTTCTGAAAGATTAAATTATTTCGGATAATTCGACACAACTCATAACCATCAATTCCTGCCATGTTTAAATCCAGCAAAATTAAGTCCGGTTTGTGCCTGATAATTGACAAAGCGGCTTTTACTGGATCGTTAATAGTCACTACAGAAAAATTTTCATTTTCTAAGAAATAGCTAATTGCTTTGAGAATTGTGCGGCTATCATCTACAGAAACGATTTTGTGGACTTTTTCTGCCGTTACAGTAGCAGTCGTTACTCTTTGGGAAGCCGGATTTATATTATTTGATATTGTTGGTTCCTGAAAGTTGGCTTTTACAGGAGCAGAAATCTGTAGTAATCGCTGAACAGGAGCTATATTTTCTTCAGAAATATTTTGGTAAGAGTTGACAGTGATAGTTAGTTTCTCTTTGGCGCCAACTAACTCTGTAATTAATTCTGGGAAAAGCGTAGGCGTAGCCCGTCGTAGACATCGCTCCTCAAATATTTTTGGTAATTTATCAAATGGTGGATCAGGTTCATGCAAGATAATCGCACCATTAACAATGTAAGGGTATAAATTGCGAGCCACTTCGATTTCATCTTGATTCCAAATTACAGCCAGATGACACAGGCTAAAACCCTTCATCCAATTAGCTAAATATGGCTGGAGGTTTGGTAAATATTTCTCCTCAATTTTGCTATTAATCAACAGATATGGACGTTGATATTGAGAAGAAATTTTGGGAAAAGAAGCTTGCCAATTATCTAATCGTACTTGACAAGCTTCGAGAATTTTTTCTAAATCTAGCCGACAATTTTTTGGCGTTCTATTCAGTAGTTCTATTAATTTATAAGTACCTTCTTTGATGAGCAAAAATGATTCAATCACCTCTTTAACTAATTCTTGAACCAGCACTGCTGCTTGGGTAGAATGTAGATGTTTTTCACTAACAAGCCAGGATATAGCCTGATACTCAGCAGGGCAGCTTCTGGAATTACTATCATGTTCGATTAACTGACTGTGTGAGTCAGGTTCAAACATCAGACGTAATTGAACACGAACCTCGCTAGTAAGCAGTGGAATTTGGTGGCTGAGGCGACGCAAATGGCGTTCTAATCGATCAAAAGGTTCCACCGAATGGGTAGCGTAGGTTATTTTGCCCTGTTCTAGGTAAATCGACCAATAAACTGAGTTACTCAATGCTTGCAAACAAGTACTGTCGGAGCAATTGGATAACTGTCTTAACAAACTTACAGGACGTAGTGTGGTGAATGCACCAGAATTATTCATATTTTTCAAGTTTTTTACGGAATCAACAACCGAACATTTGTAAATTGAAAATAGTAAATTGAAAATATGAGCTATGAAGTATTCTCTTGTTTGTAATATTTCTCTACGTACAGATTATTTATCTTAAAAAATGTATATTAAAAATTATAAAATTTATAACTTTTTTGTTACATTTGGCACGTTCTACTTACAGATGAAAAACAAGTAGGTGGGTATGAATAAAGGTAAATGCTGATCATGGCTAGACTATCAGTAGATGTTAATTGCTTCTCAGCTATACTCGCTATCGACAACTATTAGCTGAAGACCTTAATAATGACGTTTATTTATGCCCACTATCTTCAAGAGACAAATTTGATTCCAAGTTCGCGCAGTTACACTGATATAGTTCTAGAGCTAATGAACTTAATTATGGTTAATCACTTTTCTCTAAAGGAACGGTTCTCCTACATAAAATCTTTAAAAACTTATCTAGGAAAGTTTACGTATTTATTGTACTGTAGGTTTAATGGATATAAATTTTTGGTAGATAGATTACAACAGCTAATGCTGGGTTTTGATAAACTAAGCTGTACTCCAGTTCATCTTAAATATATAGAGAACTTCATGAAAATAATTTGTTTAATAAAGATTAGAGCATCTACAACTAGATACTATATTCTGTAATGGCCTCGGCAACTGGAACTATATACTCTAAGAGAAGGAAAATAAAGCTTTGAACTTTAACATAACACAAAAAGTTATGCATGATACATTAAGACTTGATGAAGTAGTAGAATTTGCTGAGAACCCAGAACCACGTTGTCCTTGTGTGCTGTTACTAGACACATCTGGCTCGATGCAAGGAGATCCGATTGAGGCTTTAAATCAGGGTTTACTGAGTTTAAAGGATGAATTAGTCAAAAATTCCTTAGCTGCCAGACGGGTAGAAGTGGCGATCGTCACTTTTGATAGTAATATCAATGTCATACAAGATTTTGTGACTGCCGATCAATTTAATCCACCTATTTTGACAGCACAGGGTTTGACTACGATGGGTGCAGGAATTCATAAAGCTTTAGACATAATTCAAGAGCGGAAATCTCAGTATCGTGCCAATGGGATTGCTTACTATCGTCCTTGGGTATTCATGATTACCGATGGAGAACCCCAAGGCGAGTTAGAGCATGTGGTAGAGCAAGCATCCCAGCGCTTACAGGGGGACGAAGCCAATAAGCGCGTAGCATTTTTTACAGTAGGTGTAGAAAATGCGAATATGACGCGTTTAAATCAAATAACTGTGCGTACCCCCCTGAAGCTGAAAGGATTAAATTTTATCGAAATGTTTGTTTGGCTATCAACTAGTATGTCAGCTGTTTCTCATTCGCAGGTGGACGAACAGGTAGCACTACCGCCGATTGGTTGGGGGACTGTTTAAGTGAACTGCCCCGCCGTAAGACGGACGGGACTTCCCAATTCATCAGGAATAGCCTCCAGAACTTCGTAGTTCTATTGGTCTTACATTCCCTCCAAGGGCAGGAGTCTTGGTTCCCAAGACCCAAATCTTCTTCTTGTAACATATACCTGAAAGCTAATGGTTTTCGCTTATGGCATTGATGGTCAAGATAATACTTAGTCTACCAGAAAAGGTGATTCGTCATACATCTGGAATTGGTTTTTACAATCGTATTAAATCAATTCCAGATGCAATCCTCATCACCCGCTCACAATCCCCATCTTAGGAATACCTTGAAGATGGGGACTTCCGCGACCCGTTAAAAATCGCAGCTTGATGTTTACACAGCTAGCTGCTGGCAAAAAATCTATGAACATATCAAAACAGATTACTCAATGGCGGATTGTGGCTGCGTCTGTATGTGGTACAAGTCACTTAAAAAACAAGCAGTTATGTCAGGATGCTCATCACTGGCAGATATTGTCAGATAATATTTTGGTGGCCGCGGCAGCAGATGGTGCGGGTTCTGCAAGTCTTGGGAAAGTGGGAGCGATGATTGCTGTGGAGACAGCAATAGAAAACATTTCAACCATTGGGCTGACGCCAAAAATGTTGGATGATGATGCCTTGGTGCGATCGCTCTTAAATCATGCCATACTAGCGGCTAAAAAAGCTGTGGAGGCTGAGGCGGCTAGTTGTGACAAACAGCCTCAAGATTTAGCAACTACCTTAATTATGATGGTCGCCACACCAGAAGTTGTCGCTGTGGCACAGATAGGTGATGGTTTGGCAGTGGCAAAAGATAGCATGGGCAACCTCCTGGCACTGACTATACCTGATAGCGGCGAATACATTAACGAAACCACTTTTTTGACTTCGCCTACTGCCTTAAATGCAGTGCAGATGAGATTATGGCGCACAGACATCGTAAATGTTGGTATTACAACCGACGGACTACAAATGCTGGCTTTGAATATGGTTGTTGGCGAACCTCACAAACCGTTCTTTTTTCCCCTGTTTGAAT
Organism: Nostoc sp.; assembly: GCF_036917675.1. Classification (GTDB taxonomy): domain Bacteria; phylum Cyanobacteriota; class Cyanobacteriia; order Cyanobacteriales; family Nostocaceae; genus Nostoc. The sequence continues at coordinate 253,037 of NZ_JBALCT010000014.1, read as the reverse complement.
TTGTAGCCAATACCAAGGATAAGACCGAAGCCAAGGAGCAGTTGATAAAATTTTTACGCTCAGAGCGGATTACACAACGCACTGATGATGATTTGACACTGATTATAGCTGCATTCAACGACTCATAAGCAATACATCTACAGGTTTCACATCTTACAATAACTCCCGTTAGCGGTAATTTCATTATGCAGGTACTACGTTGTTCCCCTAGAAAAGAAATTCTCAGCCTCAATGTCAGTTTGGGGCGTGGCGGTGAAGCTTGTGTTTATGCAGTGCCATCCGATAGCAACTTGGTGGCGAAGATTTACCACAAGCCAACGACTGCCCACGCTGATAAACTCCAGGCGATGCTTGCCAACCCGCCAGAAAACCCGACGGCGAGTTTGGGGCATATCTCTATCGCTTGGCCAGAGGATTTATTACGGGCGGCAGATGGCAAAAATAGCATCCTTGGCTTTTTGATGCCACATATTCAGGGGATGCGTCCAATTATCGACTTTTACAACCCCAGAACTCGTCGCCAACACTGCCCCCTATTCAACTATCAGTACCTGCTCCGCACGGCTCGGAACCTGGCGGCAGCTTTTGCAGCTTTGCACGCTAGTGGATATTGCATTGGTGATGTCAACGAGTCAAATATTCTCGTCAGTGACACTGCACTGGTGACTTTGATAGACACAGACTCTTTCCAAGTACCCGACCGAAACAATAATGTTGTTTATCGCTGCCCAGTAGGTAAACCAGAGTTTACCCCACCAGAACTCCAGAATAAAACTTTTGCCCAGCACGATCGCGAAATCTCCCACGATTTATTTGGGTTAGGGGTGCTAGTATTTCAACTCTTAATGGAAGGCACCCACCCATTTTCGGGTATTTTTCAAGGTGCTATTGAGCCACCGCCCTACGAAGCCCGCATTGCATCAGGTCATTTCACTTACAGCGAAAAGCGGCACGTACCCTACCTACCTACACCCATTGCACCGCCTTGGGAAATTCTCCATCCCAGCTTACAGGAACTATTTGTCCGTTGTTTTGAAGCGGGTCACAACAACCCACTGCTGCGTCCCAGTGCCCAGAATTGGCTCTCAGCAATAGCTGAAGCCGAAGATTCCCTGATTACCTGCACGACAAATCCCCAGCATCGCTACAACAACCACATGCGTAGCTGCCCGTGGTGTGAACGTACCGTGCGATTAGGCGGACGCGACCCCTTCCCATCACATCGGGCTATAGAAGCTAAAGAACATCTACAACCGCGAATCAAAGCGAAAAAGCACTACACCCAGACACCGCGTTTTCCACAGCGAGCCATGTCACCGCACCTAGCTAATTATTGGCAACCAGTAATTACCCAAAACCGTTCACCTTATAAAGCTTTCAATAAGTCAAGATTGCACCCGATTATTTTATGCGTTTTGGGTTTTGGTTTATTAGGATATGCGGACGTAATGATTAAATTTACTCAGCCGTTCATTTCCCAAAATGCTTACACCCAACAAACATTGAAGTCTCGCCAGACAAATAACATCCTCAGCTTCACTGATTATTATCAGCAGGGTGACGCTGCTTACAAAGAGCGAGACTATGAAAAAGCAATTGCCAACTTTACTGAAGCAATTAAACAACAACCTACACATGCCATAGCGGTTGTAAATCGCGGCAATGCTCGTTATAACCTGAAAGACTACGAAGGAGCAGTTGCAGATTATAGCCAAGCTCTGACAATCAACCCCAATCAAACCAAAGCTCTGGTAAATCGGGGCAATGCCCGCTATATGCTCGCTGAATATAGCAACGATCCTGATCAAGAGTATAACCTAGCGATCGCTGACTATAATCGGGCTATCGGTCTGGATAGTAATGAAATTGAAGCTTATCTTAGACGGGGGATTGTCCGCGCCCAAATGGCTAAATATAGCGGTGAATCTCAACAAGCTTACAAAAGAGCGATCGCAGATTTTTCTGAGGCAATAAAACTTAATGTATCCAAAGCCGAAGCTTACTTTCAGAGGGGTGCTGTCTATTATCAAATTGCTCAATATAGTAGCAATTATGAGCAAGAATATAATCTAGCGATCGCTGACTTTAACCAAGCATTAACTATTAGCCCCAAACTAGCAAAAGCATATCTCAAACGAGGTATGGTTCGCTATGAACTGGCACAATATGGCGGTAGTCAATCTAACAAAAACCAGGCGAAAGCTATCGAAGATATACAGGCATCTACCAAAATCTTCCTTGAGCAAGATGATATGGATAATTATCAGCAAGCACTCAGCAACATGTGTGTAGTCGTAGAAAACAAATGTGATCCTTTATTCCAAACCTCAAGTAATGTGGAAAAAACTAACTAAAAATAAGTAAGTTTTGTTACTGAAATATTATTAGTTTTGATTTAAAAAATCAAACCTGACTAGGGTTAGCGCCAGCTAACCCTAGTTATTTTATGGGTGACATTTTTATTTAATTGAGTAATTTTTTTCCGTATTTATAAATATTCATAGAGCTTTTATATAGAAAAGATTTTAATTTATATTTACTTCATAATTTTGCCGAAAATTAAAGTTAAATTATTGACTGAGAATAAAGAAATCAGAAATCAATTTTTCTCTATCTAAGTGCATCCTCTTCATCTCGATAAAGTCAAATAACAATATCCCTACAAATCTCCGAGGTAATTGCATGAAAGCGGTGATTTTGGCTGGAGGGCTTGGTACACGCCTCAGTGAAGAAACTAGTATCAGACCGAAGCCGATGGTTGAGATTGGTGGTAAGCCAATTCTCTGGCACATAATGAAAACTTACTCTGCTCACGGCATAAATGATTTCATCATTTGTTGTGGTTACAAAGGTTACATAATTAAAGAGTATTTTGCTAACTATTTCTTACATATGTCAGATGTTACCTTTGACATGCGATTTAACCAGATGAACGTGCATTCTGGTTATGCTGAACCCTGGCGTGTCACCTTAGTAAATACGGGTGATAATACAATGACGGGCGGACGCTTAAAGCGAATCAGCGAACATGTTGGTAATGAAACTTTTTGCTTCACCTATGGTGATGGTGTAAGTGATATTAATATCACCGAGCTAGTTAGGTTTCATAAACAACAAAATACCTTAGGAACACTCACAGCCGTTCAACCAGCCGGACGTTTTGGAGCCATTTCTTTAGGATATGAGCAAACTAAAATCACCAGCTTTCGAGAAAAACCTGAAGGTGATGGAGCTTGGATTAATGGCGGTTATTTTGTGTTAGAACCAGAAGTAATCAATTTGATTGCTGATGACTCTACGGTGTGGGAGCAAGAGCCATTAGAAAAGCTAGCCGATATGGAACAGCTATCTGCTTTCAAACATGATGGTTTTTGGCAACCGATGGATACTTTACGCGATAAAAACTATCTAGAGGGGCTATGGAACACCAATCAAGCTCCTTGGAAAGTTTGGTAAGAGAGGAGTTAGGAGTTTGTAGAGACGCGAATAATCGCGTCTGGAGTTTGGAGAGACGCGATTATTCGCGTCTGTACAGGAGTTATTAGTTATTAATTCGATTTAACTCCTCACTCCCCACTTCCTAGATTTACTGTAATTTTAAGTGTGATAATACTAATGTATGATTTTGCAATTATTGGTGGGGGAATAGTTGGACTCTCTACAGGGTTGGCTTTAGGAAAACGCTATCCAAATGCCCGGATTTTAGTACTAGAAAAAGAGAGCCAATGGGCATTTCACCAAACCGGCAATAATAGCGGGGTGATTCATTCTGGTATTTACTACAAGCCAGGGAGTTTCAAAGCAAAATTTTGTCGTGATGGTTCTCGCTCTATGGTAGAGTTTTGTCAAGAGCATGGAATTGAGCATGAAGTTTGTGGTAAAGTAATTGTTGCAACTGAAGAACAAGAGCTACCACGCTTAGAAAATCTCTACAAACGTGGCTTAGACAATGGCATAGAAGTCCAGAGAATCAGCCCGGAAGAAGTCAAGGAAATAGAACCTCACGTAAAATGTGTAGGTGGACTTCGGGTATTCTCAACTGGTATTGTTAATTACAAGCAAGTTTGTTTGAAATACGCCCAGTTAATTCAACAACAGGGTGGAGATTTACACCTGAATACAAAAGTTCTGAAAATCTCCCCAAGTGGGAAAAATCAGGTACTGGAAACAAACAAGGGTAACTTTGAAACGCGCTTTGTAATTAATTGTACGGGATTGCATAGCGATCGCACCGCAAAATTGGGTAAAGTTGAACCACAAGCAAAAATCGTCCCATTCCGGGGAGAATACTACGAACTAACCCCAGAAAAACGTTATTTGGTCAAGACACTAATTTACCCAGTTCCCAATCCAGATTTTCCCTTCCTGGGTGTCCACTTTACTCGGATGATTGATGGTAGCGTCCATGCAGGCCCAAACGCGGTTCTGTCGCTCAAACGCGAAGGTTACAAAAAAACCGACTTTGACCTGCGGGATTTTCTTGAAGTCATCACCTATCCTGGTTTCTGGAAATTGGCAGCAAAACACGCTGATGAAGGCATCCAAGAAATCATTCGTTCCTTTAGTAAAGCGGCCTTCACCAGAAGTTTGCAAAAACTAATTCCCGAAGTCCAAGCAGAAGACTTAGTTCCCACCCATGCAGGAGTTCGCGCTCAAGCCTTAATGAACGATGGCAAGCTTGTAGACGACTTTTTGATTGTTTCCGGTCAAAATTCCATTCATGTTTGCAATGCTCCTTCTCCTGCTGCCACATCTTCTCTAGAAATCGGCAAAGCGCTAGTCACACAAATTCCCCAACTCTCGCGTTTAGATAATGTAGTAACTGCATAGATATCATAGTTACTTCCGGTGCTGCTGAATTAAGGGATGAATATTGTGGGGTGAGCATCTTGCTCGCCCAGAAATACAAAGATTGCCCATCGCACAAGAAAAAAGTGTAGTGCATCAATTAAGAATCCCTATAGAGTGCTGCTACCCAATGAGTAAGCCTGCAAAAGGTTTTAGTAACTACCTAATAACAGTTAGCCTCATATATAGCACTTCTCAGTTGATTCAAATAAAGACCTAACCTCTAGCCCCAACCCTGCTAGCGTTGGGGAGCAAGATTCAAAGCCGAATGGCACTAAGAAAAACCCAAAGGCTTGTGTCGCCTCGTTCCCAGTCTGAAGACTGGTAACGAATTCCGAGAGGGCTGCTGCCTCTGGTCAAGAAAGAGGAGGCTCCGCCTCCCAGGATGGATTCCCAGCCTTGAGGCTCTTAACCAGTCAGGGCAAGGGCTGTATCTTAACTTAGTGCCATTCCACTATAGCGGTTCCCTTTTGGATGCAACACGCTCTTTGGCGCAAGCTGTGCGCCCTTACTAAACGAAGAATTTAACTCATCAATACAAAGGTATTAACCACAATGAAAATATTAGTAACTGGCACAGAAGGCTATCTTGGTTCATTATTACCTTCTCTATTAATTGAACGGGGACATGAAGTTATTGGTTTAGATACCGGTTTCTATAAAGTTGGTTGGCTATACAACGCTAATGGGGTGACACCTAAAACCCTCAACAAAGATATCCGCAACATCACCCCTGATGATTTGGAAGGTATCGAAGCAATAGTTCACATGGCGGAACTCTCGAACGACCCCGCCGGACAATTGGCACCCAAAATTACCTACGAAATTAATCATGTAGGTTCAGTTCGTCTGGCTAGTCTGGCTAAGGCTATGGGTGTGCGTCGCTTCGTATATATGTCTTCGTGCAGTGTCTATGGTGTTGCTACCGCAGGTGATGTCACAGAAGAATCCTCGATTAATCCCCAAACAGCCTACGCAGAATGCAAAACTCTCGTAGAAAGAGATGTCAGACCACTCGCTGACGATGACTTCTCTCCCACCTTCATGCGGAATGCCACAGCCTTTGGTGCTTCTCCCAGAATGCGCTTTGATATTGTTTTAAACAACTTAGCAGGGTTGGCATGGACTAGCAAACAAATCAAAATGACCAGTGATGGTACACCTTGGCGGCCATTAGTCCACGCACTGGATATTTGCAAAGCAATAGTCTGCGCTTTGGAAGCACCACGGGACATTGTACATAACCAAATCTTCAACGTGGGAGATACAACAAACAACTACCGCGTTAAAGAAATCGCCGAAATTATTGCTGATATTTTCCCAGATTGTAAATTGTCTTTTGGTGACAACGGCTCAGATAACCGCAGCTATCGGGTATCCTTCGAGAAAATCAACACAATCCTACCCGGATTTAAGTGTGATTGGAATGCCCGACTTGGTGCCCAGCAGCTATTTGATTTATTCAGTCAAATACATATGGCTGAAGATACGTTCTTATTTAGAGGATTTACTCGTTTAAAGCAGTTAGAGTATCTAATTCGTACAGAGCAAATTGACAAAGATTTCTTCTGGAATAAAAAGTAGCTAGAGTGGTCTATTAGTGTGTAAAAAATAATTTAATCAAAGGTATTATTCGTAATTTATACTTTAGCAATAAAGTGCAAATTACCAGCTGATTAAATCACAATTTACACACTAATAACATCAATATTTCCGAAATTAATAATATTTATTCGGACTTATTTCATTTATCAAATTATTTGCAATCAGTGAGTTGAAATTTATGGCGATCGCAAAATGTCGTTTCAGTGGTCAACCTCTGCATCAAACCTTTATTGATCTAGGAATGTCACCTTTAGCGAATGCTTATCTGACAGCAGAACAGCTAAATAATGCCGAAAAATTTTATCCTCTCCATGCTTATGTTTCTGAAGAGACTCTCTTAGTTCAATTAGAACAGTTTGAAACCCCTGATCACATTTTTAGCGATTATGCTTATTTCTCTTCCTACTCGGTAAGTTGGCTAAAACATGCTAAGGGTTATACCGATATGATGGTAGAAAAGTTTGGTTTTAATCATCATAATCAAGTTATTGAAATTGCCAGCAATGACGGCTACCTACTGCAATATTTTTTAGAAAAGCAAATCCCAGTTTTAGGAATAGAACCAGCCGCAAATATCGCCAAGGTTGCTGAATCCAGAGGCATTCCTAGTATCAACAAGTTTTTTGGAGTTGAAACTGCCAAAGAACTCGTAATCCAAGGAAAATTAGCTGACCTTTTGATAGGTAATAATGTTTTAGCTCATGTACCGGATCTAAACGATTTCATTGCTGGGATGAAACTTATCCTCAAACCCAATGGCATTTTGACGATGGAGTTTCCCCACATTTTACAACTCATTCAAGAAAATCAGTTTGATACGATTTATCATGAGCATTTTTCTTACTTCTCATTCCTGACTATTGAAAAAATTTTTGCAACACACAATTTGCAACTTTTTGATGTGGAGGAATTACCAACTCATGGTGGTTCACTAAGAATTTATGCCAAACATGACTACGCTGATAATCCCAGCATCAGCGAACGAGTTAGCCATTTGAAAGCAAAAGAAATTACTGCTGGGCTGCATCGGATAGAGACTTACATTACATTTGCCGAAGAAGTCAAACAAACTAAACACAAGCTATTAAATTTTTTCTTGACGGCTAAAGCAGAAGGTAAATCAATTGCTGGTTATGGCGCACCAGCCAAAGGTAATACATTGCTCAATTACTGTGGGATTGGTAAAGATTTTATTGATTATACAGTAGATTGTAATCCTTACAAGCAGGGTTTATTTTTACCTGGAACTCATATTCCCATCTTTGAACCAAATAAAATCCGCGAAACTAAACCAGATTATCTCCTAATTTTACCTTGGAATCTCAAAGAAGAAATTATGGAACAAATGGCATTTATTGGCGAATGGGGTGGACAGTTTGTAGTGCCAATTCCTGAAGTAAAAATTTATCCATGTTCTGTTCCGGATAAGCTTTTAATAGCGTCGTAATTACTAAACAGAAGCGATAAAAGCGCCTTTTATTACAATTATTTAACTGTCCAAATAATAGGCGGCTTTTAAAAATTTAGGACTTACGCATCAAGTACGAAATGTAGGGGCAATACCCTGCGGAAAGCCGCTTTGCGTCTACATGAATTGCCTCTACGGTAAATCAAGGCTTTCACTGCCTTTTGTGTAAGTCATGAAAGTAATTAAAAAGCGTATCTGTTTTGAAAACATTGCTATCAAACCACAAATAATTAGACTAAAAAGCAGCTGATTAATTACTAAGCTGTTATTACTGCCGACTCTTTGAATTCAATATGAATAAATTGCTTACCATTGCCATTCCTACATTCAATCGTGCTGAGTTACTTGATAAACAATTAGCATGGCTAGCTCAAGCTAGTAAAGGTTTTGAAGATGACTGTGAAATTTTAATTTCTGATAATTGTTCAACAGATAATACTCAGGAGGTTATCAAGAAATGGCAAGTAACACTTAGCAGTATTAGATTTAATTCAAATAAAAATTCTCAGAATTTAGGCGTAGTAAAAAATATTATGTATTGCCTAAATTCTACAACAACAAAATATGTTTGGACAATTGGTGATGATGACCCAATTCAAGAGAGAGCTATTGCTTATGTGATTAGCAAACTCAGACAACATGAAGATTTATCATTATTGTTCCTCAACTTTTCTGGTCGAAACCAAATTACTGGAGAACCAGTTCATCCACCAACAATTGTTGGTAATCGCTGGTTTGACGTTGATAGTGAAGATGGTAATGCTGATGGTAAAGCCATATTTGAACATTGTTTCTCAAAAAGTGTCGGTGCAGTCATTTTTCTGACTGCTACAGTTTACCGTACTGACTTAGTAAAACGCGCTCTAGAAAGTTGGCAAGATGCTGAAAATAACTGGATATCTTTAGCATATTTAGCCGGATATTGTGCTGCTAATGGCAGTGTAATTGTTACTAAAGAAACTTATTTGGAATGTGTTGTTGGAGTGAGTTATTGGCAGAAAGAGCCAAAATCTGCACTGTTAATGCAATACAAACACATACCCGAAGTGATTTTGAAATTGGAAGAGAATGGATATTCTAAGCAGTTTTGCAGGCGGATGCTTTTGCAGAATGGCAAAGAAGTCAACTTGAAAGTTTTCTTGGGTGCTTTAAGAAGATGGCCTATGTCCGCCATTAAAACAGTAGTTCCATTTTTAGCTTTAGTCAGCTTGTGTGCTTTTGATGTGATGGTTTCTAAAGAGTTCGGGTTAGCAGAATCAAGTGAAATACCTACTCAAGAAGTGCGGAACTATAAGTCATAAGCTACTAAATTACTGACAAATATACATTAAAAATAGAAGGTATTTACGCCATGTTTAGCGCAATTAAACGCAAAATATCTACACTGTCTTCTGACTTGGAATACTACGTTGCCCGTTGGAAGCATAGCAGAAATCTGCCAGTATTGGAAGGACGCGATCGCAACATCCTTAATGCTCTCAAAAAAGATGGCGTTTGCGTCACAACACTGGCAGATTTAGGGTTACACTCTAGCTCGGAACTGCTCAAAGCTGCTTACCATCAATTGTCTCATATGGAAAATCTAAACAACGACCATATAGAGCAAAAGTTGCCACAAATTTACACAGTTACAGGTTTACCAGAATTTTATGCCTGGGGGATCGAGAAAAGGCTACTCAATATTATCGAAAATTATATTGGTCTTCCCATTGCTTTTCATGGTGTACATTTACGCAAAGATTTAAAAAATAAACATCAGTTTGGGACGCTGCTATGGCATAGTGATGCAGAAGACCGTCGCATTATCAAAATCTTTATTTACTTGAATGATGTAGATGAAAAAACTGGGCCTTTTGAATACATTCCTCGCTCTTTAACTTCCTTATTTAGTATGAATTATTTTCGACTTTACTACAAACTTTGGAAGTCAGGCTATATGGGTATCGATGATGAAGAAGTAAAACCAGTCATCCCCAAATCAGCTTGGAAATCCTGCCCAGGCCCAGCAGGTACAGTTATTATTGTAGATACGAAAAATGCTTTGCATCACGGCACAGTCCGCACAGAAGAACGTTCAGCGCTATTCTTTTGTTACACCGCAAACCCCCCCGAACGACCAGACCTCTGCACCCAATATTGGGATGATACTTATCCCAGAGCAGAGTTACGTTCTTCATCAGATGCAGTTAAAGTTTCGACTTAGTAGCCTTTCGTAGGGTGCGTTAGCGACAGCGTAACGCAGCGAAAGCAGCAGCAATGGTGTAAACGCACCCTACGAAGTTGTAGGTTATTAAATCTACATTTATTACTGTTATTTTCTGGTCTAAATACTAAGCCGTTAGCAAGTATTTTCTGTACTCAACATTCATCTCAAAGGAATATATGATTTTCACTGAAACCGCACTCAAAGACGCATTTATTATTGATTTAGAAGAAAAACCAGATCATCGTGGTTTTTTTGCTCGGTCTTTCTGCGCTCAAGAATTTCAAGCACACGGATTAAAGCCAACAGTTGCTCAATGTAACCTGTCTTTTAACTACAAAAAAGGCACTATCCGAGGAATGCACTATCAAATTCTGCCAGCAGGAGAAACGAAGTTAATTCGCTGTACTAAAGGCGCTATCTATGACGTAATTATTGATATGCGTCCTGAATCTCCCAGCTTTTTATCACACATCGGTGTAGAACTAACCCCAGAAAACCGCCGCGCTTTGTATGTTCCAGAAATGTTTGCTCACGGCTATCAAGCACTCACAGATGAGACTGAAGTTGTATATCAAGTGGGTGAATTTTACACGCCAGGGTATGAGAGAGGTTTACGCTACGATGACTCATTCTTTAATATTGATTGGCCTCTAGATGTAACTGAAATATCTGAGAAAGATTTAAGTTGGCCTTTGTTGAGAATGATGACTGTTGGCGGCACTTCTAGATAACTCCATCTGTGTTAAATGGGTTGTAAAATTCTTTTTTAACGAACCGCGAAGGACGCGAAGATCGCGAAGTAAAGAAAGAAAGAAAGAAAGAAAGAAAGAAGTTAGAATTGATGTAGATAAAACTATCAATTACTAATTCAGATTTGTGATGTTAGTCTAATGAAAATGGGTAGAAATAAATGCCAAATACAATTCTATCTCGTGTCGGTAATACTATCTCTTTTGTCTCCAAAAAAGTCCAAGCTCGCATCAATTATGCTAAGACCTTACAAGTTGTTTCCCTGAAGCCTAAACAGCCTTCCAAAGGAAATGTACTTCTTTCTTATCGGATTGAACCATTTCTCATAAAACCAGGTCAGCCTATCCCCAATGACCAGAGTTGGAACTGGGAATGTATATTAATCGCCCAAACTTTTTTAGACATGGGCTATAACGTTGATGTTATCCAGTTTCACAATGATAAATTTGTTCCTCAAAAAGACTACGCATTTTTCATTGATATCCGTCATCGTCTAGAAGCGCTTGCACCAAAACTGAATAAAGATTGCATCAAGATTTTCCATATTGACATTGCTAATATGGTCTTCCGCAATGCAGCTGAATGCAACAGACTTTTAGAACTCCAACAGCGCCGAGGAATTACCTTACGTCCACAGCGATTTGAAACGCCCAATTTGGGAATTGAATATGCCGATTACGCTACTGTATTGGGCAACAATTTCACAGTTGATACATTCAAATATGCGAATAAACCAATGTATCGTATTCCGATTTCTTCGTCACTCGTTTATCCCTCTCCTGACGAGAAAGACTTTGAAGCGGTAAGAAAGAATTTTCTGTGGTTTGGTGGTAGTGCTTTAGTTCTCAAAGGATTAGACTTAGTTTTAGATGCCTTTGCCCAAATGCCGGAATACCATTTAACAGTTTGTGGTCCGGTAAGTAATGACAAAGAGTTTGAGCAAGCTTTCTATAAAGAACTGTATGAAACACCTAATATTCACACCTATGGTTGGATTGATGTTAGCAGCCCTGACTTTTTAAAGGTTACAAATAATTGTTTGGGACTTGTTTATCCTTCCGTCTCTGAGGGACAGGCGGGTGCAGTAATCACCAGTTTACAAGCCGGGTTAATTCCAATTTTAAGCTACGAATCTGGTGTGGATGTTCATGATTTTGGTATAATTTTCGATAATCTTTCCCTTGAAGAAATTAAGGCGAAAGTTAGAAGTATTTCCAATTTACCTGTTGAAGACCTAAAACTTATGTCTCGTCAGGCATGGGAATATGCAAGAGCAAATCATACGAAAGAAAAGTTTGCCCAAGCCTATAGAAATGCTGTGGAGCAAATTATCCAAAATCATAGCCAGAAAAAACATACTGGTTCGATAGCATCTAGCAAACAACTAGTTAGCACTTAGCCCTGGTGATTAGAAATCGCGGCTATACAAACCAAGTCCGCCTGGGCGGACTGATGAAAATTAAGGGTTTTACCTGTATAGCCGTGACTTCTAGTCGCTTGGTGGAAGCTAATCCCTATTTCCCATGAAAATGTACTTAATATTTCGCTGTAACAAATTATTAAGTGCAAAATTATCGAGAATTTGTATCACAATAAACAGTTCCAAAAAGGAGTTTAGTTCATGATTATTATCGATCGCGCCTTACAAGCCCGTGCAGCAGCAGATAATCCCATCAAAGTGGGAATGATTGGTGCTGGTTTTATGGGTCGAGGAATTGCCAACCAAATTGTCAATTCAGTGCCAGGAATGGAATTAGTTGCTATTTCCAATCGTCAGATTGATGCAGCTAAACAAGCTTATTCCGAAGCCGGAATTGAGGATATTCAAGTTGTTGCAACTGTCAGCGAATTAGAAGATGCGATCGCTAACGGGAAATATGCAGTCACAGAAGACGCTAAGTTACTGTGTCGGGCTGAGGGTATTGACGCACTAATCGAAGTCACAGGTGCAGTGGAATTTGGCGCTCACATCGTTATGGAAGCGATCGCCCATTGCAAACATGTGATCATGATGAATGCCGAACTCGACGGCACCATTGGCCCCATCCTGAAAGTGTATGCCGACAAAGCAGGCGTCATCCTCAGCGCTTGTGATGGCGATCAGCCAGGAGTACAAATGAACCTTTACCGCTTTGTGAAAAGCATTGGTTTAACTCCCTTATTGTGCGGTAACATTAAAGGACTCCAAGACCCCTATCGCAATCCCACCACCCAGGAAGGATTTGCTAAACGTTGGGGTCAAAAGCCTCACATGGTGGCTAGCTTTGCCGACGGAACCAAAATTTCCTTTGAGCAAGCGATCGTTGCCAATGCCACAGGCATGAAAGTCGCCAAACGGGGAATGTTAGGATATGACTTCAACGGTTATGTCGATGAAATGACCCAGTTATATGATGTTGAACAACTCAAGGAACTGGGCGGCATTGTCGATTATGTAGTTGGAGCAAAACCTGGCCCAGGCGTATATGTATTTGCCACTCACGACGACCCCAAGCAACGCCACTATCTCAACTTATACAAATTAGGCGAAGGCCCTCTTTACAGCTTCTATACTCCTTATCACCTCTGTCATTTTGAAGTTCCCTTGTCCGTAGCGCGTGCTGTCTTATTCGGTGATGCCGTTATGTCTCCACTCGCAGGCCCGCTAGTAGATGTTATCACCACTGCCAAAATCGACCTGAAAGCAGGAGAAACTCTAGATGGCATCGGCTACTACATGACCTACGGACAATGTGAAAATTCCGATATTGTCCAACAGCAAAATCTCCTACCAATTGGTTTAGCTGAAGGGTGTCGCCTAAAACGAGATATTTCTAAGGATCAAGTCCTCACATACGAGGATGTAGAATTACCTGAAGGCAGACTTTGCGACCAACTACGAACTGAGCAAAACACTTATTTCGCTCGCGAAAAAATCTTGGTAGCAGTTGGGTAATATCGGTTTCAAAAATATTTGCAAGAAATGAATTGGCTGTAGGGGCGTAGAGTCAGGGCGAATTCTATTCGCGGCTACACAAACGATAAGGAAAAACTGAGGGATCTTAACCCACGGAGGTGGGTAAAGCCTCGTGTAGATAAGCCAGCGCTGTGCGGGGGTTCCCCCCGTTGAGGCGACTGGCGCGCGGTTTCTAACCGCCGATTTAACTACTAAAGTTGTTGATAGTAACTTGCTGGGGAGCGTTGAAACAAACCTGATCGAAACTTTAGGTCAAATTCATGAAAATTGCTCTAGTCCATGATTATTTAACCCAGCGAGGTGGGGCAGAGCGTGTGTTTGAACTGCTTTGTAAACGCTATCCCGAAGCAGATATTTTCACATCTTTGTACGATCCACAAAAAACTATTGATTTAGGCGATCGCATAGTTAATACAACTTTCTTGCAAAAGATTCCCTATGCAGCAAAATATTTCAGGTCGATGGCTCCTCTATATTTTCCTGCCTTTCGTGCCTTGGATCTGCAAGACTACGATTTAATTATTAGCAGTAGCACCAGCTTCGCCAAAGCAGTGCGAAAAAATCCCAATGCCCGCCACATTTGTTTTTGCCATAATGTCACCCGTTTTTTATGGGATACAACAACTTATTTAAGAGAGTACGGAGACTATAGATATTTTGCTCCTTTAATCGAACAAGTATTTGAAGTAATGAGAAAGGTAGACCTGAAATATGCACAGGAACCTGACCTTTACATTGCTAATTCTAGTGTTGTTGCCCGCCGGATTGAAAATATTTATGGCAAAAAGGCAATGATGGTGAACTATCCAATTGATACTAGTAAATTTCTTTTTTCCGATATAAAAGATGAATATTATCTGGCCTCAGCCCGGATGATCAGTTATAAGCGTCTTGATATAATAGTGGAAGCTTTCAATTGGCTAGGGTGGCGGTTATTAATATCAGGTGATGGGCCAGAACAAGCACGCTTAAAATCTAAAGCATTACAAAATATTGAGTTCTTGGGACACGTAAGTGATACAACTCGCAAAGACTTGTTTTCCAAAGCCAAGTCTATTATTGTCGCAGCCCTAGAAGACTACGGATTAGTTCCAGTAGAGGCTAATGCTAGTGGCACACCAGTCATCGCCTATGGAGCAGGTGGAGTATTAGATACTCAAATATCAGGTGAAACAGGAGTCTTTTTTAAAAGGCAAACACCCGAATCTTTACAAGTTGCATTACTAGAAGCCAAGGGCATTTCTTGGGATTACGATCGCATCCGTAATCATGCAGTAGCTAACTTTTCAGAGAAGGCATTCTTTGGCAAAGTTGAACAAATTATTAATCAAGCTTGTGGCGTGCCTCAATTATTCATTTGATAAAGTAGTCATTGGTCATTAGTTATTGTTTTTTGAGACATCCCTCACTTTAAAAGTGGGCAAAACAAACTTTCTGATATCAGACTAATTCAAACCACGTTCTTTGTAGGCATGGTATTTCAAGGAATAATGGCTCTGGTGTTGCGATTTTATTTCTGAATCTCTTCCCATTATAAGATTACCTATTTATCTTATCTCTCCTCTTTAGGGGTTTGTTAAAAAAAATAGGTATTCTTCGGAGAATCTCTTAGCGTAAATCTCGAAGACAAGGATAATAAAAGTGGTTCAAACTAGTCTAAATCCTCAGATAACTCCAGCTTCTGAAAGTGAAGTAGGTTACGGTCAATTGTTTGCCGTATTTGTGAGGAGATTTCCTTGGTTCTTGGCAGTATTTATTAGTTCTATTGCTATTGCAAGCATGGTAACTTTAAAGACAAAACCTACTTATAAAAGCTCCATGCAACTGCTAGTAGAACCTAACTATCAAGGTAAGACAGAAGGTGCTGGGTTAGACAACCAGTTTACTGACTCGAATGTGGTTATAGATACTGCCACCCAGCTTAACTTGATGCAGAGTTCGGGACTTATCCAAAAAGCAGTTGATAAACTTCAGTCTGATTATCCAGATATAAGTTCAACTGAAATTAAAGCTTCTTTGGTCTTAACTCAATTAAGGAGCAAAGAAGATAATGTCGCTACTAAAATCTTTCAAGTTGAATACACTGCTGGAGATCCAGAAAAAACACAAAAAGTTCTGGGTGCAATTCGACAAGTTTATGTGGAATATAACAAAGAACAACAGAATTCACGTTTACAAAAAGGTCTACAAATTATTAGGGAACAGTTAAGTAAAGCCAGTGAAGAAGTAAATGCATCTGAGACAAATTTACAAAGGTTTCGTAGAAATCAGAACTTAATTGATCCAGAGTCACAGGCCAAAGCGATTGAGACAGCTTTGAACAATATTGCCCAAGAAAGACAGACAACTCGCGCTCAATATGGGGAAGCTTTAGCACGTCAAAAATCTTTAGAAGAACAACTTAACCGTTCTCCCCAAAATGCTCTAGTTGCTTCTCGTCTGAGTCAGTCTACTCGCTATCAAGGCTTACTGAACGAAATCCAAAAAACCGAACTAGCACTAGCACAAGAACGCTTACGCTTTACAGATCAAACTCCGAGTGTGCAAAAGCTCAAAGAACAGCTTCAGAGTCAGAAGGAATTATTACAACAAGAGGTAGGAAGAACTTTAGGCGGACAGTCTACTGGTGGAACCACTTCTGGAGACTCTCTTCTTGAACGAGGACAGCTTGGGCAAATTGATCTTAGCCTTGCAGGTCAGCTAGTGGAAACCCAGACAACTATAGTTGCTTTAACTGCTCGCGATCAAACTTTGGCTCAGAAAGAAAACGAGATGCGTTTGGAAATTAAACGCTTCCCACCTCTGTTGGCTTATTACAATCGGATGCTACCGCAGTTGCAATTTAGTCGTGAAAGATTAGAGCAGCTTTTAAGAGCAGAACAGCAATTGCGGCAAGAACTTTCCAAGGGTGGATTTAATTGGGAAGTTGTAGAAGAACCTCAAAAAGGCGGACAATTAGGACCCAATCTTCAGCAGAACTTGCTGTTAGGTGCTGTGGTTGGGTTCATGTTAGGAGGCATTGCTGCCTTTATTCGGGAATCGGCTGATGATGCAGTTCACACCACTGCTGAATTAGAGAAGCAAATGGCCATGCCGTTGTTGGGAACAACTCCCAAGTTACCGCCAGCCAAACCCAAAGAATCAATGATCAAGTTGCCTTTTGGCAAGCCAGAAGTTCTCGCCCCCTGGACAATTCAGGTATTGCAATCTCCACCACGTTGGGAATCGCTGGATCTGATTTACAAAAACATTGAACTTTTAAATACTGTTGCTAACTTGAAATCTTTGATGATTACCTCAGCTTTACCTGATGAGGGTAAATCAGCTTTGGCGTTGGGTTTGGCAATGAGTGCTGCCCGTTTACACAAAAAGGTGTTGCTAATTGATGCCAACTTACGCGATCCTAGTCTGCATGAACAACTGAATCTTCCTAATGAACAGGGGCTTTCAACTCTATTGGCAAGTGATGCAACTCTACCCAACCAAATTAGTCTTCAATACTCAGGTTCAGCCTACATCGATATTCTGACTGCTGGCCCCAAACCTGCTGACCCAGCTAATCTGTTGAGTTCCCCTCGGATGATGCAATTGATGGCAGCTTTTGAGGAAAACTATGATTTGGTACTCATAGATGCTCCCCCAGTTCTCGGCTTGGTGGATGCCATGCTTACCGCATCATCTTGTCGTAGCGTGGTTATGGTGGCAAGCATTGGCATTGTAACGCGAAGTCAGCTGACTCAAGCGACAGCCATGTTAAGTAAGTTAAATCTGATTGGGGTTGTAGCTAATGGGGTATCAAACTCTAGCAGTAATTACGTACCTTATATCAAACAACAGCAATTAGCTCTACGTCAAGCTGTGGAAAAATAGCTAGTACCGCTAGATGAAAGATCCCCGACTTTTCACGGCATCTAGAAAACCTCACTTCTATTTCTCTCTCCTAGAAGGAGAGAGACTTTGAATTTTCCCCCTTCCCGCATCGGGAAGGGGGTTAGGTTTTTCGTGGACTTTTCCACATGACGTGAAAAGTAAGATGAAAGCTCTCCGACTTCTTAGAAAAGTCGGGGAGCTTTCTCGTTTCTAGCCTCTGGCTGGAAATGCTCCTCAATTGCGGCTCTGCCGCGAGTAAGAGAGGCGGCAGCCCCCACCATAGGCATTCCCAGTCGGAGACTGGGAACGAGGTAACGAGGTAAAATTTAATTTTATTGCTATCAGGAAAATTTCAGTATATTTATGCTATCTTTATGGTTTGTCAGAGAAATCACTGGCTCTTTAAAGAGTAAATAAAGAATTTATTTGAGCGATCGCTATTTCTACATAGTCTTATAATCTAGAGATTAAAGCACTTCCAAAAAGGTTAGAAGACAATAGCAGACTGGTTTTGTTAACCTCAGCCAAATTAAACGTAGATATAGATTCATCGGTAATTTCCCTCTACATTTCTCTACTCTCAGTAGTTCCCGGAAAATCATAATTTACCCATGAATATTAATAGTAGCGTTACTCGTAATTAAGAACAGGGTTGAAGACCCCCAACTCCACAGTTAGCTTTGTTTCAGACTGGGGTTTAGACTACATCTAATATCATGTTCGCTTAAAGACTCATTGTTTAGGCTGATGCGGAGAGTTTTTTTAATAAGTGATTAGGCGGACATGATATAAAACATAATTACGAATTACGAATTACTCCAACTTTTTGGACTTACAACAAGATGCGGATTTGGGTCTTTGGCATTGATAGCCTTTGATAACTCCTCAGCAATTCACTTCTGTATAATCCCAAAGACATATGACAACTTCAACAATTCCAACTCTAGAGAATTTATATGATGTAACCCAGCCACACCAAGATAATCGCTCTGGGTACTGCACACTCCATTGGCGACGGGGTAAGCTGTTGGTGAAGCCGTTGGGACGAGTTAAACAACCATATCTGCCTTCATTAGATAGTAAGCGATCGCTAGTAGAATGCTTAGAACATTCTCCTGTAAATTTGGTGAGCATAGATCCAAAATTGGGTGAGGCTTTGCTCAGATTTTGGGCAGAAGCATGTGAAGAAGCTCAAAAACCAATATTTCTAAGCATACCCACTAGTAATAAACTGCCTAAGCAACCCTTGCAGCGACTAATTGATTGGATTGCTGCTTTAGTGTTGTTGCTATTAGTAAGTCCAGTCATGTTGGGATTGATTGTATTAATGCAGGTTTACTCACCAGGGTCATTTTTTTGTCGTGAGTGGCGTGTCGGAGAACGGGGTAAACTCTTTCGGGCGATGAGGTTTTGCACAACTACAAAGCACAACATCACACCGCTAGGGCGTTGGATGCGTAAATACAATCTTGACAATCTGCCCCAGTTATTGAATGTGCTGCGAGGTGACATGAGTTTAACCGGATCTTGTTGTTGGACTTTAGAAGATGCAGTACAGCTAAATAAACTACCAGAAATTACGGCTTCATGGGAAGTAGAAGCCCAGCCCCATCTATTACATCTGGATAGTCAAACACTTTGACAATTCAAAATTCAGAATTCTGACTCCTAATTCCTAACTCCTGACTCCTGAATTCTTATACCAATTCTTTGTGAAACTGCACAAAATCAGGCTTGGCCAGACTTGGGGCTTAAGCCCCTTGTTCTATGCAACCTCACAGGTAATCGGTATTATATGCCAAATTATTGTTAGAAAAATCCATGCTTTTCAAACTTCCTCAACCCCTCAGCAATCTGCTCAAAGCTACCAGCTTCTGGCAGGACAACTATTTGATATTGCGAGAATTTAAACACTTTCGCAAAATTGCAACTTTAGCTCTCATATTTTCGGTTCTGGCGGCAACTTTTGAAGGTGTGAGTATTGGTTTCTTACTTTCATTTTTGCAAAGTCTAACTAGTCCCAATGCTCAACCTGTTCACACAGGAATAAACTGGTTTGATATTTGGATTTTGGGAGCTAAGACATCAGCAATTAATCGTTTATATCGCGTATCTTTGCTAATTTTGTTGAGTACTTGGTTACGTGCCATATTCAATTATTTTTCTCAAGTCTATACTGAATTATCTCAACTACATCTTGCCGATCGCTTACGCAAACAGATTTTTGAAGAGTTACAATCCTTATCGCTAAGTTACTTTTCTAAAACTCGTTCTGGTGAACTAATTAACACAATTACCACAGAAATTGAAAGGATCAGACAGGGTTTCAGTAGCGGAGCCTTTTTAGTGACGAGAGGATTAACAACCTTTGTCTACTTAATATCAATGTTTTTGATATCATGGCAACTAACACTAATTTCAGCATTATTATTTACCCTTTTAGGTGTAGGATTATCCAATCTAAATGCCAGGGTCAGAGAATCAAGTTTTGGCATGACAACTGCTAATGCTAATTTTACATCAACAGCCGTAGAATTTATTAATGGCATTCGCACTGTTCATTCCTGTGGTACTCAAGAATTTGAGCGCCAGCGTTACTACAAAGCTAGCGACAAGATAATCAGTACTACAACTAAAGTTGTCTTCACTTGGACACTTGTCAAGCCAATTGCTGAAGGCGCCGCTACTACAGTGTTGGTTGGAATGATTATTTTGGCATTCACTAGCTTGGTTACTAATGGAACGC
Source organism: Nostoc sp. (assembly GCF_036917675.1). Lineage (GTDB taxonomy): Bacteria > Cyanobacteriota > Cyanobacteriia > Cyanobacteriales > Nostocaceae > Nostoc. The sequence goes on along the minus strand of NZ_JBALCT010000014.1, from coordinate 232,588 downwards.
TACAAGTTGCTTCTTTATTAACATTTTTCTTTGTGCTATTTCGTTTTATCCCATTCGTTCAAGATATTAATGGTACGAGAGCATTTCTCAGTACTTTACATGGTTCAGCAGCCAACGTTAAAAACCTCTTAAAAAGTGATGATAAAAATTATTTTAAGAATGGGAGAATCAAGTTTAATTCTTTAAAAAGGTCAATAAATTTAGTATCTGTAGATTTTGGCTACGATGAGCAAAATTTAGTGCTGCATAATATTACCCTAACCATTGAAAAGGGAAAAATGACAGCATTAGTCGGAGCCTCTGGGGCTGGTAAAACAACTCTTGCTGATTTAATTCCCCGATTTTATAATACTACAGATGGATATCTTTACATTGATGAAGTTGATGTACGGGAGTTGGAAATTAACTCCCTACGTCGCAAAATAGCTGTCGTCAGTCAGGATACTTTTATCTTCAATGCTAATGTTTGGCAGAATATTACTTACGGTACTCCAGATGCCACTAATGAAGAAATTCAAGAAGCTGCTAAACTAGCGAATGCACTAGAATTTATTTTAGAAATGCCCGAAGGTTTTGATACCGAATTGGGAGATAGGGGTGTTAGATTATCTGGAGGACAAAGACAGCGAATTGCGATTGCGCGGGCTTTACTACGGAACCCAGAAATTTTGATTTTGGATGAAGCAACTAGCGCCTTAGATTCTGTATCTGAACGCTTAATTCAAGATTCATTAGAAAAGCTATCTGTTGGTAGAACAGTAATTGCGATCGCTCACCGTCTTTCTACTATTTCTAAAGCAGATAAAGTTGTAGTTTTAGAACAGGGACGGATAGTAGAGCAAGGTAAGTATCAAGAACTCCTGGAACTCAAAGGCAAGCTTTGGGAATATCACAATATGCAATACCGTAATTCGTAATTTACAAATTACAAATTGATTATCCTGCTCAATTATTTATAGTTTTGACAAGGAAAAATAAATGGTAAATCTAGGCTACCACACTGCTAAAACTCACGGTAAATTTAATCGCTCCCTATATAAAGCAGCCGTTTCTCAGATTGTCAGCATCCCGATAAAACAAACTCGGCAAGTTCCGATAAGTGTCTATGCCTTATCATGTGAACGCGATCTCCCAGAACAAGTGGCAAGTATTCGCTCCTTCATCCGTCATGTCGGCATTCCAGATAGATTCACTGTAGTTTCTGATGGCAGTTACACTGACTCTAGTTGTAATTTACTCCGCCGCATCAATCCTTGCGTTCAGGTAATACTTTTACAAAACTTTCTGAGAACGGATTTACCTGAGTGTGTTCTTGATTATGCTCAACTGCATCCAATGGGCAAAAAATTGGCGGCATTAATGTCAATTCCTATTAATGGCACTACGATTTACACTGATTCAGATATTTTATTTTTTCCCGGCGGTATTGACTTAATTAATTTAGGTAATTCCGATGACAAATACTCTCTTTATCTACCTGATTGTTCTATTTCATTAGACGAGCGAATTATTTATGATGATTCTGAAAAGTCAAATCCAGTAAATGGTGGGTTTATATTATTTAAACATGAATTTGACTGGAGTTTTGCTATTGAACGTTTAGCAAATCTCCAAGAAAAGCCCACTTATTTTACTGAACAAACAATTGTGCATTTGACAATGCACCATAATCATGGTAGACCTTTATGCTCAAAAAAATATATTCTTAATGTAGAAGATCAGTTCATCTATCCAGATAAATTTGCAAGTAAAAAAAATGCTCTCAGGCATTATGTTAGTGATGTCAGACATAAGTTTTGGTTTAATGCTGGCATATAAAATTATGAGATTAAGCCTCTATTTGTATGAGCAGTATAATTAATAATTACGTGAAAATAGCTGGTGATTAATGTCTAACTCAATTAATGATATCAAGCAGAATGAGAAAGAATTACACAGGCAATTTTTGGAAAAAAACCTGATTTATCAATGCTCCAATTTTGAGGTAGGTGATGGCGGAGGTGTTGAAACTTATTTAGCTTCTCTATTTGAGCACCGACCAGCTGATGTTAGCGATCGCGTGATAAAATCGCTTAAAAATGTTGATCAAAGCCAGTTTAAACTGCTACATATCCACAGCCCAGAGTTGCTATTACAGCTGACAGGCGAATGCCCTACCATCTTCAGCGTTCATAATCATTCATTCTACTGTCCTAGTGGCACAAAGTATTTAGCAGGGCAAAGGACAATCTGCGATCGCAACTTCTCTTATTTAGGATGTACCTGGGGTAAGTTGGTAGATAAATGTGGTAGCCGTAAACCTTTAAGGACTTTTAGAGAACTTCAAACCACCCATCAATTTTTAAATGTATTAAAAAAGATAAAAATTACTTTCATTGCTAATAGTGAATATGTGCGACAACAATTGATTCAAAATGGTGTACCCCCAGAGCAAACTATAACGGTACATTGTGGTATCTCTGTACCAAAAACAGCAACTGCACCCTTAAGTTTACAAGTCCATAAAAATCATCGAATTTTGTTTGCTGGTCGGATTGTTTCTGATAAAGGTTTGGAATGGTTACTCAAAACCTTAATACATACAGACCCGCAAATTCAACTTGATATTGCAGGTGAAGGATGGGAGCGACCACGCTTAGAAAAGTTAGCAAATACCCTCAGATTGAGTAACCGGATCACTTGGCATGGATGGTGCGATCGCGATAAAATAAATAAACTTTATCAACAGTGTTTTGCAGTCATCTTTCCTAGTGTTTGGCCTGAACCTGCCGGTCTTGTAACTCTGGAAGCCTATGCTCGTTATCGACCTGTAATTGCTAGTGAAGTCGGAGGGATTCCAGAACATTTACGAGATGGAGAAACGGGTATTCTTGTTCCAGCTAATAATATCAAAAAGCTGGCTGATGCCATTAATGAGTTGTATATAGATCATCAAAAAAGTCGATACATGGGCGAACAAGGTCATGCTTTATTGATGAAGGAATTTACAATGGATACTCATGTAAATAATCTGCGGACGATTTATGCAAAAACAATCGCTGAATTTACTTATGGAAGTAAAAAATCATATAGTATCCCTCAAGCTAAATAAGCTTATAGCGGTTCCCATGTGCAGGAAGTATATCATATTAAAACCTCACCCCCAACCCCTCTCCAAAGCATCACAGAGGAGAGATAAGGTACAGCTTTCTTGGGGTGAGTTAAGCTGTATCTTACTAGATTAGGAAACACTATAGTTTTATCAAAACATAAAATGGTGTATCTTTTACCTATGAAATATAAAGGAATAAAAATATGTTATTGCATCAAGAATACCAACAACCTTTAGTTAGCGTTATTATTCCCACCTATAATCGCCCAGAGTATCTCAAGCAAGCGATCGCTAGTGCTATTAAACAAACTTATCAAAATATTGAAATTATTATTTCTGATAATTGTAGTTCCGAAAATCCTCAAGAACTTGTCGCATCTTTTGGTGATTCACGCATCAAATTTTGGCGACATCAGCAAAATGTGGGTATGTTAGCTAATCAGCAACATGGTTTCAAGATGGCGCGAGGTAAATATGTTGCTAGTCTCCATGACGATGATATTTGGAATGAAGATTTTTTAGCAAAGCTTGTACCACTTCTCGAAGCAAATTCTGAGTTAATCATCGCTTTTTGCGATCAATATATTATAGATGCTAATGGCATAATTAATGATGCTGGAACTGAAGAAAATACACGCGGTTACAAGCGAGATAAACTAACACCAGGAATTCATCAACCTTTCTATAAAATTGGGTTAATAGATAAAAGTATACCCACTGCTGCATCTTGTGTGATTCGCAATAATTTTATGGATTGGGATAGTATTCCCTCAGAAGTTGGCGGGATGTGGGATTTATATTTAACTTATCTCTGCTGTATATCTGGTTATGGTGCTTATTATTATCCAGAAAGGCTGACGCGATATCGCGCCCATGAGCAAACTGATACTATGCTCAGTGGTAGTCGAGATGTGCAGGCAAAAATCCGCAAAGCTCAAAGCGAAATGTTTTGTTATCAAGTCTTTATGGAAGACGCTCGTCTACAGCAATTTAGGACGTACTTTCAACAGAAATGGTTAGAAGCTAATACAACTTTGGGAATTGGTTTGCTACGAAGTGAACAGATAGCAGCAGCACGTCCTTATTTTTGGCAGGTGCTGAAGAAACAAAAGTTTAATGTGCGAACTATAGGGGCATTAAGTCTTAGTTTTGCTCCGCGAGTTTTAGTAAGTAAGTTAATAAAAGTATCAAAATAACATATAGCGTTTCCTAATCAGATGAGGTGCATCATAGCTCCCTCTCGAAGAGCGGGGAGGGGGTTGGGGTTCTTGTATCTCACTCAACTGAGAACCGCTATAGCAATTTTATCTGAGTTGTAGAAGTGGGTTTTTAACGTAGACGCAAAGCAAGGCTATTTCATTCTTACCTAGCCCGCCTCAGAATGAATTCTGAGTCTAATAGCGAAAGTCGTCTTTAGACGACTAAGAAAAGCTTATATAGTCCGTTTTAACGGACTTTAGCTAAAAGCCTGTGAACTTTAGTTCTGGGCGGTTTATGCCTAGAACTAAATAGCCCTGGACGCAAAGCTGCTTCCCGCAGGGGATCGCAGAGGACACAGAGAGAATAGAAATAAATAGGATTGTTTTCAACTCTTTGTTTGAGCATTTGCATAAGTTCTTTTACTAAATAAGGTAGTGTATGAAACTTTGTATTGTTACCCATAAAATCAAAAAAGGCGATGGTCAGGGACGGGTAAACTATGAAGTTGCTAATGAAGCAATTCGTCGTGGTCATCACTTGACATTATTAGCTAGTGAAGTCGCACCAGAACTAGAAGATAATAGTCAAGTTAATTGGATTAGAATTCCAGTTAAAAGCTATCCCACAGAATTCCTTCGTAATTTCATATTTGCCCAAAAAAGTGCAGATTGGTTGGGTAAACATCGCTCTGGCATTGATTTAGTTAAAGTCAATGGAGCAATTAATCTGGCTGCGGCTGATGTGAATGCTGTACATTTTGTCCACAGTTCATGGTTGCGATCGCCTGTTCATATTTCCCGCAATCGTCGAGACTTATATGGTTTTTACCAGTGGTTGTTTACGGCTTTTAATGCCCGTTGGGAAAAACAGGCTTTCCAAAAAGCCCAGGTTGTTGTAGCTGTATCCCAAAAGGTAGCCCAGGAATTAGTCAACATTGGTGTACCCCGTTCTCACATTCGGGTAATTGTCAATGGCGTTGACTTAGAAGAATTTGCCCCTGGTGAAAGCAATCGCCAAAAATTAGGTTTAGCAGAGAATGTCACCCTAGCATTGTTCGCTGGAGACATCCGCACACCCAGAAAGAATTTAGATACAGTGTTGCACGCCTTGGCGGAAGTTCCCGATTTACATCTGGCGGTGGTTGGTCATATCGAAGGTAGTCCCTTCCCTCAACTCGCGGCTTTCTTGGGGTTAAGCGAACGCGTGCATTTTGTCGGATATCGCCGTGATATCCCCGAAATTATGCGAGCAGTCGATTTATTTATTTTTCCTTCCCGATACGAAGCTTGTAGCCTCGTATTGTTAGAAGCACTTTCTTCAGGACTGCCAGTAATTACTGCCACAGCTACCGGAGGTGCAGAGTTGGTGACACCAGAATGTGGCATCGTCTTACCCGACTCAGATGATATCGATGCTTTAGCTGTGGCGTTGATGTCTTTGGTGAGCGATCGCGCCCTCATACAACAGATGGGTGAAGCAGCTCGCTGTGTGGCAGAACAACATAGCTGGATTACTATGGCACAAACTTATGTGGATCTATTCGAGGAGTTAAGCAAGAATGCGGAACACCGTTCTCATACCGACTTATCGCCGTCCACAAGACCTCTCACGCTGCCTTTTGGCGCTACAGGAGCAAACTAAACCCGTTGATCAGGTGATAGTGGTTGTCCGCGATACGGATGCAGAAACTTGGCAATTTCTAACGCAATTAAACGCGCACAATCTGCCATTGCATACCGTGAAAGTGACACAACCGGGGGTAGTAGCAGCTCTCAATGCCGGACTAGCAGCAGTGGAGGGCGATATTGTTTCCATTACTGATGATGATGCCGCACCCCACCCAGATTGGTTAGAGCGCATCGCCGCTCACTTTATCAGTGATAGTTGCATTGGTGGTCTTGGTGGGCGTGATTGGATACACCACGGCAGCAAATTAGAAGACGAATCCCGCTTAGTAGTTGGACAGTTGCAGTGGTTTGGGCGAGTGATTGGCAACCATCACCTGGGAGTGGGAAAACCCCGCGAAGTCGATATTCTCAAGGGCGTAAACATGAGTTTTCGTACCCTAGCAATCGGGCAATTACGCTTTGATGAGCGGATGCGTGGTACAGGAGCGCAGGTACACTTTGAAATGGCGTTCACTCTGACATTAAAGCGGAGTGGTTGGAAGATAATTTATGATCCTAATGTTGCTGTAGATCACTATCCTGCACAACGTTTTGATGAAGATCAGCGAAATAACTTTAATGACATTGCCTTTATTAATTTAGTCCATAATGAAACTTTAGTTTTATTAGAGCATTTGCCATTTATCCGCCGGATTGTATTTTTGTTCTGGGCAGTATTCGTGGGTACGTGCGATAGTTTGGGTTTCGTACAATGGCTGAGATTTTTACCTAGCCAAAAGCAGTTGGCGGGTAAGAAGTTGCTGGCATCTTGGCGTGGACGTTGGCAAGGATATAAGCAATTCAAAATTCAAAATTCAAAATTCAAAATGAATTCAATTTCTTCTTAGCTCTAGTTCCCAGATTCTACCAGGAAATTAAGACGGGTGGGGGAGCATCTCAGTTTTGCAAATATACCAGATGAGAAACAAGATTCTTGCTCCCTCTCCTTACCAAGGAGAGGGTTGGGGTGAGGTTTTACAAGGCTTTTTACACTCATTGAGATGCTCCCGACGGGTGGGTTGCTGTCTCCAGAGAGCCAGTAATCCAAAATCTAAAATCAAAAATCTAAAATTGAATGACTTCTAAGCAGATACTTTTCAATAGTTTTTTACAAGAAAGCTATTCTCCTGAGGAGCGATCGCAACAGGGTTGGATGGCGATCGCAGCCTTTGTATTACTAACTGTAGTTTGTTATTTTGCTGGTGCTACTGCTGCATTGCGCCTAATTTACCCGGTGACAGCTTTAGCAGTAGGCGTATTTTTATACTTGCGGCATCCCATTCTCTACATCAGCTTTACCTGGTGGATCTGGTTTCTCACGCCCTTAGCTACTCGCTTAGTTGACTATCGGGTGGGCTGGGATGCTACCCGTCAAATGCTCATAGCACCCTATTTAGTGGTATTTGTCACCATAGCAACATTCTTACGACACTTTCCCCGCGCCTCTGCTCAAGGGGGCTTACCGTTTGTTTTGGCTTTTATCGGAGTGTTCTATGGCTTTCTAATCGGTCTGATTTACAATCCACCTATCCCTGTAGCACGCGGATTGATGGATTGGCTCAGTCCGATCATCTTCGCTTTTCACTTATTTATAAACTGGCGAGATTATCCCAGCTATCGCCAGAACTTTCAGCGAACATTCCTCTGGTGTGTGTTGATTTTAGGAACTTATGGCGTATATCAATTCGTGGTGGCTCCTGAGTGGGATAGATACTGGCTTATCCAATCAAAGCTATTCATGAGTTCTGGAAAGCCTGTACCTTTCGGGATGCGCGTCTGGAGTACATTGCACTCAGTCGGTCCCTTTGGTTCCGTCATGCAAGCTGGATTGCTGTTATTATTTACAAGTTCAGGAAATTTAATTTTTCCGGCTTCAGCTGTTGGTTACTTATCCTTCCTGTTAACACAGGCACGTACTAATTGGGGAGGCTGGTTATTTGGAATAATTATGATTATGGGTTCAGTTAAAGCGCGGATTCAAATGCGCTTAATTACCATAATTGTAGTGATGGCAATTTGTGTTGTACCATTGACAACTATCGAGCCAATTTCTGGGGTTGTAGCAGCCCGTTTGCAAACTTTTTCTAATCTTGAAGAAGATAACAGTTTTAAAGATAGATCGGGAAGTTATGACAAAAACCTGGGTTTAGCCCTTTCTAATGGTCTAGGTAACGGCTTAGGAAATATCTGGAAAGTCAACGAAAAAACTGGTCAAATTGAAGTGGTGGTGATTGATAGTGGCATATTAGATATGTTTTTCACCCTTGGTTGGTTTGGAGCCATCTTTTATATGGGTGGATTAATCTTATTGATTATTAGTGTTAGCAGCTATGGTGAAGGTCGTTTCGATAGTTTTGTTAGTGCTGCCCGCGCCATTGGCATCAGTTCTGCTACACAGTTAGTTATTGGTAGCGGGATGTTAAGCGTAGCAGGGATGATTCTTTGGGGATTTTTAGCTATGGCTATGGCAGGACATAAGTACTATACCAATCCTCAAAACCCTGACTTTTCTAATAAGTCGAGGTTCTGATAAATCTTACAACATAAATAGGACTCTTATAGATTATGAAAGTAATTATTGTAATGCCACTAGCCGAGCAACGAGGCGGCGGTGAAATGATGCTTTGGGATTTGGTACAGCAGGGACGTAATGCTGGTGTTGAGTGGCTGGTGATATTTTTAGAAGACGGCCCGATGGTAGAACAAGTAAAGTCCCTGGGTATTGATGCGCGAGTTGTAGAAAGTGGACGTTTACGCCAAATCCACCGTTTTATTGGCGCTGTTTTTCGGATAGCTGCGATCGCCCGCCGCGAAGGTGCAGATATAATTGTCAATTGGATGTGGATAACGCATATATCTGGAGGTTTGGCGGCAATGCTGGCGGGATTGCCTGCTGTGTGGTATCAACTAGAAGTACCTAGTGACAAAACTTGGTTGGTGCGAATTGCAACTTTAATACCAGCCCGCGCAATTATCACCCTTTCTCAAGATGGCAAGCAAGCACAGGCAGAAATTTGGCCTCACAGACCAACACCTTTGGTTTATCCTGGTGTAGCACTAGATCGATTTGAACCTAATGCTTTACCTTCTCCTGAAGAAGCACGGCGGAAGTTGGGCTTACCTTTACACGGTCCGTTGATTGGAATTGTTGGACGATTGCAACGATGGAAAGGAATGCACGTACTGGTACAGGCGATGCCCAAAATTTTACAGAAGTATCCTGATGCTCATTGTGTAGTGGTTGGCGGTAAGCACGATTTGGAACCGGATTATCAGGACTTCTTAAAAGCAGAAATCGCCGCATTCGGTTTGAAAGAGCAGGTAATTATGGCTGGGCTACAGCGTAATATCCCTGAGTGGGTACAGGCGATGGATGTATTTGTTCATGCCTCAGATAAAGAGCCGTTTGGGATTGTGATTATTGAGGCGATGGCGCTGGGTAAACCTGTAATTGCTGGCAGTGCAGGCGGTCCGACAGAGATTATTACCGATGGCATGAATGGACTATTAACACCTTACGGCGATGCAGATAAATTAGCGATCGCAATTCTCCGCTATCTTGACGAGCAAGAATTTGCCCAGAGTGCGGGAATGGCTGCCAGACAACGCGCCCTCGATTTCTCAACGCAGAATTATGCCCAAAATTTTATTAGTGCAATTCGTTCTGCGATGCCGAGTGTTTCATAGGCTCAATCAAAACATAATTCCTAACGAGGCAACATCTTGAATCTATAATTCTATCAAATGGATGAGTTAATTTGGGTTTTCAGTACCTATTATTGCTAATGATTAGGTTGTTGCCTCCCTAAGTCATTTTCGTAAAGAAGTCTGTTCTGGATAATAATCCAGCCAAATAGCATAGTAGGTGGTAAAGAAGCGTTAATTTTAGTTAATTTTAATGGAGGGAGATTTTCGCATCTTGGGCTGATACCATTTTACTATTCCACACTCTACACGCGCCCCGAAGTGGTTTGGCAAAGGAAAATGATTTGTAGCCAGCTAGCGATCGTAGGTGATAGTAAACTACTAGCCAGTTAAGTTTTCTCCCATTTCCCAATGTTTGTTGTTAAGCTTTTACTGAGCTATTTTTTTACTGTATGCTAAGAAAACACTACTTAATTGCTGGGAGATGTGAAAATCTATGAGAATACAGTAATAATTAAATTGCTAATTCTTCGCCTATACCCTTTTACTTAGATTGTGTTGATACTATCTTTACATTATCACTTAATTGTAAACATAATATAATACACCATATCTTGTTCGTTATGTAATACTTAGTGTTATAGAGAAAACCTCATCCAAATTAACCTATCAACACTTTTGAGTAAAAATTAATAGAGTAGAATAACTGAATATCACTCAGACATTTTGAAAATTAGAAGCAGGATTTTTAAATGATCAGCTTAAGTAATTCGGAAAACGGCACAGCTAGCAGCACAGCAGCCACTAAGAGGCTGGTAAGGGCGATGATGGTTTCGGGTGGAGAGTTTTCACTGTTATTAGCCTGTTGTAACTCTATTCAAAGGCAGCACCAAGTGCTGAATTTGTTAACAGAATTTTCATCAGCACATATCCACGAAGTCTCACTCCCACCTGCGGCTAACACATTATATACAGCTATTACAACTGCAATTGGTACTACTCAACCCGAAGCCTTGATGATACGGGGTTTAGAATCTGTAGTGGCAATTAACCAACTAATCATCAGTACCAACATCATGCGAGATGAGTTTCGGAAACAGTTTCGGTTTCCCTTGGTGTTGTGGGTAAATGATGAAATTCTACGCAAGCTAGTCTGGCTAGCACCCGATTTCAAAGACTGGGCAGCTAGTACCATTAGATTTGATGTACCTCAAAATCAGTTCGTTGAATCTGAACAACAAGCCATGAGGGCTTAATATTGGCTGAGATGACAAAATCTAAGCTACGCTTCTCTCTGATTATTTTCTAAAATTACTTTTATTGAATCCTCGCTGACTAAGGTGAGGTAAAAAGCGTTAGTAGATTTCCTCGCAAGCTATTTTCCAAATTAGAAGATGGAATAGGTGTAGAGGAGTCAGTTGCTACAGCAGTTTTATATTTAATTCAACCCACCTACTCAATCAAGTCTGAGCTTCTGAATTCTTAATTGATTGCCGTACGACTAGAGGGCGTTTTGATTGAGTGCATTTTTATTCAGAATTTGTATAAGGAACAAACAATTAGTACATCAGCGTCTGTCTTTATATCTGTTTCAAAAGAAAGAAACTAATTCCTACTCGTGAAGTTCTAGAATTATGTACTTTATATTGCAATACGCTTGGGTTAAGGATAATTGTAGGTTGGGTTGAGGAACGAAACCCAACCTACACAGTTTAAGGTTTTTGGCGCTAACCCAAGCATATTGGTTTATATTGTCCATTTGTAGTTGGATAATATCTCTTAGTCATATAGCTATATTACCATGAAACTCATGCAGAAACACTACTTTAACACTAATCAAGCGCGAATTTTCACTGCTTTGATTTTGACTGGAATTTTGTCTATTACTAGTGGTTTAACACTTGTCAATGCGGCTACAGCTGCTTCTGCGAACTTCTCGCTAGAAACAAGCAATGAAGTTCTTAAAGACAATATTAAACCAAACAGCTTGCCACGTCCAGTAGCTAAGGCGGTACTGCGAGATTTAGCCCGCAGACAGGGAATTTTAACCAAAGAACTGAAAATTATTGATTATAATCAACAGACTTGGCGCAATGGTTGCTTGGAACTGCCTCAAGCTGATGAACTCTGTACCCAAGCGTTAGTTCCTGGTTGGCGGATTGTGGTATCTAATGGCAAACAAAACTGGGTTTATCATACCAATCAAACAGGTTCCGCAGTCAGGCTGAATGAAAAAGCTAATGAAAATACACTAGCCCCTGTACAAATTCCAGTCAGCGAGTTACCACCACCGTTAAATAGAGATGTAGTATTTCGGCAAATCTCCAGTGGTGGTATTACTGGCAGAACCTACGAGACTGTTTTACTCAAAGATGGGCGATTGATTCGCGTGCGGATTGGTGATGCCAATGATTCTGAGCGTACTGTTCACCGTGTTTCTGTGCAACAGGTGCAACAATTTCAGAGATTTTTAGAACGTTCTAAATTTAGTAAATTCCAGAATCTGAGTTACCCAGCGCCCAGTGGTGCTGCTGACTATATTACCTTCACTCTCACTAGCCTTGAGGGTACGGTTCAGTACAACGATATTTCTCTAAATAACCTGCCAAAGAATTTACAAGCAGCAGTCAAAGCCTGGAATCAGATTGCAGCCAGGGCACAATAAGGGACTTCCAAATAAAAAAATAACCAATCATTGTGTAAGCAAGGGGGCAGGGGGCAGGGGGCAGGGAGCAGGGAGCAGGGGGATTAAGAAAAATATAATCTGAATAAATTGGATAATTTATTTTCTGGAAGTCCCTAATAACAATTCAAAATTCAAGAGAGTTAGATAAGTTTTAGCGCTTACAATCGAAACGATCGCTATTCATGCTGATTGTTCATAATTTGATCATCTCTGTAGCAAATGATGAAAAGGTTTGTAAAGTGGTGTGTTGAGTTTCATTCTTGGTGGAATATTCGCCAAAGCAGAAAGTCTCTTTTGTTTGCCGTTATAGTTACCTTGAGTGTAGTAGCTACGGTAATCCTATCGTTCCCTCTGAACGCTCAAATTAATCTGCCGCGATCCCTTCGGTGGGCTACGCCAACGCCAGCATCTGAGTTAAGGGGAGTGTGGTTAACAAATATTGATAGTGATGTGTTATTTGAGCGCGATCGCCTCAAGGAATCTTTGCAACGTCTCGATCAACTCAATTTTAACACGATATATCCGGCGGTTTGGAATTGGGGATATACATTATATCCTAGCAAAGTTGCAGCCAAAGTTATCGGGCGATCGCTCGATCCCACACCCGGACTCAAAGGGCGAGATATCCTTAAAGAAATTGTCGATGTGGGACATCAAAAAGGCTTAACAGTGATTCCCTGGTTTGAATTTGGCTTCATGGCACCAGTCGATTCTCTATTAGCTAAAAACCGTCCCCAATGGCTCACCAGTCGCAGTGATGGGACTCGCATTGTCAAAGATGGCAGAGATAATCGCGTTTGGCTAAATCCCTTCCACCCAGAAGTACAACAATTTATTCAAGATTTAATCATTGAAATTGTGAGAAACTACAATATCGATGGCATTCAATTTGATGACCATTTTGGCTTACCATCAGAATTAGGTTACGATGCCTATACAGTGGCACTTTACAAAAAAGAACACCGTGGTCAAGCTCCCTCCAAAGACTCTCAAGATCCAGAATGGGTGAGTTGGAGAGCTAACAAAATTACCGAGTTTATGAAACGGGTATTCAAAACCATCAAAGCTACTAAAAAAAATTGCTTGGTTTCCGTTGCTCCTAATCCTCAACGTTTTTCCTACGACTTCTCTTTAGCAGACTGGCAGAAGTGGGAACGGCTGGGAATCATTGAAGACTTAGTTTTGCAAATATATCGGGATGACTTGAATGTTTTTGTCAGCGAATTAGAGTATCCAGAAGTGAAAGCGGCAAAAAGTCATATTCCAGTGAGTGTGGGCATTTTGTCCGGGTTGAAAAACCGATCTGTACCGATGCAACAGATTCAAACACAAGTGCAAAAAGTACGCGATCGCAATTTTGCTGGAGTTTCTTTCTTCTTCTATGAAAGCCTCTGGAATATGAGCAAAGAAAAGCCCCAAGAGCGTCAAATTGGCTTTCAGAAAATTTTCCCCACACCAACGGCTTACCCGAATTTGCTAACAGGTTGGAAACCGTTCAGTTAATTTTCCTAGCAACCTGTCGGTGAAGACATCACTTAGGAACGTGGATTAAATAAAATGCAAAACTTCATCCTGTCTCTAGTCTCCCTCTCCAATATATCGGAGAGGGATTGAGGGTGAGGTAAGCCAGGGACATAAACTGTATGTTATTTAATTCTTATTCCTTAATTTCAGTGAAGATTCACCCCTTCGGGGTTCGTCAGTCGCTCATAGGGGAAACCCCCAAGATCGCGCAGACTCACCGACAATCACTATCTTCTTTTCCATTATCCAAAATTTAAAATCTAAAATTCGGTCATGGTAATTTAACTAGCTTGCTGTCCAAACCGTCTCTGTAAATCAGCCTCCGCTTCCTCAATTGTCATCGGAACCTGTTTTGGAGATTGGGCGCGTCTTCTGTCGATGTATATATGGAATGCTTCATCGTCGTTGCGATGCTCCAAAATATAAGCTCTTAGCTGTTCTAAAGTCATTTGTTGAAGGTTAGGTTTTGTCATAACCAAAAAATTTCTCCAGTTGGTGTTATCTCAGCTTCTATTGAATTATTCGCCAAGATGTAAACATTCCTGGTGCGCTCATCTAATCTTACAAGGTCTATTCGTTTATAAACTCTGGTAAGTTGAGCGCACACCCGAATTGCAGATATTGCTTATTTGGGTGTAGGCTCGATAAACACTATCCTATTCCCAAACGCCCAGCCAAGCCCGGAGTTAGGGGTAGAAGCGTGGTAATCATTAAGAATAGAGCCAAAAGCCCCAAAGCGGCTCTAGCATCATCAGGTTCAGTAATTTCATTCAAGCTGGGGCGTTCTTGATCCCGTTGCAAAAAGAAAATCACGATCGCCCAGTACATGGCAAGAGTATTACCAAGAGACACTAGCGCCAGTAAAATTAAAGTTGCGATCGTTGCTCGTCCTGCGGTTTTGCGTCCATAAATCGCCTGAACAATGCGGCCACCATCTAGTTGTCCTGCGGGCATCAAGTTCAAAGCGTTAATTACTAAACCCAGCCAACCAATCACCACTAGGGGATGAACACTTACCAAGGATGACTGCAAAGCCGAACCAAGAACAACTCGCGCCAAACTTCCCACCAAAATCGACCCTTGGAAAAACTGATTTGGCAACTGAAATAAACTACCTGGGTGGGAAAGCAACAAACCCGTCACCAGCATTAATAAAGAGACAATACCACCTGCGGCTGGCCCTGCCAAGGCAATATCAAATAATACCTTGCGGTTGGGCAACAGAGACTCAAAGCGGGTAATTGCACCAAAGGAGCCAATTTGCACAGCAGGCAGAAAGAAAGGCCAGCTAAGGCGAATTTGGTGACGCTGGGCAAGTATCCAATGACCAATTTCATGAGCCACTAAAATCGTCAATATCCCAGCGCCTATGGGCAAAGCTTCTTTAAAGCGCCCTGGATTGCCAAAGAAATCAAAATTTAGCAATAAACCCGCAGCTTCTAAATTTGTGGCAATAGTTGCTATCAACAGAATACCTGCAAAAGCTTTTTGCGATAACAACATCGGACGCGGATCATTGCGGCTCGGCAGGACAATTACCACTGGTTTAGCATCAGTATTTTCTACTAAAAACAGGCGATATTGATCACCAAGGCGTTGCCGTAATTTTGCAGTTAGACGGTTGTGAACCTCTTCTGGTTCTCCTCGCAGATTGCCTTTAAAAATGGCTCCATCTTGATAAGCGATCGTTTCTGTGGCAAAAAACGTATCGATACCGAAAATGCCTTTAATTGTATTTAAGTCATCTTCCGGTATTGGCGGGATCTCCGCTTTCAGTTCTGCTACTGCTAGTTGTGGGGAATTTGCTGCAAGTGAGGAATCAGCAGCGAGTCTTTCTGTGGCGCGTTGCTTGAGGATAGCATCTTGCCCAGCTGCGCGTAACTGTCTGCCCAAGAAGATGTACAATCCGGCGGAAGTCACCACTAAGAACAATATACCCGCTATATTGATGTAAATTCCTGCGGCAAACAATCCAAAAAACAGGAGCCAGGGAGTCATCAACACCACCGACTGTAACCAGGCTAAGATTCCCAGTTTACCAAAAGGTCTGGCGCGATAAAAGCCCCAGCCCAAAATGCCTAAAGCTACCAGTAGGATTGCCACTAGGATAGAAGTTTCTGATAAAGTAAACATCTCCAAACCTTTGCTATTGAGACTGAGCCAGAACAAGTCCGGTATTGCAGATACACTTATTAATGTATAACGTCGTCTGTCGTCTGCCCAAATTATCCGGTTTGGCATAGGCTAGCAAAAACCCAGGCATTGCACTTTTGGTAGACCATTAATCTAGCTCTGCTTCAGTTTCCTCATCTGCTCGCAAAATCACTGATGTAGTTCCGTACAAGACGCTCAAAAAAGAGCCAAAATGTTACAGATTGAGATACTCATGACTTCATCAGAGGCGATCGCATCTGATGCCAAAATGGGAACCATAAGAAAATAAGCCCCAAAATTTTTTACTTTAGTTCCCATAGGCAAGCGAAAATAATGGTTTTGAGCGCAATTCTCTAGCACCCTTATTACGCGATCGAGGTTTATTAAATTTTTTAGCGTACAATTTTCCCGATTCAGCACAGTGATACATCACACAAAATTTTGGGAATCATAAGTTTGAAGTACAAATTGTATTTATCCACAAAAACTTGCGTTCCAAACAAAGAGAATATTTATGCAGTATGCAGAGTATGAATCGCTCAATCTTGAGCAACTGAGAAAACAAGATAGTCACTTTTCTCCTAAGCCTCCCTTTCAGCATCAAGTTGAGGCGTTTAAAAAACTCAGTAGTACATTTGAACTTGACAGTAAAAAACCGAGGAGTGGACTATTAGTACTTCCAACAGGTGCAGGCAAAACATTTACAGCTGTTAAGTGGTCGTGTGACCACGTAATCCCTAAAAATATTAAAATCCTTTGGTTAGCTCCTTCGTTTTATCTACTGGATCAAGCATTCTCTACTTTTTGTGAAAATGCCAGGGATATTTCACATTCTAAAAAAACATTGAATATTAGGCGCGTTTCCAGCATTCCTTCTCATGCCAAAGCATCATCTATACTACTAACCGATGATATTGTCATTATGACAATACAAACAGCTATCAGTAATTTACACCCTGATGCTCTAGACGGTTTGGGTAATAAAGTTGGGACAGCTTTTAGAAAATTTATTGAGGATTCTAAAGAAACAGGACTTTTTGTAGTAGTCGATGAAGCTCACCATTCACCGGCTTATGGTTGCAGAAATTTATTGATTGGTGAAAAAGGACTTCGAGCGTTAGTACCCAATTCAAATATACTCGGTTTAACAGCTACACCAACTTATACAGATAAAGCTAAGAAAGGTTGGTTATGGAAAATATTTACAGATGGAAATAATGGAGTTATTTATCAAGCTGATAAAGAAACTTTAATAACACAATGTATTTTAGCTAGACCTAATTACATTGAAGTGTCAACTGGCATAGACATGGAAGTTGATGATAAATTATACGACCGATTAGTTAAGCAACATAAAGACCTTCCTGAATCAATTATCGAAGTTCTTGCAGATAATAAACATAGAAACAATTTTATTGTAAACAGTTATGTGTCTAAAAAAGATACTTATGGTAAAACTATTATCTTTGCTGACCGTTGGTTTCAATGTGAATATATAAAGAATAAACTTGTTGAAAAAGGCATTAAAGCAGATGCCATTTATTCGCATATAGATGCTGATCCAGGTTTGGCAGATGCAAGAAATAAACGTAAAGAAGATGACAATAAAAGAATTTTAGATAATTTCAAAAGTGATAAGCTTGATGTTTTAATCAATGTAAGAATGTTAACAGAAGGGGTTGATGTTCCTAATGTTCAAACTGTATTTATTACTCGCCAAACAACAAGCTCAATTCTAATGACTCAAATGATTGGTAGAGCTTTACGTGGGAAAAAAGCAGGAGGGAGCAGTGATGAGGCAAATGTTATTTTGTTCTTCGATGACTGGAAACGTTTAATTGACTGGGTTAACCCAGAAGATGGCCATACTAAACCTGATCCTGGAAAGCCTGAAAAAGGAGAAAATTATCCACTGGAATATATATCAATTCGTCTAATCGAAGAATTATCGAAGTCAATTGAGAATAATGGACTTTATCCAATAGAATACAAGAAAATATTTCCTGTTGGATGGTATAAAACTGAAATTGTATATGCTGACTCTGATAATAACAATGACTCAATGGAGCCATTTACTGAATTTGTCATGGTCTATGAACATACGCAATCCAAGTTTGAGGCTTTTATTAGCTCTATTACTGACCCAAAGTTACTAAAGTTACTAGATGAATGGTCTAAAGAGTATCTTGATGATGAATGGATGCAGCCTAAAGTTAAAGAATGGATAGATAAGTATTTTGACGATGAAACTGATGACATTGGCAGAAGGCTTAGTTCAGATTTAATTAAGATTGTTCGTCACATCGCTCAAGATAATCTACATTCTACACCTCCGTATCACTCCTTTGAAGAAAGAGAAATCTATGACTTAGATAAAATTGCTCATGAGCTAATTAATTTTTCAAATCCACAACTAAACAACTATGTCAAGCAAGAGTTTTCAAAAGCTGGAATGTTGTGGGAAACTTTCTATAAAACACCAAATCGTCTTCTAATAGCCCTTCAGTTGGTTATCAATAAAATAATGACTGATGGGTATGGCAATGAAATACCTAAAACTAAACCTACGCCTACACCACCGAGGGATCATCAGTACCCTACGGAAGAAGAAAAAGAACAAGTAAAAAATCGAGACGGTTATGCTTGCCTATGTTGTGGAGTCAAGGCAGAAGGTAAATTACAAATTGACCATATTAAACCGTTTTCTATGGGTGGGAAAACATTTGTAGAAAACTTACAAACTCTGTGTGTTATTTGCAATAGACATAAAGGCAGGAATGAAATTGATTTTCGGCAGAACAAAACAAAATTGAGTGATCCCAAAACAGATTTGAGTATTCCCAAAAATCTGGATTTATCATTTACATTAGAAAGTGAAAAGGCTATAAGGACTATAACAAGAATAGTTAATTTCTTTTACCATTGCAAAGCAGTTTACAAAGTTGATTGGGAAGTGTACACTTACACTTACAATATATATTTGTATCCTAATAACAAGCCTGAATGGTTACTTAAACATAAAGCGGAACTTCTTAAGTTCGTTCAAGATAAGCTTGGTCGTCTGGCTCACAACATTGAAGTTACCAATTACCAGCAAATTTGAGCAAGTCTTGACCTGTAGAACCTCGTCGGACAAAAGATTGAGAACGATCGCCACGTTGTTTGATTTCAGCGATCTTAGCAGCAAAATCTTCAGGTGGTTGTGCTAGGGTTTCATCCTCTAGAGGAGAACCGGGCGGAGTGTGTGCTTGCTCTAAAGATGCCAGAATCGAAGCTCCAGTGGAAGGTGATTTGGTCACTTCGGATTGAGATGGAACTGTTTTCTGAAAAACAAGAAATGCTATATATTGCTCAACCTGACTCAACTGGTCATCTGGAAGTTGAGCAATCTGTTGTTGAAGTTGACGGCGGCGGTCAAGGATAGTCATCGGACACCTCTCAGGAACAACTAGAACTTTCATTTTACCTGATTGATCAAGTCGGAATGGTTTTGACGATCGCACTATAAAAGTCAAAAAGCTTGAACAAAGAGCGATCGCAACATTCAGCAGGAACTAGCTAAAAAATAGCGATCGCGCTAGCCTTGTCGTCAGACATCGCACTCCAGCAAGCTTAGAGAGCAATGCTTGGTTCTGTAAAATAGCGATCGCCTCAAAGCAGCAGAGAAGAAAAAGGCTTTTAAAAACTTTAAGCCTTGACAATAAAGGCTAAATATGTATAAGGTCAAACACCACATCTTTCGTAGGGGTTTAGCAATGCTAAACCCTTACAGCATGTTCTTTGGGCATTTGGAAAGTAGCCGCAAAACAAAGCTCAAACTAACTGCGTCCACAAGTTATAAAGTATGTGTAGATAAAACAGCGAGTATATTGAGAAAAAATCTGTATGACAAACTACCAAGAAACCCTAACTAGTAATGAATCCGTTGATGAGCTAATTGCCGAAACGACAGGCATTAACCATGTGGAGGTAATTGAAAATGTCATCGACTCCTTGGAACAAGACGACAGTGCAATGGTTAGCCGCACTCCAGAGAGTGGTTATCTCTGGAAGTTTAAGTACGGAAGTGTGGAAGTATTTGTCCAACTCAACGGGACAACCGATGAAGACACCATAACGGTTTGGTCTACGGTGCTAAATTTACCTGCCAAAAATGAACCTAAGTTGATGCGGTATCTTTTGGAGTTAAACTGCTCTAGTACTTTTGAAGCGCGTTTCGGTATTATTGAAAACCGAGTGGTTGTAATATCGACACGCACCTTAGCGGAGTTATCTCCTGGCGAAGTGTCTCGGCTAATTACTGTTGTGGCAACGATCGCTGATAATAACGATGAAGTTTTACAATCTGAATATGGTGCGACTTAAGGAATTTGGGATTTTAGATTGGGCTGTTGCTGCATCGGATGCCTAGCAATCAGATTTGGCGACTAATTCCTTTGCTAGAGGCGGCTGGCAATGTGCAGATGGCGATTGACCTCTGGTTGCTAAAACAGCATCAGTCTGGAAAGCATCCGTCAACTCTGCGCTTTTATACCTGGTCGCCACCTGCTATTTCTCTCGGCTATCATCAACGCCAATACCCGGAATATTGGCAACATTTAACTTGGCAAGGGCAAAAACTGGATTTAGTGCCGCGTCCAACTGGTGGACGGGCGGTGCTACATCAAGGTGATTTAACTTACGCTGTAGTCACATCTGGCCTGACGGGTAATCGCCTCCAGGTGTACGAAACAATTTGTGAGTTTTTAATTCAAGGCTGGCGATCGCTTGGCGTAGAATTACATTATGGTACGGCTGGGCGAGGTTACATCCACAACCCTAACTGTTTTGGCATCGCTACCAGTGCAGATTTAGTTTTGCCAGATGGTGGCAAACTCATTGGTAGCGCTCAACTACGACGTGGTGGGGCGATTTTGCAACATGGTTCCATCCGTTTGCAACCCGATGCTGAACTGTTCACTCAGGTATTTGGTGCACAATCTTTTACGGATGTACAACTGCCTCAAAGTCTGAGTATTGAAAAGATTATTGCAGCTTTAGTCATTGCAGCTAGCGATCGTTTTCATATCCAAATCGAGGTGCAACCCCTCTCAGAGTCCGAATGGGAAGCAATCTTGGCGCATCAGCCCTAAATCTTGAGGGTAGAAGTCTCTTTTAGATACCCTGCTGTCACACAATCATCAATCAGTTGTAGAACAAACGGCCAAAGTTCCGGCGCACCTATTTCTACTGGCGCTACCCGTTTCATCACCTGATCGCGCCTAATGCCATGAATCCGCCAACTTCCGCCCTGAGTTTGCTGATTGTGCAGCAAGGGTTGTATACGGTCTAGGGCTACGGCAAACTTAGCAGTGGGTGTTTCTCCTGCTTCAAACTCATCCCAGAGTAAACGCAACTCACTACCTTGATCTGCTGGCAAAAGCCCGAATAAACGCAACGCTGCTTGTGCTTCTCTTGCTGCCTTGCTATCATTACCCTGCACATCGTAACAGAAGGTGTCACCTGCATCAATTTCTACCAAATCGTGAATTAGCAGCATTTTGATCGCATGGAATATATCAACACCTTCTGGGGCATATTCTGCCAGTGCGATCGCCATCACTGCTAAATGCCAAGAGTGTTCTGCACTATTTTCCCGGCGTGATCCATCAATAAGAAGGGTTTGGCGCATCACCTGTTTCAATTGATCAATCTCGATGATGAACTGAATTTGTTGAGTCAGCCGATTGATTTGCACCTGAGTTTCTGATTGTGGGTGTGGTTGACCAAAGAGGCAGGGGAGCAGGGGGCAGGGGGAGAAAGATTCACCGAATTCCCCTGTAATCAAGGGTTTCAGAGTAGCTAAATTTATTTATGCCCAAAAGCAAAAATATTTATTTTGAGATGCATAGCACGAGAAATAATACGTCCGTTTTCAGAGAAACTAAATTTATTTATTTATGGGGTTCTCCCCCTTGCTCCCTGCAAGAACTGCCCCTTTTCCTCTTCTTTGACTGGATCTTCTAATCTATGTGATTATCTCAAAAATTATAGCGAATCTGCAAGTACTTTTTTCTACATACAAATTAAAAAACGCCTGGGAGTGTTGCCGTGTTTCCACCCCAAACGCTTTTTATTTTTAACTTGCTCCTCACACAAATAAATAGTATCACCACTTCTATCAAAAGGCCAGTATGGTGAGTGACACTTTCAGAACTGTACCGCCAATTTATATTTCTATATGCAAATTAAAAAATGCCTGGGAGTGTTGCCGTGTTTCCACCCCAGGCATTTCTTATTCTTAACTTGCTCCTCACACAAATAAATAGTATCACTACTTCCATCAAAAGGGCAGTATGGTGAGTGACACTTTCAAAACTGCACAAGTAATCCAATTTCTGACAAATTAAAAAGCGCTTGGGAGTGTTGCCGTGTTTCCACCCCAGGCGCTCTTTATTTTTAACTTGCTCCTCACACACAAATGCAGAATATCACGCTTCTATCCAAGGGCAAGTATATTGAGTGACACTTTCAAAACTGCACACCTGACGTCAAAGAATTTTAGTGTAAAAAATGACGTACACCAGTTAAGACCATAACTAAACCCAGTTCGTTAGCAGCTTTGATTGAATCTTTATCGCGCAAACTTCCCCCAGGTTGGACAATGGCTGTAATTCCGGCTGTTGCGGCTGTTCTGACTGAATCATCGAAGGGGAAGAATCCATCGCTGGCGAGAATAGCGCCTTTGGTTTTTTCTCCAGCTTGTTCTAGGGCAATTTTAACTGAGCCGACACGATTCATTTGACCAGCACCTACTCCTAGTGTAGTGCGATCGCTCGTCACAACAATGGCATTGGATTTAACGTGTTTGCAAACTTTCCAAGCAAACAGCAATTCGGCTAATTCGCTAGCGGTGGGTTGACGTTCGGTGACTATTTGCCATTGACTGGCGTCAGCAATCACGTCATCGCTAGCTTGGACAAGGAAACCACCTGCGATCGCTTTCACTGTATCCTTAGGGCCACTGCTCAAATCAGCTAGAGTCAAAATCCGCACGTTGGATTTTTTGGCCAGGATTTCTTCAGCTTCGGCATCACAACTTGGTGCAACCACACATTCTAAAAATGTTTTGGTTAACTCACTGGCTGTAGCCGCATCAATTGGGCGGTTGAGTGCGACAATACCACCAAAGGCAGAAACAGAATCAGCGTTGAAAGCTTTTTGATACGCTTCAAAAATACTACTTCCCAGTGCCGTACCACAGGGATTTGTATGTTTGATAATCGTTGCTGCTGGGGTATCAGTGAATTCAGCAATAATTCGGCGTGCGGCTTCTAAATCAACTAAGTTATTGTAACTAAGTTCTTTGCCTTGGAGTTTCGTCGAGGCTGTCCATCCCGTTGGGGTTGTACCAGTTTGATACCAGGCGGCGGGTTGATGGGGATTCTCACCGTAACGCAGAGATTGCAATTGTGTACCGCTAAGATTGTAATTTTCTGTTCCGGCGAGGTAAGATGCGATCGCTTGATCATAACTAGCAGTGTGTAAAAATCCTTTTAAAGCTGCCTTTTGCCGAAACTCTAGGGATGCTGCGCCGTTATTTTGGCGCAATTCCTCCAAATACTCCTCATATTGTGCTGGATCGCATAATACAGCGAGATGGGCGAAGTTTTTCGATGATGCCCGTAGCATAGCAGGACCACCGATATCAATTTGCTCAACAGCTTGGGATAATGTCACCCCTGCTTTAGCGATCGTTTCCTCAAAAGGATAAAGATTCACCACCACTAAATCAATCGGGCGAATTTGGTTATTTTCTAAATCTGTAATATCTTGGGGAACATCTCGCCGCGCCAAAATCCCGCCGTGAATTCGCGGATGTAGTGTTTTGACTCGGCCACCTAAAATTTCTGGAGAACCTGTGTAATCTGCAACTTTAGTAACAGGGAGTCCCGCATCTTTGAGGGCTTGGGCTGTTCCCCCACTGCTGATTAAATCAAAGTCAAATTCTTCAACCAAGCTACGGGCTAGGTCAATTAAACCAGTTTTATTAGATACACTCAGCAGGGCTAGACGCGCCATTGATCAATTCCTTAAAAGTGGGCTGCAAGCGAAGGATCTCAAGTTTTGCATAAGCCTTGGTTAACTTCAAGACCATTAGAGGATGAATGAACAAGTATTTGGCTGTGATTTTAGGCACTTTGATCCCCCCTAACCCACGCCAGTCGCTCTACTTGGGGAGACCCCAAGACCGCGCTGGCTCCCCTGAACAGTTAGATTTTTGAGAGGGTGAGGAAGTTGTCATTGGACACCCTGAAACAGATTTGTTCTTAGTGTTACCATCTGATGCCGTAGAAATACTAGATTACCTGGCCTTAGGAAAGAGGATAGGCGAGACTCAGTTAATCTATCAGGAAAAGTATGGTGAACTTCCTGATATTGAGGATTTGCTCGACATTCTTGAGGGTAAGGGATTTGTTAAACCTCTGCTCCCAAACCAAGCAAATCGCTCCTATGCTGTCATTCAGGCTACCTTTGCACCCCCGACTACCAAAGTTGCAAAGGTACGGTATAACTTTGCAAACTTCCCGCAATCGCTTGCCCAAAAATTATTTAGTCGCCCTGTTTTGCTTGGCTGTGCCGTTTTAATTAGTTTAGCCCTCTTGGCGATCGCTTTCGACCCTGCACTTATTCCTAGTTGGGAAGCTTACTTTTTCCCAGAAAATACCACGTTGATGATTTTGGTACTGACTGTCCTCGATTGCGTAATACTTTTTTTACATGAAATGGCTCACTTAGTAGCGGCTCGCGCCCTTGGTGTTTCCTGCCGCATGGGTATCAGCAATCGTATGTGGATGTTGGTGGCGGAAACCGATATGACTGGTATTTGGGGTGTCCCTCGCAACCAACGCTATCTGCCATTCTTAGCCGGAACGTTGCTAGACATGGTATCTGCTGCTATCCTCATCCTGGTATTTTTAGCTCAAAAGCATGCTGGGTTGAAGGATTTATTAACCGCTATACTTCCCCAAGTTCAGGCGCAAGCAGCGGATTTGATTATCAAACACAATTATGAGTTAACCAGAGTTTTACCAGCCTTGCGGCGAACTATATCTGTGCGATATCCCAGCTTAACAGACATAGCTGCTCAAAAAGAGCAAATCCGCAACTACCCAGCAGACCGAGCATTTCGGATTATCCACGGAATTATTGATCTTCTCACTGCTTGGTTTAAACGTTCTCAAAATTCTCGGTGGGTGATTGTTTGCGATCGCTATGATTTTTCTGGCGGTTTGGTGATGATATAGCCATTCTTTGGGCAAGCAGCAAATGCTGCTAAATACTAAGTCTGCTTGAAGAGATAGGATCTACTAGAAGAGTATAATTTTAGGAGTAAACCTCTGTCTTTACAAGCTATCACCGTTAAGAGAGCAACTTCTCAACCCCCCGCAGGCTTAATTGTTACTTTGCATGGTTGGGGTGCTAATGCTGAGGATGTAGCATCTTTGTTACCCTTGATCAACTTACCCGATTACGAGTTTATATTGCCTAATGCACCTTTTCCTTATCCCTATTCCCCTGTGGGGAGGGCATGGTATGACCTGCGGGTGGAGAATATGTATCAAGGGTTGCCAGAAAGTCGGCAACTACTAATAGATTTTTTGGAATCTTTAGAAAGTAGCACTGGCGTACCTTTGTCACGCACCATTTTAAGTGGATTTTCTCAAGGCGGAGCAATGACTTTAGATGTCGGCTCAAAATTGCCCCTAGCAGGTTTAGTTGTGATGAGCGGGTATTTACATCCAGACGCAATAACAGCAGGTAAAAGCGGGATTCCGCCGACTTTAATCACCCACGGTAGATATGATGAAGTTGTGCCCCTGCAAGCCGCTTTGAAGGCACGAGAAACTCTCAAGTCTCTAGGAGTGGCGCTAGAATACCACGAATTTGACATGGGGCATGAAATAAATCCACAAACGTTAGAGGTGCTACGGAATTTTGTTGTAAATACAATTGGCTAGTCAGCATTACGAATTTTTTATAAATTCTGGTACAAATTCTGACAATTTTTACGAAATTAATGGCCTCTAATGAGTAATATATATTGGGTGGCTGCGTTTGGCGCAACTTAACCCATGCTGAAGGCAAGTGCTGCATAAGGGAGGGGCAAGCATTATGACAACTCTAAGCATTTCCCAAAAAGAAATTGCTGCCATGACTGCGGCAGAAGTAGAAGAACTGGCTACACGTCTGGAACTGGATAATTATAGCAATGCTTTTGAGGGTTTAAATGATTGGCATCTATTGCGAGCGATCGCATTTCAGCGTCCAGAGTTAGTTGAACCCTATATCTACCTCTTAGACTTGGAACCCTACGATGAAGCGTAGTTGAGAGACGCGATGTTCCTCGCGTCTGTACAGGAGTTAGGAGAGACGCGAGGAACATCGCGTCTGTACAGGAGTTGGAAATTAAGATTCGTAACTACTTACTCCTAACTTTTTACCATGACTAATCCAAAATTGAACAGGGTTTTAATAGGTGTAGGTGGCGGTATCGCCGCCTACAAAATCTGTGAATTGGTTTCGACGCTGTTTAAAACTGGGGTGGAAGTCCGAGTCATCCTCACCCGTTCGGCGCAACAATTTATCACGCCTCTAACAATAGCCACCCTATCTCGTCATCCCGCCTACACAGATGATGATTTTTGGCAACCAACTCACTCTCGTCCGTTGCATATTGAATTGGGTGAATGGGCAAATGTCATGGTAATTGCCCCCTTGACAGCTAATACATTAGCAAAGTTAGCCTATGGGATGGCTGATAATTTGCTGACAAATACCCTGCTGGCTTCTACTTGTCCTGTGCTGTTAGCACCCGCAATGAATACAGATATGTGGGAACAGTTATCAGTGCAGCGAAATTGGCAACAGCTATTGACAGATAGCCGATATCATGGAATGAGTACAGCATCAGGTTTATTAGCGTGCGATCGCATCGGTGCTGGTAGATTAGCAGAACCGCCAGAAATTTTGGCTTACATCCAATCGTTGTTACACACTCAAGGCAAACGAGATTTACTAGGTAAACGAGTGTTAATTAGTGCTGGGGGAACGCGAGAGTATCTTGACCCAGTGAGGTTTATTGGTAATCCTTCAACAGGTAAAATGGGATTGGCTTTAGCACAAGCTGCACTTCACCGAGGCGCAAGTGTCACCCTGGTACATGGGACAGCGAATTGGAACGTACCATTGGGAGTGCAAGCAATTCCTGTTGTTAGTGCCGAACAAATGCAGCACGTCATGCTGGAATGTTTACCCAACGCTGATCTAATTGTCATGTCAGCAGCCGTAGCAGATGTCAAACCAAGAGATTATAGTACAGAGAAATTGCCCAAGCGATCGCTTCCCCAAGCTTTACCCCTAGAACCAATACCAGATATCGTCGCCCAATTAGCACAACATAAACAGCCCCATCAGCTTTTAATTGGCTTTGCTGCACAAACTGGGGATATTGTCAATCCTGCATTAGAAAAATTACAGAATAAAAAACTAGATGCTATTGTTGCTAATCCCATCGATCAACCTAATAGTGGTTTTGGGAGTGACAATAATCAAGGGATATTTTTAGATAGTCAAGGAAATCAGCTAGCGATCGCACCTTGTTCTAAATTAGAAATGGCGCATCAATTATTTGATTTTGTTCTATTTTGACCAAGCAAATTAGGTCGTCTATATATTGAAGCTGCTTGTGTCCATACTATTTTGGATAACGCTCGATACTCTCTTGGTTGCTTTTCGTTGGCAGTTAAAGGTTTTTCACCAATTAGAAAACTGTCAAAAAGCTTCTACTACAAAGTAAGATTTGGTGTCACACCTGATGAACTAATTTCCAACTTACCATCATCAAGATGGCGTAAATGATAAACCGTAGTGGGCGTTGTGGAGCTACCTGGCAGACTTTAGCGCCTAGTAACACCCCTGGCACAGAGCCTAGCCATATAGGCAGTACCAGACTCCAATCAACTGTTCCCAGGCTGAGATGACCAAGGGCTGTAAACAGCAGTAAAATTGCTGCGTGTGAAATATCTGTACCCACTAACTTCCGTGCATCAAGGCGGAAAAACCCAATCAGCACTAGGGCAAACATTGAACCTGAAGAGACGCTTGTTAGACCAACGAAACAACCTAAAATTGCTCCCAAAGTGATTGTTAGGAAGCGGCCAAAATTAGTTTCTAAATCTAACTTTGGCAGTTCGGGTAAATTAAATTTTGGGAAAAAAGTTAATAACAACAATTGCACTAGTGCTAACACTGTGACTAGCAAAATCATCCCGCCAAGCAAACGGAGCAAGATGTTATCCAGATTATACTCACCTGTACGTTTAAGGAAGTGCAAAATCCCCACCCCAAACAGTGAGCCTGGAACACTCCCGAATGCCAGCCATTTGACAACTTCTGTGTCAAGAGTTTTCTGTTCCCAATGTTTGACGCTACCAACAATCTTCATCAATGTGGCAGCCACAACATCAGAACTCACAGCGATGGAAGGCGGAACCTGAAAAACAAAAATCAACATTGGGGTGATGAGAGAAGCCCCGCCAATTCCTGTCAAACCAACGATGATGCCAACAAAAAAGCTTAAGAGCGGTAGTAATAAATAGTGCATACTCTTCGGGTGTTTGAACAATGAGTTATCAGGTATCAGTTATCAGAGTCCTGTTGAGTCTCCCATTTCTATAAGTGAGCAGCGTCGGTTAGGGTTTAAATCGCCAAACGAAGCCTTGATAACTGTTCACTGACTTAACTACGAGCAGTTAGAACCGAAAGTTAGCTAAAGCTTCACTGCTCTCGAGCAGCAGCCAAACTATAGCCCAGTGGTAGACGGAGCTAATAATGGCAAGTTATTGTGTTTCTCAAGGGATGAGTGACACAAAGGTTATCCAGCTAAAGGTTAGGGCAGAGGATTCCTGGACAACTTATAAACCTGTCTGGAAGTTTTTGAAAGCATGACAACTGGCATTTAGCTGAAACAGACTTTGATAACTCCTTATGAGTCAGTTGCTCTGCTAAACTGAACTTATAACTGGTTTTTCTGCGGTTTTACATATAAAAGCACGTAAGGCGATGCACTTACCGTATTTTACTTGTAAGCACGATCAAACGTCCAGCGTATTCGTGTTGTATATCGCTAAATTATCTGGATAATACACCGCAGCCGGTTAAACTTCTGAGGACTGCTTGCTAAAAAAATTACCTACAAGCTAATAACCATAGGGATAATTGAATGTGCTATAGCAATCCGATTTGATTTCTGAAATTATTTGCATAGGCTGGGAGTGGGGAGTAGGGAAGAAGCCTCTTTGAGTTGTACTGAGTTTTTTCACGCAATCAAATATGAGTCCTATACCTAACACCCTGACAATTAAACGCGATCGCAAATGGCAAAAACTCTTATAGTATGTGTATGCACTCGCTTGTCTGACTACGGTGTTGGACTAAATACCATTCCTGTGAGAAGTGGGAAAAGTTTTACCAATGCTTACTTCAGAACTCGGCGCTGAAAAATGCTTGACTCGCAAGCATCTATCATGCTAAAAATAATCAAACCGTTCGGTCGGTAATATTTAATTTATAGCAATTTTCAATTCAATAAACTACACCACTCCCTACTCCTGTACAGACGCGATTAATCGCGTCTCTCCTGTACAGACGCGATTAATCGCGTCTCTCCCTACTCAAATAAATCGCTGTAATGTCCAAAGGCGAAGAAACAAAAAACAGAATTCTCCACCAAGCAGCCGAACTATTTAACCAACAGGGGTATGCAGGCTCATCGATGTCAGACATCATGCGTGTAACTGGATTGCAGAAAGGAGGAATTTATAATCATTTCCAAAGCAAAGATGATCTGGCGCTACAGGCTTTTGACTTTGCGATCGCTCGCATCAAACAGCATACTAGATTTGCATTACGAAGCAAACGCCACGCAGTAGAACGCCTGCAAGCAATCATTGGCGTATTTAGTAGCTTCGCAGAAAATCCACCTATCAAGGGAGGGTGTCCACTGCTGAATACTGCTGTGGAGAGCGATGATGCTCATCCGGCGTTGCGAGAACGTACTCAACAGGCGATGAACTCTTGGCTGCATCTGATTCGTCGAATTATTGAAACGGGAATTGAAAAGGGTGAAATTCGCCCGGAAGTGAGTGCTGATGAAATCGCTACCATCATAATTGCAACGTTGGAAGGAGCGATAATGATGAGCAAGCTTTATGGAGATTCAATCCATATGCACAGGGTAATTAAGCACCTGAATCAATATTTAGAGACTCACCTTAGAATGTATGGCACAAATCAAGATATAGAGAAATAATGCTAGTAAATAACAATTTGCACAGACCATTAGAAGTAGTATTAGAAATTCCTGTAAGAACATACGATATTGACTTTATGGGAATCGTGAGCAATATTGTGTATATCAGATGGCTAGAGGATTTACGTTTAAAGTTTTTAGATGAACATTGGCAACTCAATCAACAAATTGAGCAAGGATATGCACCTGTTATAGCTGGAACTGAAATTGAATATAAACGTCCGATAAAAATTATTGATCAAGTAATTGGACGTTTATGGCTGAGTAATTTAGGAAGGTTGAAGTGGACTGTGCAAGCTGAAATTTTATCTAACAATGAGTTAGCAGCAGTAGCTAGCCAAAAGGGTGCTTTTGTCAGTTTACAAAATAGTCGTCCTATTCCTATTCCAGAGGAATTACAAAAGAAATATTTCGAGGGTCAAAAAGTATTGGGCGAATAGAATAGAGCCTCTGGCACGCTAACGCGAACGCCACTACACAGACTTTCATCTTCCTCCGTGGATTAATAAGAAAAAATCAAGGTTTTTAACCCAGGTCGGTGGGTTTTGCCTGTGTAGCCAAGCCAGTGCGATCTTGGGGGTTTCCCCCATGAGCAACTGGCGTGCGACTTCTAGTCGCCAGGGCTTTTAAAACTCATAGAAAGGTTTATCAGGACTAAAGTCCTTACTACAAACTTGAATTTATTTATGCCTAACTAGTTAAACAGTGAGAGGCTATTTTCAAATACACCAATTTACTTAGCACCAGTCAATATACTTTCGATATCTGCTAGCTGCACCACTCCTGAAAAAGTTGGACTATTAATTACAAAGAAAGGTGTACCAGAAACAGCCAATTTTTCAGCTAGCTGGATATCTTTCTTAATTGCGGAACTTGCAAGAGTCAGGTCGCGTTTAAATTTACCCAAGTCCAGATTCAGTTTTTTAGCAATATCTAAATATAACGCCTGACCCAGTTGCTTTTGATTAGTAAATAGCGCATCATGGTATTCCCAAAATTTGCCCTGCTGATATGCTGCCCAAGCTGCTGTTGCAGCTGGTAATGCTTCAGCATGAATTGAACTCAGGGGGAAATTCTTGTAAACTAATCTTAGTTTATCTGGATAGTTTGCTAACAATTGTTTCAAGGTTTTATGCGCCTCAGCACAATAGGGACATTGAAAATCTGAAAATTCTATTAGCAAAGTTTTTGATTGAGTTGAACCTATGGTGGGAGAATCACTAATCACTATTTGAGGATTGGTCTTTAAATTCTGTAAAAATCCTTCCCAAACTTGGTTTACCTTCTGTTGTTGTTGCTGCTGATAGGCTTGAACAGACTCAATAATTACTTCTGGGTGTTCTCGGAGAATTTGTAATACTTGCTGTTCCAACTGCGGATCAATCTTGCTGGCAGCTTGTGCAGGAAATGACCAGGTGACAACCAAACATAGCAAACCTATTGCTGTCCAAGTACGCAGATATTGAAATAAGGGACTGAAACAATCAAAGAATGTACCCATACAAAAATTATTAAATACTTCTTCAAGGGGATTCTATACATTACTTTTTACTTGTTAAAAAGATCCAAGAATCATCCCAGCAAGTAAAATAAAACCAATCCACACGTTTTGCCGGAACATCTCACCATAAACAGGATTAGGTAAGTCTTGCTTTCTTAATCGCAGAGACTGCCAAACCCATCCAATAGTAGCAACTGCAAGGCTAATCCAGAAGGCTAAGTGCAGATATATGAGTATACCTAACCAAGCCAATAACAAGATTGTGCCAGCAAAAAAAATTCCAATAGCTACAGGGGCATAATCACCAAAGAATAAGGCGCTAGAATTAACACCAATGCGGCGATCGTCTTCACGATCGCTCATAGCATAAACTGTATCAAATCCCAATGTCCACAATACAGTCGCGCCCCAAAGTAACCAAGTTGGTTGGGAGATAGTTTGTGTGACTGCACTCCAGCTAATTAATACGCCAAACCCCCAAGCGATGGAAAGCACCAGTTGCGGTACGGGAAACACCCGCTTTGCGCCTGGATAAAGCAGAATTACAGGTACTGCTGCCACACATAACCAAAAACTCAGGGGATTAAGATAAAAGGCCAGGACTGCTGCACATGCTAGCGATACGATCGCAACTACAATCCCAACTTTCACAGACAGGGCGCGAGAAGCGAGAGGGCGATCGCGTGTTCTCTCCACTTTTGGATCAATATCCCGATCCCACAAATCATTGACAACACACCCAGCCGCGCTCGTGGCCAGAGTACCCAATATAATCACACCAACCAGAGCTAAAGGCGGTTTCCCAGAAGCTGCCAAAAACACAGCCCAAAGGGCAGGAATCATTAAAATTAACCGCCCTTCTGGTTTATGCCAGCGCAAAAGGCGGATAATTACAAGCCAAATTGGTAACTGGGGGCGTTCTGGCGTTGTTAACATAGGATTGGGAATTGGGAATTGGGAATTGGGAATTGGGCATTGGGCATTGGGATTGGGAATTGGGAATTGGGCATTGGGAATTAGTTATTTCTCCCCTTGCTTCTTTCCTCTTATGCCCCATGCCCTATGCCCTATTCTTTAATTCACACATCTTTACATCTATAGAATAACGTTATTTGTTATTTGTAAAAACATAACCTCAAGTGGCAACTTTAAATACCTTTAAATAGTCA
Organism: Nostoc sp.; assembly: GCF_036917675.1. Classification (GTDB taxonomy): domain Bacteria; phylum Cyanobacteriota; class Cyanobacteriia; order Cyanobacteriales; family Nostocaceae; genus Nostoc. Next base: position 199,598 of record NZ_JBALCT010000014.1, on the reverse strand, counting down.
CTAGGTTAGAAACAGCAGGGTGAATATACTTAGCTCAGTTTCCCTTGACCAAAGATGAAGAGTGCTGAGTATTTTTTAATTTACTCACCACTTAATCTGAGCAAGTATGTTGCAACAAATATCAGTGCCAGCTACCCCGACATACCACCGTTTGCCATCATTTCTTATAAAGAGAGAAAACTAGATGCTGAATTTAGTAGCTTCGGCTAGCTGGGAGAGTGTTCCAACTCAACCACTTAAGCAACATCGGATTATTGCTGCCATTGATCTGGGAACAAATTCTCTACACATGGTAGTAGTCAAAATTGACCCCACACTACCAGCTTTTAGCATTATCGCTAGAGAAAAAGAAACCGTAAGACTTGGCGATCGCAATCTTACTACAGGGGAACTCAAACCGGAGATAATTCAAAAGGCGATCGCTGCTTTAGGACGCTTCCAAGAAGTTGCCAAAACGATCAACGCTGAAACAATCATAGCTGTGGCAACTAGTGCCGTGCGGGAAGCCCCCAATGGTAAAGATTTTTTGCACAGAATAGAAACAGAGTTGGGTTTAAGTGTTGACTTGATTTCTGGTCAAGAAGAAGCGCGACGAATCTATCTTGGTGTGCTGTCGGGGATGGAATTTAACAACCAGCCCCATATGATTGTTGATATTGGCGGTGGTTCCACAGAGGTAATTTTGGGTGATAGTAACGAACCGCGTACTCTCACTAGTACCAAAGTCGGCGCAGTGCGACTCACTAGCGAGTTAATCACCACTGACCCCATTAGCAACACTGAGTTTCAGCAGCTGCAAGCCTATGCACGCGGGATGTTAGAACGTTCCGTGGATGAGGTGCTAGCAAACCTCCAAGCTGGGGAATCTCCCCGTTTGGTGGGTACATCTGGCACAATTGAAACCCTGGCGATGATTCATGCACGGGAAAAGTCGGGTGTTATTCCTTCCACTCTCAATGGCTACCAGTTCAGTCTTAAAGACTTGCAAGAGTTGGTAAATCGCTTGCGGAAACTGAGTAACTCCGAAACGGCTGCCATACCTGGGATGCCAGATAAGCGGGCGGAAGTTATACTGGCTGGCGCAGTAATATTAGAGGAAGTAATGACCCTTTTGGGTAGTGAATCGGTAACGGTTTGTGAGCGTTCTTTGAGGGAAGGCGTAATCGTAGACTGGATGCTAACCCACGGTTTAATTGAAGATAAGCTACGCTACCAAAGTTCAGTTCGGGAAAGGAATGTTCTAAAACTCGCTAATAAGTACCACGTTAATTTAGAATATAGCGATCGCGTCGCAAAATTTGCCGAGAGTTTATTTGATCAAACTCAAGGTACCCTACACCACTGGGGATCTGACGAGCGACAACTGCTGTGGGTAGCTGCAATATTACATAATTGCGGTCATTATGTCAGTCATTCGTCTCACCACAAGCACTCTTACTATCTAATTCGCAATGGTGAATTACTCGGTTATACAGAAACCGAGATTGAAATCATTGCCAATTTAGCGCGTTATCATCGCAAATCGCCGCCCAAGAAAAAACATGAAATTTACCAGAGTTTGCTGACTAAACACCAGCGTCAAATGGTCAGTCAATTGAGTGCAATTTTAAGATTAGCAGTGGCATTAGATAGACGACAAATTGGTGCGATCGCTCAAGTGCAATGTGAATATTATCCACAATTTCAGCAGGTAAACTTGCTAATTTTTGCATCTGAATCTGATGATGATTGTGCTTTAGAACTCTGGAGTTTAGATTATAAAAAAGGAGTATTTGAGGAAGAATTTGGAGTGAAATTAGTAGCGACTTTAGAAAAGTCCAGCGTTGCTAACTTCTCCTAGAAACAAGTAACTAGGGTGCGTTAATGCTGTGTAACGCACCTGCTGAATAAAGTGCAAGCGCACATATATGCGCCACTACAAATTATCTGTGATTTACACCTATGCTTTCAAAATTCAAGTTAAATTCTTATATATGTATACTTTTTCATCCTACTTAAGGATGAATTGATAAACTACCCAAAGAAGGTAGTTTAAAAACAAAAGTTAGAATTATAATTAGAGCATCGTTAATAGTCTATTTAATAATAGGTTATGTTGCTATTGGATATCTAAGCTGGGAAAACTTAGATATCCTTATATAAAATTTTACTAAAGCAGGCTAAATAGCTCAGTTTTCTGCACTGGAGAATACTCCGGCTTGAGCATATAGCTTGCATATATTGATTGTGAGAATTCCTCAGCTTTGAGAGGATGTTTGAAAAGTCTTGTTGTCGGTATAAAAAATTTTATATCCCTATCAGCAACTTGATGACAAGCTACTTTAGAGTTTTTCAAAAATGTGCGTTGGCAAAGCCCACCGTAGGTATCGCTAGGATTTGACCAGTATGCTATTAATTATTACGAAGACTTGATTCGTCAAAGAATCCGCATTGGCACACAAGATTTACGCATTGCCTCAATTACGCTGTCAATGAATGGGATTTTGGTTACTCGCAACCGCAAAGATTTTGAAAAACTGCCTAATTGGCGTTTAGAAGATTGGACTATATCTTAAAATTTATAAACTAAAAAACTGCGTCATCTAGTACTCCTCAGAATTTCATCTGAGTTTGATCGCCAAAGTAGTTTAATATTTATTGAGTTATATCATGTCCGCTTGATTACTCATTAAACCTGAAGAACCCCACCCCGCCAAAGCTACGCCTTGTCTCCCCTCCCCGCCTGCGGGGAGGGATTGGGGGTGGGGTTCTTTTATTATGGGTAATTTGGTGGACATGATATTATACTGGACAGACTTGCTTGAATTTTTAGTTTATTTACAATATTTTCTTCCAAGAGATGATAGAGAAAACGAGGTGTGTTCAAATTAGCTGAGTGTAAAAGTTTTTGATAAACTTGGCAAGCTGAATCATCATTTAAAATCCTGTCATGAATGATTCTTGTCCATTCAGGTGCATTGATCATTAATTGGGGTACAACTTTAATAAAAGCCGCAATTTGTTCTTCTATATCAAAAGATTCGAGAAAATTAATTAAGCTGAACATCACTTCTGGCTGTTGACATTGATCATCTAAAACAAGATGATATGCAGATAAATTTCGCTCATCAGGATTATCAGCTATTTCAGCTAAAGCATTTTCAAAGTTGGTAACTTGCTGTTGAGTTTGCATCAAGCGATTTTCTCTTAAAATTGCCAATAGATTGTTTTGATTCATGGGTTTCAACCTAATTTATCAAAAATACCTTGCCAAGTTAGTCTATTCAGGTTAATTAAACCTTATGACTATTACCAGCCAGCCCCCCGTGTTTCTCATTCAGAAATAATCCGTTGTGCCATGCTTTGATTTACAGTAAAGAGTTGACAAAACTACTGGTATTCCGTACCTTATGAAGGATGGGGATAATTTTGAATGGGATAATGACAAGGCAATTGCTAACTCTCAAAAGCATGGTGTCAGCTTCCATCAGGCAATCAAAGCGTTTGACGACCCTTTTGCGGTAGAACGTTTTGATGATCGTGAAAATTATGGGGAAGAGCGCATCAACCTGATGGGTATGTGTGACGGGGTACTACTTCATGTAACCTATACCGAACGGGGAGAGCGTATCCGTTTAATATCAGCCAGAAAAGCAGAAAAGCATGAAAGAAACGATTATTACCGCGAGAATGCACAAGGATGGAACGGCGGTTGAAGTGTTGCCTGACGGTAGTGAAAGGCCCTTTCCAGAGCAGCCCATGCGTCCCATGACAGAAGAAGAAATTCACGCTGCGGCTATTAGCGACCCTGATGCCCGCCCTATGACAGAAGCTGAATTACGCAACGCCAGACGTGTTCCCCGTGTTAAAACCATGCGGCGCGCCTTGAAATTGACGCAGGAGGAATTTTCGGCGCGTTATCATATTCCGCTTGGCACTTTGCGTGATTGGGAGCAGGGACGCACTGAACCCGACCAAACCGCACAGGCTTACCTCAAGGTTATTGCTGTCAATCCTCAAGCTATTTATGAGGCATTGCAGTTTACCCCGCACTAATTTTCAAAATAGATTTTTAGGCGCACGAAAAAATCAACGCTATGTTGGGTTGGTAAAAAGGTTTGAGAAGCACATACAAATCGCTATGAAAGTTCCGACTCCAATTAAAATCAGAACTTTTTAGCTATGAAAATCGCCAAAACCATCGATAAAAACGGTAATGTTATAATCAATATAAAACTTGAAAGATAAAAATATTATGAATTTAGCTGTAAAAACTACTTCTCCAACAACTGTACCTAAGTTAACTTATGATGTGCTGATTGAAAATCAACAAGATGGTACAGTCAAAGCAATATTGTTAGGTTTACCAGACTGTCAAGGCTTAGGAAATACGGAAACTGAAGCAATAGAACAACTCAGTCAAAGTTTGCAAACTCGGTTAGAAACAGCCAAGATTGTGACTTTAGAAATTGAAGCACCCAAAGTAGAAAACCCTTGGATGAAAATAGCTGGTAAATATAAAGATGATCCGCAATTTGATGAGATGCTGGAATATATAGAAGAATATCGACGTGAATTGGATGCAGACAATGAAGCGAGGTAAATTCAGAGTTGAATGATTTAAGGATTCTAGACACGGATCACCTATCATTGATGCAAAGAGGTAATCCATTTATCATCCAGCGATTAAATAAATTTAATCCTCAAAATATTGGTATCACTATTATTACAGCAACAGAACAACTGGTGGGACGACTCAATGTTATTAACAGGGCTACTTCATCAAATGATTTAGTCTTTGCTTATGCCAGATTAAAAGATACATTAGAAGACTTAAATAATCTCAATGTGCTGGCATTTAGTGACGATGCTGGCAAAGTTTACGCTGAGTTAGTTAAGCAAAAAATCCGCGTTGGCACACAAGATTTACGCATTGCGGCAATTACACTGTCAGTGAATGGGATTTTGGTTACTCGCAACCGCAATGATTTTGAGAAAGTGCCTAATTTGCGTTTAGAAGATTGGACTATATCTCAATACGATTTAGTTAAGGCTAAAACTCTATTGCCAAAGCAAACTTTTTTAAGGAAACGTAAAGGACGCAAAGGAACAGAAGGAAGAAATGCTTAACTGAACCGTATTGGACTATATCTTAATTTTTCTTAAGGCTAAATTGACTTATTTATTTATAGTTAAAAACTTCAGAGTAATATTATTAGCTTCCCAGTATTCTTTGGCTGAATTTAAAATATCCAATGCTATTTGGTACTGTATAGGTTCAGCTTGAGCAAAGATATCAGCATGGTCATACAATATGACATATCTCTCAGCCGGACACCATGTTAAATTAGTAATACATTCATCTTTTCCTAGCCTTGCTACTTTCTGAACAGCGCTTATTTCTTTATATATGTGATAATTATTCCTATTATAAATATAATAAAAAAGGCTCCTAAAACCCACCAAATTAAATCAGAAGGAATAAGATAACCTAACACTGCTGAACCTAACATTGAAAAAATCGTTGAAAAAATAGCAATAAATGGGCTTGTGGTGGATGATTTTTGAGATGTATTGTTTACCGCTTTATTACTTGTCTCGTTTTTTGCAGAAGTAGGATTTACTGATGAAAAAGTATTTTGGGCAATAGCGCTTTGAAAAATAGTTTGTTTACTATAGTTATTAGATGATGGTGAATTTGCAGACTTATTAGTTTGCGAAACTTGAGATTGAGTTGGCTGGACTGGGTATGAAGTAGCTGTATTGCTTGATGATGCAACCTGCCAAATCTTGATAGTGTTGTCATGGCTGGCACTGGCAAGGATTTTTCCATCTGGACTGAAAGCTACGCAATTAACACAGGAGGAATGCCCCTTAAGGATGTAGATTTCTCTTGCCGTGCTTACATCCCACAGTTTGATAGTCTTGTCATGACTCCCACTGGCAAGGGTTTTGCCATCTGGACTGAAGGCAACCGAAGTAACAAAGTTGGAATGCGCTTGGATAGTGCAGATTTGCCCTCCTGTTGTCACATCCCACAGTTTGATAGTCCTGTCAGAACTACCACTGGCAAGGATTTTGCCATCTGGACTGAAAACAACTGAATGAACCAAGGAATAATGCGCTTGGATAGTGCGGATTTGCCGTCCTGTTGTCACATCCCACAGTTTGATAGTGTTGTCATCACTTCCACTGGCAAGAGTTTTACCATCTGGGCTGAAGGCAACTGAATGAACCGAGTAGGAATGCGCTTGGATAGTGCGGATTTGCCGTCCTGTTGTCACATCCCACAGTTTGATAGTCCTGTCAAAATTCCCACTGGCAAGGATTTTGCCATCTGGGCTGAAGGCAACCGAAGTAACCCAGTCGGAATGCGCTTGGATAGTGCGGATTTGCCCTCCTGTTGTGACATCCCATAGTTTGATAATCTTGTCATGACTCCCACTGGCAAGGGTTTTGCCATCTGGACTAAAAGCTACGGAATGAACAGAGTCGGAATGCCCCTGAAGGGTGTAGATTTCTCTTCCTGTTGTGACATCCCAGAGCTTAATAGTCTTGTCATTACTCCCACTGGCAATGGTTCTGCCATCTGGACTGAAAGCTACGGAATGAACAGAGTCGGAATGCCCTTGGAAGGTATGGATTTGCCCTGCTATTGCAACATTTTCTATAATTTTATCTGCGGCAAAAGCTTTAGGTTCTGATGTTGATTCAACAACAGCAGCTTGTTTTAGTTTAACAAACCCAGGAAATATATCAATACCAAGTTTTGTAGAACGATCGCACCAATAACACTTACCATAAGTTTGGCTGTAATAGTGGCTGTCTACCTTTCCACAGATAGTTAACTCATTAACAGCAATTCTGAGCGCCTGTACCCAATCCCTAGCAGTTGGGCGCAAGTTAGGATTTTTATAACCATCATTAAAACATCTCAAAAAACATCGCTGAATCTCTGGGTGAACAATCTCAAGCGGAATTGTCCTGTCTACAGGTTGAATCAAACTGTTTGGTGCATACAGCCATAAACCCTGACGGATAAGTTCATTAGTTTCTGGAATTTCCCCCGCGCCTATCCAGTTTCCCGTAAAAAGAGTTTGACCACCAAACAACAACTGATAGATAATAACTGCTAACCGGAAGCGATCGTGTACTTCTGTTTGATCAATGCTAGAAAAATCTTGATCAATCAGTTCCGGTGGTGTATAATCTGGTGAACCAACTGGACAACGATAAATTTTGCCATTTACCGGATTACGAACCTGAAAAGAATCAGTATCAATAATTGAAGGTAAGGCGCGATCGTTAACAAGAATATTTTGCTGCTTGATGTCACCCAAAACATAGCCAGAAATGTGAATTGCTTCAATAATTGAGGCGATATTCAACGCTGTTGTGTGCAGAAAACGCCAATCAACATCAAGTTTTGAATCCTTTCTTTTCTTGGGATTGTATACATCGATAAGTTCTTTTGCGTCCTTAATTTCCGGCATCAAAAAGCCGACACAATCACCCTGAGCAGCTTTCAGTAGCGATTTAGGCCAAGCAAAAGAAATATGATTTAGGTGAGAGTTTGGCTCTTTGGGTCGGTGCGCTATCATCACAGCCAACTTTTGCACTTGCTCAGGAGTTTGCGAGTGGTAAATTTTTGCTAAGTAACCATTGTGATTAGTTCGCCAAACCTTACCTTCACCACTATTAGCTATGGGTTCACCTAGCAGAGTAATCGATTTTCCCGTACTAGCACAGGTGAGAACTGTCATCGAATTTTACTCTTTCTTAAAAAGACATAAAAGCAAAGTTTTATCATCGTCAGTACGAGAATTTAGCCGTTCAGAATTGAGGAATTCCGTTAGATATTTATCCTGCCTTGGATCAACACTTTCATCCAAGTATTCCTCTAAAGGTTTAAAGAAAGGTGAGAAAGGTTCCCAGTCGCTCAAGCGAATTGCTACTTTTTCTAGTCCATCAGTGGAAGCGCAAATAAACTCTTGTTTTTCGTAAATAACCTCTACCTGCATTTCTTTTAGTGTATTTCTTGAGGTGATAAAAGTTGTTTCATTGATGAACTCACCTTTATCTGGCTGAAACAACAGTTGATATTCTGAGTCTTGGGAACGCAGCACAATAAATCCATCCCCGATTTGCATAGCTGTAACCCAGTCAGGAGTTGCCACGAAAACTAACAACGTACAAGCTAAATCATTGACAGAATAACCTCCTTCGTCCGCTTGATTCTGTAAATTTTTAATAGCTATTTTCACAATCCTCGTAAACAGTTTTTCAGCTTCTTCTTTGGACAGTGGTTGAGAAAAACCTTCCTCCAATTCTTCTTCCTTCTGAGGAGATTCATGAATATCAGAAAAGCATTTGAGTACCGTTTCTACTACTAATTTAGAACCAACATCAGAATGTTTAGCACTACCAGCACCATCAGCAACAGCGCCTACAATCACATCATCAAAGATGCGATAATCCCCATAATCTTGACAAGGTATCTCCTGGTTTTGATGACTTGTTCCGATCGCAGAACCCCGAACAGCTTTCCAATTCACAAAATTTCCTCTAACTAGTAATTTGACTCCATCCCACAGCCGGTAAAGCTACAGCCTGCCCTACTTTGCCACTAGAAACCCGTTTCATCGAAGCAGAAAGCCAGACAAACAGCTCACGAAAATCTAAGCCGTTTAGCATAACTGGTGGACGTTCAGGAGGAGAAATTTGTTTGAGGATATTCATATCAGCACCCTTTACACCAACTGCAAAAAATGATAGTCGGCTTTGTGCTTCTGCTTCTCTCAATCTTTTCGCGGCTGAATCCCAGGAGTCTGATGGCGCTCCGTCTGTAATCAAAAACACCCAAGGGCGATAATATAGAATACCGTTATCTTTATAAGTCTGTTTCCGGTTTTCTAGAAAATCCAAAGCATACTCAATCGCCGCACCCATTGGGGTAAAATGATTTGCTTTCAATATAGGCGGTGTAAATTGGTCAATCGTCACAAAGTCTTGCACCAGTTTAACTATGGGGCCAAATGTGATTATTGCCACTTCCACACTCAGCGATGCTTGGGAATCTTTTTGTACATCTTCTTTGAAAGCAGCAAGTCCTCGATTTAACTCTTGGATAGGCTGACCTGACATAGAGCCAGAAGTATCGAGTAAGAGAATTACAGGGCAACGATTTTCTGGATTTTCAACGAATTCAGGCAATCCTACAGGCATTCGATGTTCCTAAATTGAATCAACTGGTCTGAGAGATCAATCACTTATATTCTCAGCTATAAAACACACTTTTACAGTAGTATTTATACGTATAAATACTACTGCCTATTTGCCTGATTTAAAGCGTTTGTGCTTTTTACCTGATAAGTAGTCGGACGAAATTAATTACACTTGAGTCAAATACAGACCTAACCCCCAGCCCCTTCCCTTGTAGGGAAGGGGAGTAAGATTCAAAGGCTCTCTCCTATTAGGAGAGAGGTCAGACTGTCTCTTTGAGACGCTATGCGATCGCAAAACTACATAATTCGGTAAAATTGGGTAAAGCAATTTTTGCGCTTGTTAAACAAAGGCATCAGCAAACCCATGCAACTGAAACTCAGTGCATCTCAACTTCCCTTCGCCCCTCTGCTATTAATTGCCCCCTTTTTCCTATGGGGGACGGCAATGGTAGCCATGAAAGGAGTTATACCTCACACCACACCCCTATTCATGGCGGGAGTGCGTTTGATACCAGCAGGGGTGTTAATTCTGATTGCAACAGCATTCATGGGTAAACCCCAGCCGAAGGGTTGGGCTGCATGGCTGTGGATTGCCTTATTTGCTCTAGTAGATGGGACGCTGTTTCAAGGCTTTTTGGCAGAGGGATTAGTCAGAACCAGTGCGGGGTTAGGGTCTGTGATGATTGACTCGCAACCCTTGGCCGTTGCCTTGCTGTCGTTGTGGCTATTCCAAGAACACATTGGTTTTTGGGGATGGCTAGGGCTAGGACTAGGAATCACAGGTATTAGTTTAATTGGTTTACCTGATGAGTGGATTTTACATTTTCTCGACTCAGGCACAAATATTACAATTGGCAACTGGCAAGATTTGTTTGCTAGTGGCGAGTGGTTAATGCTGTTAGCAGCCCTATCAATGGCAGTGGGAACAGTGTTGATAAGGTTTGTGTGCCGACACGCTGACCCAGTAAGCGCTACGGGATGGCACATGATTTTGGGTGGATTGCCACTATGGGGAATTTCATCAGTTGTTGAATCCCAGCAGTGGGAGAATCTAGGAACATCTGATTTAGTGGCTTTGAGTTATGCTACCGTATTTGGCAGTGCGATCGCCTACGGATTATTCTTCTACTTTGCCTCTAGTGGCAGTCTCACCAGCCTTAGTTCCCTCACCTTCCTTACACCCATATTTGCACTACTATTCGGCAATCTGTTTCTCTCAGAAGTCCTCAGTCCGTTGCAGTGGGTCGGTGTTTTCCTCACTTTAATCAGCATCTATCTGATTAACCAACGTGATACTTTAGCAGCGCGAAACGATACAGTTACCGTCGGCGAAATAGCTAACATCCCACAACCAGTTTTAGAAGCATCTGCAAAAAAATTGAACCCCATAACTTTAGCAGTCAGAGAATCTGAACCAGAAATTTTGCCATAAGCAATAATATCATGTCCGCTTGATTGCTTATTAAACCCGAAGAACCCCAAAGAGCCAAAGCTATGCTTTGTCTCCCCACCTGAAGAGCGGGGAGGGGATTTAGGGGAGCCAGCGCTCAGAGGGGTCTCCCCAAGTGGAGCATCTGGCGTGTGGGGTGCAATGACTATGGGAATCACAACTAATTACCGGGACATGATATAAGTCTCTTCTCTACGAGACGCTGCACTTCGACAAGGTGACACAGTGAGCCTTGTCTGCTTTGTTACCACGCGAACAATTTTGAATTTTGAATTTTGAATTGTTATTGTGGTATCGAAGACTTCAAAAGCACGTTCAGGCTGAAACTTGCAATATGAGGCTACGCCCTTCCTTAATCTTGATATTTACCTGTTTTTCTTGCCTGGGTTTTTACCCAAATCGCGCAAGTACAGCCACACCTAACCTAGCACCTGAAATTTTAGAACTTGCACAAGCTAGTTCGACAGTAACTGCTAGTCCGGCTGTTTTGATGCCCGGTAGTCAAGGGTCAGATGTGCAGAAACTACAAACTCTATTAAAGCAGTTGGGATACTACAGTGGCGTGGTCGATGGACAGTACAACGACAGTACGGAAATCGCTGTAGCTAAATTCCAGAAAGCAAAGGGTTTAAAAATAGATGGCATTATCGGTCTGGCGACTATGGGGAAACTCCAAGCAGCTTTGGCAGCCAAAAATCAGATTATCACCTCTCGAATATTCACCTCTCCTGCTGCCACTTCCAAACCAACTACAACACCCAAGCCAACCGAGAGAGGTTTTGTCTGGTGGTTAATATTTGCCATCGGAGTTCTAGGAAGTATTGGCGCACTTATTTACCTGCTGAGGTGGTTTCGTCAGATAAAACAAGTGGAAAAGTCCGAAATATCAAATACTAAAAGCTTGAGTCAAGCTAAGAAAGACCCGATAACACCACTCTTACTAGAGACTGTAACTAGTCCACAAACAGCTACGCCACCATTAGCGACACAATTACTGCTACCAGAAAAAACTTCCCGACTGGTTAAACTCAATATCGTTGACGAATTAATTCAAGAATTACGCAGTTCTGACCCAACGAAGCGACGCAAGGCTATTTGGGATTTGGGTCAGCAGGGAGATTCGCGGGCAATTCAGCCAATGGTTGACCTGATGATTGATGCTGATTCTCAAGAAAGCAGTTTAATTTTGGCAGCTTTGGCAGAAATTGGCACTCGCACACTCAAACCGATGAATCGTGCTTTAGCAATTTCAATCCAAGATGAAAGTCCACAAGTACGACAAAATGCGATCCGTGACCTGACGCGTGTTTATGATTTGATGGATCAAATGAGTCATATGTTGCGCCATGCACTAGAAGACCCAGATGCCGAAGTGCAAGCAACAGCACGATATGCTTTAACTCAGATGAATCGAATGCGTGGCTTGCCGGAACAACAGAGTCTACCTGAAGATTCACACAACGATTCACAAGAATAAGTCTAAAAATATTTCAACTCGATTTGGATATTGGTGTCCGGGCCTGCCACTAAAAATGCTGCTTCGCTAAATTTGGGCGCTCTTGTGCGAATTTCTGGGTTGCTGGAAAATCCAAAGCCTTCCTTTGGTGTACCAAAAATATTACTATTGAGAGTGTAGTCATTATTTTGATCGTGAAAAACAGCAACCGCATAAATACCTGCTTTCAAGTTCTGAAAGCTAATGATTAAGGGAGTGTCAGTAATCTTGCTACACTGCTTTTGTAAGACGCGATCGCGATCGCTAGGAAATCCTTCACTGCTTGCAAATATACTGGCACAGACTTGTCCTTCTTTATTCTTCAAGCCATGAATTTCTATGGTGAGTTGACCGTTAAAATTTGCCTTGGCACTAAATGACCATACCAGATTTCCCAGAACTGCCAATAGCAACATACTAACTCTCAATCCTTTAACCATAAAATTTTCACAAAATAAAATAAGTTTTGCTCAAACAAAGCAACACAGATTTATAATATCTATCCTGAGATGTCTATTGGTCGAGGTATTTACAGAATAATTATCACTCAGTTAAATCTGATTGCAAGTATAAACACACAGGCGATCGCTATTTTACAGCAGAATTCAAGTATTTGAACCACACCTGTCGTAAGGGCACAGCATTGCTATGCCCCTACTGCGTGGTCTATTTACCTGAAAATAGCTGTAATTTATCAGGTGCAGCAGTTGAGCAAAGACACTCCCCTTACCTCTTATCTACTCCCTCGAATCGTTAAACCTCAGAAAATACCTCTTCGCTTGTGCCTAAGTTCTCTAGTATTCCAGCAGCAAATGCGACAGAGCGAATATAGTACAGCACTAGAGAGCAAATATAGGGCATATTTATAATAGTAAACATGGCGTGATCTTTTTCAACATGACACACCACACTAGTTATAATTTCCTATAAGTTGAAAAAACTCTTAAGATTTAGCGTAATAATTACGCTTCTCTCACACCGACTAGCTGACAACCACATTAGGAGGACTATCTATGGCGCTTGTACCACTGCGGCTGCTGTTGGATCACGCAGCTGAAAACGGTTATGGCATCCCAGCTTTCAACGTTAACAATTTGGAGCAGATTCAGGCGATCCTGAAGGCTGCTGTCGAGACAGATAGCCCTGTAATTTTGCAAGCTTCTCGTGGCGCTCGTGCTTATGCTGGAGAAAACTTCCTACGCCACCTAATTTTGGCAGCAGTAGAAACCTATCCTCAGATTCCCATTGTCATGCACCAAGATCATGGGAATGCGCCTGCTACCTGCTACTCAGCAATTAAGAACAACTTCACTAGCGTGATGATGGATGGTTCCTTAGAAGCTGATGCTAAGACCCCCGCTAGCTTCGAGTACAACGTCAATGTTACCCGCGAAGTCGTAAATGTAGCTCATGCTCTGGGTGTGAGCGTTGAAGGTGAACTCGGTTGTTTGGGTTCTCTAGAAACTGGTGCTGGTGAAGCTGAAGATGGTCATGGGTTTGAAGGTACACTCGACCACTCCCAACTCTTAACTGACCCCGATGAAGCTGTTGACTTCGTAGAAGCAACCCAAGTAGATGCTTTGGCTGTTGCCATTGGCACAAGCCACGGTGCTTACAAGTTTACCCGCAAGCCGACTGGGGAAATTTTGGCAATCAGCCGCATTGAAGAAATTCACCGCCGTCTGCCCAACACCCACTTGGTAATGCATGGTTCTTCTTCTGTACCTGAAGATTTGCTGGCCATAATTAACCAGTATGGTGGTGCAATTCCTGAAACCTACGGCGTACCTGTAGAAGAAATCCAAAAAGGCATCAAGAGTGGTGTACGTAAAGTAAACATCGACACCGACAACCGTTTGGCAATTACTGCTGCTGTACGTGAAGCTTTAGCTAAAAAACCAGAGGAGTTTGACCCCCGTCACTTCCTCAAGCCTTCCATTACATATATGCAGAAGGTTTGTGCTGAACGCTATCAGCAATTTGGTACGGCTGGCAATGCAAGCAAGATCAAGCAAGTTTCTTTGGAAGATTTTGCTGCTAAGTATGCTAAGGGTGAACTCAACGTTGTTAGCAAAGCAGCCGCTAAAGTTTAATTTTGACAACAAATAAATAGGGGCATAGTGCTGCTATGCTCCTAAAAAACTGAGAATTTGAATGTCGTCAGAAACCGGGTAAACACCCGGTTTTTTGTTTTATTCATAAGGACTAGGCATGGGGCAATTCAATTTTGGATTTTGGATTTGAAATTTTGGATTAAATTTCAATCTAAAATCCAAAATCTAAAATCTAAAATTCTTTCTTCCCCTGCTCCCTCATCCCCAGCGCCTAGAATACTCGATGTTGTAAGGAGGGCATTTGACGGCGGACTTGTTCAAGCCTAGTGGGGTTGATTTGGGCGATCGCAATTCCCGGTTTTTCCCCAGCATCGGCTAAAATTACGCCCCAAGGGTCGATAATAACGGCGTGTCCGTGGGTTAGACGGCGGGCGTAGTTGTTACCTGTTTGGGCAGGAGCAATGACGTAGGCGGTATTTTCGATGGCTCTGGCTTGTAGTAGTACTTGCCAGTGATCTTTGCCAGTAAAGGCGGTAAAGGCGGCGGGAATAAACATAACATCAGCTCCCTTATCTGCCAGATGACGATACAGTTCAGGGAAGCGAACATCATAACAAATAGAAAGTCCTAAATTGCCAAGTTTTTCTGAGAAATAAACGGGGGGTAGTTGCGTACCAGCCACAACGGTGCTGGATTCCCGATAGGTGTTGCCGTCAGGGACATCAACATCAAATAAATGTACTTTATAGTAGCGGGCAAGTTCTTGACCGTTTGAGTCGATGAGTAGAGTGGTGTTATAAACTTTGCCTGTATTGTCTACCGGAAGTGGAAAGCTGCCGCCCAAGATCGTAATTTGAAAGCGTTGAGCCATTTTTTTGAGAAAATTTTCACTTTCAAGAGCGATCGCATCGCCTTGCGCGAGTTTGTCTTTTTCTTCTCCCATATAAGAAAAGTTTTCTGGCAAACCTACCAATTCGGCACCTTGACGCACGGCAAGCTCGATTAATTCTTCTGCCTGTGCCAAATTTTTGTGTAGATTGGGCACACTGGTCAATTGAATAGCGGCGGCTAAATAAGACTTCATAGATTCAACAACCAACAGTTGATTTATGGAAGATAGATTATCAAATATATCGCTACTTCAACACCTGTGGCACTTAATTAGAAATGTGTCAGCGTCTAGTAGAGAAGCGACGTGACTCAGCTTTTGGGTTTTCTGTTGGCCATGCTATAGCGGTAGAAATTGGTAGTGCGGGAATTAGGGAGTTGTTTTTGAGGTAGAAAACTCCTAAAAATATTCGGAAATTGTATACAAAGGTAAACAAGCTTGAGAAACGAGAAATTTGCGCCTCTCAAACTTGTTTATAAAAATTAACTTAAAGTTAGAACAAAATGGATAACTCAAGAGGATTTTATTGCCGATTGAGTTTCAAAGATACTTTTCAAGAGTGGTAGCTAATGTAGTTTTAGGCACAGCACCTACCACCATATCCACTTTTTGTCCACCCTTAAAAATCATTAATGTGGGAATGCTGCGGATGCCATACTGGCTTGCAACCTGAGGATTTTCATCTGTGTTGACTTTTACAACCTTTATTTGACCTTCGTACTGTTCGGAGATTTCCTCGACAACAGGAGCTACCATACGGCATGGTCCGCACCAGGGTGCCCAAAAGTCAACTAAAACAGGTACATCGCTGTCGAGTACTTCTTGCTTGAAACTAGAATCGGTAACTTGTGCGGCCTTTGACATGCCTAAAACCTTCGCCAATAATATCTGAGCTTGGTGAAAATTCTACCATAGCAAAAACTTCGGCTTGGGAGTAGAGGATGTATATTTGCAAAGAAGCTCTCTTATTTTATTTACAAACATAAGGAACCGCCCGAACAGTAGTCCGGGCGGAGTGTGGTGTGAGGAGTGAACGGAAACATGCGTCTCCGCTATCTCTATTGTAGGCGACATATCGAATTTTTCCAGCAATTGTTTAGGGGGCTGGAAAAATTTATTTCAGAATTGGGGAGTGGGGAAGGTGGGGTTTCCTCTGGGGATAAGGGGTAATGGGGATTGGGGAGTGGGCATTAATTATTTCTCCGGCATCTTTGCTATCTCCCTCATCCTTCCCTATTCCCTACTCCCTACTCCCTACTCCCTCTATTTCCCCATACCCAATTGTTGAGCTTTTTGGTAAACTTTACCCTCGGTTAATAAGGAAGGCGCAATTACAACTTCCACTTGCTGCATTTCTTTAATATTTTTAACTCCCAAGGTGCCCATGCTCGTCTTTAAGGCTCCTAAAAGATTGTGAGTGCCGTCATCTAGTCCTGCTGGGCCAATGAGGATTTGCTCTAGGCTACCAGTGGTACCAACGCGAATCCGGGTGCCACGAGGCAAAACTGGGCTGGGAGTCGCCATACCCCAATGATAACCTCGTCCTGGGGCTTCGGCGGCTCTGGCAAAGGGGGAACCAATCATCACACCATCGGCACCGCAGGCGATGCATTTACAAATATCGCCACCGGTGATTAAACCGCCATCAGCAATAATCGGGATATAGTTACCAGTTTCCTTGTAGTAATCATCTCGTGCCGCAGCACAATCTGCGATCGCAGTCGCCTGTGGCACACCCACACCCAACACCCCACGAGAAGTACAAGCCGCACCAGGACCAATTCCCACCAGTACCCCAGCCGCCCCAGCTTTCAACAAATTCAAAGTAACTTCGTAAGTCACGCAATTACCCAACACCACGGGTATGGGCATGGAACGGCAAAATTCTGCTAAATCAAGTGGTATTAAAGACTCTGGTGACAGATGTGCAGTAGAAACTACCGTAGCCTGGATAAAAAATAAATCTGCCCCAGCTTTTGCCACCGCCTCACCATATTTACTTGCACCGGCTGGAGTTGCACTCACCGCCGCAATGCCACCTTGTTGTTTAATTTGCTGAATACGTAGTTCAATTAATTCCGGCTTTATTGGTTCGGCATAGAGTTCTTGCATCAGGGCAACAAATTCATCTTTACCCACAGAAGTAATCCGATCTAATATTGGCTCTGGGTCAGCATAGCGAGTTTGAATTCCCTCTAAATTGAGGACACCTAATGCTCCTAACTGTGACAAACGTACAGCCATCCGAACATCTACAACGCCATCCATCGCACTGGCAATTATCGGGATTTCTCGCTCAATATTGCCAATCCGCCACTTAGTCTCTGCCAAACTGGGGTCTAGTGTTCTGTTACCGGGGACTAGAGCAATTTCATCTATTCCGTAAGCTCTGCGAGCTGTTTTCCCCCGCCCAAGTTGAATTTCCACGCTTTAATTTTTCTCAAATCTGTTTAAGCTAGGGTATCAAATTGTGGAGGGGATTGGGACGTTTTTTTCCCGAAACTACATAGATAAATTCGAGTTACCCAAGCCATTGCTCGAAACTTTGATAGACGCAAAGTATTCACCAAGCAACCAAATGAGCAAAAATTGTTAATTTGTTTTTATATTGTGTTATTTGAAAGTTGGCGTGGCGCTAGCTTTTCGATAATTGTAGTTTCATGTGTCTGTTCTTACTTAGTTAATGTCAGGATTATTGCTATTAATTCTCTTGATTTGCCTGTATTGACTTAGGTTAATATCATGCAAATTACCATAAATGATCCCAACTTAGAGAATGTTTAAAAACTATTTTTTGTAACATCAAAGTATCAGTAACCTAACCCCCTAGCCCCCTTCCCTACAAGGGAATGGGGGTTTCAAAGCCTCTCTCCGCTTCGGGGAGGGGAATGGAAGCGGGGTTTTTGGTATACTTTACGACTTTTCAAACATCCTTTTAGAATAGTTTCTTTTGTTTCAAATTGATAAAGCCTCTGAATCTGAATATTTTCAATTTCAAAATCTAAAATTGGTTTGATTTATTATTTATTTTTAGCTACATCCACACCCGTGTAACCAGTCGCTAACCAAAGTATCGCTCTAGCTCCATCACGGATAGATTTTTCGATAGATTCCGGTGGTTTTCCTGAAGGAACTGGCACTGGTTTTAAATAAATACCTCGACTACCCAAAATAATTTCGCCAATGACACAAGCTCGACGCATGTGGAAATCTGAAGTAATCAAATAAACGCTTTTGATGCCGCGAGCTTGCAAATCATCCACCAACGTAGTAAAATTAGTAACTGTATCTACGGCTTCATAATCCAAGTGTAAACGTTTGGGATCAACACCAGCTTTAATAAACACTCGTTGGGTGGATCTAGGTGGACTACCCCCACTAATCCAAATTGGTATATTTGGATGCTGGGTGACAAATTCAGCCGTAAACTTCTCTCGCTCTAAACGTCTGGTTGAACCACCCAACACTACAACTGCTTCTGGCTGTACAAATTGGTTTTGTACTTCTTTATATCCCCACCAAATGATTAGCGGTAGGAAAAAAGCCATAAAACGAAAATATTTACCTGTCAAGAGTAGCTTATTCAAGGCTCGATAACTTAATTTACTGAATTCAAAATTTCCTCTGGGTAGAAGAAAAGCATAATTGATAGTAGAGTAGCAAACTCCTCAAAAATCTGCCCAAATACAAATTTGGGTGATTGTCATGTTACAGCGCGATTAAGCGTGCTTGAAGTTTTTCCGCTAATTGATGGATTATCCTAACCTGTATTGGACAATGCATCAAAGGGTTCTGGCAGCTTGTCTGAAAATAATTGGCATCTATCTTACTCACTAGTTGCTGCTTCCAGCCAGACTTGGACATCATCTGCTAGCAACTTCTGTGCAGCATCCAGCATTGATGCTGCGATATCTTTGAGGTCTTCACGATTGTTCAAGTAAGTTTTCAAGGCTTCCATTGGGTCGATGCTGCTACTTGCACTCAATTCAGGAATGCGGGGTCGAGCCAATTGACTGACTAATTCTGCTTGAATGGTGTAGGTATGAGCGGGACTTAAAGCAGTATGTAGAGAGGAACTGTCAATTAAATCCATCTGTTCGGAGCGGAGTTTGTAAATTAGCCGCACTACAGCATCTTCAATATCATACTTGGCGATCGCTTTCATTAATACCGCTTGCGGATCATCTGCTTTCGAGACATCCACTTCAATGGTGCGGAAAGTCCGAACTGTTAAGGGACAAAATTCCCATTCAGCGCTCCCCCGCTCAAGTTCCAGCATTACATAGCCTTTGTCTTCTTTTTCTTCGCTAAAATCTACCCGCTCAATACTCCCTGGATAAATCACCGGCGGGTTGTTAGATTTATTCAGATTTTGGTGGCGGTGGACGTGTCCCAACGCTACATAATCAAAACAAGGTCGCGTCAGCAAAGATAGGGGTAGAGTAAAGCCTTTACCTACTGCCAAAAAGCGTTCTGCGCCCAAGGTAGCATTGTCAGACATCAAGTGAGCTAGAAGGACAGTTGGTACATCGGGGTCAAGACGACGAATTTCCCCTTCTAAAACAACTCGCAGACGTTCCGTTAACAATTGGTTGACTTCCGCCAAAGACAAACCTTCAGTCTCTTGGCGAGTCATCAGGGTAGAACGGGTCAGCCAAGGGAGGGTGATTACTTGCACTTTACCATTACGGGTTTCGATGCAGTGAGTAGTTAATGTATCACCGACAACAAATCCTGGTACTCCCAAGGTGCGGTAAATATTTAAACTTGCTCCTCCCTGTCCTTGGGAGTGTTGGTCGTGGTTTCCTACCAACAGCACTGTGGGAATATTGGCATCCATGAGACGGCGAAACTGGCTAGCAAAAGCTTGTTGTACATAAGGTGGTGGTGTAGCATCCGGGAAAGCATCGCCACCAAATATCACCATATCAACAGCATCTGTCAGCGCTCGGTCAATACATTTAGATAGTGTATTGACAAAATCTTCTAGCCGTGTATTTAATCCAGTTGCAGGATTAATTCGCCCGTGGGAGAAGCCGCTTCCCATGTGGATGTCGGAGAGGTGGAGGATTTTGATCATATTTGTCCTTTGTCTAATACTAATGACTAACAACTAAATAACGCGATGTCCGACTTATTCTTGGAACAACCGTTCTAGACGCAGCAAGAGAAGAGGAGATCAGTATCCCGTGTTTTTACTTAAATAATTGTATTATATTCGATAATTCAAAATCAACGGCAGTATATTTTACATCTTTACTAGGCTTCGTCTGTCATAACCTCTGTTCAGACGTGATGTTATTTGGAAATTCACCTCTTTTTACCTAACATTTAACTTGAAGGTTTATTTAATCTTCATATTTTAGCTGTGGATATCACTGGTGTTAGTTAGTAATAACTAAAGCTAGTTTGGACATACTTTAAAAGTATAAAAGTTTGATAAAGTATGTCCAAACTTCTGGTTAGTCAATATCACACAGAAGTAGAAAGAATTATCCAGTATGGCGGTTCACGTAAAGAAACATCGATTCGGGTTGCATTTCAAAACTTAGTCAATGAATATTGTAAACCTAGAGAATTTAGACTTATTCCCGAACTAGATTATAAAACAGCTAGCGGCAAACTTGTTTATCCAGATGGCACTGTTAAAGATGCTTTGCGTTTGGATTGGGGCTATTGGGAAAGTAAAGATGAATATGACAATTTAGACCAATAAATTGAAAAAAAGCTGATAAAAGGCTACCCAGATAGTAACATTCTGTTTGAAGACTCGAAAAAAGCCGTTTTAATTCAGGGTGGACATGAAACTAGGCGCGTCCTGATGAAAGATGCTGACGCGCTGGATGGAATAATTACATCTTTTATTAACTATGTTCGCCCAGAAGTTAAAGATTTTCGTGAGGCGATTGAAACTTTTAAGGAAGACTTACCGAGTGTTTTAAATGCTTTGCGTGACTTAATTGATAGTCAAATCGAAACAAACGCAGCTTTTCAAACAGCGAGGGCTAAATTTTGGGGTATCTGCAAAGAATCAATTAATCCTGAAATCACTTTGCTAGATATTAGAGAAATGATGATTCAGCATATTTTAACTGAAGATATCTTTATCAGCATCTTCAATGAATCTCAGTTTCATCGAGAAAATAATATTGCTCGTGAATTAAAAACTATCATCGATACATTTTTTACAGGTAGCACTAAAAAAAATACTCTTGGAACTATTGAGCGTTATTATGGTGTCATTAGAAGAACTGCTGCGAATATTTACAATCATCATGAAAAGCAGAAGTTTTTAAAAGTGCTTTATGAGAATTTCTACAAAGCATATAATCCGAAAGCGGCGGACAGGCTAGGAATCGTATATACGCCGAATGAAATTGTCCGCTTCATGATTGAAAGTGTGGATTATTTAGTTCATAAAAATTTTGGTAAGCTGCTAGCTGATAAAGATGTCGAAATTTTAGATCCGGCTAGGGGAACAGGCACTTTTATTACTGAATTAATTGATTATTTACCTAAGAATAGTCTGGAATATAAGTATAAGCATGAGATTCATTGTAATGAAGTGGCCATTTTGCCTTATTACATAGCTAACTTGAATATTGAATACACCTATAAACAAAAAATGGGTGTGTATGAGGAGTTTAAAAATATCTGTTTTGTCGATACGCTGGAGCATACATCTTTTGAAGGTAAACAAATGAATTTGCTTTCGCTGAGTGTAGAAAATACAGAGAGAATTAAACGACAGAATGAAAGTAAAATATCAGTAATTATTGGTAATCCACCTTACAATGCAAATCAAGCAAATGAGAATGATAATAATAAAAACCGCCTATATCCAGAAATAGACAAGTTAATTAAAGATAGTTACGTTAAATATAGTATTGCCCAGAAAACTAAAGTTTATGATATGTATTTCCGTTTCTTTCGTTGGGCAACAAACAAGTTAAATGACAACGGTATTTTAGCTTTTATTACCAACTCATCTTTTATCAATGCGAGAACATTTGACGGTTTTATAAAAGCTGTTAGTGACGATTTTAGTGAGATTTATATCATAGATTTGGGTGGAGATATAAGAGCTAATCCTAAAATTTCAGGAACTAAGCATAATGTTTTTGGTATTCAAACTGGGGTTGCTGTTAGCTTTATGGTGAAAAAAAAGGAGAACAGTAGCGGCTCGTGTAAAATTTTTTTCAGTCATAGATCAGAATTTGAAACAGCAGAGGATAAGCTAAGGTTTCTGGCAGAAAGTAAATTATCTCAAATTAATTTTGAACACATTACACCAGATAAAAGTAACAACTGGATAAACCTTACTGATAATGATTTTGATAGCTTGCTATCATTAGCTAATAAGGAAACTAAACTTGGTAAAAGCAAGAAAGATGAGCATACAGTTTTTAAGTTATTTTCGTTGGGTGTTGTTACTGCAAGAGATGAGTGGGTTTATGACGATTCCTTTGAAAATCTGGAGAAAAAAATACAATATTTAATTCAGGTTTATAATCAAGATGTTGATAAATATTATGGGAAACTAAATCAGTATACAACAGTAGCTCTGGATTCCAGTATTAAGTGGAGCAGAGCAGTTAAGAAAGATTTGATAAAAGGTGAAAAATATAGCTTTAAAGAAAGTTGTTTTATAGATGCTTTATACAGACCATTTGTAAAAAGGAAACTTTATTTTAATAAGAATTTAAATGAAATACAATATCAGCAGAGCCAAATATTCGGTCAAAATGTTGATAATAAAGCAATTTTGTTTACTGCTGGAAGTAGATTAGATTTTGCAGCTATTGCTTCAAAAATCTTGCCTGACTATGCAATATATTCATTAGATATGGTGCAATGTCTTCCCATCTATCGCTACGACAAAGACGGGAACTGCATCGACAATATCACCGACTGGGGATTATCCCAATTCCAAAATCATTACAACGACTCGATAATTACCAAATTAGATATTTTCCACTACACTTACGCCGTCTTACATAATCCCGCCTATCGCACCAAATACGAACTCAATCTGAAACGAGAATTTCCCCGAATACCCTTCTACGAAGACTTTCAGCAATGGGTTAGCTGGGGTAAACAGTTGATGGATTTACACATCAATTATGAAACTGTCCAACCCTATCCTTTAAAACGAATTGATTTACCTTTGGCTAAAGATAATAACAGAATACCAAAAGCAAAACTGAAAGCTAATATAGCTAATGGAACCATTATTTTAGATGATGTCACAACTTTAGAAGGTGTCCCCAAAATTGCTTGGGAATATCGCCTTGGTAATCGTTGTGCTTTAGAATGGATTTTAGATCAATACAAAGAAAAGAAACCTAAAGACCCGACAATTGCTGAAAAATTCAATACATATCGATTTGCAGATTACAAAGAACAGGTAATAGATTTACTACAAAGAGTCTGCACAGTTAGTGTAGAGACGATGCAGATTATTCAACAGATTCAGGTGTAATCGATTCGCTATTTTTCGGAAACAGACTAATCAATCTGCGTAAAGCCTGATTAACAGCTTCTGCATTAGGAAAATACTCACATACATCAGGATCAAGCATCACTGCCCCATCTTCAAGGGTAAAATGCTGTATAACAGTTGTGTCATCAGCTTGATGAATAGCGCTAAACGTGGCGCGAGCAGTACCCAAGGTTACTCCAGTCAAGACCAGCTAGCTAGCTTAGATGCTCATTTACAAATGTTGAGCAAAGCTGGATTTAAGACAGTTGCAGTACCTTGGAAATATTATAGTCTGGCGGTGTTTGGTGGCTGTCTGTGAAAATTTTAGGTTTTGGATGCCTAGATTTAGGATTTACCTGTCTCTTATGGGGAGTATCTCACTTTCGTAAAAAGCCTTGTCAAACCTCACCCCAACCCTCTCCTTGGTAAGTAGAGGGAGCAAGAATCTTGTTTCTTATCTGGTATATTTACAAAACAAAACTGAGATGCTTCCCTCCAATGGGTATTTATAGCATTAACAGCTTGATAGTTACAAAACAGCAATAAATAACATTATTTTCCTTGATAAGAACTAAAATATAAACGCATTAGGTCTGTAAAAGAGGTCTTGCTAACTCACGCAAGAATTTTGGCCCAGACTTGCGGTAATTAAGCTCTCCTTGTGTTTTTAGGTAATATTTCCACATCAAAAGTACCCCATGAGGGTACTATGCATCCTCCACAGACCTATCCGAAAATACAGAGTAGAAAATTTCCTTCAGAAAACAAACCAGGGACACACGATTTCGATTCGTTTTTCTGCTCCTTTGTTTGCCATCACTTAGTTTCAAAAGGAGAATATCTTGGATGACTCGAAATAAAAAGAAATCAGCCCGATTCAAGTATGAGCATCTACTTGACTCTAGATGCCCTATTTGTTGTATTATCCCGCCCCATATGCTAAAAAATGTTGTGGTGAATGGCAATCCGCAGCAGCGTACTTGGGCTTTTCATACATTAAATATTTCAGCACAATTTCTGGGACGGAGAAACGTCGTAGGTAATATCTCGTTTGCGCCTTCTCCTGGTGAAAAGCGCCGCACCATATACGATGCCAAAAATGGGCAGCAACTCCCTGGTACGCTGGTGCGTGCTGAGGGAGATCCTGCCAGCAGTGATGTAGCAGTTAATGAAGCCTACGATGCTGCTGGTGCTACTTATGACTTGTTTCATGAGATATTCGATCGCAATTCGATTGACGACAAAGGACTACGTTTAGATTCCACCGTGCATTATGGCGCTAAATATGACAATGCCTTTTGGAACGGCGACCAGATGGTTTATGGTGATGGCGACGGAGAACTGTTTCAACGCTTCACGAAGTCAATTGATGTGATTGGGCATGAGCTAACTCATGGTGTAACCCAGTATCAAGCTGGTTTACAGTATTTTGGCGAACCAGGGGCACTGAATGAATCGTTTTCTGATGTTTTCGGTTCCTTGGTGAAACAAAAGTTCAAAAATCAGACTGCACAAGAGGCAGACTGGCTGATTGGCGAAGGTCTTTTGGTACCGACTGTCAAAGGTGTTGCCCTCCGTTCCATGAAAGCACCGGGAACAGCATACGATGATCCAGTATTGGGCAAAGATCCTCAACCAGCCCATGTAAAAGATAAATACACTGGTACTGATGATAACGGCGGGGTGCATATCAACTCAGGAATTCCTAACTATGCCTTTTATCTGGCGGCTGTTGAGATTGGAGGCTATGCCTGGGAAAAAACTGGTAAAATCTGGTATATAGCTTTACGCGATCGCTTGCGTGCCAAAGCAGATTTTAAACAAGCTGCCAGCGTCACTATTCAAATTGCTGGCGAACTCTACGGTAATGGCAGTAATGAGCAGAAAGCTGTGCAGAATGCTTGGCAAAAGGTAGGAGTTATTTAGAGACGCGATTAATCGCGTCTGTACAGGAGAGACGGATTAATCGCGTCTGTTTTTTCTTAACTTATAACTTTTTAGATGTATTGTTTGTTATTGCTAAACTGGGAGGTGAAAACTATCATCTCCCAGTCTTTGTATTTATCCCAACTAAATAACACAACGGAGAGCAAAAAAATGCGGGTATCATTTGAACGCACGGGCGGCTTTGCCGGAATCAGCAAGAAGACTACCGTTGATACAGACACTCTCCCGCCAAATGAAGCTGCGACACTTCCCCGACTGGTGGAAGTTGCTGATTTATTTAGGCTACCTGAACTAATTACTTCGCCAAATCAAGAGAGCGATCGCTTTCAGTATAAGTTAACAGTAGAAGATAACGGTAGACAGCATACGGTGACTGTCAGCGAGGCAGCATTGCCAGGAACCTTAAGACCCCTGATTGAATGGTTACAAACCATAGCACAAAAAAGGTAAAAAGTAAAAAATTACTCATAACTCTTTGTTGCCGTAATCAAAAATAAAAAAGATCAAATAGCAATACGCAGTAGAGGCATAACATTGTTCATCCGTGTCAACTTAAGCCCCTTGTCTGGAACCCAGGTCGGTGGGTAAAGTTTCGTGTAGACGCGGTTTCTAACCGCCCTTTTAACGTTAAGTTGACACCAATGAACATTGTCGTACCCTTACGAACAGCCTGTATTACAACCAATTAAGAACCGCTAAACTTGATCGGTATGATATGAATAAACCAATCAAACGAGCATTTTTAGATACTGAAGATGGGCAGATTCTTTACCGTATTGGTGGCGAGGGAAAACCTCTTGTTTTACTTCATCAAAACTTCAGAAGTGGTGACGAATTTCGTGAGTTGATCCCAATATTTGCTCAGAAAAGACTAGTTATTGCTATGGACTTTTTGGGATTAGGAGATTCTGATAAACCACCAAGAATGTATTCAATTGAAGATTATGCAAAAACTGTTATTTTACTGCTAGACGAATTAGGAATAAAAACCACAAGTATTCTTGGGAACCATACAGGCGCTTGTGTAGCAGCAGAAGTAGCAGCAGCTTATTCTCAACGAGTTGAAAAAATTATATTATGCAACATAGATAACTTTAACGAAGAGGGAAAAGCAGCTTTATCCAATAAATTTGAAAATCTTAATATCCAAGTAGACGGCTCCCATCTGATGCAAAGATGGTCAGCGAGAGCAAGCTATATAGGTTCTCCTGAATTAAATCACCGTTGGGTTTTGGACGATTTAAAAGGTTTTGGCTATCCTTGGTATGCACCTTTGGCTGTTATGGACTACTGCCAAAGAATGGAAGCAAGATTTCGTTTAATTCAGTCTCCAACTCTAATATTGTCTGGTACAGAGGACGTAAGACAATTAGAAAGACTAGGTTTTGCTAACGCAGACAATAGAGAGTTTATTTTAACAGCAATTCCTCATGCAAAGATGATTGATATCGAAGGCGGAACAATATGCATGATGAACCAGATACCTGAAGAAATATCAAAGGTAGCAATTGAATTTCTAGACAAAATTCAGTAAATATAATATTATGATTGGCTGCGTAAGAAGAAGGATAGAAGCAGGAGAATTAGAGATTGTGGGCGAAGAGAATAAAAATTTTAATTCCGCAGCAGAAGACCAAGCTGATGATTTTTTGTATGTAGCGCCTTTAAAAGAAGATTGGGGCGGAGATGGTAGAGGACGCTTGAACCTATCGGGAAGACGCACGGCAATATCCAAAGAATACTTGCCTCGCCAGTATCAATTTTTCAACACAAATGCTGTGTGTGAAGAACAAGGATGGCGAATCAGTGGAATGCCAGACGAAGTACTAGCAGGAAGACGAAGATTGCTAACTTGGCATGACTGTGGCGCATCTACTTCCAGAGTAATGCTACCGCCCGGATTTGAAGCGCCATCTGGTATTTTTACAGCTGATTTGGAAATTTTTATTCTTGCTGGTGAAATTCAAATCGGTGAATGGCGACTAGATAAACATTCTTACTCCTTTATTCCCGCAGGGGTAAAAGTAGAATCTTGGAAAGTTTTAGGTGAAGAACAAGCGGAAATCCTGTGGATGGAAAATGGCCCAGTTCCATTAAAGTATATTAATACACGAAATGGCTTTTCTGATGCTAGATTGAGTGAATTTATACCTGTATTGGATAGCAAATTGTTGCCTTGGGGTCAGACACAGACAGTTCAATTTGAAGTAGCAAAAAAGAAGTTTTTAAGGAAACATAACAACGGCGGTGGAACATGGCTGCTTGCCATCTTGCCACATTATGACGCTCACTATGGAATGATTCAATCCTATAATGAAGAAGCATATGCTTTAGCTGGCTATTGTGATATCGGAAATTACCGTTTTGCAAAATATCACTTAGGCTATTGTCCCAGCTATGATACTTTTCCCAGACACAGAACTGTTGATGGAGGGTTATTTTTTGTGAGAGTTGATAGGGATGTATCCCAGCTTGGAACAGTTTGTTCATATGGACATATTAATGAATAGGGATTTTAAATAACAATATTTCCGTGGAGACTACTTTAAACATCTTTTTAAATAGCGCCCAGTAGGAGAACCCAAAATCTGTCCATTGTTGTAAATCAGATTTCCGCGCAAAAAAGTACTCTTCACCCGCCCAGTTAACTCTACTCCTTCAAAGGGTGTATAACCTTGTTGTGACTCCGACTCAGCCGCACGTACCACAAAACTTTCATTGGGGTCTACTAACACCAAATCAGCATCATAGCCAACAGCAATATCACCTTTTTCTAACAAACCAAAGCGCCGCGATGGGTTCCAAGATAGTAATTTAGCCATCTGGTTGTAAGACATCCCCCGCTTGCTACCTTCACTAAATACACCAGAAAGCAAATATTCTGTACCGCCAAAACCAGACTTTGCTAACCAAATATTATTCGGGTCTTTAGCACTTCTTTTTTGTTCAGCAGAACAGCAAGCGTGGTCACTAACTATCCAATCTACCTGATTGTTGAGTACTGCTTGCCATAAGTATTCCACATCGGCACGGGGACGAATAGGAGGGTTGACTTTTGCCCAAATTGTATTGGGAGTATCGACATCTAATAACAAATGTCCGACAGTAACTTCTCGCCGAAAATTGATATGGGGAAAAGCAGTTTGCATAGTCAAAGCTGCTTCCATTGCTTTACGCGAACTCAGGTGCAATAAATTGATATTTGCACAGTTAGTCTCATGTGCCAAATAAGAAGCAATGCAAATTGCTAACCCTTCGGAATGAGGTGGACGCGCTGCACTGTAAGCGTGCAGTCCACTAAGACTAGAATCGTTTTCAACTATTTTGGTATAAGCGTTGAGAATTTCTGCAACTTCGCAGTGCAAACTCAAGCTAATAGTATCTCGCGCTTCTGGATGTTTTTCCATCAAGCGAGTTAGACCACGCATAATAAATTCAAAATGGGCGAAATCATACCGTTCCTCTTTATTAATCATCAAAAAGAGGTTTTGCTGGTCTGACAAACCATGCAACCCATAGCCGCCATAAAACATGAAGATTTTAAACGAAGATATACCATGTTCTTCAAATAATAGAGGTATTTCGTCGATATGCTGGCTAGCTATCGGTGCGATGTGATAGCTGTAATCTACAAAAAAATTACCTGCGGATAAAGCCAACACCTCTGGAAAAAAATCGCGGTAGGAGCCGCCTTTGTTAAGATAATACTGCCCTGTACGGATGTAATTTAAGCTGGTAGTCACGCCTCCCATTGCGGCTGCTTTGGTTTCAGTCAGAGCATCTTTGTCGAGGGGTTGATAGATACCGATGTGCATATGGGCATCCACGACCCCAGGAAAGCCCAACAGGTTTTTGCCATCAAATATCTCTTTACCTGTGTCTGGGCTAATATTAGGGGCAATCTGAGCAAATTTTCCATCCTTAATTCCTAAATCAAGTAGTTCGATTGCATCCTGATGGGGACGAACTACCCGCACCTTTTTGATAATTTTATCTAATACGGGAGTTTCAGACACAGTAGACCTCACACTAAAATGAATTTAGTCAGGAATTCCAACATCATACCGGGACGCAGACCAAATACTATCACCATGTAACGATTTTTTATTCAATTATCTTTAGGAGAAAAAACAATGGAAAGTTTTAATGAGTATCATATAGACCCAAAAGAATTTACTTTTCTCAAAAGCTTTCAAGATAACTGGCAAGTCATTAGAGACGAGTTTACACGTTTTATTAACCAGGCATCTAATGACGAGTTAAAGTTAACTTATGATATTCTGGGGCCTAAAAGTCAAACGATTAAAACTAAGGGTGATGCAAAATACAGTGCTTTTGGTATCTTATTTCAAGGTATTTTTATTGAAAAATATATTCAGGCGCATCAAATACAATATCCTGATTATGGTCAAGATGAAGCATCACAAAAAGCACTTGCGTTAAGAGAGAAATATTTCTCAAATTTGGCTAAAGTAATAGAAAAAGTCAACTTGCTCGATGATGATATTATTAGAAATGTGTATTTTGGTACATTCCATCCAGGCTTGGATATCAAGCTACATGTGAACTATAACCCTCATATGAATCGTGGCTATCTAGGATTGATTGTGCCAGAGGGGGATGTGGCGATGAAAATATGCGATGAGCAGCTTTATTGGCATGAAGGAAAATTTCTGGTTTTAGATCACAGCTTTCCACATTGTCCGCATAATTACACTAATTATGACAGAACTGTATTGGTTGTAGACTTTTTTAAACCAGATAAATCTAGAGAGGAAATTATCCGATTTGAAAAAGAGCAAGTTACACAACGTATGCAAGATAATCCTTACAGCTTAGGTGTTTTTGGGAAAAGTGATAAAGCTAAAGTAGAAGATTTTATCAAGTATGGTTTAGCTCATCAATTAGAATGGGATAAAGCATTATAGCGGTTCTCACTTGAGTGAGGTACTCAAGTTCCCCGCCCCCAACCCCCTCCCTGCTCTTCGATAGGGGGCTATGATGTATTTCATGTCATTAGGAAACGCTATATAGCAATCCGATTTGATTTCTGAAATTATTTGCGTAGGCGGGAGTGGGGAGTAGGGAAGAAGCCTCTTTGAGTTGTACTGAGTTTTTTCACGCAATCAAATATGAGTCCTATATAAGCCTAGAGAATATCTGAGAAGGGCGACTAGAAGTAGCGGCTATACAATCAAAAACCACCAACGCGGGTTTGAAACCAATAGTCCGCCTTAGCTAACTTCGTGATATTTTTTTCTAACGAACCGCAGAGAGATTTAATAGGGATTTTCACGAATTATTTAGGATTGCTAAGTAGGTAGGCGTAATTAAATATAAGATCAAACCTCACCCTCAATCCCTCTCCAAAGTATCGGAGAGGGAAGCCGGAGGTAAGGTGAGGTTTTATATTTAATTTGACCCACTTACTTATCTACGTTAAAACTAATAATTAAGGAGTAAGGTAAATCTAGGATTTAGATATGAACGCAACAACATACAGAAAATTAATAGCAAAGCAACTAAATCCAGATTTTAAATTTGCTGTTGAAGTTGTCGAGATTCCTATTTCACAACCTGCTGACAGTCAACTTTTAATTCAAAACAAATTTGCTGGCGTTAACGGTGGCTTTGATACTTTACTTTGTCGTGGCGATGTTCCCTATGTTAACTCAATTCCTCCCTTTGATTTAGGTGTGGAAGCTGTAGGAAAAGTTGTCGCTATCGGTGAAAATGTCAAGGATTTTCAAATAGGTGATGCTGTCATAACTACAGCGCGTGGTGGCGGTTATCGAGAATATCAGGTTATCGATGCAAACTTAGCGCTGAAGGTGCCAGAAGCAACACCAGAGTTGCTAACACTAATGCCTACAGGTGTATCAGCTTTGGTGGCATTGGAACAAGTGGGAGAGATGAAAAGTAACGAAGTGGTTTTAGTGACAGCAGCAGCAGGGGGAACTGGTCATATTGCGGTGCAATTGGCAAAGTTAGCTGGTAATCATGTCATTGGTACTTGTAGTTCTGAGGCGAAGGCAAAGTTACTGAGAGAATTAGGGTGCGATCGCATTATCAACTATCGCACAGAAAATCTCAATCAAGTCCTCAAGCAAGAATACCCCAATGGGATTAATTTAATTTTTGAGTGTGTAGGTAAGTCCGTATTTGATACTTGCGTTGAAAACTTGGCAGTGCGGGGACGCTTAGTAGTCGTTGGTTTTATCTCCGAATACGCAAATAATATCGAACAAATTACACAACCACGCCTTTATCAACAGCTATTTTGGAAAGCTGCTTCTGTGAGAGGCTTTCTCATGCCTCATTATAAAGAATATATACCAGAGGCACGCGATCGCATCTTTTACCTGTTCTACACAGACAAACTCAAAGTCGCCGTTGACCCAACACAGTTTCAAGGCATAAGATCAATACCTGATGCTGTAGAATATCTCCTGAGTGGTCAGAATTGTGGGAAAGTGGTTGTGAGCTTTTAACTAACACGGTATTAGTTTATATCTAGTCGGGAGTGAGAATGACACAAGATTCAGAAAATACTTTAAAAGTTGCTCAACAGGCATTTGAGCATTTTACGCATGGTCTAGCAACAGGAAATTGGGAAGCATTTCTAGATATGCTCACAGAAGATTTTACCCTTTGGTTTCCTGTGGGAAAATTCCACGGGTTAAATGTGGGAAAAGAACGAGCTAGAGAGTTTTTCGAGTACGTTTCTGAATCATTCCAAGGCGGACTTACCCTAACTCTAGACCGTTTTACTAGCAATGACACAACCGTTGTTTTTGAGTTTCGAGATGAGGGACGTTTGTTTGAAGAACCTTACAAAAATCGTTTAGCGGTTTCCTGGGATATTCGCGGAGAAAAAATTTGTGCCTATCGGGAATACTTTGGCAGCGATGGGAAATCGAATTAAATAATTCGTAATTACGAATTATTTAATTCACTTTTGTTAGTTTCTCTCAGGGTTGAGTTCGTTGATTTCTCTACACTTAGCCTCTGCGGCTTGATATGCTGCTAAATATTCTTGACCACCTAACATTACATCACCGTAATATTCATAAGGTGGATCACCATAGATTGGTAATGGATCGTCGTCTGGATAATCTTCATTCGATTCTTCAATGATGGCTTTCAGTTTTTTAATGGTCAGTCTTTGGGCTGCAAAATACCAAAGTTCTTGGGGATTTTTGTTTAGGTGCGGTAATGTAGGATCGATAATGCGTACAAGGGAGTTATTGTCCGAGGTATCATCTAGCTCAATCCAACTGTGTTCAATCGGTCTATATGGCTTCCCAGGAAAAGCTAAAAATCCCTGAATATATCTTGCTCCCTCAGTGGACAATGCTGCTTTGTAAGCATTATCAAACGGAGTGCTAGCCCTGCTGTTTACGAGTTCAGCAATTTTGATTGACAGCGTTTCATCCAATAGTTTGTTCATCAATAGCAAGGATTAGAGCAGCCATGAAAACATCTTACCACTGCTCTTACGAAGGATTTTAATCATTTATAAAATCACGCATTTGTGGGGGGATCGAGTTTTATCCGAACCGTCTTGGGACGACAGGGGCTTCCCCAACAAACCTGGCCAGAGGGCATATTAGTAAAAACACTACTACGAGCGCCAATCACAGCATTAGCCCCGATTTGCACTCCCGGCCCAACAAAACAATCTGCTGCTACCCATGCACCATTGTCAATGGTGATACTCGCTGTTTTCAACCCAAAGGCCGGGTCTTGGAGATCATGACTACCAGTACATAGGTAACTTTTTTGGGAAATTACGCAGTGTTCACCGATGCGAATCTGATCGAGGCTGTATAAAACTACGTTATCTCCAATCCAAGTGTAGTTACCAATGGTGACTTTCCAAGGGTAGGTGAAGCGGGCGGTGGGTCGAATTAATACGCCTTTGCCGATATGAGCGCCAAATAATCGTAGCAAAGCACAACGGAGAATATTTAAGGGTTGAGGAGTAAGGCTAAAGGCGATCGCTTGTACAAACCACCATAATAAAATATACCAACCTGGACGACCCCGGTCAAACCAAGATTGGTCATATTTGCGTAAATCTACGAAAGATTGATCATTTGTCATTAGTTATCTATCAGGAGTCAATGGTCAATAGCTTTTCCTCTGCTCCCCTGCTCTCCTGCTTCTCATCTCCTTCCTTCGGGGTAATTGCAGTATTTAAGTGACCACCACAGTTGCGTAATTCGTAAAGTTTAACGCCAATTTGATATTCATATTGACTCAGCAAGCGTGCATAGATATATCCTGCTTTGCCATCTAAAAAACCGCGTTGAATAATATAAAACAAAACAAACCGCAAAATCGGTTTAAATGGCAGGTGTACCCACACTTTTTTCAAAAAGCGCTTGCGTTGCACGGCATCACCAAATAGATTGGCATTGATGGTACCGGTATCATTTTTACCTGCGAGAATATTAAAATAAACACTAGCTTCCCAGTTGGAATAGCGGTTGTGTCGTTCTAACCAGTGGTAAAGGTCGCGGAAGTCTTCGTGGAGCATATCATTTTTGAGATATCCAACTTTCCCCTGCAAAATCACATGTTCGTGAACTTCGTTATCACCAGTATTGGGAATGTCTTCTGTATGTAGATTTTCGTAGCGACCATTTTTATGTTGAAATAAACGTAAATTCCAATCGGGATATTTCCCACCATAACGAATCCATTTTCCTAAGAAAAATACACGGCGGTTGAGATAATAACCTGTATATTCATTGTTTTTAATTACTTGGTCAATTTCTTCCCAAAGTTCGGGAGGGATGCGTTCATCGCAATCTACAATTAGCACCCATTCGTTACGAAAAGGTAGATTATCTAAAGACCAATTTTTCTTTTTAGGCCAGCGTCCATTGAAGTCGAATTGCACGACATTTACACCCTGACTTTTAGCAATTTCAATGCTGTTGTCGGTACTTTGAGAATCTACTACAAATATTTCATCTGCTCTGGTGAGGCTAGCTAGGCAGGCAGGCAAGTTTAGTTGTTCGTTTTTTGCCGGAATTAGCACTGAAACTGGTATTTTAGATGACATCTGAGTATAAATTATGTTATTGGTTATTTCTTATTTGATGTGGATAAAAGACCCTGAATAGCAGCATTTAAGTAACCAATCTGACCGTAAGCATAAACAAGTTTGTCAAACCGTTCTGCTGGATCAGAAAAATATTGTAATGCCTTATATAAGCCGAGCACAAACCGTTCGCTACCTCGCTGCAACTGAGCAATACCAGCTTTACCAGCCAGTTGTTCTCGATAGCATTCACTGATACCTTGCCACCAGCCTCGGTTTAAAAACCAGGAGCGTTGCAGGCGCTCTGAGGCTACATTGTGAGCGACTAGTGCTTCGGGAAGATAAGCGACTTGCCAACCACGCTGTAGGGCAAATTCGGTCATTTGCAGTTCTTCATTTGACAATAGATTTTTCCCGACTCGACCGAGATGAGGATCAAAACCGCCAATTTCTTCTAGGAAACTGCGGCGGATGGAGTAATTTAAACCTCTGGGTGTTGAGCCAGGTTCCTCGATGTAGATGGTAGTGTCACCCAAGTCGTATGCACCCAAATTTGCAGCTAGCCCTGGAGATAGCCACCGTGGTTGCTGGATTCCTGGAGGCCAGATGAGAGTCACTTTCCCACCTGCGATCGCTAGTTTAGAGTTATTGTAAGCAAAATATAAAACTTCTAGCCAGCGATCGCAGGCAACGGCATCGTCATCTAGATAAGCCAGAATATCACTACTAGCTACTTTTGCGCCCGTATTACGGGCGACAGATAAACCAATCATCGGTTCAAAGACATATTTTAGACGCGGATTGTGGCTTCTTTGTTCTACAACCTCACGAGTGCGATCGCTAGACCCATTATCAACTACTACAATTTCAAAGTCAGCAGCAAAATCTTGTCCTAAAAGACTATCAATTGCAGCCCCTAAATAGGTATCTCGATTGTGGGTACAGATAATGGCAGAGATTTGGGTGTCTGGCATAGATTTAATTTAGGATTTGAGATTTGGGACTTCGGCTACGCTCAATCGAACGATTTGAGATTAAATTCTTAAATCCAATGCACAACTACCGAGAGTTAATGTAACCCAAAAGTTACTGACCCACCAACCGAGTTTCTTCGGAAATAATCTTTAAAACTTTACGTTTGTTGAATATGACTGTGTAAAACTACAAGAGTTTGGGCTAGTTGACTTAGGCGGGTTTCCAAAGATTGCTTGCGCCCTAACAGTTGACGTAACTTTTGATAACGTGCGATCGCCATGCTAACACTGGGAACCTGATCTGCTGGACATGGGCGTGACCAGACTTTACCAGCATCGTCTACACCGCAGAGGCGATAGCCAGCAATAGATGATTGATAAGATACTTTCCCCCCAGTGGCGCAAATTTCTTCTACGTAGTTCATCAGGCGGTCAACTTCTGCATGGCGTAGTGTTGCGGTTCCTCCCGGTTCTGCTTCTTCAGGATTGGATTCTAACCAGCCATTGACAATTGGACCTTCTAAGTAAATATCCTGAATTTGCTTCAAAATATTTTGTAATTCTGTTTGCCAACCGGCGACAGTTTCCTGAATTTCTTGTAATAGATTCATCGCCAATGCTGGATTGGCACCGTGGCGATGGCTACTAAAGCTCGGAGTTTTCAACTTGGGTAGGCTGGGTGTTTTGCTACCATTCTCTTCTGCTTGAAAGGTCTGCACAGAGTCATGGTGAGGAAAGAAATTTTGTTCATGAGGATAATCATTCTCAGTATCCACGCCCAAGTCAACTGTTTGTCCTTGTGTATTTAATTCCCCATCCTGAGAAGATGGAGTTTGTGTACTTTCTGTGGGTTCGTTGGCTCCGACGCTGATTCTAAAAGAAAAAGGCCGTTTTGTGGTCGAATCACCTGTTTCGGCGGCAGAGGCAGTGCCGCGATTCCCTAAATCGTGTAGAGTTGCTTCTATGCGTTTTAAGCCTGCGTTCATAAAGACATCCTAAAGTTTGCTGTCCCCAGTGACATTAAATAATTAAGAATGGGGTTGTTGGGATTTTTGGCTTTTGCCAGTTGCAGCATTAATCATGCTGGTGCTAATTTTATCTCTTAAAAGTTATTTAAAATCAAAAATCTCACCATGAAGTAAAAACTGCGGTGAGAAATTGCAACCATAGGTATATTGTTAAAATACTCAGGAAATAACTTTGGGTAAAATCATCTTAGTAACAGGGCCAGCACGATCTGGTAAAAGTGAATGGGCGGAAACTCTGGCCATGCAGTCAGGAAAAGCAGTTGTTTACGTAGCAACAGCCACCGATAACCCAGATGACCAAGAATGGCATCAACGCATTTTACAACACCAACAACGTCGTCCCCAAGACTGGGTAACTCTATCTGTACCTGTGGAACTGTCTGCTACCCTCGCCGATGCCAAACCCTATACCTGCCTTTTAGTTGATTCTTTAGGAACTTGGGTTGCTAATCTCTTGGAAGAGGACGAATCTAGCTGGGAAAACATCCTTGCAGAGTTGTTAGAGACGGTGGATTTGGTTGCTGCTGATCTGGTGTTTGTAGCAGAAGAGGTGGGTTGGGGTGTGATCCCAGCTTATCCCCTTGGGAGGACGTTCCGCGATCGCCTGGGTTCTTTAGTGCGTCAGCTAAGTGCGCTCAGTGAAACTGTTTATTTAGTTACTGGTGGTCATGTTCTCAATCTCAGTGTCCTTGGTTCGCTATTACCAAATAGAGAGGATGCTGGAACATTCAGGAGTCAAGATTCTTAACTCTTGATTCAAATTAATCTAAAATCTAAAATCTAAAATCTAAAATTGTAATATGGCAACCAAACAAGAAGTTAGAGGATACCTCGCCTACTGGTTCCAGTTGGGTAAGAAAGTGATTACGGGCAACGGTAAGGCAAGCATTTTGCCCCTATCGGTGCTAAATGGCGATCGCTATAGTGAAGAATTTGAAGAATGTTGGCAGAAAATTATCTCACCAGAATCGGGTGATTGTTACCTGGAGGGTACAGATGAAACCATTGCTGAACTGTTAACACCAGCATGGGATATGCTACCTTGTGGCCGTTGCAGTATGCCAGTAGCTGCGCGAAACGTCGGAATGCCAGCATTGTTATGTCCCTGCAATGATTTACCTAATTGGCCTAATACCGAATTACCACCACCGCGAGAGCCAGTTAAGACTCAAGAGCAACTCAAAACAATTCGCAATCGGCTTGTAAATAATTTGGAAATCTCTTAGTTTGGTGCTTGGGAACTTGGCGTTGGACAAGTTTTATGAACAAAATCACACTTATAAATGTAGGGTTCTTGCCAACTCAGGGGAATTTCTAATAAGTCTCGCGTTCCTGTCATGCCTTGTCCAATAAATAGCAACAAAGCAATGCAGTTTAAAATCGTATGCACGATCCGCCAGCGATTGGATCTATCTTGATAAATATCTTGAACAATTGCTAATGAAAAAATCATCAGCAGTGCTGCGGTAATCCCAATATAATAATGTGACCAATACCACTCATTAGTGAGGCGATATACTCCATCCTGACAGCCTAGAATTACTAAACCTGCACCAGTTAAAGTGGCAAAAACTGCCCGCCACACTCGTTGTTTTGCCCGATAAAGTAATACTAAAGAGGCGATTGTCGCAGCAAATATTAACAGGATAAAAACAACTTGAAAAGGTGTTTTATTCCATACTTGATTTGTGATAATATTTTTGCCAATCGGGTAGCTTAATCCGATTAAAGTTACTCCGACAACTGCACTTGTTAGTCTTTCACCTAACTGCTTATGTTCTCCACCCACTACTGGGGGAATTTTACTTTTACTCCCGGCTAAAGTTTGCAATCTGCGTTGGCGTGTTTGCCAAGCAAAATTAACCACTGTACCGATGAGTGGAAACACGAATATAATTGCGATCGCTGGATGTAAAAGACCAAGGAAATCTGTTATTTGCATACAACACCTTTCAATAAATCATTAAATTGCTCTTAAAGGATAATCTAAAGCATCGTACTATCACTTAAATTAATTTCAGATGAGAATCTGTTTAATATTTATCATTGTTATTCTTAGCTGATTTTAATATTAGGTGGGATATGACGTTAGCGCAACTTAGGAGATTTAACCAATTTCCAGACCGAATAATAGTTTTCACTGGAAATAATATCTGTCTTTAATTTATACTTTTTTTCGATTTTTTTGCGCCAACTGTCTGAAGGATTGAGTAAAAACACATCAGCAAATCCATCAGGAATATTGGGAATTTTTTGATTGTTCACCAAGATAAATCGCACTTTTGGTTCCAAAAGATAGCTCAGAGAAAAGACATTCCCAAAATTATTGCCCAAAGCATCACTAATCAAAAGTGGCCGAGTCGTTTGATTGATGATTTGGGCAACTTGTGGATTGCCATAGTTCATACCTTTATTCCACCAAGTTTCAGCCTGGGAACTCACCTTAGAAGAAATTAGACCACAAATAATCACTAATGCCATGATTATCTGCCAAATGCTGCGGCGTGACACGCTCCCATTATATAGTTGCATAGCTAGTAAATAAGCAACAGTCACTTGAATTCCTAAATAAGATGGTATGAAATATGGTTCGGTAGATGATTGTATGCCTCCAGCAATTAAACTTGGCAGTATTAAGGGTAGTGCTGGTACTACAATCAATGTGATCAGAAAAAACCAGACTTTATAGTTAGTTGATCGACAAATAAAATAAATTGAATATGCTACCAAAGTTAAAATGAATAGTGTAATAAAATAACCTAGACGATTATTTGAGCTAAGGTCTATATCAAAAAAAATCCGGCTTAACTGCATCTGTAAAAATGGAAATATAGGCACCAAAGACGACTGCGTTGTTGTCTGATCTGCTGAAATCAAAAATTTAAAATAGTCACCCAAGACAATTGTTAGCCAAGGCATGAAGGCTAAAAAACCTACTAGAGATGCTATCAGATAATTTCTAACAGTTTCAGTCAACTGAAATTTCGCAGCGAGCATCACATAAATTCCGTGAGCAACTGCTACAAATGCACTCCAAAGAAATGTATAAAGACTGATGGCTAAAGTTACTGCATAAATGCTCCAGATAGCAAATAAATCTGGTCGTTGTCGTTTTTTTACTAGCTCATCTTTATCTGGTGATTCCAGCCGCATTGCTTGCAGCAGAGATGCACTGGATAGTAATATGGTGACTAACCAGAGAATATATTCTTGTGCTTCTTGGGCGTATACTAGATGAATTGGAGAGATGGCCATGAGTGCGATCGCTACACCAGGAACCGATAATGGTACATTAAATAATTCTCGACATAGCCAATAAACACAAGGAAAAACCAGCAAACTGATAAAGGCAGATAAACTTCTAATGGCCGTTACCGAATTACCAAAGATTTCCATCCACAATCTCGCTATTACGTAATACAAGGGTGGATGCTGAGGATCTTCTTTTGCCAAAGACATAATTGTGTCATTTAAGCTTTTTTCTGGATTTGCACCTTGAAACTGGGCAAAACTTTCTTCACCAATCACACGATTATTAAAAAGTCGCTGTTTTGCTTGATTAATTGTGTAACCAGAAATCCGCAATGAGGTATAAGTTTCATCATGCCAGTAAACTTTGCCATCCAGGTTAACAAAGCGAAACAATATACCCATCGCCAATAATAAAATAATTAAAAATCGCAACCAACTCGGAGCAAATTTGAGATGGCGCATAAGTACTTTTCCCAAGAAATTGTCTAAAATAATTCAGTCATGCGGACTTTATTCCTGTAGCTGCGACTTCCATTCGTTAGCGCAAAAGAGAATTTTTACAAACTTTGGTAACGCCATCTAGCAAAGTCCTTGCTATTAGATATAGTTAAAAAATCAATAGTCTTAAAGTGTCGGTCGATAGCTGGAATACTGCATATTTTAGCTCCAATATCCAAGTATGCCTGCAAAATGTTAGGAATTTCAAAATTATATGGTTCGGGAGAATTTTGAGGCATTTCAAGACAATATTGTGAATTTGGATAAACTAAAATACTTGGATGCATCAAACCATTCTGCTGAAAATAATCATAAGCGGAAGTAGCTTGCCAAGGACATTGTGTTAGTAACGATGCACAGCCAAAGAAATATTGGTTTTTACTCCAGATGAGATAATTTGCTAGCCCTTTCCATAATAGTAAAAGTGCCTGACTGTTGCGGTATTCTTTAGCTATACATGCACGCCCAACTTCAACTGATGCCTGAAGCACAGAATTGGGAATCGCATTAAGATTAAATATATCGGCAGCATCAAAGCCTAGTCTTTGAGAAGCCATTGTATAGGTTTGCATCCGATAAGTTCCAATGGTTTTACCCGTTTGTTTGGAGATCAGGATTAAATGATGGCAAACCGCATCAAACTTATCTATATCCATCTGGGTAAAGTTAGAAGCAGAAAATCCTAAGCCTAGTTCAAGATTAAAAACTTCAAAGCGCAACCGAAAAATTGATTCTAATTCTGCTTCATTTGATGCCAGCCGTAGGATATATTTTTCAGTTTGAAGGACGGGAAAATCTTCAAGAGGGAGAGGATTTAGTGAGTAATTGATGTTGCGTCCAAAAACTTCCATCTATGTTCCTACTTAGATTTGCGAAAATATCCTACTAGGATTTAGGCACTATACAAATAGCTCACATTATGCATTAATGTGTCGAAGCGTGATTGGGACGGTTTTCGATAAAAGAAGCTCTAGAGAGCTTTTTTACTCTGTTGAATTAGGGGTAGAGTGCTTTTATTATGGACATTAATTCCCAAAAAATCTGGCAATAAGATACAAAATTCTCCTTTGATATGCGCTATAAATGCAAGTTATACCAATTCACACAAACCCTGATACATATAGATTTCTCGTATGGGCATATGATCATGGGTGTCAACTTAACGTGAAAGTTAGTCTAGAAGCAGCATTTAGAGATTGTCTCGTCAAGAGTCTCCCACTGGGAATGCATGACTTTGCCTCAAGACGGGCGGCAGAGCCGCAATGAGGTGCATTTCCAGCCAGAGGCTGGAAACGAGGTTTTAAGGTATTTGCATGATTATTAAAGTGAAACGGTATCAGCAAAGAAAGTCTCAATCAGGGTAAAAAGCCCCCGGATGAATCCAGGGGCTTGGATAATTTTGGTTGTGATGCCTGGGGCGATGCCTACGGCGGGCTACGCCTACGCAATCTGTGGTAAATGCACTCTAAAATACTTAATCAATTACGGTGATTATTGTTGTAGTGAACCCTTGTACCTGCCCAAAGCAACTTCTCCCGCAGCGTCTGATAGTAGGAATTGTTCTCGCGCAAAATAATAAATTTAGCCCGACAATCTGCCATCCGCACATCAACGCGGTGTCCTGGCCAAATTGAAGTCCCCAAAACTCCATCTGTCCACAGCTTGGTACTCAAATCGTAATCCCCCAAAGGCCAAATACTGACCACAGAACCAGGGGGTAAAACCAGGGGGCGACTAGAAAGGCTCATTGCACAAATCGGAGTGATGGTAATCGCCTCCATACCATCGTGCATAATTGGACCATTGGCGGAAACGGTGTAACCAGTAGAACCTGTGGGAGTAGCAATGATTAACCCATCCCCGACATATTGATCGACTACCTCACCGTCGATTTCCATTTCCAGAATTGAGGTAATCATTCGATCAGCCGAGGCGGGTTTGACACAAAATTCATTCAAAGCCAGGTAACGCTCGCTCACTGGTTCTAAATTAGACCCGTGACCCTCATACACCGCAGCTTGTAACATCATCCGCCGTTGGATAGCATAGCGATCCTCAAACAGCCGATCCCAAACTTTCTCCGTATCCTGAAACTCTTCCACTGACTCAGTTAAAAACCCCAGATGACCTCCGACATTCACTCCCAGAATTGGGATGCCAGCTGGGGCTAAATGTCTGGCACTAGTTAAAACAGTACCATCACCACCGAGTACCAAAGCGAGATCGATTGGTTGACCCGCCGAAGCCAAAAAGACTGGATAGGGGTTGTCTTTCGGCCCGCTAGGCCCCATCAACACTTGGCACTGGCGACTTTCTAGTTGTTTCGCACAGATTTCTGCCCATTCTTTACTCCGGGCATCCCGCGCTTTATAAGCAATGATTACCTGCTTGAGTTGCACGCACAATTACCACTTCAGGAGATTAAACTGCTCCATATCGACGGTATCGCGGTTGCGATAAATGGCAAGCACGATCGCTAAACCCACCGCCGCCTCGGCCGCGGCCACGGTAATCACAAATACTGTGAAAACCTGACCCTTAATTAATGTTGAGTCCAGGAAGTTGGAAAATGCCATTAAATTCAGATTAACAGCATTGAGCAGTAACTCAATTGACATCAGTACCCGCACAGCGTTGCGGCTGGTAATTAAGCCGTAGATGCCGATGCAGAATAAAGCTGCCGCTAGTAATAAAAAGTATTGGAGTTGCATGAATCTGGGTATTCCTCCTCAAAAATATGGCTGTTTATCTGCGACTGAGGTCGCAAATCTTACTCTTTTGTTTCGCTAGTTGTTGATACTAGTTCTCTGGGGCGTTCTTGCAAAGTCAAAACAGTTTGCCGCAGATCGGATGGCGTCAGCTGGTCTGGCAAATACTCGCGACGTGCCAAAATAATTGCTCCTACCATCGCTATTAGAAGCAAAATGGAAGCCAGTTCAAAAGGCAATAAAAAGTCTGTGAAGAAATGTTCTCCAATCAAAACTATAGAACTTTCACCACCCACCACAGGAGCAGTTGAGTAATAAGCCCAAGGAGTAGCCAGCACCATCGTACTTAAAAGACCAAACAATCCTACACTGACTATACCCGTAAGTACTTTCCGCACCCAAGAGTTGGGAAATGGTACAAAATCCTGCCGCTTGTTCACCAACATAATGGCAAACAAAATCAGCACGTTAACCGCCCCAACGTAAATTAGTATTTGTGCGGCGGCAACAAAATCTCCATTTAGCAACAGGTAGATTCCCGCCATGCTGATGAACACGCCCCCCAGCATAAAGGCAGAATAGACAATGCTGGAGAACAGTACCACACCAATGGCTGCCCCAATCATCATCACGCCCAGTATGCCAAGTGATACTAACTGTACTCCTTCCGCTAGATTCACTGTTTTTTGTCCTTAGTCAATCAATTTTGGATTTTAGATTTTAGATTTTAGATTTTTGTTTTAATCCAAAATCACAAATCACAAATTTGCATGGTCATTGGTCATTGGTCGCTAGGAAAAGGACAAATGACATTTATTTTTCTGTTTGTTCTACTAGGTCTTCTGGACGCGCACCCGGACGCGGCGCATCTGCGGGCAGTCCATGTGGTTCGAGGATGCCCTTGGGTAGGTAAACTAGTTCGCGCAGTGGTGTAACCATTGGGTCATCTGTCACCTTATAGGGCAGGCGACCGAGGGCTACACTGTCATAGTTCAATTCATGGCGATCGTAAGTGGCAAGCTCATATTCTTCTGTCATGGATAGACAGTTAGTGGGGCAAAATTCCACACAGTTACCGCAAAAGATACAAACTCCAAAGTCAATGCTGTAGTGATTGAGTTTTTTCTTTTTGCTGGCTTTGTCGTATTCCCAATCTACTACAGGCAGATTAATCGGACAAACGCGAACACAAACTTCGCAGGCGATACACTTATCAAATTCAAAGTGAATTCTACCGCGAAACCGTTCGCCAAGAATCAGTTTCTCGTAAGGGTACTGTACGGTAATCGGACGCCGCCGCATATGGTCGAAGGTGACAGAAAGCCCCTGACCAATGTAACGCGCAGCTTGTACCGTTTCTTTGGCGTAATCACCAACTTGTTTTAGGAACTTTAGCATTTTGTGTCTCTCTCTTTTCAATTTTCAATTTTAAATTTTGGATTTTAGATTTCAGACTTAATCCCTCCGGGTTCGGCAGTCACTCATGGGGGAAACCCCCAAGACCGCGCTGCCTCACCAAAATCTAAAATCTAAAATCTAAAATTGCTTTACCCGCCAAAGGCGAAGGGAAAGGCTAGTTTTAGCGCGGCGGTTAATAGGAGATTAACCAAGCCAACTGGCAACAAAAACTTCCATCCTAAATCTAACAGTTGGTCAATCCGTACCCGTGGCACTGTCCAGCGCAACAGGATGGCGACAAACACTAGTAAATAAGCTT
The DNA here is from genome assembly GCF_036917675.1 of Nostoc sp. Classification (GTDB taxonomy): domain Bacteria; phylum Cyanobacteriota; class Cyanobacteriia; order Cyanobacteriales; family Nostocaceae; genus Nostoc. Next base: position 154,849 of record NZ_JBALCT010000014.1, on the reverse strand, counting down.
TGAACACGGTCATAATGATACCCAAAGCCGCAGTTACTATCTGGAAGACGGGATTTAATTCACTGACTCCCACCCAACCAGCAATCAGATTGAGGGGAACGGGAAAGTCCCAACCGCCCAGGTAGAGAATTGCTACTAGTAGGGAAGAAAGGATCAAGTTAACGTAAGAACCCAGGTAGAACAGACCGAATTTCATGCCTGAGTATTCAGTTTGATAGCCTGCTACTAGTTCTTCTTCCGCTTCGGGTAAGTCAAAGGGTAATCGTTCGCATTCAGCTAGGGCGGCTATCCAAAAGATTAGGAAACCGATTGGTTGTCGCCAAATGTTCCAGCCCAGGATGCCGTAGCCAGACTGTTGATTGACAATATCAACGGTGCTGAGGCTATTAGACATCATAGCGATCGCTAACACCGCCAGCGCCAAAGGAATTTCATAACTAATAGATTGCGCTGCTGCCCGCAAGCCCCCTAAAAGGGAGTATTTGTTATTAGATGCGTAGCCAGCCATCAGCAAGCCAATGGGTTGAATACTTGACAAGGCAATCCACAAGAAGACGCCCATGCCGACATTGCTAATTACGATATTCTGCCCAAAGGGAACGATCAGGAACGACAGAAACACCGGAATTACAACAATAATTGGGCCGAGGGTAAACAGCCAGGGGTCAGACTTGGCTGGTACTATATCTTCTTTAAATACCAACTTCAAACCATCCGCTACAGGCACCAGCAACCCAAAAGGCCCCTGGTATTCTGGGCCAATTCGCTGCTGTGCGGCGGCGGAAATTTTTCGTTCTAGCCAAGTAGCAACTAATACCCCCACTGTTGCCCCAATCAGCATCAGTATCATTGGCAGTGGCATCCAAATCGCTTTGGCGGTTCCTGCTGGTATACCTAAATCCCGGAGGGATTCAATAAAAGTTCCTTGGAGGTCAATTCCTGAGTTCATGTTTCCGCTCTTTAAGACATCGAGTCATGGTGAATTACAACTATTAGTTGAATTAATACCTGTAAATTCACCCATTTTAATTTTTGCCCAGATGACGCTTGATTGAATATTTGTTGCTAATTCCCATGCCTAGTATATCCTTGGATGGTTTTAGCCCTCTGAAGCGATACGAGAACTTCTACTTATGATTGGCATTGGGATTGGCTATTGAGGAGACGCGGGGATGAGGAAGCAGGGGAAGCAGGGGAAGCAGGGGAAGAGAAGGGAGAAGAGTTTTCCCTTCTGCCCCCTGCACCCTCCCCCTGGAGCCTCTTTTCAATGCCCCATGCCCCATGCCCAATGCCCCATCCGAGTTACCGTTGGTCAATGGGGGTATAACTAACTTCGTGCAGACCGTTGTAAACCTGGGTAGGACGGAAAATCCGGTTTTCTGCTAGTTGTTCTTTCCAGTGGGCTAACCAACCGGCAACGCGGGCGATCGCAAATATTGGCGTAAACAAGTCTGTGGGAATCCCCATCTTCCTATACACTAAACCAGAGTAAAAGTCAATATTGGGATAAATTCCTTTGCTACCCAGTTTTTCCTCTACCACGCGTTCCATCTCTTGGGCAATATCATAGAACTTGTCATGCCCAAACTTCTCAAACAGTTGCTCTGCTAGACGTTGTAAAATTGTAGCTCGTGGGTCTTTCACTTTGTAAACACGATGCCCAAAGCCCATAATCTTGGCTTTGCGTTCCAGACAATCGTCTATGTAGGGACGAACATTTTCCACAGAGCCAATTTTTTCCAACATCTGAATTACTTCTTCATTCGCTCCACCATGCAGAGGACCTCCCAAAGTTCCCACGGCACTAGCAACCACAGCGTAAGGATCAGTCAGGGTGGAAGCTGTCACCCTAGCACTGAAGGTGGAAGCATTCATTGTATGCTCAACCTGAAGTATCAAGCAGATATCAAAAACTCGCGCCATCAGAGGATCGGGTTCTTGTTCATCGAGCATGTATAGAAAGTTGGCGGAATAGTCTAAGTCATCACGGGGACGTACCGGGTCATTGCCTTTTCGCATCAGTTGGAACGCCGCCACCATCGTGGGAATGGTTGCTATCAGGCGCACCACCGAATCTCGAATGTAGACAGGATTATGTAAATCGCGGAGCGAATAAAACAAGCCTAAAGCAGCAGCAGAAGCTTGCAAGGCATCCATTGGGTGACCGCTTTCTGGAAAGCATTTCATCATGTCCCGAATGCGGTATTTTATTCGCCTGTGGTAACGAACTTCATGCTCAAATGCTTTCAGTTCTTCCTTGGTTGGAAGTTCGCCCCAGATTAAGAGATAAGCAGTTTCCAAGAATGTACTTTTTTCTGCTAGTTCTTCAATCCGGATGCCACGATATTCTAGTATTCCCTTTTGCCCATCAACATAGCTGATACTTGATTGGGCGGCGGGAATGCCTTCTAAACCAGGCTTGTATTCGCACACCATCATGGCAACACCATTCGCTTTTTGAAATATCTGATCAAGCTAACTTACCAGAAATTATTGTCACCATAACAGTAGCCATTCTAACAACAATTGGAAATGTTGAAAAACTGTTATAGCAGGTACTTGGGTGGTGTCAACCAAAACATCTGACTACGACCCAGAGGAGAACCTGTTTCTGGTAGTTTTATCCCAATCATACCTGCTTTTTTCAAGACTAAGCTTTCTTTGGCTTCCCCCCATAGGAGAATTTCTGCCCAATTGGTTAAATCAGGTTCGTGTCCAACCAGCGCCAATTGGGTATTTTGGGAATAATTTCTTGGCTCTAACCAGTCTTTGAGCCAACTAGAAATTTTACCATCGGGGGCCAGGTGGCTAGATTCCTCTAACTGGGAGCTTAGTTTTTTTGCTATAAGGATTTCAGCCGTTTGGCGGGCCCGCACTAAGGGGCTGGTGAGAATCAAATCAAAGCTTAAACCCAATTTAACAAGTTTCTGAGCAACTTTTTCGGTTTTTTCCCTTCCTTCTTTGGTTAGGCTGCGCTCCTCATCCTTGATGTCTAATCCCTTGTCTTCGGCGATGCCATGACGAATTAAGTATAGTTCCATATTTTGAGTTTTGTTAGCGTAACGGGGCGTAGCCCGTACTTAGTTAGGATTTACGTCTGATGTTAATGAATCTATCCTAACTTTAATCATGATTACGTATTCGTTGATCTGCCATCTGTCCAGTGCAACATAGTTAACGTGTTATGGATATGGCAATAGGTTTAAACCTTGAATAAATCTGTAATCCCGTTGGTTTTTTGTGATAAACGGGTAATTCCAGACTATTGCTGTAGCTGCAATGAGACTATCAGCAATGAGCAAGCCATGACTTAGCCGATAAGACCGCAATAAATCAACTGCTGTGTCAGATATAGCCTGGTCAATCTTAATGATGTAAAATTGCTTAAGGAAATTTTCTAATGTTTGTAGTTCTGCTTTATTAGCACAACCAACCATTAGTTCCATCTGTGTGATTATGCTAATTGCCAAGCCGGAACTCGCTTTCCGATTTGGCAAATACTTTACTGCTTCGAGAATACCGCGACCTGCATCAATTAGAATATCACTATCAACGATGGTTGAATTAGTCATCTGACTTTGACCACTCATTTTCTCGAACACCATGCACCCAAGCAGTGCTATCAGCTAAATCTTGGCGATCGCTCCACATCCCAATAAAGTTATCATTTATCAAGTCAAAATCTGGCGACTGAGAGGCAGGTTCAACTGCTGCATATTTTTGTCGCAAAAAGCCAATAAAGTCGATTACTTGACGCTGTGCTTCCGTAGGAAGGGATAAAAACTCATTAAACAATTCTTGCTGTGTCATTTTTATACCTCCCAAAAAAATAAACTCACTCAAATTAGCGTTGTCAAAAACTCATCTGGCAGCATTGCCGGAACTAAAGAAACCACAAAATCGGGTGTGTTTCGCGTCACAATTATTTCTAAACCTGCCGTAAGCGCCGCAGCACTCGTTACTGCATCCTCAAAATCCTTAATTGAGCTATTCAAAGCTTGCCGAATAACTTCATCTGTTACGCTGGCAACTTGAAGGTGCTGCAATAACTTTGCTAATAGTTCACGCGCTACTTCATTACCAACTTGACGACGCAGAATATAGAAAATATTGGTTACTGCATGACCTGAAACATAACCTTGTACTTGATTCTGCATTACTGTATTTAATGCTCGTGCAGAAGCTACGATAAATGGTTGACGCTGTGCCAAAATATCGAGCAACACATCGCTGTCGAACAACACCCGTTTCAACCGTATTTCTCCTCTAAATAATCCACATAATTTTCTGTCGTATTTTCTTCTCCTAGCTGGATTACACCTATTAAACTCTGAATCCAGGGGTCAAGGTCAGTTAAAGGTTCTAAGGTTGGACTGCCAGTAATAGACAATAGGGTTTCTTGTTGAGTCACATCTTTTTCAATCTGTTTATCCCAGGCTGCTGGATAGAATTCCGTAAACCAGGCACGAAAAGTAGCCAGAGACTCTGGTGAAAATAGACTAACATCGAATTCGACATTTATAACCTGCTTGTCGTTTAAGTTTGATTCCTTCTTTAGTTTCTCATTTATTAAATCTCCAGCTAATTCTAGTACCAAAAGCAAACTTTTATCATTTATTAAATTTTGGATTAATTCTTGTCGTTTATCCCGGGCTGCTGGATAGAATTCCGCAAACCAGGTATGAAAAGCAGCTAGACCCTCTGATGAAAGTTGACTAACATCGAATTCGACTTTCCATTCAGTTAACAATTCACGAACCAAATTGTCAAAATTATGTACAAATGGCAAATTTAGGTTTTCAATATATCCGTGAGCAAGACGATTACTAACTTCCAAACAAGCTTGAGCAATGTCAAATTGAGAGATTGATAACTCTCCTAAAGAGTACAGATGTCTTATTAATCCTATAACTGGAAAACGTTCAATAGGAATTGATACATCGATTGCTCGCTTTCTTAAAGCGTCCTCAAAAATACTCCATATAGAAAGAAAACCAGACTGAATTTCATCATTTTCAAGAAGCTTATGTGCTTGGACAAACTGATCGGTTAGCTCTTGCCATGAAATAAGTTTTTCGGATGTTCCAGGTAAGGATTTGCCTTCTATATCTTCAAGCGTGACCAATAAAAAACGCCAGCCTGGATGTTTACTAACTTCCTCTGCTAAAGCCTGTAAACGCTCCACATAAATTCGGCTGAGGCTGGTTCTTATTTCGATTACAAAACCTAAGTTATTCTTAGTAACAATTAAATCTGGCTGGTAGTTACCCAAATCAAATGGTAATTCATCTGTTTTGAGTCCAGTTAAAACATGAAACCCTTGACTTTCGTACTTCTCTGCCAGAGATTTCAGTTTTTCCTCGTATAGAATTTTAGTATTGTTAGTCATAAGTATTTTTCCAATGGTTGAGATTCACTTACTTTTACATAAACACACTCTTTACCTGTGTCCACAGCACGGTGTAATAACGAAGGTAGATTTATTCTATCAATTCGGTCAGACATAAACCGACGATGGCTCTCTACATCTGATACTAAACTATCATCTTGAAAAACTAAGCCTACAAGTGCATCCTGAATCGGCTTGATAATATTATCGGTATCAGCCGGAAAATCATCACAAAGATAAACTAGCGTCAGTTGTAAATTGCCGTTTTTAATGACGCTCCGATCTTGCCAAACTTTTTCAGCTTCAACACGCACAAAATTCTTCCATGCCTGAAGGTTTTCTTTTTTCTTTGTCTGTAACGAAACAGGGCGTCTGGGAATGAGAAATTCAAAAGGTATTATTCGCATTCCAAGTGCATATCTTGATAATTAGTTAACAAAGTTACAGCAATTTTCACAGATGACTCCTCATCATATTGGGTATATCTACACTTATACAAAATTTCTACATAGTTATTCACCAGCATTAGGATAAAAGTCTAAGTCTAAAATTTCATCTACAGAAAAGGGACAGACGATCGCAAAGTTATCCTCTGATAAACTAGTTTCCACCATTGCCTCTCGCCGCGATCGCTGATCAGTAGCATTAATCCACTCAGCATCATTTAAAAAACGGCGCAAGCTGGGACTTTCTCGCAGTAATTCCTCTATATTCAGTCGCTCACGGGTAATGATCACTTGCCAACTGCGGCTACGGTGTTCGGGCTGATACTTCCACTTCAGCAAATGCGACAACAGCAACCGCAACGCACTTTGCAACGCCCGTTGTTGACTCTTACCCAAGTCCACCACTTCCTCAATTAAGTGTTCTAAATCCATCGTGTCCCAGTGGTGCGTAGGCGAAGCCCGTCGTAGACATCGCAAAAGCTCTGCTGTCTGCTCTACCCATGCACAAAAATCTTGCTCATACAGAGTTTGTAAGATTTGCAGTTCTATAGACTTCATGGCGCTCCTTCTTAGCAAATAAAATAGGTAGGTGCAAGTTAATTTTATTTGTGTCTATCTACTTAACATTAGGCTCGAACTAGATCCTCAATCAGTTCAGCCTCTGTGAAAAGACCAAAATTCCCGACTTTTCCAAAAAGTCGGGAAATATATGTTTATCACGAATGATTTAGGGATGCTATCTGACCAAACACTTTGACTGCTGCATGAGTTAGGAGTTCTCCCCATCTCCTTGATCTCCCTCTATTCTGACTGAATCGGGTTGTCTCTGGGATTAACCAACCTCAGCAGTTTTTGCTTAATTTGAGCGTCGAATACTTCCCATTTCATTTTCGCATAGGGGGAATTTTCGTTGCTGCCAGATAAGAAGCCCATCGGAATTTCAAAGCCGCCTGCGCTTGTTCTTCCACCGCCAAAAAACCGCCCTGCGCTATCTTGTCCAAAAGCTTCTTTGATGAATTCATCAGGATCAAGGGTAAGTTTGCTGGTTCTCAGGGAGCCGATGACTATTTCTAGTTCTTCGTTTTCATCGTGAACAATGCCATAAACTACGGCGGTATGCACGTTTTCTTCGGTGACTAGAAAATCAGCCGCTTGGGGGATGGCATCACGGTCTTCATAGCGTAAATAACCGACACCAGCAATGGAAAAGTTATTTTGGACGATGCGATTTTTTAGCGATCGCTCGATCACATCCATTACCCGCTTGGAACGGTTCGCCTGTAAAATGGCGTTTAGCAGTTGGGCGTCATAAAATCGGCTTAAATACGCAGCTGCCATAAAGTCTTCTTCTTGCGCTTGCATTAACCGATTTGTATCCGATCGCAAGCCGTGCATCAAGGCAGTAGCGCATTTGACATGTTGATTTATGCTGCTATCTAATGCCAATAATCCTGTTTGGAGGTATTGAGTAAAAATTGTTGCCGTGGCTCTGACATAAGGACGGATATCCTCAAACTCTGATTGCAGATCACCTTGTATGCTGTGATGGTCGATGAGTACTACTAAGGGAATTCTAGCCTGCTGTACCGATGACAGTAGTTGTGAAGTGGTTCCTTGGTTATCAATTAATACAAAACCTTGATAAGATGACAAATCTTTGGTTTTCAAGGTTTGGAGTGTCCATCGCTGAACAGGTAAATTAGTCAGCCTTACCAAGGCAATATTCTCTTGGTGGCTCAAAGCGCCAGCATAAATGATTTCACATTTGATATCATATTGCTGGGCAATTAACTGGTAAGCCCACGCACAGGAAAGGGCATCAGGATCAGGAAAATCTTGCAGAATTACCAGTTGGCGATCGTGTCGGTGTGCCAGAAGGGTTTTTTGCAATTCTTCTGACTTTTGTTGTGCCAGAGAATTACCACGGTGACTGAGATATATCGCTCCTTCACCTACCGATGGCGGTAATGACGGACTCTTAAATGCTACTTCCACGGGCGCTTTGTCGATTTCGGGTTCCTCTGGGTTTGGCTCTGTGGTCAATGACAAACTCTCAAAGTGAGTAACGGGAGAATTAAAGTACATAGGGAACTTTTTTAAAGTGTGAGGCTCCTTTAATTCAGAAATACTACGTTCAGCAATTCACTGAATTTAGCCACATTATTATGATCTTCGCAAAAATATCAAGACATTGCACTATACATCTGAGTATATTTTTTGTCAGTAACAGCGCTCAACAATCAACTAAATTCCCCTAGAGGGCGTAAAACTACTGGAAACAAAGAAGTTTACTATATCGGGCTGTAGGTAGCATAAATCTGTTTTAGGAGCGTTTTTTCTGTTTCGTAAATTGAATCACCGGGATTTTTCTCTGACTTAGGGTATAGTTTCTATATTATTACTTTCGGGCTAGAAGCTGTAACTTAACTGCTACCCATAAGTAAGCCGGTGCTAATATTTCAAGCTATGTTAATAAATTTAAATGTAGGGTGCGTTGTCGCCAAGCGTCGCACCGTCAACGATTCAAGGTGCGTTAGCCTACGGCGTAACACAACGCCACTTGCTACAACGCGGGTTCCCCGCGTTGTAGCAAGTTCATTAGTGTCAACTTAAGCGCAAACCCTTTTAAAACCTCGTTTCCAGCCTTCTTGCTGGAAATGCTGCTCTTGGCGGCTCTGCCGCTTTTCTAGAGGCGGAGCCTCTTGAACGGCATTCCCAGTCGGAGACTCTTAACGAGACAATCTAAAAGCTGGTTCTAGGCAGGTTTTTACCTGAAGTTGACACGTATGAACGCAGTGGCTCCCCTACTAAGAATTTATATTTCTTCATATATCCCTCTTCTGTCACTCTCCGGGAGGGCGATCGCTAGAACCCTCATAAGGCAATCAATACAAGCTATACTATTAGAAAAAAATCGCTCTTGTATTTGTTATTAGAAAAGAATCGCGCGATCGCTTGCTATACAAAAGCTCTAGAATTTAGAAATGGTAAATGTTTTCCGAGACTGACAGAAGAGGGATAGTTTAATTATTTTGGCAACTATCTTTAGATAGATAGGGTAAACACTACGCGATTTATCGTTAGTAATCCCTTGCTAGTAATGAAAAAATACAACTTTCCATCTGAGTTTTATATTTAATTGATTTTGTCAATAGGTAATCTCCAGCATCGTCTAAGAAATCAGTAAGACCTTCTCAAGGCTTAATCTATATTCATGCTTTCAGTAGAGGCAGTCATACTTTATAAATGCGACTATTATTTATATATATGTCCTCAAACAATAGATAGTTGCTGTCGTTCAGATAAAAAAATCAGATTTTATCCGACTGTACTAAGTTTGGTTTTTAGCCAATTGTTTGACGTTTTGAGAAGGTAACACAATGAATAATATCCTAAAACGCACACTTCTACCCAGCCTCATGGCTGCAAGTCTAGCTGGTGTCACCTTAGTTCCCGCCAAACCGGCTGCTGCTGACGACCAAGTACTAAGAGATGCAGGGATTGGGGCTGTTACCAACGTGGTAACAGGAGCTATTAGGGGACATGGTAGTGTATTAGGCAATGCTGCTAAGGGTGGTGTCACTGGTGCAGCAGTCAATGGTGCAAATGGTCTGAGAAACCATCGCGGTCGCAGTCACCGGAACCTTGGTCAAGATGTCGGAGTCGGGGCTGGGGCTAGCGCCTTGACTGGCATAATTACTGGCGATGGTAGACATACCCTTGGCAATGCTGTTGATGGTGCGGCTGTAGGTGGAGCAATCCATCTAATAACTAATGGTCACTAATTCCTAAATTCATCAGTTTAATACTTCCAACGGTTAACGAACTTATCCCTCCCTAATTCCTCTTTTTCCTAAAAGGAGCAAACCCAAGCTCCCTTCCTTACTAGGGAAGGGAGCTTGGGGGGTTAGATTAATATTCAGATATATGCCACCGTCATGATCGGATGACGTTAAACTTAATAGTAAACTCTAGCCCTTCAACGCCTTTCTAAAGTTTCGACGATAGGATTGATTTGTAATAAACAAAGCTGGCCATAGCAAAGATAAACCAATGCGATTGGTCAAAGTTGGATTAAAATTAGTCCGCCCAAAGCCATTCCAAAACTTCCAAACGCCGCCTCCGTAAACTACTATCAAGACAAAAATAATAAAGTTACCCATTCCCATCAACTCCATTAGTAACTGACAGAATTTAAGTTAAGTTTTAGCGATCGCTCTCAAAAACCCATATAAAGACTTTTCACTTTAAATGTTGCTACAAATATGCAGCAGAGACATTTATTCTACTTATCATAACTTTCTGGCATACCCACTGGTGATAAACCCGCGATCGCTCGTAAGTTTTGGCAACGAATCAACTTAGTAAAATTTAAACTGGAATGTCCTTCAATTTTAGCTACTGCTTCAATTGCAGATAACAGGTGTTGTGCTGCTTCTGTTTCTGAATAACCGCGTCGCTGTGCAATTTTAATGGCTGCTGTATCAGCATTTAACTCTGACTCTTGAGACTTATTAGTGCGCCAGATCCTCCAAGCAGCGATCGCACTTAATCCCCCAGCTACGGCTACACCCACCACATCTGATTGTACTGCTTCCAATGATCCGCCCAACAGCCCAGCCAGCACTACACCTTGATAAATGTCGGGTTTAAACCACTTCACCCCCGTCAACCAGCTAACCATCTGCAACAGTAGCAAATCTCGTTGCGGCTTTGTCAAGCGATGCCACAAATCAAAATTAATATATATCGGTCGTGTCTGATTCCAGGGTTGGGGAAAGGAGGCATCAATCACTTTTGCTTGCTGAGGCTTACTAACAAGTTTTGTCGTCATCCGAGCCGAAGCAGGCATCACATCTAACAAACGGCGAATTTCAACATTTTGCTCCATAAATTTAATTATTAGCCATAATGTGCATGGTAACTATTTTAGTTATCAATCGTGTTAATCTTTGATTTGTGATTTGATAATGTGGCGGGATTTTATTGTATCCGTTTGCGCCCAAATTCAAAACCTCAAAGTTCTCGATCACCATTGAGACTGCACTTTTAACGACATGGACGCTTTTGTTCCGATCCCGCCTGAATGGACAAATGAGGCAACACACGCTTACGAGTTTTGCTGTCCTAGCTGCCGCTCTAGTAGCTTGGAAGCTAAAAAAGTTTGGCTAAATCGGCGATCGCCTGTACTTACAGAAGATCATCGTCGCAAATGGCAGGAGTTCTACTATTGCCACTGTGGTTCTGTGTGGTGGGCTTGGAGTAGCGATCGCCCCTCTAAAGATATATCGAATCAGCAAGATTATAATCCTACTTGACATCTCCCCCGATTGAAAATCGGGGGATTCTAAACTGATGTTGCGTAGTGGGTCTAGAAGACCCACTACGCAACGTTTGCGATATGATTTATTTAATCTCGTAAACAAATCAATTCGTTGTGGCACTGTCAAAGATGCCCTACCCACCTTGGCTAGGTTTAATCCTAGCTGTGTAGCTACTTTTCTCATGATATTTGCGCTACCATTGCAGTCTGCATTGATAATGAAACCATCACGACTTTTGTACTGACCTCTTATGCGGTTTCCGCTTGCTTTCCACCCTTGGGGCTTTTCGCTACGCCTGGGCAGGGAGTCGCAATCAAGAAATGATGCCTTGCTGGTGTATGCCTCCTCAGTAATTGTCAAAGTAATCCCGTATTCCGGGCAGAGTTGTTTCAGTCGCTCAATTAATCGGCTGGTAGGGATGATTACAAAATTCTGGTTATTCCTTTTTCCCATGTTTGAATTTTGCTTCTGTCCAACATTCCAACCAATGACAATGTTGCCAACTCGGTCGTTAAGGCATTGGTTGATAATAAATCGGGCTGCTTTGTTAATGCCATCTCGCATCTGGTTATTCCGTTTGCGTTGCACTCTATCAAGGTTGTAATCGCAATAAAAATCTGATTTGCCTTGCTTATATTTAGCAACTAAACGTGAATATCCTTGATTTAATGATCTGAGTTTACGACCATCAATAATCAAACTTTTCCCATGAGTTGAGACACCTGTCAGCCAATTAGATCCGCCGTGGTCAAAACTCCATGCTTGCGTGTAATCTAATTGGGGATTATTTTCTATTGTTTCTTTACCATCATCGATTACCCAATCAATCCATAATTGCCCAAAGTTTGGTCGTACCGTTACTTCCTGAACCCAGGATGAATCAATGAATTCTGGGAGATATAACTTCATCTCAGTCAGTAATTCTGGTTTACTTCCTTTGCTGATTGAAGGCTTGAAATATCCCTCATTAAAACTTAGAGCCTGACGTGGAAATGTGACAGCCGCTAGACCTCCTTTCTTACGATACTTTGGCAAAGATGGTTTATCAACCTCACCATTGTAGTAAGCTTTCACCAGTCCGTTATAAGCTGTAATCGATTCAGCAACCGACTTCAACGTTTGTTGCGCTGATTGTGCCGCCATTGCTTTGTAATGCACATTCTGCTTGAGAATCAAATCTAATTCTGGGTAAGTTGTACTGCATCTATAAGTTTTCCAACCACTACGTAAATCATCGCCACGCCAATAAGTAGTAAAAGCATTACCATTTTCTTGTAATTTGGCGTAATGAATTTTCTTAGTTTCGTACAATGCACAATTTATCAAGCTGTTAGCATTCTCGCACTGGTTCATCCAAAAGGACGTTTCCTCGTCATGAAATTTAGCTCTAATTGAACAGGTCTTATACACTTATTTTTGCCTCCCGTATCTTTTACTAGAAATGTTTTTAGAGCTAAAATCAACAACATTTAATTAATGGCTAAACTATCAGTGTCAGACTATGAATACAGGCGCACGAGCGGTTCAGTTTCGTCTCTGAACTACCATTTTGTCTTTGTTCCTAAACGCCGAAAAGCTGTGTTAATAAAAGAAGTCGCACAGCGTTTACAAGAAATTATATTAGAGTTAGTAGTTGAGCATGGATGGAGACTAATCGCCTTAGAAATAATGCCTGACCATGTTCACTGTTTTCTAAATGTCCCGAGCACCCCTACTGTTGAATGGTAGTTAAGTAAGTGGGTCAAATTAAATATAAAACCTCATTCTGCCTCCGGCTCCCCTCTGGGATGCTTTGGAGAGGCATTTAAGGTGAGGTTTGATCTTATATTTAATTACGCCTACCTACTTACTATCTCAACTCAATTGTTCATACTTAAATTTACCTTTAATAAACTTGTTAAAATATTGACCTTTAGACGGTGCATTGTCTAAGTCTTCCTTGACACTAGGAGGTACTTTGAAATACTCGTAAACACTTCCACTATCAAATTCAATAGTCAGTGTTTGAGTTTTTGGATCATAGGTAAATTGCTTAATAACGCTGCCTTCAGGCTTGAGTAGAGGGAAGGCGATCGCATCCCGAATACTGGCACAATCAGTTAATAACATTACCAACCGATCAATCCCAATCCCTAAACCACCTGTAGGCGGCATACCGTATTCAAGGGCTGTCAAAAAGTCTTCATCTACACCTTGCGCTTCCAAGTCGCCAGCAGCTTTTCTTTCAGCTTGGGCTTCTAGACGTTCTCTTTGCTCGATGGGATCGGTAAGTTCTGAGAAGCTGTTGCCAGTTTCTCGCCCGACGATAAATAACTCAAATCTTTCCACCAAACCAGGTTGAGAACGATGCGGTTTTGCTAAGGGCGAAATTTCTACAGGATAATCAATTACAAAGGTAGGTTGAATTAAATTAGCTTCTACCTTTTCTTCAAAAGCTAAATTCAGTAACTTACCAATTGATTTGGCATCATCTACACCAGGAATCCCAGCATTTTTACTTGCTGTTTTTGCTTCTTCCAAACTTGGGAAAGAATTAAAATCCAACCCCGTAAATTCTTTAACTAAATCGTGCATTGTCACCCGACGCCAAGGTGGTGTCAAATCGATAGGTTCCCCTTGGTAGGTGATTTGCAATGTGCCGAGTACCTCTTGGGCGACAGTGGTAATAATCCCTTCTGTCAGCGCCATCATATCGTTGTAGTCGGCGTAGGCTTGGTAAAGTTCAATTGTCGTAAATTCGGGATTGTGGCGAGTCGAAATTCCCTCATTGCGGAAAACTCGCCCCAATTCAAACACCTTTTCAAAACCACCCACAATCAACCGCTTGAGATGGAGTTCTGTGGCAATTCGCAGATACAATTCCATTTCTAAAGTGTTGTGGTAAGTGATAAATGGACGTGCATCTGCACCCCCAGTTTCACTTTGCAAAACTGGCGTTTCAATTTCTAGAAAATCCCGTTCTTCCAAATAGCGACGAATACCCGCAGTAATTTGGGCGCGACGGCGGAAAGTTTGCCGCACTTCCGGGTTAACAATCAAGTCAACGTAGCGCTGACGGTAACGCTTGGCAACATCCGTTAATCCATGCCACTTGTCGGGTAGGGGCAACAGGGATTTAGTGAGAATAGTATATTGTTTAACGTAGACAGATAACTCGCCCTTTTCAGTCCGTTTAATAGTACCTTTGGCTCCCAGAATGTCACCTGCATCTGTGAGTTGCTTCAGGTGATTGAAGGCATCGGCATCAATATCTGCCATGCTTTCTTGGATGCGATTTTTGTCTAGATAAAGCTGAATTGTGCCGGTTTCATCTTGCAAAGTGAAAAAAGCTAATTTACCGAAAACGCGACGTGCCATAATGCGTCCAGCGATCGCAACTTCTAAATCAACTTCTTCACCACTGGATAAATCAGCAAACCTTTCTTGCAACTGGGCTGCATGATGGGTAGATTCCCAACGATAGGCATAGGGATTAGTCCCTAGCTGCTTGAGTTGTTCTACTTTCTCCAGCCTTGCGGCCCGGATATCTTCTTCCGACATGGTAACGAACTAAATAGGGCAAGATTAATTATAGATGCTGCAAAAGTTAAGAGTAAGAGATACAACAGATTGCAACAAGCGCCTCTGTACAGATTATTGTAAAGGCACACAACATTGTTGTATACCTAATTTACCTGAAAAACGCTGTATTTGCACTTTGCAGATGATGATAAGCTCATGTAGTTTGAATTTGCATAACCAGGGCGGGCAAGACTTCGGCATGAGCGCTCAGTCCTTCCCCGTAGGGGTACGACAAGGCTCAGGAACCATCGAACGCTGCCCACTCCACAAGAGTTTTACTTCTAGGTAATATGCACGTAAAAATACCCCCCCCTAGTCCCCCAATGCCTTGGGGGACTAGGGTGGATTAAAAATTATCCCACAAATGAAGTGGAAGTTGATGGCGATCGCTTGCAGAGTGCATACCGTCAACTCGCTCCTTGCAAACAAGCCGAGAAAATTTATATTGTATTTAGTAAGCTAAAGTTTCTAAAGTTTCCCTTAAATACCCTTGTACTTGCTGTTCCAGGCGAATTCCTTGTAACTGAGCATCGCGTTCTAGTTGCCAGCGTTGAAAACCGGAACTCGTGGAGATCGCACATTTGAGACTATACCAAATTTCAGTATTAGCAGAAAATTGGCGATCGCTAGAAGCTGGAATTTGAGCCATAGTTCCTCATTCCTTTGTTTTAAGTTCAACGGTAACTGGTTATTTTGTTGGGCGTTGGGCAATTCAATTTTGGATTTTGGATTTTAAATTTTGGATTGAATTTCAATCTAAAATCCAAAATCTAAAATCTAAAATTCTTGCTCCCTGCTGCTTATTTCTAGCCCTTTAAAGTGAAATAATATACTTTCGGGGCTGCTATGAATCTGTATTAATCCTAAACAGGGATTGCAACAATTGGGGCACGATTTGATTAACCCGCACCCCTAAAATTGTGAAATCTTGCTTAATCTTTTCTAAAGATAATGGCTCTATGCCAGCGAATTCTGTCTCATTAGTCACCAAAACTCGCATTACACTCACAGGTATTTGTAAAAAAAGATTGCTGCCCAAAAAGGCTAACCCCGCAAGCACTAATGCAACACTGCGCCATTGTGGGAGAAATTTAGCGGAATTTGCTACTAATGGGGCAATTTGGTAGAGATGCCACAGCACCCAAACCGACAATACTGCTGCCACTAGAGCTAGGATACGATTTAACTTTGTATTAATTAAACAGAGAATTTTTCGCTGCCGTTCAGTCAGATTTTCTGGCTTCAGGGCTATTCCTAAAAGAGCAAATATATAAAAAGGGCGGCGCAACTGCATCCATAGCAGAGGGAGAACACCAATGGCGGCAACTAAGAATAACTCCATCCAGACGGGCAAAAATGGCTCGCCTACAGACAGGAACAATAAGCAGAGTACTAAAAAAACAGGCAACGTCGCCAATCCAGCGACGTGAATCCACAAAATAGGTTCAGAGCGAAATGAATGCATATTATAAAATAATTGTGAGTTAAGAGTTAGGAGTTAGGAGTTAGCAGCCTTTAACTCCTAACTCCTAATTTATCACTCCTAACTTCTAACCATTTTACCCTCAACACTATCTCGTTAAGGTGAGAGTGCGGCGCTTCGTAACCATTTGATAGGATTCGATGATGTCACCTTCAACCCAATCATTGAATTTATCCATGCCGACACCGCATTCATAACCGGCGTTGACCTCACGGGCATCTTCTTTCATCCGTTTTAGGGAGTCAAGGACGCCTTCAAAGATCACCTTACCGTTGCGTCGCACCCTGACTTTGCAGTTGCGAACTAGCTTGCCAGATTGAACGTAGCAACCGGCAACAGCACCGCGACCGACTGGGAAGACGGCACGTACTTCGGTTTGACCCAAGGGTTCTTCCACCAACTCTGGTTCCAAAAGACCTTCCAAGGCATCTTGAATATCTTCTAGGAGTTTGTAGATCACGTTGTATTCTCGGACATCTACACCCGCTTCATCGGCGGCTTGTCTGGCGCCACTAGCGAAGGTAGTGTTGAAGCCAATAATCACAGCGTTACTGGCAGCTGCTAAGTCGATATCTGTCTCGGTAATTTCCCCAGCAGTAGCCAACAGCATCCGAATTTGGACTTCGTTTTGGGGGATTTGCTTGAGCGCTCCCACAATGGCTTCCACGGAACCTTGTACGTCTCCTTTCAAGATCAAGTTGAGTTCTTTCAACTCGCCTTCTTGTGCTTGAGCCGACAGGGTTGTAAGGGTAACACGTCCTTGTAACAGGCGTGATAGGCGTTGTCTATCGGCGCGATCGCTAGCGATCGCTCTGGCTTCTTTCTCGTTGTGGAAGACCTCAAACTCGTCGCCTGCTGCTGGCACATCACTTAAACCTAGCACCTCGACAGCAAAGGAAGGAGAAGCAATGTCTACTCTCTTGCTTCTGTCATCCACCATCGCCCGGACTTTACCGAAGGCCGAGCCAGCTACTAAGATATCTCCCACATGCAGGGTGCCATTCTGAATTAGCAGGGTAGCAACTGCTCCCTTGGCTTTATCCAGATGTGCTTCAATTACAGTTCCTTTGGCGGCACGATCTGGGTTGGCAGATAGTTCTCCAACTTCTGCTACCAAGAGAATCATCTCTAAGAGCGTATCCAGATTTTCACCTCTGATGGCGCTCACGGGAACCATGATTGTCTCACCACCCCAATCTTCTGCGGTCAGACCATACTGGGTCAGCTCTTGTTTCACCCGCTCTGGTTGTGCCCCTTCTTTGTCAATTTTGTTGATTGCAACAACAATTGGCACTCCTGCGGCTTGAGCGTGGCTAATGGCTTCAATCGTTTGGGGACGGACACCATCATCAGCAGCCACTACCAACACGGCAATGTCTGTTACCCGCGCTCCTCGCGCCCGCATAGCTGTAAAGGCTTCGTGACCGGGGGTATCCAGGAAGACTATCTGCTGAGGTTTGCCCTCATGTACGACATCCACATGGTACGCACCGATGTGTTGAGTAATACCACCAGCTTCGCCAGCAGCCACTTTCGTTTTGCGGATTGAGTCGAGCAGGGTGGTTTTCCCGTGGTCTACGTGACCCATAATTGTCACGACTGGCGGACGGCGGTGGAGATATTCTCGGTCTTCTGCGCCGACCATTTCCGTAATTTTCCGAGCTTCTGCTTCTCGCTCGGCGGTTTCGACTTCTATTTCTAGTTCTTTTCCTACCAGGGTAATTGTGGGAATATCCAGATTTTGGGTGATACTCACCGCCATGCCTTTGAGGAACAGGATTTTGACAATCTCTGTATCGGCAACGGCTAAAACGTCAGCCAATTCTTGCACAGTCAACGGCCCTGTTACCACCACTTTTTCGGGACGATCACGTTTTGTATCGGCTTCTTGTTGGCGACGGTTCTGGTGATGGTCGCGGCCCGAACCAGACTTGGAACCAGATTTGGAACCAGACTTTCTCCCTCTTGCAGTTGGGGCACTAGCAAGGATTGCGCCTGGCATCTGTACAGGTCGAGTCGCTTTGGGTTTGGGAGGACGGGCGATGGAAAGACTGACTTGGACGGTGGCTGGTGAGTCGAGATCGTCATCATCCAGCAAATCTTCTTCAAACTCATCATCAAGTATGGGCTTGATCCGCTTGCCTTTGACGCCAGCTTTAGCCTTCTCTTTAACTTCGTCAATGATTTCCTCTTCTACCCACTTTTTGCCACCTTTGGTTGGCCGAGGCGGACTTGGGCGTTTCAAATCGAGGAGATCAGGTGCGACTACATCATCACCTAATCCTTCAGATTTGCCCGCTATTCCTGACATCTGTCTGGGTGGAGTCGCGATCGGCATTGCGGCTGCTGATTCACCTGGACGTGCTGGCCTGGGTCGCTGCCCCTCTCCTAGTTGTGATGGAGCAGATGGTCTATTGCCCCTCTGCTCTGGTCTGCTGGGTGAAGGGGTAGGACGACTTGTTCTTTGTGGTGCAGCTTGTGGGGACTGGTCAGTTGGCAGTTTAGCGACTTTTGGCTTAATTTGATCGCGATCGCCTTCTACGGGTCGTAGCCGTTGGTCGCGTTTGAGGATCGGCTTGTCTGCCTGAGATACCGGCTCGTCTGCCACCTGGGCAACTTCTTCCGCAGGTCTGGCTGGAGGAGCAACTAATTGCGGTTTGATCGGTTTTTCCGATTTCGGTCTGGGTGGAACTATTTTTTCCGGTTTTTGCCCTGCTATTTTTTCCGATGCCTGATCTTGATCTGGCGTTTGTTCCAAGTCGATGACAGGAGGTTGCTCTTGGGTCTCAGATTGATTCCGGGGTACAGGTCGAGTTGGTGCCGCCGGCTTCATGGGTGAGACTGGTGTAGCAAAAGGCCGTGGAGGAGAGGGAGGATTAGCTTCAGACAAGGCAGCTTGGGTATTGTTAGCAAGTGACGCCTCTGGGGCGTTGGAGGTAGTATTTCTCAATATTTTGGGTTTGCGTATTTCCAAAATTTGCTGTTTGTGGGGTGCAGCAGGTCGGTTACGTCCGCCGTTAGGTGGTGAATTTGGCTTATGGCTGGTTGTACCTAGTTCCTTTTTGGCTGACACATTCGTAGCTGGCAGTTTTTCTGCTGCCGCGCGGATGTTTTCTGCCTCGGATTCTGAAATCGTGCTGCTATGGCTTTTGACCGAGATGCTGAGCTGCTCGCAAATTGCTAATAGCTCTTTGTTATCCAAATTCAATTCCTTTGATAATTCATAGATTCTAACTTTGCCGTTGTTCATCCACTCTTCCCCTTTAAGTTACAGTTTTAGCGGATGGTTGCCTGGCTTGCGACATCTCCATCCTTGGATTACTGTTTTTAGGTTGCCGTTCAGTTTTTGCCGGTGCCTCCAATCAGGAAAGAGAGATGTTTCGGTTTAATAATGGCATCCCCACCAGGAATGATGGTTAAGGGGCATCCATAAAAATTCCTTAAATAAAAGATTTCTACGGGAAGCCTTGACGCCGAAATGCGCCTGAGCGCTACCAGGAAGCCATTTTGTAGTTTCTTGTTTTGTTGATTCTGAGTCTTCCACAACACAATCGATTACATCTTGTTCTGGGAATGTTGCCTCGCCCCTCATTAATTAAAGAGCCGAAATGCTTTTTACACCCATTTACTATTTTGGCACTAACCTTAACGATCAACAAAGGGTGTGATGAAAGCGCGACTTCGGCTTTCGACACAATTCTTCTGGTGATTACGCCACAAAGTTGTTCCAATTAAATTTGGTTTTGGGTATTGCTGCGGGCTAGACGTTGCGACAAGCTTTGGTACAGTGTTTCTGGCACTGATGCATGTAGCGATCGCCCTAGTCGATTTTTTTTTTGAGCTGCTTGTAAGCAACCCGTTTCTGGACAAATATAGGCAGAACGCCCCATGCCCTGATCTAATTGTACCTTTCCCGATGGAAAGACGCGGACAATCCGCCAAAACTGATCTTTTGAGCCTACTTTCCGGCAACTAATACAGCGCCGATAATTTGGTTTCATCGATTCTCTGTGATCTCACTCCAGCATTCTGGGTGTAAAAAGAAGTTTATTATTACTATTTTTTACTTATACCAAGTAGCTTTTGAGAAAATAATCCTTCAGACTGAGATTACAATCAACAGTATCAAAACTTTACAAAATTAATCAATTATTCATCATCGTTATTGTCAAAACTATCCTCCTCTTCTAATTCGTCCTGATTTTCAAATTCTTCCTCAAAGTCAAGCTCATCTTCCTCTGGTTGATATTTTGCTCTAACAGCTGCAAATTTGGCATCCTCTCCTGCATAGTCATACTTAGCTTTGTCTTTGATGTCAATTTTCCAACCAGTCAGACGGGCTGCCAAACGGACATTTTGTCCTTCTTTGCCAATGGCCAAACTCAGTTGATCTTCAGCCACAAGTACGTGAGTTTGCCGGGTTTCTGGGTCCATGAGACGCACTTCATCCACCCGTGCTGGACTTAAGGCATTGGCAATATATGTGGCTGGGTCTGGCGACCAGCGAATTACATCTATTTTTTCACCGCGTAATTCGTTGACTACCACTTGAATTCGCGATCCCCTGGCTCCAATACAAGCGCCTACTGGGTCTACATCGCGATCGAGGGTATCTACAGCTATTTTAGTCCGAGGTCCCACATAACGGGAAGGGGGGTTTGCCTCCCTAGCTACGGCAACAATCCGTACTACTTCATCTTCGATTTCTGGGACTTCGTTGGCGAAAAGATAAACCACCAAACCAGCATCAGCACGAGACACAAGCAACTGTGGCCCTCGTTGCTGACCTTGGGAGACTTTTTTGAGATATACCTTGAAGGTGGCATTTGCCCGATAATTATCGTTGGGCAGTTGTTCCCGCTTCGGTAATTCAGCTTCTACTTCTGGCTGACCAAAGCCACTGCTAACTGCCAGAACTACCGATTGCCGCTCAAACCGCAGGACTCTTGCTTGCAGCACAGTTCCTTCTAAATCTTGGAACTCTTCTTGCACCATTTGGCGCTGTTGATCCCGTAATTTTTGCGCCAATACCTGCTTGGTTTGCATCGCCGCCATCCGACCAAATTCTCCTTGATCGGGCGTAACATCCAGCACTACAGAATCCCCTAACTGCGCTTCGGGAGCGACTTGTTGAACTTCGTCTAGGGAAATCTGATGGTCTGTGTTATTGACTTCTTCGACAATGGTTTTGGTGGAAAGAACGCGAAATCCTTCTCCTTCAATATCGAGTTCTACTTCAAAATTCTCAAAATAATCTTCGTCAAACTGTTTGCGCTCCAAATTTTGGGCGCGACGATAACGCTCGTAGCCTTTGAGTAGTGCTTCTCTAATCGCTGATTGAACTGCAAGCCGAGGTAAATTGCGATCGCGACTTATACTTTCAATTAATTCTTTTAATCCAGGTAAAGTAACCATTGACATAAGCAATCTCCTTTAAAAATTAGGGAGTGGGGAGTAGGGAGTGGGGAAGGTGGGGCCCCCTCTGGGGATAAGGGGTAATGGGGATAAGGACTGAAAACTATGCATTATATAGAGCTAGGGATTAAAGAATAGCTTTACACTTCTCTAATCTCTAGCTCCTAGTTCATAACTTCTAGCCCCTAAGCTCTAGCCTTGAGCGAATCGCAAATCGCACTCTAGTCTCTAACTCCTAAGCCCTACCCCTTTGTTCATCGGCGCTCGTCTAGCTGCACCTTAGTAATTAGGGAG
Source organism: Nostoc sp. (assembly GCF_036917675.1). Lineage (GTDB taxonomy): Bacteria > Cyanobacteriota > Cyanobacteriia > Cyanobacteriales > Nostocaceae > Nostoc. The sequence goes on along the minus strand of NZ_JBALCT010000014.1, from coordinate 132,937 downwards.
CGGGGAATTTCGACTACACGACCTTTTTGGTTTAAGTAAAGTGCTGTCTGCTCCCGGCGAATCAACTGGCCAGTCCACTCTTGTTGTCCGTCGTAGGGGGGCGTTGTGGAGATAATTACAGGAAATCCTTTAAAGGAAATAAACTCCCTGTCTGTAACCAGTTGCCGCGAAATACCAGGACTAGACACTTCCAAGACGTAGGCATCTGGAACGATTTGGGCAGTATCTAAGGAGGCTTCTAAAGCACGGCTCATCCTCTCACAATCATTCAACCCAGTGTCTTGCTGAGGATTGCGAATGTCTACCCGCAACACTGGTGGACTTTGGTTAGTGTGAAAAACCACGCCAACCACTTCCAATCCCAGTTCTTCTGCCACTGGTGTCGCCAAATCAATAATTTGTGGAATTAAAGGATGAGCCATGAGAGATTTCAATAAAAAAAGTGGGCATCGACCCACTTCCTGCGATAGGTATATCTTCCAAGAAGTCTTGTGACGAACCAATGATGATTCGCCTAATTCGAGTTTAGCGCATTTCTTTTATAGTCTACGCATTGGGCATTGAACATTGGGCAATTCAATTTTGTATTTTGGATTTGAAATTTTGGATTAAATTTCAATCTAAAATCCAAAATCTAAAATTCTTTCTACCCTTGGCGTATTTCTGGCAGAGTAGCGCCTTTATTAACTACTGCTGGAACTGATACTTGTGTTCGTAGCTGCCTGGTTTGCTCAATAATTTGGTCTATGTCTTCTTGGGACAAACGCTGGACGTAGTTGAGTTTGATTTCCTCTAAGAAGTCAAAAAGTAAACTCTGAATTTCTGAAAGTACGTGTTTTTCCTTTATTTCTGCTCCCAAGGCGTCGCTGAAGCTTTGTACGAGTTGACTGGTGAGTTTTGCGCCAACAGGGTCTTGAACAGCGCTAACTAAAGTTTTGTAAAGATTAGTTGTGATTTGAGTCGCCAATTGTTCGCTTAACTGGGTTTGGGCTTGTCCTAAGCCGGGAAGGTTCTGGAGGTTGCGGTAGACGGGGATTTGATCAAAGACGGTTTCGATATTGTGGCGCAAAATAGCAATGATCGCTGGTTGGATATTGGGTAGCACTTCGTAGACAATTGTTTTTACCAAAAGACCTGCGATCGCTTCCACTTCATTCACATTATTAATATCTATGTAGGGACGTAAATTTTCCTGTTGTGAGAGCCAACGCGTTAACTCACCCTGCTGAATTGAACCCTGAACCTGATTAATTACTCTCACCACGACGATTTCTGTAAGTTCTTCGGCAAAATTAGCGACAATCCCCTGATTAACTTGCTTTCGCACTGAATGGAGGTTCAATAACTGCGCTTGATCGAGGCGGACTAATACAGGTATGATTCGCAACCACCGCCAAAATGGTAGGAGTAAAAATAGGTCGTACCAACGCCACAAGACTGCTTCCAACCAGCTAAAACCAGGATGTTGGCGTCTGATTAAGAAGGTATGCCCCAACAATTCTATGCCAAATAAAATCACAAAGGGTAAGTCAATCATCCAGAAATCATTAACAAATTCGCCACTTTCCCCGATTTGGCGGTAGTAGTTGGAGGCAATCAAAGGGCGGATTCTCTGGTTGAAAAAATTATTTTCTTGATCCCAGCCTTTTTGTGATAAATAGGGCTGACTCCAAAAAGTGGCAAAGGACTGTTTTGCAGATTCGTTACCGATGCGATCGCGCATCCGATTTTTGATTTTTTCCAGAGTACCACTCTTATTCACTCCCGCAAACGGGTTACTGTCAATCATCTCGCTACTCAGACGACTTATTTGTATTAGCCTGCCATTTACCTGAGGCGACTGTAACCCTGTTTGGTTAACTTGTTCTTCTAATGCGTCTACTGCTTCTAGATAACTTTTTGTGTCTCGATGAGCTTCAATACCTTTTATTGGGTCATAAATCTTAATAATTTGGGGAAGTTTTCGCAAGTAGAAATCCCGCCAAGGTACGTAACTTAAATCAAACAAAACTAAACCTAAATTTACCGTGGCAGCAATTGCCATAAATCTTTCAAACCAAATATTCCGCTGCTTAGAAGATTTTATAGGTTTCATGTTTTGTCATATATTATACATTTAATGAATGTTTGGAATATAAGCTCTTTCCAAGAAATTACAGCAATTTGCGGTTGAGTAGACCCGAGACACATATCTCTCATGGGGTGTCAACTTAACGTTAAAAGGGCGTGTTGGCGAATTTATAGGGAATCTAACCCATCACAATCCATCTTAATTTCTTTAATTTCAGTGCGTTTCAAGGCACTTTAGCTACTAGCCCGTAATTTATTACAGGGCGGGAAACCAACGCAAAACCAATGTTTTAGGGATAGGGGGTTTAACAAGAGAGTGAATTGACCAACAACGTCATAAAATTCGCCCTGACTCTAAGTTGACACAGACGCACATCTGTGCTTCTATACTGTAATTTAGTTTTCAAGGGTGTATTCGATTCAACTGATCACGATCTCTGCTAATAAAAACACTTCTTTGGATAGATGACATAAAAGAGTTTTTGTAAGTTAACTTAACTTTAACAAAAATAAATTATAAATTATTCAAAAATCATTAAATAATCGTGAAAAAAGTTATTAAACAAACTTAAAATGCAGCTGTTAACCTTTATAATCCTGCTGATTTAATCCAAAGGAGTTTTAAGTATGTGGTGTGGGTTTGGAAAATCAAGCGCGACCTTTGCTGTTACTTGCCTGATAACTGCTAGTGTAGTAATTGCAGACACCGGTTTCGCAGCCTCTCAACGTAGCTATACGCCCCAGCAATTCCGTGCTGTATTGCGGGGGTTAGGCTATAACGTCAAGGTAACAAATAGTGCTTTGACCGATGAAGAAACTAAAAAGGCAATTCGTGAATTTCAAACGGGTTATAAGCTAAAACCAGTTGATGGGATAGCAGGGCCAAAAACCCAAAATTTTGCTGCTAACATCGTTCAAATTCTGCACAGAAATTTGAATGCAGTGGTGAAGCCAAATCCTCCCCTCCCGCGCGATCATTTTTATGGTTCAGAGACGGAAGCCGTTGTGAAGGAGTATCAGAAGAAATATCAGTTGCAAGAAACTGGAATTGCTAATTTAGCACTCCGCCAAAAGCTGAATGAAGAAGCAAAGACAGTCTTCAGTCAGCCGACGGCTAAACCAACGGCTAAACCAACGGCTAAACCAACGGCTAAACCAACGGCTAAACCAACGGCTAAACCAACGGCTAAACCAATGTCTTCACCGATGTCTACACCGATGTCTTCACCGATGTCTACACCAATGTCTTCACCGATGTCTACACCAATGTCTTCACCGATGTCTACACCAATGTCTTCACCGATGTCTACACCGATGTCTACACCAATGTCTTCACCAACAGCTACGCCGACAACTACACCCTAGTCGCCACAAAAAACTCCTACACCAAAGCCCCTTAAGTCATCTGATTTGGTTCTTCTAAGGGTCTGCCCTTGGGTGTAGGTAGAATTGGACGGCGGTCATTGTAAGGCATAGGAATGTACTGCACGCTGGGCCGCCCTCCTTGTGGCTGTGGGTATAGATCCATGAGATCATAAATAGAATGGGGCAGTCCGACGGTTACGGGCAGCCCCATTTCTGTTGCTTCCTCAATAGTGATGGGATAGTCGTGGGTGACGCGTCCAGTTGTCAGGGCTTCGATAATCGATTCGATATTTTCTGGCAGAACTTTTTGTTTGGGTATACTGTCTTTTCGTGGGCTAATGGAAAATAAAATTTTTTTAACCCGCGTTCATCTTTGGCGTTTCAAACGAAAGGCGGGTTTTGCCTGTGTAGAAGCGGTTTCTAAACGATTTATATATTTATTATATATAAAGTCTAGGTATACTTGACCAGCATAGGAAACGCTATATGAATTACGAATTACGAATTACGTTAGCGTAGCGTTAGCGAGTATTCGAGCGTCATTACGAATTAGGAATTATCTATTATCCCCGTCGCCAAATCTTGATAGTGTCGTCATCAGCACCGCTAACTAGGGTTTGTCCATCGGGGCTGAAGGCAACGCATCTAACATAGTTAGAATGCCCTGTAAGTGTGCTGATTTCTCTGCCACTCTGTACGTGCCACAGTTTGATAGTGTTGTCCCAACTACCACTAGTGATAAATTGCCCATCTTGGCTAAAGGCGACTGACCAAACTGAATCAGAATGACCAATGAGAGTACGAATTTCTCTACCTGTGTTTACATCCCACAGTTTAATGGTGTTGTCAGCACTGCAACTGGCGAGAATTTCCCCATCCTGGCTGAAGACGATACAGTTGACGAAGAAGGAATGACCTGTAAGCGTGCAAATGTTTCTGCCTGTGTATACTTGCCACAGTTTGATGGTGTAGTCATTACTGCCACTAGCCACAAGCTGTCTATCCTTGCTATTCGTTGTCGGTGTTCTCGGAGAGTAGGCGACTGACGAAACTGAGTCGGAATGACCTGTGAGAGTTTGGATTTCTATGCCTGTGTGTACCTGCCACAGTTTAATTGTGCAGTCAGCACTGCCGCTAGCCAGAAACTTGCTATCTGGACTAAAGGCAACGGAATTCACCCAATTAGCATGACCAATGAGACTACGAATTTCTTTGCCTGTGTTTACATCCCACAGTTTAATAGTGTTATCCCAACTACCGCTAGCCAAAATCCCCCGGTTAAAGTCTGTAACTCCCGCAGATTTGCCGGACTCCCCTTGATAAGAAAGGTATGAGGAGATTGGGCTAAAGGCGACGGAATGAACCATATTGGAATGACCAGAAAACCAACGACCCAATTGACGCACTAGTTTGCCAGTACCCACTTGCCAAAGTTTGATAGTCTTGTCATTACTGCCACTAGCAATAAATTGTCCGTCTGGACTAATGGCGATCGCATGAACCATACTAGAATGACCTTTGAGGGTCTGTACACATTGCCAGTTCTGTTGATCTAATCCAACCGGTCGATGTGGTTTAAGTCTAGGGGTTATCACTAAAGTAGATGATATTGCTGTTACATACTCCCCAATATCAGACCCGAATAAATCCAACCACTCCTGCACAGACTGAGGACGATAGGTTGACTCCAGATCCATGCCACACATAATAGCCTGATTGACCCTGTTGCTGATGTTAGGATTAAAATATTGTGGTGGTTCTAAATTAATATTGTGACGCCGATCATCTGCACTCGTCGGGATAACGGCGGTAAGCAAATTATACAAGGTAGCAGCTAGGGCGTAAATATCAATGTATTCTCCTCGTGGCGCTTCTGATTCATACTGCTCAGGTGGGGCAAAACCAGGAGTGCGATACACTGTATGCCTTTGAATCATATTAGGAATAAATTCTCTAGCAATGCCAAAGTCTATCAGCACTGCTTCTGATTTATCGATGCGGAGCATGATGTTACGTGGTTTAAGATCCCGATGCAGCAGTCCTTTAGAGTGGATTAGCGTCAAAGCGTCGCCAATTTGGCGGATGTACAGCAGCGCTTCTGCTTCTGATAGCACCCCCATCCGTCTCACGTACTGTGCTAAGTCTTCCCCTTCGATGTACTCCATCACCATGCAGGGCAAATTTCCCTCATCAAAGATGGTTTCTATCTGTACTATATGAGGATGGTGACACACAGCCAACCGAACTGCTTCATCACGGAAGTCTTGCCGTAACTTGTTTCGGTGGAGTATCCAAGAGGGGTGATTCAGAATTTCTTCTTTGAGGGTTTTAATTACTCGCAGTTGATTCCGTTGATTTCTGGCAAGATAAGTAATGCCAATTCCGCCTTCACCTAATTGGCTTTCAATAATGTAGCGTCCACCGAATAAAGACTTTCCTGCATTCCACACCATTAGTAATATTTGACAATTGCTGGTATTTATTTTGGCACGGGATCAAAACAGCCCACAGGAATTTTTGGAAATTCCATTTTGTTTTGCTGTTGTAGCTTTTTGGAACTTAATTACTTAAAGAACATTTTCATTAACCTCAATAATTACTAATATAAAGTTGGGTATACCCGAATAGTTTTAACTAAACTATCACCTTTATACTAAAATCTTTAATTGATTGCTTATGCTAAAGTAAACGATGATTTTAGCCATATTTGGTCATAATAATTTGACTTGTAAATAATCAGAAATTATGCTAAAGAATCTCAATCTGAAACAAAAATTTACAATTCTGCTACTTGTAATTCTGACATTTGGTTTGAGCTTGAGTGGATTTGCTCTTTCTTCTCTGCTCAGGGAAAATGCTAAACAAGATATTAGCTCAACTGCTCTCATACTCATGGAAACAATGAGTTCTGTTCGTAAATACACCAGTACTCAAGTGAATCCACAGCTAGCTAATAAATTGGCTACTGAGTTTTTGCCGCAAAGTGTGCCTGCATACTCAGCACGGGAGGTATTTGAGATTTTACGGAAAACAAAGGACTACAGTGATTTCTTTTATAAAGAAGCAACTCTCAATCCCACAAATCTTCGGGATAAGGCTGACGGTTTTGAGACGGAAATTGTCGAAAGGTTTAGAAATAAATCAGACCTTAAAGAAGTAAGTGGATTTCGCTCACTTCCTGGTGGGGATATCTTTTATATTGCTCGTCCGCTACCAATTTCTGAAGAAAGCTGTCTGAAGTGTCATAGTGTACCTGAAGTCGCACCTCAAAGTATGATTACTATTTATGGTGCAGCTAATGGATTTGGGTGGAAGCTTAATGATATTATCGGCGCTCAGATAATATCAGTACCTGCGAATAATGTCATCAATAAAGCGCATCAGTCTTCCTTACTAATTATCCTAATTGTATCAACTATATTTATAGCAACTATCCTGTTAGTCAACTTATTCTTGAATCGACAAGTTGTTATGCCTCTTAAACGCATGACTCGCATAGCCGAAGAAGTTAGTACCGGACATATGGAAGTTGAATTTGAGCAGATGTCTAATGATGAAATCGGTAATTTAGCTAAAGCATTTAAACGGATGCAGTTAAGTTTAGAAATGGCAATGAAAAGAATCAAACGCAATCAGGGAGGTACAGTGGATTAAAATAATTCGTAATTCGTAATTCGTAATTCGTAATTCAGTTTTGTAACTGAGATTTAGACCCCGCCACAAAAATGGACCCGTTAAGTTGCTCTTTACTTAAACCCCAAGAATTTAGTTAAATAATTCAAAATTATCTCTAAATTAACGGTGTTCCAAATCTCTATGAAAATAAGCTTTTTTTAAATTCAAAAGCTGCTTGAAAGTCAGGAATTTCCTTAGTTATGAGTTCAACAAATTCGTCAGGTGAAATGTAAGCATTTTGAGCTAATATTTCTTCTATAATCAGATTTGCCATTGGACCGATGTGGTAGGCTAACTCTTGCTGACAACGCTTGATAAATGCTGGTTTAAGAGAAGGTTGTTGTTCAATTCGCCCACTTTGCGGACTAGGAGGCGATGAACTAGCTGAACTAAAAATTGTTTCTCCAGGTTGTTTGTATGACGAGGATATTGCCGACATAGCCTGAAATTCCGGGTTAAATACCGTGGGAGGCAAATCATCAACCATGATTGCGGGAGACATTGCCACTTCTGGTTCTCCAATCCGCTCTAAATCTATAAGAACTTCCTTGGCTGTTTGGTATCGCTTGTTAGGTCTATCTGCCAACATGTGATCGACTACTTGAGCGAAACCATCAGTAATATAGGTATAATAACGCCAATTCCACTCCAAGGAGTACTGATCCATTAGTAAGGATGGATCTCTACCTGTGAGTAATACAATAGCTGTTACCCCCAAAGCATAAAGGTCACTACAGGGGGAACATAAACCCAAGCTAATCTGTTCGCGGGGAGCATATCCCACTTTACCTACGAGGGACATTTTGCCAACAAACGTTACTTGGTGGTTGGAACTTCTCCCCTCGTTGATGTCAGCAATTTGCTTGCCTACACCGAAATCAATCAGCACTGGCAGATCCTTGCCATCAGGTAACATGATGTTGTCAGGAGAAATATCTCGATGGATGATGTTGTGTTGGTGGACATATTCCAAAACAGGCAACAGATTCTTTAGCCACTCGATAACTTCCTCTTGAGAAAAATTTCTTCCTTGACGTTGAAGTTCTCCCAACAGCCTAGAATACGTTTTACCATCAACATACTCTTGTACTAGGAATAACCGACCATCTCCTTCAAAGCAAGCCAAAAACTTGGGAATTTGAGGATGTTGCAATTGATGAAGAATTTTTGCCTCTCTTTTAAATAAGTTACGATATTGTTCCAGTCCACTCTCCCCTGTGCCAATGGGCGCAAACTCCTTGAGAACACAAGCTTCATTAAACCGACGAGTGTCAAACGCCAAGTAAGTTCGTCCCAATCCTCCCTGTCCCAGAAGTTTTTGGATAATATAGCGGTTATCGATTAGAGTTCCAGCAGCTATTTCTGGTCTTGTCATAGGGGACTGTGACATCTCATCGCACTCCTAGCGATTTTATTGTTGATAAATTATCTAGTTTGCTGAAAGTCAGAAACTCTAGCAGATAAAGGCTGATAATATCCTTCAAATTGAGATTAGCACCACTACGGAGACAAGGAAATACACTTTTCTACAATTTTTTAATGGTCTTGTGTGACCAAACAGATGATTTTTATCGGGTTAGTTTGATCATACTACTCATACTTAGGTATTTTAGCAGCCGCAACATCACCAGTGTCTGCGGTAATATCTGCGAATATCGCCTTTTGGATTTGCTGCTGAACCTTATCTTACCTCTAGTAACCCAATTTACAATGACTTTGGGAACAGTAACGATATAGCGTGACATCATAGTTTTTCAGAAAAACTGACGTTTGCTATAAACTTCCTGAAGGAAATATTATATGTATTTCAAGTGCTGAATATGCGATCGCGCAGCTCGTCGTAGACATCGCACTCAAAAGTTAATCTTTCTGGGAGCCAATATCGTTATTAAATAACTGCTTCGGCATCCGCTATCAAAGTTTTCAGTACAGGTGATTCTTCAAAAGCAGAAAATGATACTCCGTATCAGAAAAGACTCCTGAAGCTACAAGAATTCATCTAGATCATCAGGATTCACACCTAACTGACGCAAACGTTCTGCTAATTGTTCTGTTTTTCGTTTAGCTTCTATAGCTTCTTGTTTAGCTTCTATAGCTTCTTGTTTAGCTTCTATAGCTTCTTGTTTAGCTTCTATAGCTTCTTGTTCAGCAATAATAGCTCGTTGAGTTGCAGCAGCAGCTTCCTCTGTAGGTGCAGGAATTAATTCTCCTTCTAAAGTGAACCACCTTAACCATAATCTTTCAATATCTCGAAATGACCCTTGCCATAAGCCTAAACTTAAATTTATCTCTGGCATTAGTAGGCATCCATGAGTTAAATTCATCGGTTCATAGTGACCACCTACTAACTGAAAAGCCAAAAGTTCATTAGTGTAACGACTAAAAACAATATAGTAGGGAATCCGCAAAATTCGTTCATAAACTTCCCATTTTCTAGGAGGTTTATCTGCTGCACTTTCTGTTCTTGTGCCTAAATCTTCGTCTTCCGTACCTGGAGATAATAACTCAATAACCACGAAGGGATTTGCTGGCTCTTGCCAAGTTACATAACTTAACCGTAAGTCCTGCCCTTTGTATAATTTTCCTACCCCTACCACACCAAACCAATCTGGGCGTTTATACCATAAAGGATGCTGGATATCATAGTAGAGATTCAGGTCAGCAGCACTGTAAACTAATTCTGGATTCCAGTTAATTGGCTGAAAAGTTAAGTATAAAAGTAAGGGTTGTAAAAAGTGAAAATCGTCTGGCAAACCTGGTTCCTCTGGGTTATCGCTTGGTAAATCATACATCGTTGGTAGCGTTTCCCAAGGAGGAAGCGGCGGGTTAGATTGAGGGATATAGTTAGAAAATGTAGTCATATATTAGGAATATCAGTACGTTGACGCTATAGTAAAAGCTTAATTTCGGCAGATTCTCCTAATGCTTCATTGACTACGATTAACTTACCCTGTTCATCAGCACCTAATTGCTGGTTAGCATTGAGCAATTCAATTCCATAAATTGTGCCATCAGGAGCAATATCTACATTCATTTCGCTACCGACTTGAATTGTTTCTACTTGTGCAGTTTTTTCTTGGAGATAAATATAAGCTATGTTGTATCTTGGATCGTAAGTAATTTTCATTGGAATTTTATCTTTAAAAGTATTTGACAATAACTGTAATAACTAACCAGTATTCTTCCTCTTGAACAGCTATTGCCTCAATTTTTTTAGTGGTATAAAACTTTCCATTCCATTCAGCATTGAAGGGAAAGTTACATCTAAATCCAGTTCTACCAAATTTAGCGGGAAAGGTAACACCATTTTCCACTGTGGCAATAACTTCTGCTTCTGTTGCCCCACGTTCATTTAATCGTGCTTGTGCATGGGGATGCAACCTGACGCTCATATATGCTTTAATCTTAACTCCTACAAGTTATCCATTTTAATAGACTTGCGTTATTAAACCTAAGTACCACTGTTTAATTGTTCTGTTAGGTAGATTTCCATTGTTTGAGTAGATGCTGCTTACTAACATCTTTCCATCTGGACTTAATGCGAGCGAAGAAAACCTAGTATCAAAAGGTTCAAGAGTTGGGAAATAGATTGTTTGGGTTTTAATCTGCTGCCACCAACGTGAACTGATATACCATAGCTTCAAAACATTGCCTCTGTAACTGGCTAGTATTAAATGCTCGCGGCTAAAGGCTGTTATATCTATAAAGCTGTCGTGTTGGAATTCTTTTCCATAAGAAATACTGCGGATGTTTTTGCCAGTACTTACCTCCCACAATTTAGTTACGTATCCTGATTCTTCTGTATCAGTAGTAGCTAACATTTGCCCATTAGGACTGAATTGAAAGCTAGCATTATTTGCATAATTTGTGATGGTTTGTATACATTCCCAGTGTTGAGAACCCAGAGGAATAGGGTTGAGAGAATGAGGAATAGGTATAGCTGTTTGTATTGGAAGCATTAAAGTTCCACTTAAATTAACATCTAATAAATCCAACCACTCCTGCACCGACTGGGGGCGAAACTTGTAGTTTAACGCCATCCCCTTCATAATCGCCTGATTCACTCTGTCGCTAACACTGCCATTCAAATCTTTTGGCGATCGCATGGTAAAATTTTGCAGTCTAGCTGGTGCTGGCATAGGCAACTGTCCAGTCAGCAAAGAATACAGCGTCGCAGCTAAGGCATAAATATCAATATATTCCCCCCGTTCAGCATCGGGGACATACTGCTCAGGCGGTGCATAACCAGGGGTAAGATTCTCTGTATGCTGTAAAACTCCACCGGGAATAAATTGTCTGGCAATACCAAAGTCAATTAGCACTGCTTCGGGTTTACCCGCACGCATCATGATGTTACTCGGCTTTAAATCCCGATGCAGTAAGCCTTTTTCGTGAACTAAAGTTAAAGCGTCGCTAATTTGTCTGATGTATAGCAGTGCTTCGGCTTCCGGTAAAGCACCTTTTTCGGTTATCTGCTTACCCAAATCTTCGCCTTCGATGTATTCCATCGCCATGCAAGGCAAATTAGCCATCATCAAAGACGTTTTCTACCTGCACAACATGAGGATGGCCATACAAAGCTAGTCGCAAAGCTTCATCCCGGAAGTCTTGGCGTAATTTCTCTTGCTTGTTTATCCAGGCGGGATGATTCAGGATTTGTTCTGTCAGGGTTTTGATGACTCGCAATTCACCGCGTCGATTTTTGGCAAGATAGGTTATGCCTATGCCGCCTTCACCCAATTTTCTCTCGATTATGTAGCGATCGCCAAACAATTCCTGCCCTGGATTCCACGCTATTGGTAAAAACCGTAATTTTACTGATATTTATTTTCGCACACCATAAATATCAGTTTTTGCCAAATATCTCGATATAGCAGCGAATAGCTGACTTGACATCGGTTAAGGCTTCCTCATAGGTGTCACCTTGACCAACTATCGCCCCTTTTATACCAAGAGGATAGGCAATATAACCGTCAGAATGTTTTTCGACAATAATTTTGATTTGTTTCATTAGTAGGGCGTTTGGCAAGCTAGATTTTAGGCAATTCTAATGGAGCCTACAATAAGCAGTATATTCAATCGTATAAACCTATGGCGATCGCAGTTGTTAAACCCTCATCTTGTCTAACAACTGGTATTTGAGTCGAAAAATTCAACAATATAGCCCTACTTAATCATTTGTGATAAACAAGATCCCCAACTTCTCAAAGAATTCGGGGATCAGTGCCTTTCAATTTTTCCTAAAATAAGTCATCACACTTCTGGTTCAATCCCCGCCGCCCGTAATTGTGCCGCTAGTCGTTCAGCACGTTGTCTTTCCTGTTCAGCTAATTCTCCACCCCAAAGTAGAAGGTTTCCTTGTTCATCCCACCACCGCAACCATTTTCCTGTGCGGTTTTCACGAGTACCTTGCCACACCCCAATGTAAAGATTCATTTGGGCAATCCAGTAGCGTTGATTTTCATCAGGCTCTTGCAAGATGTACTGTTCTGTGCTTGGTAAACGATACATCTCGATACTGCCCCTATCTGGTTCAAAAATGATGTAGTTTGGCACTTTTAAGATGCGCTCGTAAAAAAACCATTTTCCTGGGGGATATGTCGTTTTGACAGAATACTCTGTCTCCTGTGTATCGGAAATAAATTCCATCACAATTACGGGAATGTCACCCTGTAGTTGAGGGGTGTAACTGCGTGTTACTTCTTCTCTATTAACGTTAATTTTGGGAATGAAAGCCCAATCAGGGGCTTTAATAACCATTCTGTTGTTTAGAGTGGCACAAATGCCGTAATTGCTTGTTGTTAGGGCGTTAGCTGAAATTTTTCCGGCTAATTGTAGGCTTTCTGTTAGTGCAGCCGCTAAGGCTGGTTGGTTGATGTTGTCCACTGGATCATTTGGGAGTTTGTAATCATCCGGTAGTTTTTCCCAAGTGATTTGGTAGTCTTGGATGAGGGCTGTCATGGTGGGTTGTCCTTTGGGGTGCTGTAAAGTCTCAGATTTGACCTTGGTGTTTGACTGTTTTAGATTCTCGCAACACCCTTCAAAAAGGGGGCTATTGGTTACTCATCTTCATCGGGTTCTAAATCGTCGGTTGTCAATTCCTGATGGGGGATGGCGGCGATAATCGCATCTATTACTTTGGATACTTGTAATATCTCAATATTCAAGTCGGGAAATTTTGTCCCTTTTGGCACGATCGCTCTTTTAAATCCCAACTTAGCTGCTTCTTTCAATCGCAGTTCCATTTGGGAAACCGATCGCACTTGTCCGCCTAACCCAACTTCACCGATTAATACTGTACCGGGATCGACAATGCGATCGCGGAAACTGGCAACGATCGCGATCGCTATTCCCAAATCTACTGCCGGTTCTTCCACATTCAACCCACCCGCAGAAGCAACGTAGGAATCCAATTTTGACATGGGAATTCCCACCCGTTTTTCTAAGACGGCGAGAATTTGCACCAAGCGGTTGTAATCTACGCCAGTACCTGCACGCCGGGGGGAGGGATAGCTGGTGGGACTCACCAAAGCTTGCAATTCTACAACTATCGGGCGAGTGCCTTCGCAAGCAACCACAATTGCTGTACCGGGAGCGGGATCGTCACGGTTGCCTAAAAATAGCTCTGAAGGGTTGGAGACTTCCCGCAATCCCTCCGCTACCATTTCAAAGATGCCGATTTCGTGAGTTGCGCCGAAGCGGTTTTTGACTGTCCGTAATAACCGATGTGAGGCAAAGCGATCGCCTTCAAAATACAACACTGTATCTACTAAATGTTCTAAAACTTTTGGACCTGCGATCGCTCCTTCTTTGGTGACGTGTCCCACAATCAGCATAGTGACATCTTCATGCTTCGCTACCTTCATCAGTGCTGCTGTACATTCCCGTACCTGAGCTACTGAACCTGGTGCAGAAGTCAGCGCCGGAAAAAACACCGTTTGGATACTATCAATCACCGCCACGTTTGGTTTTAGAGAGTCTATTTCCCGTAAAATTTCTTCTAAATCTGTTTCTGGTAGTACATATAAATCTGCACCGATACTGTCAGGATCTATGGGAAGTGTAGTCTCTACTACTACTGTTACATTCTCCTCATTCACCACACTTAGGGCTTTTGATACTCCCAAACGAGAAGCTCGTAATTTTACCTGCTGTCCCGATTCTTCACCAGTTACGTAAAGGATGCGGTATTTCTGCGCTAATTGATTTGATACTTGCAATAATAGAGTAGATTTACCGATACCAGGATCGCCACCAATCAGCACCATAGAGCCGGGGACAATCCCACCTCCAAGCACCCGATCCAATTCTTCATAACCAGACTCCCATCGGGCAATTTGGCGATCGGTAATTTGATCAAACGTTAAAGAGGCTCGCGCTTTAGCTGGTTTCGCGTGAGATTTGCCATTGCTTTGAGTTGATTGCCAACTACTCACTCCCCCTCGACTGGGTACATCTACTGAGGATTGAATAGAAATTTGTTCTTCCAAAGAGTTGTAAGTCCCGCAACCTGGACACTTACCAAACCACTGGGGCGATTCTGCTCCACATTCGTTACAAGTGAAAAAGGTTTTTGGCTTTGCCATTCTGAAATCTTATTAAATAATCTTAATATTTACTTAATTCTTGGGAAAAACTAAAAACCAATCATAGTAGTATTTAGAGCTTTTTCCAAATCAATTGATGGAATGATATCTTAATATTATGGTATTAAAAATTAATCATGTAAATTTTTAGTGAAGGAGCCTTGAGAAACTTGGAAAGCCATAAAGAAAAAATCTTGGTGGTAGACGACGAAGCCAGCATTCGCCGGATTTTGGAAACGCGCCTTTCCATGATTGGCTACGATGTAGTGACGGCTGGCGACGGGGAAGAGGCTTTGGAAACTTTTCGCAAAACTGATCCTGACCTGGTAGTTTTGGATGTAATGATGCCAAAACTAGACGGCTATGGTGTATGTCAAGAATTACGAAAAGAATCAGATGTCCCCATTATTATGCTAACAGCCTTGGGTGATGTAGCCGATCGCATCACTGGGCTAGAATTGGGTGCTGATGACTACGTAGTTAAACCATTTTCCCCCAAGGAGCTAGAAGCTAGAATTCGCTCGGTGCTACGGCGGGTAGACAAAACCAGTGGTTCTGGCATTCCTAGTTCTGGAGTGATCCATGTCGCTAATATTAAAATCGATACGAATAAGCGACAAGTCTATAAAGGCGATGAGCGAATTCGATTGACGGGTATGGAGTTCAGCTTATTAGAGTTGGTAGTCAGTCGCTCTGGAGAAGCTTTTTCTCGTTCGGAAATTTTGCAGGAAGTTTGGGGTTACACACCAGAACGCCATGTTGATACCCGTGTAGTGGATGTGCATATCTCCCGTTTGCGGGCAAAGTTAGAAGATGATCCTAGCAACCCGGAATTGATTCTCACAGCGCGGGGTACTGGTTATCTTTTCCAACGAATTATTGAAGCAGGGGATGAGTGAGGAGATGAGGGAGCAGGGGGAGATGAGGGAGCAGGGGGAGCAGGGGAGAATAATTAATAACCAATGCCCAATGCCCCATGCCCAATGAGAATTGACTTATGACTGATCCTAATCGAGTTTTGCGGCGTCTACCCATTGTCGTCGGTGGGCTAGGCGCTGTGCTTTTGCTGATTAATCGTTTATTGACACCGGAATTAACCCAGTCTCAATCGCGTGGTGATGTGGTAGGCGTGATTTTGAGTGCGGTGTTAATTTTGACGGGTTTAATTTGGCAGCAAGTTCAGCCGCGATCGCCTGATACTGTAGAACTAATTGGTGAAGTTGGTTTTGCACTAGCAGCAGATTTACCTGAAGTTGTGAAAACAGAGCTAGCTTGGGCATCTCATTTATTGTTGACTAATACAGTAACGCGATCGCTTGTGGTTTTTTATCAAGGTAAAGTTTTGTTGCGTCGTGGGATTCTGGGTACTAAATCTGAGGTTGTACCAGGAGTAATCTTAAAACAGGTACTCGAAAAACAAAAGCCGATTTATCTAGTTGCACTAAAAGTATATCCAGGTAGGGTTGAATTTGATTATTTACCAGAAAATACTCAAGGTGTAATTTGTCAACCTATTAGTAACCAAGGTGCGCTAATTTTGGCAGCGAATACTCCTCGCAGTTATACTAAACAAGACGAAAACTGGATTGCGGGAATTGCTGATAAACTTGCTGTGACTCTTAGTAGTTAGGTTATTCCCTACTTTAGAAGTTAGACAATTTTACATTTTGGGATATTTACCTGTGATTCCACTTAAAAATCTCAAACAAATACACCCATTAAGCCTGAGCGCACAGAAGCAGGTTGGATCTAAAATTGAACTACGTGTGTCGATTGGAGATGAGAAAAAACCGGGAGCGGGTTTACCCGCTTGTTTACCCAGAGAATGGCCGGAACTTGATTTTTCAGCAATGACTTAGTCGGGATGAAGCTGTCCACTACCAATAATATAGACTTACAAACACAACTCGCAATTGTGAACAAAAATTGGATTTTGTCAGATATTTTTTACCCTAAATATAATGTTTACGCATTTCAATGCTAACTTCACGCGCATAGATGAGATAGTTCCTAATATATATAAGCTTTCTATCTCAGATAATAAAAAGTTTGTTTTCAGTCAATTCCTTATCCTTGATGAGCGCCCTATGCTTATTCATACGGGTCGCTCAAATTGGTTCGAGCAAACTTATCAGCTTGTTTCGTCTGTCTGTGACCCTTCAAAACTTCATTACATTGCCTTTTGTCACCTTGAGGCTGATGAGTGCGGAGCGCTTAATCAGTGGCTTGAAGCAGCTCCAGAAGCCAAAACAATTGTGAGTCCTCTAAATCAATCGAACATGGATGACTTTGCACTGCGACCAACAACGGTTCTTAAGAATAACAAAGCTCTTTCCTTGGGTAAAAGAGATATCATACTTATTGAAACTCCTCATTTTCCTCATGGATGGGAGAGTTGTGTATTCTATCAGCCGCAAGAGAAGATGCTTTTTTGTTCCGATCTTGCGGCTCATCCTGGTCAGTTCGACGAACCTGTTACCGAGAAGGATCTTACAGAATCTATCATTAAGTTTCAGCAAAAAGTCGGGTTTATGTCTGAAGGCAAAAGCTTCACTCGAGGGATTGAAGCAATAGAGAAGCTACCCATTAAGTACCTTGCAACAATGCATGGTTCTATTATCCACGGTGAGTCCATCTCGAAGCTTCTTTCAAAAATGAAACAAACCTTTGGTTCTTAAATTGATTGTAGCCGTGAAGATCAGTTAGGCTAATGCTGCTACCAAGGTTACTTCGTTCCCATGTTCAATTTAAAATCTAAAATTTAATCACCAAGAAGTCAAAAAATTCCACCCCTCCTTTTCTTCCGATGTCTTTCCTTCTTTTTCTTCCGGTTCTTCTGGTGTCTTTAAATTTTTCTGTTGAATTACATTCTCATATTCTCCGGAATCAACCCATTTTAATAACTCACCAGCCCGCATAACTACCCAGGAAAGCCCAGATTCTGTATAGCTTAATATTTTGGTGACTTTATCCACACTATCTAAGTTATTGGATGCAAACTCACGGGCTTGAACGAGGAAATCTTCGATTACAGCAGTAGTTAAGTACTCATCTGGCAAACCCGCGAGTTTCATCAGTGTAGTAGTTGCTACGTCAAGATCCTGACAAGCAAGCATTCCAGCCCGATCAGCAGTGAACCTAGCCATCATTCGCCAATTATACAAACCCAGTTCCATTCCACCAGCTAGCAAGCCACCAACCCCCAGTGTGGTACTGCTCAACAAATTTTTCAAAGTTGGCATCACAATTGCCATTTGGTGATAAACCATGTGCTGACTCTTGATGCGAGCAACTTCGTGTCCGAAAACGTAAAGCAACTCATCTGAGTCAAGCCACTCCATCGCATCTAGATTGATACCGACAAGGGGTTTTTCTACTCCAACAATGTAGGTTTTAATGTGACCTGTGCCTTGAAACAGATACAGTTCAGGAAGTGGAGTAACATCAAGAATTTGGCAGGTTTCTACAAATGTCTGATGTAATTGGGGAAAATTACGGGGCGAAATTCTAATTTCACTACCAAGGCTTTGTAGCCTGAGTAGGCGATCAATGCCGTATTCATTAACTTTTTTGAGTAGCAGGGAGACACCGGGCATATTTTGCAAAGAAGCCAAGGCTTTGCGATCGAAGGGGTGTTCGTAGGCTTGGGAACTCAGTCCGGTTAATAATTTTCTCGTCATTAGTTTTGAGTTTTTAAATAGCAGTTTAGAAGCATTAGGCGACACGGCGTAAATTCAGCTACGATCTCAACTTTAACAAGGGGCAAAATCCCCTTGTTAAAGTTAGGCAAATTTCCGCCATAGTGTACTAGTAGACCAATTCAGTAATCCTGAAAGAACCTCTCCCCCAACCCCTCTCCGAAACGGAGAGGGTAGTTTGACTCCCCCTTACCTTGTAGGGAAGCAGGGTGGTTTCATACGAAGAAAGAAAAATACATAAGTATTGATTCTCGTTTTGTGACATGGCTTTTTACCCCGCTTCCATTCCTCTCCCCGTTGGCGTCAGCCTGCCGTTAGGCAAGGATCGAGAGGCTTTGAAACTCAGTTTTGTTTTTTCTCTGCTTGTATGAAACCACCCTGCCCTTACCTTGTAGGCAAGGGAGCTGGGGGGTTAGGTTTTTGATTACTGAACCGATGCTCTAGGCATTTGTCACCATCTTACCCAGATAGAATATACAGTAGGGGCGCAGAGCCTTGGCGAATGGAATTCGTGGCTACACAAACTCTCGTCCGCCTTTGCGGACTAAGAGAAAATTAAGGTTTTTAACCCATATCGGTGGGTAAAGTCTCCTGTAGACGCGGTTTATAACCGCCCTTTTAACGTTAGGGACTGACAAATAAAAAAACATCCCAAATTTTCTTGTGGGATGAGTGCCCTCACCATTGGTGTCAAGTTAAGAAAAATGGATGGCTGTCAAGAGTGGACAAATCAATGGTAAAAGTCAACACAAGGGTGTTGAAAAAGCCATGAGTAAACCACGGAAAAAACAAGGTAATCCAGATTTTCGCCATCGAGTCAGCGTACCGGCTCCAGGCAGTAAAGAGATAGAATCACGCCTGTTTGAACTAATCAGCTTAGGTATATTTACTAACCTCAAAGGGGTAAAAGACAAAGAACAGAGCTTGCGTTCACGAGTACTGACCTTACCAGTCATGGCAGCAATAGTGTTGAGTCTAGTGTATCGACAAGTACAACATCTCACGGATGTATTGCGATCGCTAGAAATAGAAGGATTAATCTGGGTAGAAGCAACGAAAGTCAGTAAACTTGCGTTGTCTCAAAGACATTTGACTAATCTTCTTGACCCACAACAACTTTCAGCACAAGAAATTTGTAATTTATACTGACGACCTTGGTCCATTGAGGAGGCATTTTTATTGACTAAGCGATTGTTGGGCTTGTCCGATCTTTGGGTTGGTGGCACAAACGGTGTACAAATGCAAATATACGCTACTTGGATTTTCTACGCTGTTCTGAATGACTTGTGTGCTGATGTAGCCTAGTTTACCGCCGTAGGCATCGCTCTACGACAGCCTATTGAACGCATTTCCGTAGAAATGGTGTTTCGCATCTGATATTTTTATACCGCCCACTTTTACTTAACCCTAAGTTACAACTTATTCCTTGGCTTGTGGAACATTATCCTTGGATGGGCTTAGTTAAAGCCGTCCGTCAACGTCACCGACGAACGGCTGCTCACTCTCTTGACATCTGGGCTAATGCCTTAACTTGACACCAATGACTTTTCGGCCCACCCCACAAAATTTTGAGAATATTCTGTTGTTATTAACCCAACAATTGTTTAGCCTTAGCTAACACATTATCAACGCTAAAGCCAAACTTCTCTAGACAAACATTGCCTGGAGCCGAAGCACCAAAGCGATCAATACTAACGCAATCGCCTTCAGTGCCTACGTACTTATGCCAACCGAAACTGCTAGCAGCTTCTACAGACAAACGCTTGGTGACAGCTTTCGGCAGAACAGACTCTCTATAAGCCGCATCCTGTGCTTCAAACAGTTCCCATGAAGGTAGCGAGACAACACGGGCTTTCTTACCTTCGGCTTTGAGTTTTTCGGCTGCGCCGACGGCGAGGCTCAGTTCTGAACCAGTGCCAATCAAAATGATATCAGGTGTACCTTCGCTATCCACCACGGTGTATCCACCTTTCGCCACCTTTTCAATTGATGTACCTGGCAAGTTGGGGACGTTTTGACGGCTGAACGCCAACAGGGTAGGAGCGTTTTGCTTCGCCTTCTCGATCGCTATTTTATAAGCGCCAGAGGTTTCGTTACCGTCTGCGGGACGAAACACGGTTAAATTAGGAATGGCTCGCAAGGAAGCCAGAGTTTCAATGGGTTGGTGCGTGGGACCATCTTCACCTTGTCCAATGGAATCGTGAGTCATCACCCAAATTACGCCAGCTTGGGAAAGGGCCGATAAGCGGATGGCAGCACGCATATAATCTGTGAAGATCAAGAAGGTAGCGCCGTAGGGAATTAATCCCGAACTGTGCAGCGCGATACCATTACAGATTGCGCCCATACCATGTTCCCGTACACCAAAGTGGATGTTGGGGTTTTCGTATTGCCCTTTTTGAAAGTCGCCTTTGCCCTTGACTTCGGTAAGGTTGGAGTGGGTTAAGTCAGCCGAACCACCAATCAATTCAGGTAAAACCGCCGCCAGTTTGTTGAGGCAAGTTTCTGAGTGTTTGCGGGTGGGCAGTCCTTTGTCTTCGGGGGTGAAGGTGGGTAGTACCTTATCCCAACCATCTGGTAGTTTGCCGCTTATGTAGCGTTCAAACTCAGCCGCTTCTTGGGCATACTTAGCTTTATAGTCGGCAAATGTTTTGTTCCATTCGGTTTCGTAGCCTGCACCGCGCTCAACTGCTTTGCGTGTGTGGTTGAGGGCATCTTCGGGTACTACGAAAGGCTCGTATTCCCAACCCAAATTTTTCCGAGTCAATGCTACTTCGTCTCCACCAAGGGCAGCACCGTGAACACCAGCAGTGTTTGCTTTATTGGGTGAACCGTAACCAATGGTGGTTGTTACCTTAATCATCGACGGCTTATCGGTTACAGCTTTAGCTTCGGCGATCGCTTTCTCAATTGCCGCTAAATCAGTATTGCCATCTTTGACGTGCAGGACGTGCCAACCGTATGCTTCAAAACGCTTGGAAACATCTTCGGTGAATGCTATATCTGTGGAACCGTCGATGGAAATGTGGTTATCGTCGTACAGAGCGATGAGTTTACCTAATCCCAAATGTCCTGCAAAAGAAGCAGCTTCACCGGAAATTCCTTCCATGTTGCACCCGTCACCTACAATTACGTAGGTGTAATGGTCAACAATCTTGGTATCAGGTTTGTTAAATTTAGCGGACAGGTGCGCTTCGGCGATCGCTAAACCGACTGCATTGGCAATTCCTTGACCTAGTGGACCGGTGGTGACTTCCACGCCTGGGGTCATGAAGTTTTCGGGGTGTCCAGGGGTTTTGGACTCCCATTGACGGAATAGCTTGATATCTTCAATGCTTACACTGTCGTAGCCTGTGAGATAGAGCAGGGCGTACTGCAACATCGAGCCATGACCGGCAGACAAGACAAAGCGATCGCGATTAAACCATTTGGGATTCTTGGGATTAAACTTTAAAAAGCGATCCCAAAGTACAAAAGCCATCGGAGCCGCGCCCATCGGCAGTCCTGGGTGTCCCGATTTCGCCTTTTCTACGGCATCAACAGCCAAGAAGCGGATCGAGTTAATACAAAGTTCTTCGAGGGAAACTTCTTTGGGGGATTGGGTTGCAACAGTCATAATCTCTTGTTTTTAACGACGGGTTAGCACTCTTGGTAGCTTCTCTTGTTGGGGTTATTTTAGATTCCCCACAGTATCCTCATCATCCCACTCCCGCTTGTCCATCGACAAGCGGGATCTCCTGAGTTTCTGGTGATAAATCAAGCTGATAATTGGGTCATGCTGAACGCTTAAATTATATCGGAATGATATTTCTGATACTTTCGTTGGGCATTGGGCATTGGGCATTGGGCATTGGAGGATAAAACTTCTGAATTCTAAATTCTAAATTCTGAATTCTGACTCCTGAATTCTTTTAGACATATTTCTTAAAGGCTAGTGTGACATTATGACCGCCAAACCCAAAAGAATTGGATATTGCCACCTCGACTTTTTGAGCGCGGCTAGAGTTAGGCACGTAATCTAAGTCACACTCTGGATCGGGATTTTCCAGATTGATTGTCGGGGGAATTTGGTCATTAGCGATCGCCAGTACTGTTGCCACTGCTTCAATACCTCCAGAACCGCCCAATAAATGACCTGTCATTGATTTGGTGGAGCTAATTGCCACTTTATAGGCATGTTCTCCCAAAGCTTTTTTGATGGCTGAGGTTTCAGTTGAATCATTAGCTGGGGTGCTAGTGCCGTGGGCATTAATGTAGCTGATCTGTTCGGGAGTTATACTGGCATCTTTGAGCGCTAGTTCGATCGCTCTAGCTGCTCCGAGTCCACCAGGTACGGGGGAGGTAATATGGTAGGCATCACAGGTCATACCATAGCCGATCATTTCGGCATAAATGTGAGCGCCGCGACTGATTGCGTGTTGCAGTTCTTCTAGAATTAAAATTCCTGAACCTTCACCCAAGACAAATCCGTTGCGATCGCGGTCAAAGGGACGGCAAGCTGTATATGGGTCATCATTGCGAAAAGAGAGTGCCTTGCAAGCGGCAAACCCAGCTATCGACAATGGTGTGACAGCTGACTCCGTTCCCCCGCAAATCATCGCCTGGGCGTATCCTCCTTGAATTAAGCGAAAAGCATCTCCGATGGCGTTGGAGCCAGCAGCGCAGGCAGTTACAGGACAGGAGTTTGGCCCTTTAGCACCCGTGTGAATTGCCGTTAATCCTGCGGCCATATTGGCAATCATCATCGGGATCATGAATGGACTACAGCGATCGGGGCCACGGTTGAGGTAGATAGTTTGCTGGTCTTCTAATACCTTAATGCCACCAACGCCAGAACCGATCATGACACCTACCTGTTCTGCATTCAGGTCATTGATCACTAACTCCGCGTTAGATAGAGCCTGTTTTGCTGTCGCAACCCCAAATTGGGCAAATCGATCCATGCGCTTGGCCTCTTTGCGCTCCAAGTAATCATGTGGATCGAAATTTTTAACTTCACCAGCAATACGGCAATCATGGCGAGACGCATCAAATAATGTGATGTAGTCTATACCATTGCGTCCACTCAATAATCCATTCCAATATTCTGTTGCTGTGTTACCTATAGGTGTAATCGCGCCAACACCAGTTACAACAACGCGTTTACGTGTATGATCTGTCATGATTCAGTTAAAAATGGCGAAAAAGCTGCATGGCAAAAAATTCGAGACTAGCGACTAGGTAATGGTGAGCCAGCGCAGTCGGAGCGTCACCCGAAGGGTCTTAAAGATTTCCTTTATGAGAGACTGGCGTTAGTGTCAGCGTTAGCGACGTTCCTAACGTCACCCTTCGTGTGACTAGGTGCTGAAGAAAAATCTCCCCAATCCCCAATCCCTAATCCCCAGTTAAGCTGATGCGGTAACTTTGTTATTGATGTAATCTACTGCGTCTTGAACCGATATAATCTGCTCGGCAGCTTCGTCGGGAATTTCGATATCAAATTCTTCTTCTAAGGCCATCACCAGTTCAACGGTATCCAAGGAATCTGCTCCTAGATCGTCCATAAACTTAGACTGGGGTGTGATTTTGGCAGGGTCGTCAACACTCAATTGGTCGGTGACGATTTTCTTGACCTTTTCAAAAAGTTCCGTTTGGCTCATAAATAATAAAAGTCCTTAACCAGTTGCGAGAATCTGCTCATTTAGAGGAGACATTGTTTTGAGCATATACATCTTATCTTGACATCCTCACCGTCCTAAATGAGCGATGATTCCTCACCACGCTACCACCCCAACGGGAAGTAGTCGCTGAATGGGGTTGACGCTTCAACAAGCACAGCCTCTACCGAGGTCTTACACGCTCTCCACGTCCGTTTTGAGTCTCGGAATGCCGTGCCGCGACTAAGGAAGACAAGCAAAAAATGACTTGCTTTGAGCTTCTGGGATAGATTTTAGACAATTGCCCAGTTGCTTTTGTCTACGCCTGCTCTCACCGTAACTGTTTCAACGTGTCTTGAGCCTAGAAGGGGATTTTTAACTCCATTCGCAGTTTATCAAAAAGCCGCCCTAGAAGTGCGTAGCTCTGTATCTCATTTTTCCTGTCAAGCGCGATCGCCTACTGCTAAGGGTTTTTCTGTGAGAAAACCTTTATTCTAAAAAGAATGGGGTAAGTTTTCTCTTAACACTTGGGCAATGGAGGATGCTACGCCATCGCCGATACCGTGTAAAGGCTTCGGCTTTTCAATTATTGCTAAAATTTTTTACAATGTCTCGATCAGTATTTACAGCCTTGCTAGCAATGAGAATATGTAGACGCGGCGGCTTTGAACCTAGATGGTTAAAGGGTCGCCCAACGTCAAACATCAGAACTTCGGTGCTAACAAGGAATGATAAAACAGTTATTGTTTAGAGCGATCGCTCTAACCCAAACATACTTCTATGCTATCTCACACCCTGAAATACGCTTACTTCCCTGGTTGTGTTGCCCAAGGGGCTTGTCGGGAACTTTACCAGTCAACTCAAGCGCTTACCCAAGCACTGGGCATTGAATTGGTTGAACTTAAAAAAGCTGCTTGCTGCGGTTCTGGCACATTTAAAGAAGATTCCCAACTGCTAGAAGATACAGTCAACGCCAGAAATATTGCTTTAGCAGAAGAATTAAATCTGCCTTTACTTACTCATTGCAGCACTTGTCAAGGTGTTATCGGTCACGTCAACGAACACCTGAAAGAATGCCAGACAACCGACCCTGCCTACATTGAACAGGTTAATGGCTTACTGCATAAAGAAGGCTGTTCACCTTATCGCGGGACTACCGACGTTAAACATCTCCTCTACGCTTTGGTAACAGATTACGGTTTAGAGGAAATTACCAAACGTGTCACCCGGAAGTTAACTGGATTAAAATGTGCGGCTTTTTATGGCTGTTATCTCCTCCGCGCCCAAAAATCTATGCCCTATGATGACCCCTTCCAACCGGAAGCGATGGAAAATATGTTTCGGGCAGTGGGTGCAACACCAATTTATTACCGAGGACGGACGCAATGTTGTGGCTGGCCACTTTCTAGTTATGCCACTACCGAATCTTTCAAGATGGCGGGGATGCATATTCAGGACGCTTTGGCATCTGGTGCTGACTGTATAGTTACGCCTTGTCCTTTGTGCCACTTAAATTTAGATTCGCGTCAGCCAGAAGTGGAAAAGGTGATTGAACAGAAGCTAGGTTTACCAGTGTTGCATTTACCTCAGTTAATTGCTTTGGCACTTGGGGTTAGTCCAAAAGAACTGGGTTTAGAACGCCACATTGTTTCCACAAAGCCAGTATTGGAGAAATTAGGATTTTAGTTTGGCAAGTGCAATGTCATCTGGCGGAGGTGGTGCGTTAAATATCGACGATGGGAGAATTTCAGATTTTACGGGCTATGCTTGTACGGGTGTGAAGCAGAGCGATACCAAAGCGATCGCGAAGGCAAGTTTAAGCTGTCTAAGAGCTAAGTTCAATTCAGCAATAACTTAAAGTTTTTACATCCTTCCATTAGCAACGGGCCAATTTTATAGATCAATACCGTTCAGTTAGTGATATTTTACCCCCCTTAATCCCCCCGATGTATTGGGGGAAATCAAAAATCTCTTTCCCTCCCCTTAGAAAGGGGAGGCTTAGGGTGGGGTAAAACTTTATATCTTCAAAAACATGAAAGGTATTTTCGGAAATTATCCCTTTCAATAAGTTGTGCCAAATCATCCCAACTTTCTGGATCTGAAGTTGGGGAATCCTGGGCGCGACTTGTTAAAGTCGAGCATTAGTTTACTGAGATTGATTTGACTTCAATTTGCGATCGCCCATTACCATGATGCGCCAGAGATGCCATTCCATGTTCTTGGGCACGCAGCTCTTGATCAGATATTTCTGGCTCCTTAATATAGACCGAACTCACTAAGATATTCAGGACTCCACTTTCTTCAGCCTGACGGACAGCGCGATGGGTAATCAATTCACCCACATTTAGAATCACGTTGTCTTCTGGATCAAGAATGACGCGGGTAACTGGACGACCTAGCGCTTGTTCAATTCGTTGCTTCTTCATCGCCCGTGTGCTGCGTCCTTGCAACTTTTCTGCCTGATCTTTCAAAGCTTGCCAGAAAGTGTTAAGGTTCTTTTGGGCAACGCTTGCTTGATCGCGCAATTGAACTTTGGTTTCTAACCATGTGTCACTTGCGGTAGAGCTAACTGCGCTTGCCAGAGCCAGACCAGCAGCGTTCAGTAATTCTACTTGTTTGCCGTAAATTTGGGCGCGTTCAAGGACCGATTCAGTTACAATCTGCCCAGATGCTGCAATAATTAAGCCATCGTTAGCACGCACTGTTTGCAGGACTCTGCGCCCTCTTGCCTGCTGGATCGCCACATATTCTGCCAGCCCATCAACCGAGTGACGTAGGTTAGCAGCACCTTTCTGAGTTGCGCTCTGAATTTGATTGCTAGTAGATTCTGTTGCTGCTTTCAAATTGCGGCTGATGTTTGCAGTCAGACTGCCACCCGTAGCTCGATAGAGTTCATCAAGGATGCTCATACGAGCGGCTGCTTCTGCATCGACTAGGGTGACTTCCTGCCCCTGTAGTAGCAGTACACTACCGTCTGGAGTCAGCACATCCCGCTCAACATGCTTGCCAATCACGTATATTTTTTGCTCCGCAGGGTCAACCAGATTGTTTGTCACAGAGGCAGATGCATCTCGATTGAGGTCTTGCAGTTTGCTGCTAGTAGCATCAGTTGCGGCTTGCAGTTGCTCACCTGCATTATCGCTTGCTGACTGTAGCCTGCGGTTCACATTCTCTACTGAGCTTTGCAGTTGCTCACCTGCCGACTGGCTGGCTTTTTGTAGTCTGCGGTTAGCCGTTTGGGCCGATTCTTGCAACCTGTCTTCAGTTGCTTGGACGGCTCCCCGGATACCACCGACCTGTTCTTGCATCATCTGAGCAGTTTCTGGAGGCACAAAGGTAACATCGTAACCAATTGTCAGCGTTTCGGGAGCGGGAACGAACGATCGCCCCGAGTAAGCATCCGCAAATACACCGCCAGAAACTTCGTATCCTTCCACCAGTCCACTATGCTCATCGAAGAACAAATCAACTAGTGCACCAAGGTCGAGTCCCTCAGTGGTCAGAATTCTCGTTCCTTTTAGGACGATATTCTGATGGAGAATCTCTTTAATTGCAGGGACACGATGTACCTTAACAACAGATTCTTTCGAGTTAACGACGATCGCATCTAACCCGATCGCTTGCACTTCTTCCAGGGGAATGACTTTTGCACCCCGAAATAGTCCCTTCTCTTCAACGAGGAAACCCAAAAGTTGATTGTGTTTTTGATCAAAAATTAAATCTATAATTCGCTCAATTTTCTTACCATTGTCATAGGTAACAACTACTTTATCGATAACATCACTACCTTTACGCATTTATCTATCCCTCGCAGTTTTTATTGATTGGGTTGTCCAGTCACTTGTTCGTTGGTTGGCTGAATTTTTAGCTGAAAGTATCGTCCCTCTCTGCCAAAACCGGGAACTATGTCAATAACGCCAAAGTATTCTAGGAGTACCCCGAAGATGGCAACAAGGGTGATGAGAACGGTGATGTTTGCTCCAGTATTAGAGCGCTGTCCTACGAGCCTGGGCATTTTTTCCTCTTATTTCTGATTGTTTTTTTATCGTCAAGCTTGCTGTAAAAATGAGACAAGTTTGTTTACATCATTTGTACGTACATATCTATCCTCCGGCATATGCCATCGTTCATTTACCTCTTCAGAAAGTAATAAATTCAAAAAATATATTTCTCAAAGTAGATGTATTAGCTATTTATTATCCAGACTTTTTTTAGGGAAAATAAATATTTTTATTTCTAACTTTAATAATAATATTCTAATACTTCAAGGATAATTTTAGTTAATATATTTGTGAGCCATTGTTAAAAATTAAATTGATTCGCACAAACTATAGCAATCCGAATTGAAACGTGAGAAAATACTGAGATTAAAAGTACCTATTTTAAAGCCTTTCAGCGATTTTGTCTCTCACGAATGATTTAGGATTGCTATATACAACCTATACGCTATTCAAACATTCGCTGAAACATGATTTAAAAATACTCTAATCACTCCAAATCCCGTTTTGTAGGGGAGCCAGTGCGTTGCTTTTGGTACTTTTACCAATGACTCATCTATACTTAGATCCGGTCATATTCTTCGGAGCGCCCGTTTTCGGCGACGTTATTGCTGTGACTGAGGATGTTAGTTTGACTGCGCTCACTCCTGAGATTATATTTATTATCTAAGGTTTTCAGTAATCAGAGATCCTACACGACATTTGCGAGCGCTAATTTTCCCGGTTATGGTATCTATGCCTTTGGGAATGTATTTGCCAGACCGAAATCAATTTTGGATTTTAGATTTTAGATTGAAAAGAGCAATAAAGTCACGGGCAAGTCAAGTAATTTTAGATTTATTCTCACATTTAAATTCGGGGGCAATTCTTAGAAACGCTCTCGCCTTCAGACCTATTTAAATTTTGGATTTTGAATCTTCAATCCAAAATCCAAAATTTAAAATCTAAAATTCGGTGAGGTTTAGATGAAGTTAATCATTGCTATTGTTTAATTTACGTTGTAATTGTTTTAGCGATTGATACATATCTGGTAGGCGACTATAAACAGCACATACCTTGAGATATAGTTTATGAGGAATGGCTGGAGTTCCAGAGACAATTTCTCCTGCTGCAACATCGTGTAAAATGCCAGTTCGAGCCGAAGCGATCGCCCCATCACCAATTTTCGCTTGATTGGCAATTCCTACTTGCCCAGCTAAAATTACCCGATTCCCAAGTTTTACAGCGCCCGCCATACCAGCCTGACCGGCGATCGCACAGCCTGCACCAATTTGGCAACCATGACCTATTTGCACTAAGTTATCAATTACTGTATTGCGACCGATCCGGGTTTCTCCCACGGCTGGGCGGTCAATGGCGCTATTGCAGCCTACTTCTACGCCATCTTCTAAGACTGTATAGCCAGATTGTTGCATTTTGAACCAACCAGTCCGGGTAGGAACAAAACCAAAGCCTTCTGCACCGATGACAGCACTACTGTGAATGACGCAATCTGCACCAATGTGGGTACGTTCGTGGATGGTACAGTTGGCGTGTAAGGTGGTGCGATCGCCTATTTTGGCATCTGGATAAATCACCACATTCGGATGAATGATTACGCCATTGCCAATTTCTACCCCTTGTTGAATCACAGCATGGGGGCCAATATAAACATCGCTACCAACTTTTGCGGTGGAGTGAATCACAGCAGTGGGATGAATTTCTGGGATGGGGCGATATGGTTGGTAAAAAAGTGCGATCGCTTTGGCAAACAACAGTCGCGGATCTGAGGTCGCTATCCAGACAATATCGCTTTGGTGTGCAAGCACC
This sequence comes from Nostoc sp., assembly GCF_036917675.1. Classification (GTDB taxonomy): domain Bacteria; phylum Cyanobacteriota; class Cyanobacteriia; order Cyanobacteriales; family Nostocaceae; genus Nostoc. Next base: position 103,100 of record NZ_JBALCT010000014.1, on the reverse strand, counting down.
TGTAATTTTTCGTCCTGGGGCAAAATTAAAGCACTAGCATTGGTCTTGCCGATAAAAGACCCAAATTTTGCACCTTCTACGTAGCTGAGAGTACCGATGGTAGCTTCATCAATAGCTGCTATCCCGGTAATTTCTGGGTCATGGTCTGGGTTGCTAGTCAGGCTATGATTGGTGGCTGCTTCACCAAATTGGCGGAGGATTTCGCTGAATTTCATTGTTGGGTGTGTTCAAAATTGATCTACAAAGGATGGTAGCTTTATTTTTGCCGCTTTGTACTAGCGAGATAATTAGTAAACCTATTGCGAAAATATTTGAACCGCCAGGGACTCAAGTCACTGGCTAATAGCAAAAGTCTGTTGAAACTGACTAAAAGTAATGTCATGAGTCAATTTAAACAGACTTGAGCTATTAGCACTAAAGTTTTATTATTAACGATGAACAAGATGATTTTTCTGTTTATATGCTACATGAAAAGGACACAATCGAATAAATAAACACATTTGTTAGGGATTGGATAGAGGTATATGTAGAAGATGCTGAATATTGGATAAGGAGAGGAGTAAGATAAAATTTAAAAGTTATCTTTTTAATAATAAATTTTAAATAGAACTGTTATATTATTCTGCTAAATTAATTTTTATAAGTTAGTAGTAAGCACTTAAGTGCTTACTACTAACTCTCTTAAGCTGTCTGGCTAGTCGCCATTGCTATCCCTGCTAAATACCCAGTTGTCCAAGCACTTTGGAAGTTAAACCCACCGGTAACGCCATCAATATCTAAGATTTCTCCGGCAAAATAAAGACCAGGAACTAATCTACTTTCCATTGTCTTGAAGTTGACTTCTTTGAGGTTGACGCCGCCACAGGTAACAAATTCTTCTTTGAAGGCTCCTTTACCGTTGATTAAATATTGTCCCTGAGTAAGTTCTTGCACCAATTGATTTAATGTTTTACTAGATATTTCTGCCCAACGGTCTTCTGTGGTAATGCCTGCACGGGCAATGATATATTGCCAGAGACGATGGGGTAGATCAACACCACGATGCAATGCGATCGCTTTCTTTCCCCATTCATCCTTGACTGCTAAAACTTTTTCTCGCACTTGTTCTTGGTGCATAAGGGGCAGCCAATTAATCAATAATGTGGCTTGATAGCGGTTTTGGTGCAGAACTCTCGCACCCCAAGCAGAAAGCTTCAAAACGGCGGGGCCACTCAAACCCCAATGAGTAATTAGCAATGCCCCAGTTTGTTGTAATTGGGATTTTCCGCCCGCAGATAACCGCAATTGAGCAGGGTTAACGCTAACTCCAGCTAATTCCCTCAGCTTTTGATCGAGAATATTGAAGGTAAATAACGAGGGTACTGGCGGTTCAATTTGATGACCTAACTCTCGGACAATTTTATAACCCACAAGGCTACTACCGGTCGCCAGAAGTAGGCGATCGCATTTAATCGTCTCTCCCGACTTCAGAAGAATTTCAAACCCCCCATCTGCTGCGGTTCGTTTCACTGAAGTTACGTGTGTACCGATACGGAGTTTTACTCCAGATGTCGCTACTGCTTTAATTAGACATTCCACAATGGTTTCTGAAGTATTGGTGACAGGAAACATCCGGCCATCAGCTTCAGTTTTGAGATAGACTCCACCAGCAGCAAACCAAGCTACTGTATCTTGAGGGCCAAAGCGAGTCAAAGCACCCCGCAAAGCTTTTGCACCTCTGGGGTAATTTTGCACTAACTCCTCAGAGTCAAAGCAAGCATGAGTAACGTTGCAGCGTCCGCCACCAGAAATTAGCACTTTCGCTAGGGGTTGGCGACTGGCTTCAACTAAAGTAACTTCGGCTTGGGGATTTGCTTTAGCACAAGCGATCGCGCCAAAAAATCCCGCAGCCCCACCCCCAATAACTACAATTTGTAACGGTAACAATTTCAAAAATATCTCTTTTAAAGCACCTACTCTCTAGGCTAGCTGTTCTGTTCACTCTTCATCAGGTTCAAAGTCCTCTTTTGTCGCACCGCAAGTCGGACATACCCAATCATCTGGTATATCTTCAAAGGCTGTTCCCGGCTCTATACCGCTATCTGGATCGCCTACTTCTGGGTCATATTCATAGGCGCAAACAGTACATTTATACTTTGCCATGCTCCTTTCCTCTAGTAAATTGTTGGCATTGCTTTACTAATTAAATACTTCATGTACAGAGTTACAATAAGCACGCTACAATTCTTAAACTAGACTACGGCATGAAATTAAATACGCCACCATCTCCTTTGCACATAACTGATAATGGCTATTGCGATCGCCCCAAGTAGAAATAGGCAAATAATTCCACCTGGAATAAAAGTGAGAATACCAAAGCCTCTCAGTACCCAGACGGCGACGCTAATGCCAAGAAGGATACCAAAAATCTGGATTAATCTACGATTTAAAGAAGATTGACTCACCTACTTTTCCTCTCAACTCAACAGACATTACATTTGATATTGACAATAAAATATGAAGTTACGATGAAGTTACAGTTTCATCATAAATAACACGTAAAAATCGAGAAATGATATCCAAACGTTGGGCTAAGGTGCTTGATATTAGGTAGTGTTTGTGCAATTCTAGCTGTTAACAACGCAGTTTTTTATCTACAAATATTGCTTTGATAAAACTCACTTAAGTATTGATTGTGTTAATTGTGTTCAGAAATACAGGTTTGATCGTAAACTGTCTGAAATAATTACCAAAAAGCCACGTTTCCAGAATAAGTATTAGACTGGAACTAAAATTTAGTGGGTTGGATCTAAATCAAGTTTTATGACTTGTAGTTTCAACTTCATTTAGGTGGATGAGTTGAGGAGTAACTTAAATCATTATGTCTGCGTCTTATATATCAGACTCAATTATTGCAGGTTCAGATATGGCTTGGAATCAAGACAAGCAAAGGTTGCTCGTAGAGGGTGAAATTTTGGTAGAAACCCGATCGCACAAGACGTGGGGTGGCGCTGTGACAGCCTGGATGTATTTGCCGATGGTGCGATCGCAAGTTTGGCAGCAACTAACTGATTACCCTTGTTGGGTACAATATTTTCCTGACATCATCAAAAGCGAAGTTTTGCATAAAGGCGATACCAAACATCTGTATCAAGTAGCACAAAAAGCCTTTGTCTTTTTCACGGCTCAAGTTGAAATTTATCTCAACGTCGTGGAAGTACTAGGTCAACAAATCCAATTCCGTATGGTGAAAGGAACTTTTCTGGACTTTACAGCCAAGTTGGAGCTAGAAGATTGTGGTAATGGTACTCTACTAGCTTACAGTGTGCAAGCTACGCCTAATATCCCCATACCTTCAATTTTTATTCAACAAGCCATGAACTTTGAGTTACCTACGAATATGCGTAAAATGCGACAAGTTATGTGTAAGAATCAAGCGTATTGATCTTTAATTAGCTGGTAAGTAAGTGGACGTGAATAATTAAAGGTTTGTAGTAAGGACTCAAGCCCCTACTACGAATCAATTTAATTAGATTTACATTGCCTAACATGGTTGGATTTATTCTTGCCCACTTACTTAAACACCTCGACTGGTAAACGGCTAAACGATAACCTTTCATTTTGCACATCTACAAAAATAGTGTCGCCGTCGTTGAATTCGCCGCGCAAGATGTATTTAGCAATTTGAGTTTCTAACTCTCGCTGAATCGCCCGTTTCAGTGGACGCGCCCCATATACTGGGTCATACCCTACTTCTGCTAAAAAGTCAAGTGCAATATCCGAGAGTTTGAGGGATATTTTGCGATCGCCCAATCTTTTCCGCAATCTCTCAACTTGCAACAGCACAATTTGCCGCAATTCCTTCTTATCTAAGCCGTGGAAGATGATGATTTCGTCAACTCGGTTAAGGAACTCTGGACGGAAGCTATTTCGCATCGCCTCCATGACTCGACGGCGCATTTCGTCGTAGTGGGCGTTATCTCCGGCGACATCGAGAATATACTGTGAACCGATGTTGCTGGTCATGATGATAATAGCGTTTTTGAAGTCTACCTTATGACCTTGGGCATCAGTGACGCGACCATCATCAAGAATTTGCAGGAATATATTGAAGACATCGGGGTGTGCTTTCTCGATTTCGTCAAAGAGAATCACTGAGTAAGGACGGCGACGAATCGCTTCTGTAAGTTGTCCGCCTTCTTCGTAACCCACGTATCCTGGAGGCGCACCAATCAGCCTCGAGACGGCGTGTTTCTCCATATACTCCGACATATCGATTCGCACCAGCGCATCTTCGCTATCGAACATATACGCCGCCAGTGCTTTCGCCAATTCAGTTTTACCCACACCCGTCGGCCCAAGGAAAATAAAGCTAGCGATCGGACGATTAGGATCAGCCAATCCAGCGCGCGATCGCTGAATTGCATCGGCTACAGCTGTGACTGCTTCTTCTTGTCCAATCACGCGGTGGTGCAGTTCATCTTCTAAATGCAGCAGTTTCTCTTTCTCAGATTCCACCAACTTGCTAATCGGAATCCCTGTCCATTTAGAAATAATTTCAGCAATATCACCTTCTGTGACTTCTTCCCGTAATAGTGATTTACCACTTCTTTGAGTGCTTGCTAATTCAGCTTCTACTGCTTCCAATTGACGATGCAAACTGGTCAAAGTGCCGTATTTCAACTCCGCGGCGCGGTTAAGATCGTAGTCGCGTTCTGCTTGCTGAATCTCTAAGTTAGCCTGTTCAATCTCTTTTTTAACGGACTGAATTTTGTCAATAATATCTTTTTCAGATTGCCATTGAGTATTGAGTGTTCTTTGTTCTTCTTTGAGATCGGCAATTTCTTTTTCCAGTCTTTCTAGACGTTCACGAGAAGCTGCATCACTTTCTTTTTGCAGCGAAAGCTTCTCCATTTCCAATTGCAGAATCTTGCGATCAATTTCGTCGAGTTCTTCAGGTTTGGAGGTAATCTCCATTTTCAGCCTAGCTGCGGCTTCATCTACCAAGTCAATTGCCTTATCTGGTAAGAAGCGATCGCTAATATATCGACTCGATAATATCGCTGCTGCAACTAAAGCACTATCAGAAATCTTTACCCCGTGGTGGTTTTCATAACGTTCTCTCAACCCGCGCAAAATCGAAATACTATCTTCCACACTAGGCTGATCTACATAAACTTGCTGGAAACGTCTTTCCAATGCCGCATCTTTTTCGATATATTTGCGGTATTCATCTAACGTTGTCGCCCCAATACAGCGCAATTCGCCCCGCGCCAACATTGGTTTTAATAAGTTACCCGCATCCATCGCGCCTTGGCTTGCACCAGCGCCGACAACGGTGTGAATTTCATCGATAAATAAAACAATATCACCGCGAGATTCGGTAACTTCTTTTAATACTGCTTTCAGGCGTTCTTCAAATTCACCCCGGAATTTTGCCCCGGCAATCAAAGCACCCATATCTAAAGCTATTAGCTTGCGGTTTTCGAGGGATTGAGGGACATCACCGGCAATAATGCGTTGTGCCAATCCTTCAGCGATCGCAGTTTTACCAACACCTGGTTCACCAATTAACACAGGGTTATTCTTGGTACGGCGTGACAAAATTTGGATGGTGCGGCGAATCTCATCATCCCGTCCAATCACTGGATCGAGTTGACCTTTACGCGCGGCTTCTGTGAGATCACGCCCGTATTTTTCCAGTGCTTCGTATTTGCCTTCTGGATTTTGGTCGGTCACTTTTTGGTTCCCCCGAATTTGTTTAATAATATCTTTTAGTTTGCTTTCGTCTAAACCGAATTCTTGAAATAAAGCTTTGCCAAAGCGGTCATCTTTAGCGTAAGCCAGCAATAAGTGTTCAATTGAAATATATTCATCTTGAAACTCTTTACGATATCCGTCTGCTCGATCTAGAAGTGTATCCAAGCTGCGTCCTAAGTAGACAGAACTGCTGGTACCGGATACTTTTGGCTGACGTTGTAAAAATTGTTCAGTGCGTTGGCGAAGCCTCTCTGGAAGAGACTCGCGCAGTTTTTGAAGATTAACACCCGCCTTTGTGAGAATCCCAGTTGCTAGACCATCTTGTTCTAGCAGCGCTTTCATCAGATGTTCACTTTCTATCTGCTGTTGTTGATATTGTTTAACAATATCAGGAGTATGGGCGATCGCTTCCCAGGCTTTTTCTGTAAATTGGTCTGGATTAGTAGGTTGCATAGGATTTTTGAGGAACGTAGAGGCTTAGTAGCTTGTCGAAGCGGCGGTTCGGGTCTATCTGAACTTTTGAAGACGGGCTACCACCAAGACATCAAGTAAATAAAATTTCTTTCTGTTCTCAATAGATATTGTAATAAGAGGAGAGCGATCGCCTAGATCGGTGTTCACATCTTGTAAAAGTGGTATTTTCCCCTAGTTCCGATTTTCCTATTTATTGTTGTGCTGTACGACTACGGAAACAAACTCAAGCGAATCCATAATTGTCGGGCTGCCACTTGAGAAGTACTGTTCATCTCCAAATATTCGATAGTGACTTTTCCAGAGGAAGTAATGCCTATAATCTTGCCAGATTGAGTATCAACCTGAAAATGCTCACTCCACTTATCCTGTCTGGGATGAAAGAAAGTAACTTCAGTCTTGGAAGCAGGCATAATGCCACTAATACGAGTTCCTTTACGGAGATTAAACGAGCGACACGCAAGGGCTAAATTTGCTTCCTCGTTTTCACCTTGCCGAGAGAGCGGGATGATATGCTCAACCTCAAATGGAAAATTAAAAATTAGTTCAGGGGCTTGGCAGTATTCACAACGATGGTTGGCACGCCCAGCGATCGCAGCGTAATACCGATTCACAAACTCTCTTGCTGTATCAATGCAGCTGTTCGGGCTGCTGCTGCTCTTAATTCAGTCTCAACCAAAGTATCTAACTCTGCTTGTTGCGCTGGTGGTAATGCTTGCCCCTGATCTCGTGCCAACCGCCATAAACTCATCAATTCCGATAACCGTTTTTGTTGTTTAGCGCTAAAAAACGGGTCAGGGCTAAAATTTTGAATGACAAGCAGTGCGCTGAACTCCGTTTCACCCAACTGAGTAGTTAACGCATCTAGGGCTTGCCCCGCAGTTTTGCCAACAGAGTGCTTATCCCCTGCAATGGCGCGATAAGTTTTTTCACCATCAGCATCAAAGATTGGCAATATTGCTACTGTTGTCATGCTTCCAGTTTGGAATCCTTTGCCTCAAATTATAGCTCTACGCGAACAACCCCTGAGCAAGCGATTGAAAATTGTAAAAAGCGATTATAGGAAATTCATACTTGCTCTGTAAATTAGTTTTTACTTAAAGGGTGTTACCAGATTAAGTTTGAGCAGAATTACTGAACCAGTTATAGGTAATAGACAAATAAAATATGGTATCTGATAAACCTGCTAAAAAGTAGTTATACTCTTGCAGGCAAAAATCAGATTTTAACCATGCACAAATTTTAATTAAGATATCAGTTTTATGAAACGAATTCTAGGATTAGCAATTGCTTCTTTAATAGCATTTCCTTCGACTGTATTGGCTGCTGATTGGGCTTACTATTTTTTTTATTAGAATGTATGGGTAACTCTCTTAACAATATTTATATAGACATGGTAATAAACAAAATTAATCCTTCATAAGTATAAATCTAAATGCATACACCAAGCATCACCTATTAAAATTCTTCAACCTTGCCTCCACCATTTTCCTCCTGCCCCTACACAGAGTTACCATAATCCCAGGTCGCCTAGTGGATGCTGAAAATGATTGACCCCTACGACTTTGAAGATGATGACTTTGACTTTGAGGATGAGGATTTCTTGAAAATAAAACCCATCAGCCAAATGACTGAAGGGGAAAAGCTACACCGATTTAAGTGGTTCTTCGACAGCAGCAGCCGTGCTATGTTGCAAGACTGTCTATTTCGCATCGTCAATTACGAAGATGGTACCGGCACGTTAGAAATTCTTTGCCCTAATGAAGTCGTAAGACAACGACTTTCCAAGAAGAAGCGCAAAATTACCAACAACATCAACACCTGCTGGAGCCATATCAGATGGTTTTCGCTATGTGTCCAGCAAGATAGTGAGTTGCATTGTCAGAAGTTTACCCGTAATGGTGATTTGGTGACATCTTAGCTGGGGACTGGGGAAGCAGAGGAGAGACAATTGAGTAATGACAAAAAAACAAAAATTTCCTTACCTAGTTGGTTCTAAGTGGACGGCACAGCAAAAAGTTGATGGCTGGCGGCACTTCCAAGTTGTCAACCGGAAAAATCAGGCTAAGTGGGTTTACGCCGAAATGGTTGCGGCTTGTGATCCGAAAGTCCGTTTCTGGATAAATGCCAAATTATTACAAGATAACTCTCAGTGGCAACCTGGCTGGCAAACATTACACGAAATCCAGGAACTTGAAACTGAGGTGTCCTGATTAGCCTCGTTCCCAGTTAGAGACTGGGAATGCCGATCAAGGAGACTCCGCCTGCTTCACTGGCTACAGCAGACCAATAACAAGGGTTTTCAGGTTAATAATCTGAGAAAATATCTGATAATTTAATAATTTTTTACAAAATCAGACTAACTTACTCTCAAGCAGCAATTAAAGGGTCTTAGCTACCGACTGAAAACTGGCAATTTATCTGCGATACCTTCGGTGAGCTACGCTAACGCAAATTCCATTAGTATTTCCAGCATCCGGCTGCATATACCTCTCTTTACCCTTGACCCTGCGCCCCAATACGCTGAAAACACGTTGTACGAACATCAGCTAATTCTATAAAAACCATTCAAAGAAGCTAATTATAGCTTTTTTTATTTTGTAACTATTTTTATAAAAATAAGTGATAAAAACTTTTTATTTACTGTTTTTAGAGTTATTAAAGTCTTTGGAGTTGATAAAACCCCAAATAAACCTAATTAATCTTTAATTCATCATATTAGACGGTTTTACAGATTAAGAGCCACTTTCTTTTCTATGTAATTTGCCCAATAATGACATCAACAGACCTCACGCATCGCCATCTCAGTACAGGTGAAGGCAAATGTTTGAGCCACAAGTTTGACAAGAAGCTATAAGAGGGAAACAACAGTGAAACTAGCAGTCTACGGAAAAGGTGGTATCGGTAAATCCACGACTAGCTGTAATATATCCGTCGCCCTAGCTAAACGTGGCAAGAAAGTGCTGCAAATTGGCTGCGACCCCAAACATGACAGCACCTTCACCCTGACTGGGTTTTTGATTCCCACAATTATCGACACCCTCCAAGAAAAGGACTATCACTACGAAGATGTCTGGCCAGAAGATGTGATTTACAAAGGCTACGGCGGTGTTGATTGCGTAGAAGCTGGTGGACCACCTGCGGGTGCTGGATGCGGCGGCTACGTAGTCGGTGAAACCGTAAAATTACTTAAAGAGCTCAACGCATTTGATGAATACGATATAATTCTTTTCGATGTTCTGGGTGACGTAGTTTGCGGTGGTTTTGCAGCACCACTCAACTATGCAGATTACTGCCTGATCATTACAGACAACGGCTTTGATGCTTTGTTTGCTGCTAACCGGATTGCTGCTTCAGTCCGCGAAAAAGCCCGAACTCACCCACTGCGTTTAGCTGGGTTAATTGGCAACCGCACCTCGAAGCGCGACTTAATTGAAAAATATCTAGAAGCAGTGCCCATGCCAGTTCTAGAAGTTTTACCTTTGATTGAAGATATCCGTGTTTCCCGTGTGAAAGGGAAGACTTTGTTTGAGATGGCAGAACAAGACCCTTCTCTAGACTACGTTTGCGACTACTATCTCAACATCGCTGACCAACTTCTGGCGCGTCCCGAAGGTGTTGTCCCTAACGACACACCAGATCGGGAATTGTTCTCTTTGTTGTCCGATTTTTATTTAAATCCGGGTAAACCCCAGGTTCCTAATTCAGAAGAAGAACTAGACTTGATGATTGTATAAATCACCAACTTCTCAGGATGGGGGACAATAACATGGCTTTCTTTCACAGCTTTACGGATTCATTAAAGCAAAAGTGGTTGCAATTTTTCCAGAACAATCGGGACTGGATTACCCTGCACATGCAAGTGGAATCAGTGTACACCCCTGATGGCGGGAAGCGACCACCTTCTTACCTCATCCTGGGAGTAGTTAACGCCCTAGAGCCAAAGCTAGCGCAGTTAATGTTGCCCTTTGCCAAACTTAATCCTGACGCCGATACGCTGATTGAGGTGCTGGATTTGCATTTTGACCCAGATTTCGCTCTCGGTAATCGCTTTGCCATCAACCCAGAACCGGAAAAATACGGAGATGATTCAGCAGATGTCATTGACGAAAAGCCTGAAGATGAAACATTGACACATTCTCATACAAATGGCTTTGGGTCGGTGGCGGTAGTTGATGAGTTCGCAATCGTGGATTCTGATGATCAAAGCCTGGGGATTAGCGAGTTAGAGGAAACGGAAAATGCCTTTGGCGATATTTCCTTAGCCAACGAACACGAGTCAAAAGATGAGTCTCTCCAAATCTCTAGTCTAGAAGCAGATGAGTTTGGGGAAATTGCCTTCGATACAACAGATGCAATCGATGTAAAGCTGGATGACGACCAGGCACTTGAGGATAGTCCATTAGATGAGAATGCGTTTAAAGACGTGTTATCAGATGTCTGGGGTGATCAAACAGCTTTGCAAAAGGCTGAAGAAAGTAACGATTTTTTAGGGGAAGAACTGCCAGCAGGCGTTTTTGATGAATCAGAAATTGCCCGTCTCTTCCCCAACGCTTAATTATTGCCGTTCCTCACATTTTTAAGTTTTAGATTTGGGTTTTGGATTAGGAATTAGGGAAATTGTCGTCAGACATAGGATACTTTTGTTGTCCCAGTCTTCAATCCAAAATTGTCAATCTAAAATCTAAAATTGGTTGACCTGCCATTAAATATCAAGGGGAGAAAAAACCAAAATGACTGTCGCTCAACAACCGGAAGCTTTAAGCTTTGAATGTGAAACTGGGAATTACCATACCTTTTGCCCAATTAGCTGCGTGGCGTGGTTATACCAAAAAATTGAAGATAGCTTCTTTTTGGTGATTGGGACAAAAACTTGTGGCTACTTCCTGCAAAACGCGATGGGGGTGATGATTTTTGCTGAACCCCGCTATGCAATGGCAGAGTTGGAAGAGGGGGATATTTCGGCACAGCTGAATGATTATGAAGAGTTAAAGCGGTTGTGCTTGCAAATTAAACGCGATCGCAATCCTAGTGTAATTGTCTGGATTGGCACTTGCACTACCGAAATTATCAAAACAGATTTGGAAGGTTTGGCACCGAAGCTGGAATCTGAAATTGGTATTCCCATCGTTGTAGCGCGTGCAAATGGTCTAGATTACGCCTTCACCCAAGGGGAAGACACTGTATTAGCTGCTATGGCTAACCGTTGTCCTGATAAGGCTCCTGTGGCGGAAACAGAGAAAAATGAACGGAATGCGATCGCTAAATTGTTAAACTTCGGTAAGAAGAAAGAAGATGTCGCCCAAGATGAATCTGAGTACGTAGATCACACACCACTGGTTCTCTTTGGCTCCCTTCCCGACCCCGTGGTTACTCAGTTAACCTTGGAACTGAAGAAACAAGGCATCAAAGTTTCCGGCTGGCTACCTGCAAAGCGCTTCACTGAACTGCCAGTACTGGAAGAAGGGTATTATGTCGCTGGTGTCAACCCCTTCCTCAGCCGCACAGCTACCACCTTAATGCGCCGCCGCAAGTGTAAACTAATTGGCGCACCCTTCCCCATTGGCCCCGATGGCACCCGCGCTTGGATTGAGAAAATCTGCTCGGTGTTCGGTATTACTCCCAAGGGCTTGGATGAACGGGAAGCACAAATTTGGGCAGGCTTGGAAGATTATGTGAAACTGATTCGCGGTAAATCTGTATTCTTCATGGGTGATAACTTGCTGGAAGTTTCCCAAGCACGATTTTTAATCCGTTGTGGGATGACTGTTCACGAAATCGGCATTCCCTACATGGATAAGCGCTATCAAGCTGCTGAGTTGGCGTTGTTAGAGAAAACTTGCCAGGAAATGAATTCACCCCTGCCAAGGATTGTGGAGAAGCCGGATAATTACAATCAACTTCAACGGATTTATGAGTTGAAACCAGATTTAGTAATTACTGGTATGGCTCACGCTAACCCGTTGGAAGCACGCGGTATTAATACTAAATGGTCTGTGGAGTTCACTTTTGCTCAAATTCACGGCTTTACGAATGCGCGTGACTTGTTAGAGTTGGTGACTCGTCCGTTACGTCGAAATAATAATTTGAAAGATTTGGGTTGGGATAAGTTGGTGAGAGAAGAAGCGAAGATTTAGATTTAGGTTTGGATTGAGCAACAGTATATGATAAAGGCGAACCCAAAAAGTTCGCCTTTTTTGTCTCACAGAGGCGCAAAATAAGAGCTACTAAAAATAGTTACAATCAGGTAGGTATGGCTGAATAGACAGGATAATTGAGGAGATGATGTGATGCCTGAAATTTGTCGTTTTTTAGGGATTATCATTACTATAACGACCATCCGCCCCCTCATTTCCATGTCCGCTACAATCAGCAAAAGGCAATTATTGATATAGAAACCTTATCAATTTTAGAAGGTAAACTCACTCCTAGAGTTCTTGGTTTAGTAATTGAATGGGCAGCTATGCATAAATCAGAACTTAGAGAAAACTGGCAACTGGCAAGACAAAATAATCCTTTAGAAACAATTCAACCATTAGAGTAAATTATGCTTAAAGATATTATAGAAGTTATTCCTCACGATAACTATGAACTCTATTTGAGGTTTGAAGATGGAAAAGAAGGTATTGTTGATGTTAACCAGTTAATCGAATTTACAGGAATTTTTGCACCTTTAAAAGATTTCAACTATTTTAAAACTGTTAAAATTAATAGTGAATGGGGAACAATTCACTGGGATAATGGCGCAGATTTAGACCCAGATGTTCTTTATTCTGTGGTTACTAACCAATCTATTCCCACATATAGAAATCTAGAGGAATATGAAAAAAATTGGAATTAAAATAGAGGCAATTCCAGAAGTAGGTGATTTATTAAATCCTAGTAATTTTTTTCAGTAACTAAATTAGATGATGTAGCAGGTTGCTTAAAATATCCAGGAAAACCTAAAACTATTGAGGATATAGACAATGCAATTCGCCAAGGTATAGAGGTAAGGATTTCTCCCTTCTTTCTGTGTCCTCTGCGCCTCTGCGGTTCGTAAAAAAATAACTTTGATAAAGGGTTGTGGCTTTAAGTGAACCCTATTCCACTATATGAGTAGAGTAACCTGTCGGACATTTAAATTGCATATCCTGGGCGGGCAATATGCCCACCCCACTAGAGTTATGTTTAATTCGATTATGCAAATTAAATGTTTTTTAGCTTAGTATTCAAAAATTGAATAACTACATAACTGTAAATCTAAAGGTTCAGATGGGATTATATAGATAAATTCTGCTTGATCAAGTTTTATTTCAGTAGATGAAGTGAATCGAAGCCAGTCTTGGAAACTGCTGTCTAGTTTCGATATTACTTCTATTTCTGTCTGATAAGCTTCAAAACGACGATAGGTTTCAATCATAGCCTCAATTTTTTGGAATGGTTGAGTTAATTTTGGTTTTTCTTCTTTTTCTGATGAATTGATTCCCATGAGTCCCCCTACTAGACCTACTAGGGAAAATACTGGTAGTATGAGTGGTACTGCAAGTTGTGCTATTGATATTCCTCCAAATATTGATTCTACTTTTGGTATTACTGTAGTCCAACCTCCAAGTACTCCGGTAATTACACCATTGATAGTGATATATGTAGGAGGAATTAAGAGAGAGTGGTTTTTATAAAACTGATCTTCCTCTTGCTGGTCAAGATATGGAAATACCTTCTCAACAAATTTTTTTACACTTTTAGCAAGAAATTCTGCACCTTCTTCCAGACAACGACGCGCAGTTTCAATTTCTTCCAATTCAAAATAACAACGCGTTTTAGCTACATAAGTTAAGAATAATAATGATAGATATTCATCAGCAACTTGAATATCTTCTTCTAATGCTCTTTCAAAATAACCAGTATAAATATGTTGAGCTTCTAAAAATCGGTTAATAGCTAAATTCACCATGTTAAGACGATTTTCAGGCTTAGTTATTGTAAAAGCATCACGGGCTAAGTCAAGGGCTGCACAAAAATTAGCATTAACAGCCAAATCAAACTTATTATTCAGTTGCTTAACATCTTGCTGTAAAATTTTGAGGCGTTGCTCAATTTCGCCTAAACGCTTAATTACCATAGCAAATCCTATTACTGAAACGCCAAGATTAAGAACGGTGGCAGCTGAACCAAATTGAGAAAGTATTGTTGAGTTTTGTATCAAATGTGGTGATATTTCACGTAACCAAGTAACAACTTTTTTGCTCCCTACTTCTCGAATTACACCACCAACACGTTCGTAAACTTGGGTTTTCAAGCCCTCAGCAATCCAGTTAGGAATTATAAATGTTGCTGTAAAATTTTTCATAATTTGCTCCTAGTTGCTAAAATTTCAGCAGCGTGATGTCTGGTAGCCAGTCGCTTGGATTCTGCACAGCAAATACCTGCGCTTTACTCAGTATTCCCAATTTGAGTTGTAGTTTATGTAATAGCGATCGCTCTTTTTAACCAGAAGATACAGAGCGATCGCAGATAGAGTTATCGTTGAACGCGGCTTGAAACCCACCCTCAATTAATAAATCGCAGATGAGAGAGCGATCGCTCAAATCTCATCTTAGTCAGATACAGTTAGAATATGGTGGTAAATATGCGAGTAAATAAAAATTATGCTTAGTGGAATTAAGCAAAAGGCTATTGTCGGAAAAGATGGCAAGATTGAACTTTCTGCAACTGAATTACCAGAAGGAACTGTTGTAGAAGTCATCGTGTTAGTTGAAACACCAACTGAAGAAGATGAAACTATCTATCTTCTGAAATCAGAAGCTAACAAAAAGCATCTACTCAAAGCTTTGGAGAATGTACAAAAAGGAAACCTAATTTATGTCGATTTAGATGATCTTAACTATTTTTAATAAATTAAATTAACTGATAGCAAAATCTGTATATTTACGCACAGATGGTAACTGAAAACCTAAAACAATATCTTCTTTTGGGACACCTAATTCAACCAATTCATTAGCAATTCCTACCTCTGTCCCATCTTGCTGAATCCAGATTTTATCGTCAATAATATCTAGATGAAGAACAGGCCCATATATGCGGTCTTGATCGCGCCAACCTACATAAACTAATTGATAATGATCGTGTTCTGGATCAAAAATTGTCTGTGCTTGAATGCGATTATCCCAAACGATGCTGGCGTGTTGTTGCAGCAAATTCTTAATATATTGTCTATATTCGTCTAGCTTTGCCATTGGTCAATCGCCTCCTGTTCAATATTATAAATTAGTAAACAGAGTTGATTACTTTTAATTACAGATTGGATAAATGGAAGTATAAAAAAATTATTGTAAACAGTACTAGGAACTGCTAAATATAAAGTGCGATTGGCTTCTTGTTTTTGTAAAGCAATTCGGTAAATGATAAATTGTCCTAATGCAGCATAAAGTTCTGTGATTTTTGACGGACTTAGAAAACTTTTAATTTCAACAGCTATTTTTTGTCCTTGTTTTTCGGCTGCAATAACTTTTTCTGCTCCTAAATCAACATATAGCTCAAGGGTTCCTGCCTGGAGAGCATAAGGATCATGAGTAATTAACCACCCTTCTTTCTCAAGTGCTGTTTTGACAACTGTATGAAAGGCATCTTTAGCAGACACAGGTTTAATTCCAATTTATGGCGGTGCTTGATTTAAGAATTTCCATTTTAATAATACATTGACAATCTAGCGAAACTTTTTTTCACGAAATAATGTAGATTGGTAGATTGGCAAAAATAAAGCTAGATCGTGATAGTCCTTATTTGCCAACAGATACCCCTGACAACTTGCAGAAATTCCCTTAGTACAGGTGTCATATCCTCTTCCCGCCATACTATAGCCGTTTCTACTAATGGTGTTTTCTCTTCCAGAGTCCGATAAACTACACCAGTTCTGTGAAGATTTTGCAATGAAGACGGCGCGATCGCAATCCCCATTCCCGCTGACACCAATCCGATAATCGTCTGCATCTGAATCGCTTCTTGAGTCACTTTTGGGCTGAAATTTCCTTGCTGGCAAAGACTTACGATTTGATCGTAAAGTCCAAAGCCCAAATGGCGAGGGAACATGATAAAGTTTTCGTTTATTAGCGATCGCACTGAGATACACTCTTGTTCAGCTAAGGGATGAGTTTCCAACATAGCCACAATTAGAGCTTCTTGCTGAATGCACTCTTGATTGAGTGTGTTGTCTTCTAAGGGTGGATGGGCAAAGCCTACATGGATACGGCTATCCTGTAGCGCTTGTTCTTGCTGAGTTGTGGTTAATTCCTGCAATACCAACTCTACTTCTGGAAACTGTTCTCGAAACCGCCGCAAAATCACAGGAAGCAAATCATAAGTTACTAAGCTAGTAAACCCGATTCGTAGTTGTCCCTTCTCACCTCTTCCTATTTTTTGGGTTAGCTCAATTGCTTTTTCCAGTTGAGTCAAAAGTTGATAAGCCTCTTGCAAAAAAACTTGCCCTGCTTCTGTTAATTGCACCTGTCGCTTGGTTTTGCGCTGAAACAGTTCTACTCCCAATTGCGCCTCTAATTGCTGAATTTGTTGGCTTAAGGGCGGTTGAGCGATGTGCAATCGCTCGGCGGCTCTACTGAAGTGCAGTTCTTCAGCTACAGCAATAAAGTAGCGCAGGTGTCGCAATTCCATTTTTTTGATATTTTATAAGTATCAATTCTCTATAAATATATATTGGACATCTCAAAACTACCTACCTATGATACTTATACAGACATCGTAGGGAGTCAAAGCTATGCCGGAAAAGTATACTCCAGGCTATTCGAGCAATGCGACAAATTTTATGGCAAATCGCAGCGCAAATACTCATGCTGCGTTTTTTACGCCTTATCTACGTCCAGGGATGAAATTACTAGATTGTGGTTGTGGCCCTGGTGCGATCGCTTTAGGTTTAGCAAAAGCGATCGCTCCTGGTACGCTTACAGGTATTGATCGAGAAGCCTCTCAAATTCGGATAGCTGCTGAAAGTGCTTTCACCCAAGCTGTCAGTAATGCTAATTTTCTGGAGGCGAATATTTATGCTTTACCCTTCCCGGATAACTCATTTGATGCAATCTTTTCCCATGCACTATTTGAGCATCTTCAAGAACCAGCGCAGGCGTTACGGGAACTGTGGCGAGTTTTGAAACCGGGGGGAATTGTTGGGCTTCGTAGTCCTGACTGGGGCGGGTTTTTGATTGCGCCGTCTACACCAGAACTGGAAAAAGCATTTTCTTATTACAAGTGGCTCCAGCAGCAAAATTCTGGTAATCCTTACGTAGGTAGAGAGTTACGCGCTCTGCTGCGCCAAAGTGGGTTTACTAATATCAAAGCTTCGGCTTCTTATCAATGTTATGAGCCTCTGAGTGAAGCTACAGAATATTTGGCGCTGCTAATTGAGGCTTCTGCAAAAGACGATCAAGCTGTGGAAAAAGGTTGGACTGATGAGCGATGCCTGCGGGGGGCTACGCCTACGCTTACAGCTATGAGCTGTGCTTTACGGGAATGGAGTCAGCATCCAGATGGATTTTTTGCTCAAGCTTGGTGCGAAGTTGTAGGATGCAAAGGTTAGATTAATTAAAGATTTTCTAGAGAATTTGTGACAAAAACTTGCGTGTTCTTTCTTCTTTGGGGTTGGCATAGCGACACCTCGCCTGAAAGAAGTAATGGTAACAGGTCTTGATCCGGGAAATATAGAACTTGGGAAAGATTGTTACTCAGTATCTAAGAATAAGCTCCAGGATTGCTAGATTTACTGGAAAAAGCAATGGAAGCGCGAAAAAAGCGAGGAAGTTTTAAGAGCGAGTGAGACGGATCATCACTTAAATCGCTATACTCCAAAGTGATACCCTCACTATATACTGAAATTTTCTGGGGCTGGATATTATGACATCCTATGCAACCTCCTCTGCCAAAGCGGAAATGAGTGAACTTCGGCGGTTGAAAGGCTTACTACCGCCAGAATTACAGAGCTGGGTCACGGTTGAAGGCACAACTGACGTCAATCCACCCCTAGTTCGCTGCGAAGAAATTGGTAAAGACCAGGTAGAAATTCAAATTGATTTGGTGAAATGGGACGCCCTCGCAATGGATCAGCGTAATCTGCTGTTCTGGCATGAAGTTGCCCGCGTTCAAAATGACACAATTCCTAAAGATGGTTGGGAAATGGCAGCACTAGCCATCGGTTTAGGTGGTGCTGTGGGCGAATTGTGGGTACAAGATGGATTGCTGCTGGTGTTAGCTTTGTCGCTATGTGGCGTGTCAGGCTGGCGACTGTACCAAAAGAATAGTGGGGAAAAGCAACTAAAAGAATTGCTCAATGCTGATGAGAAAGCGATCGCTTTGGCAACTCGTTTTGGTTATAGCCTCCCCAATGCCTACAAGAGTCTCGGTAGCGCCTTGAAAACCCTGATTGACAACACTCCTAGTAAGCGCCAACGGTCGAAATACGAAGCAAGGCTCTCTGCCCTCAAACGCAGTGCCAATAAGGCAAAAGCTAAATCCAAAACGACAGATGAGGACTCACTGTAAAAACCAGAAATTAGGTTGGGTGGGTATTGCCCACCCCACAAAATACCTAAATTAGTTTTAAACAGACTTGAAACGCCGCTTTAACTAGAACATATCCAAACCAAAAAGTATTAGTCCAGCCTTTGCCGTTGATTTTGGTACTTTTTTTGGTGGCACAAATCCCTTCAGACTTTGACATGAAACGTTTTCCTCGTTCCAGTCGGAGACTGAGAATGCCTACTGAGGGGGTTGCTGCCTCCCAGATTAGCAGCAGCCCAATGACGATTTCATAAAATCTTACTTTTTTCTTGACTATATCTTTGTAAAACTCAAATTTTACAGCTGGTTCAGCATTTTATGCGTCTGGGGGATCACACGCACATGCTTGATAAACCGCTTCATTAAAGCTTGCCACGTCAAAACTTGATCGCTCGAAGGCGCAAGCACAGGGATTGGGGAAAATTGTTCAAATGCTGCCAAAGGCGTAACAGGTTGTAAAAATACTGAGATATCTGGACTAACCTCTGCCACCAGCAAAGCTGAACGTTCTAACTCGGCGGGATCTGTGTTTTGAGACACAATTATCTTGACAAAAACATTTAAATATGAGTCATGACATAATTGGAGAAATTTAGTATGTTCTTGCCAATGACTTTCCCCGCTAACACTGGGCAATTTGAAATCCATACCAACAGAGTCTAAGTAGGGGAGAATCATCGCTAGTTGTTCTGGGCGATGTCCGCCAGTTTCTAAGTATATAGGTAGACCAGTTATGGCTCTCACTTGGGGTAGAAACTGCGTTAAAAATGGGGCATGAAGAAGTGGTTCACCTCCCGTTAAGCTAATGCTATCGTGTAGACAAGGTAGATTTTGTCGTTCCACCCATTCCATTAATATTGGTAATGGGACAGGGTTAGAGTGGATTTCAAAGTCGCGCAATCCAGGCGATCGCTCTATCCGACAAGTCGCAGGTGTATTCCAAGTCTGGGCACTATCACAAAAGTGACAGCGCAAATCACACAAAGCAAAACGAATAAAAATCTGACGTGTCCCTACATTCAGTCCTTCTCCTTGAATGGCAGAAAAGACCTCAATCAGGCGTGCAGTAGGTGTAACCGTAGTTTTAGCAATCATTTGATCAGAGCAGGGCGATCGCACTGCGTCGGCACAACAGCAAGGATGTTTTTTGGCTTCTTGTTCTATTGTGAATCGTCGCTAGCGATCTCCAATCTCAGCCCCGGTAAATAGCAATTAGTCCTTATTACTACTGATTCCGATATTAGGTTAAGTAATTTTCTAGGACAAAATAATGTTTGGCAGATTACATTATACATGGCAACGAAAGTGCAGAGCTTCATGACTAGCCAACCGACAGAGGTCGATTTTCCAGTTAATTCCCTAAACGACACGGCTATAGTGCAGATGCCGACGCGGTTAAGCGTGCTGGAGGCTTTAGGCTTTAAGCAAACCTGCCAAGGCTTAATCCAGCCGAATTCACATCCTAAACAAATCATCATTGATTTTCACCAAACTACTTTTATTGATAGTAGTGGTTTAGGTGCCCTGGTCAGTAATTTTAAATATGCCCAGGCGAGAGAGATTACATTCACACTGCGGAATGTAACACCTCAAGTAATGGCAGTCCTAAAACTCACCGGATTGGATCAAGTTTTTCCCCTTGAGTCTGTGGACGATGGCTCGCTAATAGAACAAGAAGACTTAGTAGATAATCGCAAGACAACTTCCCGTAGAGTAGAGCAGTTACCCACTACTCACCCTTCTGTGGCATCTTGGATGAAACGGTTATTAGACATTGTAGGGTCAGTAATTGGTTTATTAATTACAGGAGTTTTGTTTATTCCGATTGCGATCGCTATTCAAATTAATGATCCTGGTCCAATTTTCTTTAGTCAAAATCGGTGTGGTTGGATGGGGAAGCGGTTTAAGATTTGGAAATTCCGCTCGATGTGTGTGGATGCGGAAGCGAAGAAATCCGAAGTTAAAAACCAAGTGCAAGGTGCTTTTTTCAAGAATGCGAATGACCCCAGAGTTACTAAGATCGGGCGATTTTTACGGCGAACGAGTTTTGATGAACTACCCCAATTTTGGAACGTCCTCAAAGGAGAGATGAGTTTAGTTGGCACCCGACCACCCACACCTGATGAAGTGGAACGCTATGAAGTACCGGAGTGGCAACGTTTAGATGTTAAACCCGGTATGACTGGCGAATGGCAAGTAAATGGGCGTTCTACAGTCCGTACTTTTGAAGATGTAATTCGCCTGGATTTGCAGTATCAAAAAAATTGGAGTTTGGTGTACGATTTAAAGTTAATTTTCAAAACTATAGCTATTGTGTTTAATAGAAACAGTGGTGCTGTTTAGTTAACTACCTTTATTCACAATTTTTTGGTAACTCGCAACTCTCACGATAATTCTTAAATACACCCAAGTCTATTTTAGGCTTGGGTAAATTTTAGGTTATTTTCCTGATACTCTTGTGCAAGTTTGAAAGCTAAATTACTTGCTTCTTGGAATTTATGAGATTTTATTGATAATTCATTAGCCGCTTCAGCTTCAGCTGCCAAATGAGTTATTTGTACAAACCTTGAAGTCGCTGGAGATTGAGAACTAATACGTTCTTCCAACCTGTGTCTAGTTTTAATAACTAGGTTTTGAAGCTCATTTATGTCAATAGTTTCTAACAAATCTTTGTTAAAAACACCTTCTGGGTTTGTAAGATAAGGCATTTTCATGATTTACCTATCCTCAAAACAGGAGTCGCAACGATCACCATATTTTTCGGACTAATGCAAAGGCGCAAAGAAAAACTCTGCGCCTCTGCGTGAGATTATCCCACAACCTTCTCAACACCAACTAATTCAACCTGCTGCACCTCTGGCAACAAACGCTTGATGCCTTGCTTAACAAACCCTTGCAGGAAAGCCATTTGCTGATTTTGCCCAAACACCTTTTGCAAGGTTTGCCGCAAATTCTCTAAATTCAAACTAGTCCCAGAATCTATGGCTATTTCCTGCTGTTGGAAATACTCAACTAGACTTAACCCAGCTACCCTAGTCAGATAAGCTGCACTTACTCCCTGCACTACGCCACCAGCAACAAAGGTAACGGCATTACTTTTCAGAACAGTACTAATTGCCTTTGTAGAAAGTTCAACTAAACCCAATTTCAACATCAAACTTCCCATTGTTCCAGCTACGGTTTGTGCCTGTTCCAGGGAAAACTTCTGCTGATAGATATTACCCAAATCCATTACCATTTGAGCATTAATTGCCGCAGTCGCCAGAATATCAAGGGCTGGTACTGGGTTAGCAAAGGCAGCAGCAGCAGCTATCCACTGATATTGTTCAATAATTGGGGTGGCGCGATCGCGTCTAGTTCCATTCAGCCAGTTTTTCGCCTCAGCTTTCAACAACCCAGCTTTCCTCATGGTAGTTACCCAAACCAGCCGTTGTCCCTGCTGTGCCAAAACTTCACCCAACTGCTGCGTCAACTGGTGGATATCCGCTGCTGGTTGTTCCATCCACTCTTGCACAGAACCATCAGCCTCATGCTTTCGGACTTTGATGGCAATGGGAGAGGCCGCAGTTGCAATTACATTTCCCGGCATTCGCTGTTTCAATGACAGCAAGATGCTGGCGCTTTCATCGGCTAAATACTGATCTTGTTTGTTGAAAACCAGCATTGTGGGCTGATTTGCTGCCTTTAGCTGCTGTAAGGTTTGAAATTCTGAGTCTGTCAAATCACCGTTTGTCAAGAACAGAACAAAATCAGATTTTGCAACTTCTGCTAAAACATCTGCATCTGAATTATCCCCAGTTTCTCTAAACAAAGGTGCTGTCTCTTCTAAAGACACCAAATTTTGTGTCTCTAGATTTTGCTTTAACACTTGAATTAAAGTGCTTTTACCCACGGATTTACCGCCAGTCACTGCCACTTTAATTTTTTGTCTGTCTAATTCCAACAACAATTGGGCAACTTGTTCTCGCAGTGTCGCTAATGCTGGATGGTTTTCTGATTCTTGTGCCAGTTGGTTAATTACAGTTTCAGTTTTAGCGATCGCACTTTCCACAGTCGCGCGATCTACGAGCATACCATCTAGTTGCGCTAAACTGTCTTTCGGGCGATTTTGCTGGAATAACCACAAACCACCGCCTACAGCTAAGGCACTCAATAAACCAAACTCACCCACCTGCACTATAGAATCGTGCCAACTGTCCAACATCCACAGAGAAAAGGACAGTCCCAATCCTCCTACTAAAATTGGTCGCTGCAACTTCACAACCATGATTCTCCGCGCCTTTTAGATGGCTATTTCTTCCAGAATAGATCAAAATAAAACAAAACCCTCCAATCTTTACTGATTGTAGGGTTTTTGTTTTATCTTTCATTTGGTGGCGGGAAGTGGATTTGAACCACTGACCTTCGGGTTATGAGCCCGACGAGCTACCAGGCTGCTCTATCCCGCGTCGCTCTTGACTTTTATAGCATAACCTATAGTCAAGAGTTTGGCAACTACAAAAATGATAATTCTCCAATTACTTCTAAACGCTTGTATTTTCCCAAGGTGACAAACTTTTCTGAGAGGCTTTGTGCAGCACTGGGACTAATCCAACCCATTTGCTGGAGTAAGTGAATAGCAACGGCATGTTTTGCCCGTTTTGCCCCATCCATGACTTTGATTGCCAATCCCATACCTTCACCGAGTCTACCGATACACTGCACTCCTTCTGCACCAGCTTTGCTCACCAGTTCTCCTGGAGCTAAACGCATCAGTTCGGTATCAAATTCTCCATCTCCTGCTACCATAGCCGGGTGATGAGTCATAGCACGGACAATGCGCTCCAGATCCAAGTTGGTACTAGAGGCTAACAGCGCATACAAAGATGCCATATGACCAAGTTGCATCAGATAAGTTGGTGCGCCACAATCATCATGAGCGCTAATAAACTCCTCAGCTGGCATTCGCAGCAACTCTGCTACTTTGCCCAAAATTAATTGCTGTATTGGGTGCTTGCGTTCCAAGTAGTTATTCAAAGGCCAATGGCGTTGCTGACAAACGGCTAACATCCCTGCATGTTTTCCAGAGCAATTGTATTCCAGAGGACTCCGCTTGCCTTCAGGAATTGGGCATTGGAGTACAGTTGGGTCAAGATCAGCCCGCCAAAGGATGTTAAATACTTGTCGGACTTGCTCTATTGTTCCTTTGTGGGAACTCGTGATAATTGCTAAGTCGCGATCGCTGAGGTCATAGCGTTCCAGTGTACCAGTTGTGGTTACTGCGAGTGCCTGAAATGGTTTGAGGGCTGAACGGATAAATGCAGCAGTTTCAGAATTTCCGGCAACGGTTAGAACCCGTCCTCGTTCGTCGCATACAACAGCTTGGACTATATGCCTAGATTCAATAATACCTTCCCGCAGCAACCGGACTTCCAGTGCTGTGGCTTGAGTTCGTTTTCCCATTGTCATGGGTTTATATTTATCACCTTTTTTAATTAATTAGTCATTAGTCATTAGTCATTAGTTCTTAGCTAATGACTAATGACTAATGACTCTTTAAAACAAATGCCAAACTATAGTACCAGTAACGTACATTCCCGCCAAGCCAGCAAAGGTAATTTGTAACCGCCGCAGAATGGGTTTGATTTCGTATGCAACAATTAAGCGATCGCGATTGAGGAGTTCCTGTGGCTTCGTCCAAGTTTGACCGTCATACCAGCCTGACTCTTCATAAAATACTGTGGGACTGCAAAGGCGATCGCACACGTAGAACCAGCCTAAGTATAACCTTACCAGTGCTAGTACTACCCCGACACTCGCTCCGGCTCCACCACAGAGGATAAAATGTGCAATATACTTGTGAGGAGGAAAACTTGCCGCAGCTATAGGCCCTGCTAAGAGCCAAGATAAACCCCAAATCCAAACAATTTTCGTGATATACTCGCGCCAATCTAAAGTGCTATCACGAAACAGCCAGGAAGTTTTTAACTCTTCGTATTCATTGAGCGGTTGTTGGTCTGTAGGAACTGGGCAATTTGAAACCGAAGACCTAATCATGTTGGCTTACCTTCACCCTCATCAGATTCTGGAAGGGAAATACGCTCTGCATGAATCCAGAACGCTTCTAAATTATAAAACTCCCGTTCCTTGGGTGTCATGATGTGAACGATCACATCACCGTAGTCTTGTAGTACCCAACTCCCCTCGGCTTTTCCTTCTGTCCTTAAAGGACGCCGTTGCAACTCAGTTTCGACTTTTCCTTCAATTGCTTGAGCGATCGCCCTTACTTGTACCCTAGAATAGCCCGTCATCATCACAAAGTAATCAGCCAGGTAAGATACCTCTGCTACTTTGAGCAATATAATCTCACCTGCTTTGCGATCTGATGCCGCAGCAGCGATCGTTGCAGCTAATACTCCGCTCGCTTCTTCGGTTTGGACGTGGCTCTTTACCACACTCTTCGTCAGTGGGACAGATTGTAATGGGAAATTTCCTTGGAAATAATCAGTCATTAAACCTCAGGTGCTTTCTTTCTTTTGAAACAATTGTTTACATTTACTGACAAACAACAAACAATTGATCTGAAAATGTGTCAATAGGTTTTTTTGAATACTAACAAAAAAACAGGTGTCTATGTGGCTAGTTTGATAATTGGCTGTTTAGATTTCGACATCAGCAATCAGCAGTTGCGAATGGTTATTGTACAGCAATAAATCAACCAATAGCTTTCCAGCAAGAATTTCTGGCAAAAATAATCGCAGACTAATCAAATAGCCTAATATTGTAAAGCTAGTGCAAGAAGGCATGAGGCAGAAGGAAAGAAGGCATTTAAATTAAGTTTTTGTTACCTTTTTCAACTGGATAGTTATTTCCGCCATGCTGTACTAATAATTTGCAGGTAAGTCAGTGGGCAAGAATAAATCAACCTATGTTACATTACGTAACATAGGTTGATTTATTCCTGTATATTTATAAGTATAATTAAGTACCCTCAAAGTCTGTTGCTATTTAGATACCGAGGCTAGAATTGCGATTTTCATAAGTATAATCACACTAAAAGCGGGGGTATGTAATCCAACTCTACTGCCGGAGATTAAACTTCTTGTTTTGTAACTCTTGCAGACTGAATTGCTCCAGTATTTGCCGTCAATGAGTAACACAACGACTCATACTGATTTAAAGCTTGCTCAAAAGCATAGTTTTCAACGGCATATTGACGACTTTTATAACCAAGAGTTTTGACTTTTTCGGGGTTTTGGTACAAATCTAAAATTGCCATTGCTAAAGCTTGGGGATCTTCTGGAGGAACGATAACTCCGCCGCCACTTTGTCTGATGGCTTTTGCTGCTGTACCATTGTCAGGGACAGAGGCAACCAAAGCCCGACCACTGGCAAGTAGCACTTGAATTTTTGACGGCATATTAAAGGATACAATATTTTTCTTTTGCACCACCAAGCCAACATCGGCAGCTGCCAACATTTGTGGCAAAGATTTGCGCGGTTGAAATGGCAGTAGCAAAACATTATCTGCGCCGCAGTCTAGACATTCCTGTTGCAATCGCTGCAAACCTTTTGCCTCTCCAACGATGACAAAAACAATATCTGGGATATGGCACAACACAGAAGCAGCTTTAACGACGCTTTCTAAGCCTTGGGTTAGAGCAATATTACCAGAATAAAGTACTACAAATTTCCCATTCAGATTATGTGCTACGCGAAAAGGGTTATCTTTTTTAGGCAAAGGGCGGATAAAATTTACGTCAACCCAGTTGGGAATTTGTACAATTTTGTCAGCTTCTACGCCCTTAGATCGCAAATTATCTACAAACCCATCGGCGATGACGCTAATTTTGCTGGCAGTATGGTAGGCAAATTTTTCCAATAATGTAAACAACTGGATCAGCAATTTATTTTTCAGTAGACCCACATGGACGGCTGCTTCTGGTAATATATCTTGTAGATTTAAGATCACAGGACAAGCACGTAACCATCCTAAAAGAGCAACTGGTATACAACTTGGCAAAGATGGCGATGTTGAGAGAATCACATCTGGACGCCAACCGAAGAGGGCGGGCAAAAAACTAGTGACAAGGAAACTAGCATCTAGCAATACCCGATCTAATAGGTTGGGTTGTGGACGAATCCAAACATAACTGCGTTGAATTTGAACGCCATTTTTGTATTCGTTGAGATACCACTTGCCCCGATATTCCTGGTAAATTTGACGCTCAGGGTAGTTGGGCATAGCGGTGACTACGCGCACTTCATGCCCACGCTTCACTAGGCCCTCTGCTAGTTCAGTCATCAGTGGGGCAATACCAATTGGCTCTGGATAGTAGTTGTAGGAGTAAATTAAAATTCGCATAAAAAATTAGTCCGAAGTACCCCGGTTTTTTATTTAATGACAAATATTTGTCTTAAACATGATTTGGAGCTTGGAAACCCCTATATTTAATTGTCGCTTCAGACTGTTTCTATGTCAGGTATTTTCCTTAAAGATTGAGTAAACTTTGATATTAAATACTTAGATAAACTGTGAATTTTTTTGATTATTTAAGCAGCATTTCAAATGTATATTTATGATTGGTACGTAAGTAGAAACCCTAAGTCTTCCGATATTAATTAAGACTGTTTGACAATAGTCGTTATTGAATGAGCGATCGCTTTTGTATTTTGTTCTTTTTTGCTGGTTCAGGATTTATAGATTTAGGTTTTGAAACCAGTGGTTTTAATATTATTTATGTTAATAAAATTTTTTCGTCATTCATGGCCGGTTATGAATCTACCATTGCCAGAATCAGGGTATGATAACGGAGGTGTACCCCAGATAGAGAAAGAATTATTCCCATTGGTTTCCGAAACAATTTTCTCAAGGATATACGAATAAAAGTTGGTAATCAAAAGTTACTAACTGAGGTATATTTTCCTTGGTAAAATCATATTTTATGTCTTGCTTGATGCCAGAGTTAAATTATGGGTGGTGAAGAGTTATTCCAAAGATATGATGCTGCAAAGCAGCACTTTAGCAGGGTTGATTTGAGAGAAGCTAGTATTTTTCTCAAAGATTTGAAGGATGCGATTTTCATCGCACTTCTTCTCTTTCGCTATGCTCTACGACTTAGCGGTAGAGGTCGCTGTGCTAAAACTTCTTTATAAAGTTCTTCGAGCAGAGTAATATTTTTACTAAGGGTATAGCGGTCTAATACACGCTGTCTGGCTTTTTGCCCCAGTAGGGTTGTTAACTCTGGATGGTCTTGGAATACTGGCAAGAGGGTTCTTAATTGCGATCGCGCTGTTTTGGTATTAATAACTACACCGGCGCCCTTTTCTAATACTTCTCCATCTGCACCCACATCTGTTGCCAAACAAGCTAGCCCACATGACATTGCTTCTAACAGAGATAGGGACAAACCTTCTACCAATGAAGGTAAAACAAATACATCTGCGCCCCGCAAAATTTCGATGCGTCGGTCTTCATCAGCGACAAATCCCAACCAGATAATGCCGTATTCTGAACCAAAAAACGGCTCTAAAGAAGACTTCAAAGGGCCGTCACCAACAATCAATAACTTAGTACCAGGTTCCATTGCAGACTGCTTCCAAGCCCGGAGGAGAGCTTCAACATTTTTCTCTGGGGCTATGCGACCTTGATAGACAAACAAGCGTTCGGCTTTAAATTCTGCTTTAATTTTAGAAAGTCCTGGAGAATACTTAGCGGTATCAACACCGTTGGGAATTACGGCAATATTTTCTTTCCTCACACCCATCCCTGCCAATAATTCTCGCTGAATTTGGGAAAATACAATCACGCGATCGTAGTTAACTAAAAAAGGTGCATAGAGCTGATAAGCCAAAAGTTGTGTTCCCGATATCAGCTTTGCCCCCTTGCCAGCAAAGGGTGTGTGAAAAGTGGCAATTAGGGGCAACCTCAGCTCCTCACAGATTTCTGGTAGAAAAAAGTCTAGAGGAGATAGCGTCAAGGAAGCATGGACTATATCTGGCTTGATTTTCCGCAGCGAATCGGTTAAAACTTTGGTTGCTTTAAAAGTAGGAATTGTGTAAACCTGGGACTTGTAAATGAAAGGCAGGGAAACCTCTCGAAGATTTGGCCAATTGTCAGGTTCAGACTCTTCTTGGGCGAAGTGAAGAAAGCTCACTTGATGTCCCCTATCTAGCAAGGCATTTGTAATTTCTCGACTGTAGGTGACATTGCCGCAAAAGGGCGATTTTTTTCCAATCCAGGCTATACGCATTCTTTATTTAGCTGTAAGAAAAGCGGGTTTGATATATTACTTGTGTATTTTTTGTGATTTTTATTTTATCTAGCTATACTTGCTGGTTTTTTTAGTTATTAAAGATTCCCACCACGATATAGTTTAAAAAGCCTATTTTAAGCTGATTAAACCAGTGGATTTATGGATTTATTTTACTTATAAGCTGTTAATTTCTGATATTTAAACAACTTATTCTGACTAATGTCAGATTGATATCCCCCAAGTATGTGATAAATTTTCACTGACGACAGTTTACCATGAACACAAAAGCTTTAAGGAAATTAGTAATTACTTCCAGGTAATGAATAATAACTAACTACTTATGTGAGTTATACCAGGTTAATATACCTCCTGAAAAGACGATCGCTGCTAGTCCCAAAAAAACCACTCGTAATCCCAGAAAGGTTTCTGCTACACCAGCTAATGCCAAAGGTAAGGAGAGGGCAATATTAATTACATTGTTCTGTAAGCCAAAAACTTTACCACGCATTTCTGGAGGTGTTTCTGTTTGGATCGCTGTTTGCATGGGAATTCCCACTAGCGCCCCAAAGATACCTAATAGCGCCACCAGTAACAATACTAGCCACAGTTGGGTTGTAAATACTGATAGACCAATCAGGGATGCTGCCATGCCCATAGAACCATACAGACTTAATTGGGTATAGGAGAAGCGTTGACCAAATTGACCGAGAATTGTTGCTCCCGCAGCGATGCCAACACCGCCTGCTGCTAGTAAAAAGCCGAACTGGGAGGCTTTCATGTTGGGAATTATTTCTGCCATGCGAACGGCTAGAACTGTTAATGCTGCAAAGACAGAAAACAAGATAATGAGCTGAAGCAAAGCATTACGGATGCGATGATTTGCTTTGAGGTAGGCAAAACCATCCCGCAAGTCAGACAATACGTGAGGGAATTCTGTATCGGGGTCGTGGTGTTTTTCCTTAGTTGCTAGGAGGAATAAAATTAGTCCAGCGATCGCATAACTACCACCGACTAAAAGTTCCTTACCCAAACTACCATTACCACCAATTTGCAGCCAAAGTCCATCGGCGATCGCTAACAACGGTTCTCCTACGGCAAACCCAACAATCACCGATGCCATCATCGTTGTCGTGTAAAGCGAATTTGCCGAGAGCAAATGCTGTTCTTCTACGATCAAAGGAATTGCCGCCTGTTCTGCCGGGGCAAAAAACTGCGTCAAAGTCGAAACTAAAAAAGTTACACCCAGGATGATTATAAAACCTACTGGCAGCGCTCCTATGGGTTTCCAATCATGAGTCAACCACAGCAGGAAGGGAATTGAAAAAACCAGGATGCCGCGCCAAACATTAGTTGCCACCAGCACAGCTTTTTTCGACCAGCGATCGACAAACACGCCAGCAACGGAACCAAACAATACTGCTGGAATAGTAAAAGCCATCATCAAGACTGATACCCAACCACTAATACTCTGATTACTAGCTTGAAACTGAGTATTAATCAAAGCAATCATCAGCACCAAATAAACTTTATCTGCTAGTTGGGAGAAAACTTGACCACCCCAAAGAGCCAGGAAATTAGGGTTCTTTAATACAGGCAAAAACCCCTGCTGTGTTACATTCCCCGAAACAGTTTCTCCACCTGAACCAGACCCATCTAATTTCGGTGGTTCTTTTTCTGCGATAGTGGCTAATGGCAAACTCTGCCCGTTGCGAGTGCCGTTGCTATCTACCTCAGCAACGGTTAATTTGTCCTCAGATTGTGTTTCCGATTGACTTGGAACATCAGTTTTTGGGATCTCCTCTGTCCAACTTTGATCGTTTTTAGATACGTCTTTTGGAGATATTTCTTGGCCATTAATTTGATCAGGTGTAGACTTGGAAACGGCACTCAAGTGATTCCTGACTGTAGGATCTAATGCCCTATTCGGTTTTTTGACCAGGCTTGGTGACAAAGGCAGGATTTTTTTATCCAAATCAGACGGTTGCATCATGGTTGGCAGCAAAATAAGAGTCGATCAAGGTAGCAGAGCGAATAGGGCGACCTAATTGATATTGAGCATACTGGCGTAAAATCTGCTCAACAGATAACCAGTGATGATCTTTAGCACCATCAATTTGCATTATCTCTGGTTGTGACAGATGTTGAAGCAAAGCCAGTTCCATAGCACCCAGACGACTAGAAATCACAGGTATTTCTTGCCGATGCACAACAATTGTTTGGGCATGGGGCATTGGGAATGGGGCATTGGGCATTGGGAATTGGTTATTAATCTCCTCCTGCTCCCCTGCTTTGCTGCTCCTCTGCCCCTCTCTTCGTAAATTTTTCCAAGCTTCTAAGCAAACCGTTCCACCCGCAGGGATGCTAAATCCTATTTGACAGTTGGGGTCTGTAAAGTCTGGCTTGAGGGAGCGCCCAGATAGGCAGCAGACTTGTACTTGCGGCGTCAGTCCTGCTAAAGCTAAAAGGTGAAACACCCCATGAGCCAGATGAGCCAAAACCCCAGATGGATTTGCACTAGAGGCCGCCTCCAACCGATGGAGATGTTCATTGAACAACTCATAAAGTTCTTCTTGGGGTTGTTCGCTCAAAGCTTGACACAGGACTATTTCTGCTAAATACTGACTGGCAGCCAATTTTCCCAAATCTTTAGCTAAACCAGGATAAGTTTTTAACGTCTGTGCTTGGGTAATTTTATCAAGCGATCGCCCTTTCGCAATCAATAGTTCATTCACAACGAACATCCCACTCCTGCCGCCCAGGCTGGAGTTGTGCTTACGTGCCCCTGGAGCCACTGCTCGAATCAGACCGAACTCCGGTGTCAAAATCGTCACTATTTTATCCGATTCTCCCAACGCCTGGGTTTTAAGATTAATACCAGTTGCTTTGTAGGTTCTACTCATTAGTTCTTAAGTCATTAGTCACTAGTTATTAGTCATTAGTCAAGGGTCATTAGCTTAGAACAAATGACAAATGACAAATGACAAATGACAAATGACTATTCTATTCACCCTTTCCCAGGTTATCGCGTTGGCGGAGCAAATCCATACCGCGAGATGTGCCTAATCTAGTAGCACCCGCTACAATTAAGTCTAAGGCTTGATGGATAGTGCGGATACCACCCGAAGCTTTAATTCCCACCCTATCTTTGGCCAATTCATGCAAAAGTCGCACATCTGCCACTGTTGCACCGCCATTCAAACCTGTACTAGTTTTTAAGAATGCCGCTCCCGCCTCCATAGCTATTTCCGCAGCTATTTTTTTCTCCGCATCTGTCAACAGGTTGATTTCCAAAATTACCTTGACAGTTTGCCCAGTCTCTTCACAAATTTCGGCAATTTCTCGGTGGACTTCTTCAGTTTTACCAGCTTTCAACCAGCCCAAGTTCATTACCACATCCAACTCAGTAGCCCCACTATCCGCCGCTTCTTGAGCCTCATATAGTTTCACTGCTGAAGTCGTTGCGCCAGAGGGAAAGCCAATCACCGTACAGACTTTCGGGTTCTTGCCGTGGAGGAGTTCGACTGCTTGTTTGACATAGGCGGGGTACAAGCAAACTGCCG
Organism: Nostoc sp.; assembly: GCF_036917675.1. Classification (GTDB taxonomy): domain Bacteria; phylum Cyanobacteriota; class Cyanobacteriia; order Cyanobacteriales; family Nostocaceae; genus Nostoc. Next base: position 70,549 of record NZ_JBALCT010000014.1, on the reverse strand, counting down.
CAAAATTGAATCTGTATGCTTCTTCACACCACTGCTCAACCTGCTCTGGAGTAGCCGTTGGCGTTAGCAGGGCGTGATCGATAAATGGCGCAATATCAATATCTGGATAGTCTGCTGCCATCGTGTCTTCTGCCACTAATTGATTATTAAACTATATAAAAAATTAAAACATTTCTTATATATGTATTAAACCATATTTATTACTAGTTTATCCTGAAAACAAGCTGCTGGCTTCTCTTGGATGTGGGCTTTGTAGATGTCGCGGAATTACTGTAAGTATTTAAGTTGACATTAGGCAGTAGTAAGGTTAGGAAGGTAAAATCTTCTTGGCAAGAATGTTTATCTGCCAGAAATCCTCCTCTTACTTATCTGAAAAAAAAATGTTTAATGATACGGTAGGGTTTACACAAATATCAAATGGTAAATTTCGTATCAATAGTAGAGCTATCTACAGAAATTTATCTTCGCAGATAGTGACTAAACTCGCTCAAAACTTATCAGTTAGTGAAATTTTAAACTGGATCGAAAACGAAACAATTAGAGGCCGTTGTTCAATTGAAAATTTGCGTTCTACTGAAAACACCTTACTCTTGTTCTCGCATTGGGAGGATGTATATTTAGTAACTTTTGAATTTTGCTCATTTCCATTTCACTTCTAAACTCGGTAAATGAATAGGGAAATTTACTGACTTTAGATTCGCTTCGAGTATAGTATAGCAAGCATCTATTTTCTAACTTAGGAACTGATTCATCAAGATGAATAATTTTAACAGGTATATTATGAGGATTTTTAATCAAGTATGAGTAGAACTTTAAATGAGCTTTCTCATGTGAAAAATAATATGGTGCAAATAAAATTTCTTCTGGTGACTGATCTATAGCCGTTTGAAGTGACTTTTTAAAGTTAAAGCTTTCCATCGCTTCAATACTCTTAGGAGCATAATCTATAAAATAATTACAAGTGTAACCAATTATTTCTAGGGAGAGAATAATATAGGTAGATATAATCATTATTTTTCTGCTATGATATCCTTTTATTGAAAGTATCAATTGGAACCCATAGCAAGAAAAAATTAAAATATAATAACTTAGTAGTATACCTCTAAGAGCATGTGGTACGCCATTGGCAGTTAATGATCCTGCTATAGGTGAAAGCATCATATTAATTAATAAAAAAATATTAAACCTACTGAATACTTTCATGTAATAAAACACATAAATTAATCCTATTAAAAAAAGAAAAAAGGTGATTGAAAAAATCACACCTCCATATCCAGTTGAATGCCTTAAATTACTATCCCCATACTTGGTCAAAAAATCTGGTGACAAATATCGCAAGTAGTTGTACAAAAATATTGAGATTTTTTTGGTTGGTGATATAGAGCTATAAAGATATGTAATTGTTTGAAATCGAGCAGATAAAGCACCTGGGTTATTAACTGCAAATGTAATATAAGGAATTAAAGTACCTATAAAACCGATAGTGATCAAAGCCAGTTTTTGAATATTTTTCTTTTGGAAGTAAACTACCCAGAGAGATATCAGCATTAAGGGTGTTAAAAGACGCGCCGTTGGGTAACTGTAGAGTGAAACACCTAAAATTAAACCACAAAATAGGGAATTGAGCCACCAGATTTGCCCCGTTTTAGCGTGAAATGTTAATTTGACTAAGAGTACTACGAGAGAGATTGATGCTAATTGAGAAATCACCTCAAAAGAAATTCTAGATATAGTGAAGAAATGTGGCAAAAACCCAAATGTAAGAAGAATATATATTTCCATTAAGAAATTTTTCTTAAAGATTATTCTGATTAAGAAAAACGTAAAGATTAAAGCAAGAATGTAGAAGATGAAACTTGCAAGTCTGGAATTAAATTCTGAAACTCCCAATAACTTAAAAATTAAGGCAACAGTATAAATATAAATTGGAGCCTTATAATCTCCAAAAGATTTGAAATAAATAGGAAAACGAATATTGTACTCATCTTTCCCTGTTTGAGCGATCAAAGCCGCGTTATATGCAATAGAACTTTCATCTTGGTAAAAACCAGCAGGTATACTGTCTAGATCAAACAGATGAGCAACAAATATACATAGTAGCAAAGCAGAAATGATGAAAATCAGCCTTTTATTGCTGAAAAAATTTAGTAAGTAGAAGAACATTCTTGAGTACCCTCTTATATAAGAATCATAAGAATTCACCACTCAGCAGCGGAGTCTGAGACACAGAAGCTCCGGTTATAAGTCAGATTTTATCAGGAATCTAATATAGTAATCCTATTTGATTTCTGAAAAAAAGTACGAGATAATACGGCTGAGTGTAGAAGTGTAAAAGCAGACTATGATAAACCAGCATCTACAAACTGCAACACTAAAGACGAAAGTGGTAACGGGAGCAATGCGATTTTGTGAGGTGCTTAAAATTCCGGTGCTAAATCACCTATTTAGGAGTGCGTAGGCGCAGCCCGCCGCAGGCATCGCAACCAAATAAGTTTTTTTATTGAGAATCTAGCTCTTTAATTGAGAATTAAAGTCCATCTAACAAAATCGCATTGCTCCCTACATAAACTAAAGACCATCCCAAAGTGGTTGGCTGTTCATAAACCCGCTTTAGGGTATTTACATCTCTTACAGAAATAGGCGACGGGTTACGAACTTGGGAAAAGTATAAAGCATCAGTTTGTAGCGGACTATGACCCCAAATTCCCAAAGCGTGTCCGAATTCGTGGCGGGCTGCTGCTTGGATATACTCACCTGTTTGACTGGGACTTAGCAAGATGGTGAAGCGGTGGGATAAAACTTTGTTGCTGGTGTATAACTCGTAAGTAGTTTGTGCCGATCGCGCACGAGGTATATTACTACCAGGGGAAATTTGTAGAGGTGGCGCTTTTCGCACAATCGTAATATCAGCAACTTCTGGCTGTTCGACTATTGTCAAAGGTAAATAAGTACCCCACTCTTGTACACCCTGCAAGACGCTCTGAACCCATGCTTGAGCTTGTTTTTCACTGACGGCTTTTGGTGGTTCTACGTAAACTCGAACCGGAAATTGTGACCAGACTAAATAACCAACTTGGGTTGTTCTGACTTGGGAAAAGTAGTCACCACTATTAGTGCTATCTTGCCACTGTGCGAGTGTGGGCGGTAAGGGATGGGGTTTTGGGGGAGATGAGGTGGGGAGAGAAATTATTAAGTCTGAATATACATAATTTGGTATTTTTGTAAACCCATGACTCGACTGGAGATTAGTAAAAATGATTAACAGCCCTGTGCCAATAAACAAGGCAAGAGCTGTAATTAACCGTCGTGAAATTAAATTTATTAGGGTATTAAGTATTGGGTGTTGGGTTATTTTCCCCATTTACCTATCCTTATTTAGGCAGCCAACCAGCACTTAAAACTACTGTTAAACCGAGAAAAATTACTGTCAATGCCCAAGTAATTCGGTTTAAGGTGTTTTCTGCACTCTTAGCGCTGCTAAATAGCTGGGCTTGTCCGCCAATGGCTCCAATGCCATCACCTTTGGGGCTATGCAGTAAAACCAAGATAATCAAACCAGTGGCAGAAAATGCCCAAATGCCTTGCACAATATTAGTAGCTATCATGGTAGAAATCTCATTTATAACAAACAAATTTTAAAACAGAGAGTTAGGGTCGGGAGTTAGGAGAGACGCGATTAATCGCGTCTGTACAGGAGTTAGGAGTTAGGAAAGTTTTAATTCATCACTTCTGACTCTTAACTCCTAACTCTTTTTCACTCCTAACTTCTTTACAGCCCTATTTGCACGGGGGTGCGAGTGCGTTGCAGATCATATTCTGCTGTTTTCAGCAGCGATCGCCCTGTCATTTCTGGTGGCTGAGGCAGCTGTAAAATCTCTAGAATTGTGGGGGCGATGTCGGATAGTTTGCCACCGCTTCGCAGTTCGACATTTGTGCCATATCCAGGGATTTTGACTTTCTCTCCTTCCACCAAGATGAAGGGGACTGGATTAGTGGTATGGGCTGTCCAGGGATTACCCCCATTATCTAGCATATACTCAGCGTTGCCGTGATCGGCAGTAATAATTGTTGTACCGCCGGCTTTGATCACGCTCTCTAACAAGCGTCCCAAAAAGCGATCAACTATTTCAACTGCTGTAATCGTAGCTTCGATTTGACCAGTATGCCCTACCATGTCTGGGTTGGCATAGTTAATCACAACTAGGGAATACGTACCCTTTTGAATTCCAGCGATCGCAACATCTGTAACTGCTGCTGCTGACATCGCTGGGGCGTGATCGTAAGTCGCTACCATTGGGCTACTTACCAGTTCCCGATCTTCTCCAGCAAAAGGTTCCTCCAGACCCCCATTAAAGAAATAGGTGACGTGGGCGTATTTTTCTGTTTCGGCGGTGCGGAACTGATTCAGACCATGATTGGCTATGACTTCTCCCAGAATATTACTGAGATTCTGAGGCTCAAAGGCTACAGCCACGGGTAAATCTGAATCATACTGCGTAAAGGTGACAAAAGATAGCGGTGTGATTTGCTGTCTTTCAAAACCGTTAAATTTGGGACTGACCAAAGCTTGAGTTAGTTGTCTGGCGCGATCGGGGCGGAAGTTGAAAAATATCACCCCATCCCCTGGTTCGATTGCGCCGGGAGCAATTCTAATTGGGTTGACAAATTCATCTTTTACCCCTTCGGCGTAAGATGCTTGTAAGATTTCCACAGCTGTGCGATCGTCACCCACACCATCTTGGGTGATCACATCATAGGCGCGTTTGACCCGATCCCAGCGGTGATCGCGATCCATCGCGTAGTAGCGACCGCTGAGGGTGACTATGCGCCCAATTCCGGCGCGGTCTATATAATCTTGCAGCAGTGTGATTGCTTTTACACCCTCTGTTGGGGCGGTGTCACGACCATCGGTGATGGCGTGGATACAAACTTCTGGAATTCGCTGGTCTTTAGCTAAGTCAAGTAGTCCGAATAGATGGGTGATATGCGAATGTACCCCTCCCTCAGAACAAAGCCCGACTAGATGTAGCTTGCTATTCCGAGAACGAACTTCCTGGCAAATTTTGACAAGTGCTGGGTTTAAGGCAATAGAACCGTCTTCGACCGCATCAGAGATGCGTACAAGTTCTTGTGGTACCACTCGCCCAGCACCAATGTTCAAATGACCAACTTCCGAGTTGCCCATTTGACCCTCTGGCAACCCTACGGCTTTTCCTGATGTGTGGATGAGGGTATGCGGGTAAGCTGCCCATAAACTGTCCATGATGGGAGTTTTAGCAGCAAGAATAGCGTTTCCTCGCGTTTGGTCGCAGTAGCCCCATCCGTCTAAAATGACTAGCACCACAGGAGCAACAGGTGCTTTGGTCATAGTAAAATTGCCCTTTACTGTTTGTAATACCCGAATGATACCATTGCTAATCCACGCCGCAAGTGAATTTTTGCTTATTAACTTCTTTTATCAAGGACTTACAGTTTTTTGAAAGATTTTTAAATTTTAGTAATTTTCCTGTGATGTTTTTGAACGCTAATAAGGAGTTATTACTTAGTAGTAGTGCTTCAGCACTACTACTAAGGCAGTATCCAACTCTTCATTTCCTTTTTGTGGAAGCTTTTGCGGCTTTTTTAGCAGCTTTTTCGGCTTCTATTGCAGCTAATTTTGCTTGTTCTTTTTCTTCGGCAATTTTCTGGAGATAGTAATGATAATCTCCTAAGTAAACGCGGAATTCACCATCACGAATTTCTACGATTTTGTTAGCTACCTCAGAAATAAAGTAGCGATCGTGCGAAACTACAATTGCTGTACCATCATAATTTTTGAGCGCTTCTTCCAGCATTTCTTTAGCTGGAATATCAAGGTGGTTTGTCGGCTCATCTAAAATTAGTAAGTTCGCGGGACGTAAAAGCATTTTTGCCAACGCCAGACGAGCTTTTTCTCCTCCACTTAATGCCCCAACTGCTTTAAATACAGTATCACCAGTAAATAAGAAGCGTCCCAAAAGTGTGCGGACTTCTTGATTATCCCAGTCGGGAACTTCATCATGGATAGTTTCCATGACAGTTTTCTTCAAATCTAAAGCTTCAGCTTGATTTTGCTCAAAGTAGCCAGGAAGAACATTGTGATCGCCTAATTTAACGCTACCTTCTGTGGGTGGTTCCATACCCATAATTACGCGCAGAAGGGTAGATTTCCCAGCACCGTTTGGGCCAATAAATGCAATGCGATCGCCCCTTTCAATGAGGAGATTTGCTGCCAAAAACAGGATCTTATCACCATAAAGATGAGTTAAATCTTTAATTTCCACTACCTCGCGTCCACTGCGGGGTGCAGGAGGAAAACGGAAGTGTAGAGTTCTCATCCCACCAATGGGTGCTTCAATGCGCTCAATTTTGTCGAGTTGCTTTTCTCGGCTTTTTGCCTGGGTACTACGGGTAGCACTGGCGCGAAATCTATCAACAAAGGTTTGCTGTTTCTCTAATTCTTTCTGCTGGCGTTCGTAAGCGCTAAGTTGTGCTGATTGATTTTCGGCTTTTTGTGACAAATATGCTGAGTAGTTACCAAGGTAGGTTGCGGAAACGCCACGTTCAGTTTCCACAACTTGGGTGCAGAGGCGGTCAAGGAATTCCCGATCATGGGAGACTATTACCATCGGCGTAATTAGCCCTTTGAGGTAATTTTCCAACCACTCAATGGTTTCTAAATCCAAGTGGTTAGTCGGTTCATCCAGTAATAACAAGTCGGGTTTTTGCAGCAGAATTTTTCCTAAACTCATCCGCATTTGCCAACCACCACTAAAGGCGCTCACGAGGCGATCGCCATCTTCTAACCCAAACCCCATCTCTGGTAGGATTTTCCCGATGCGTGCATCTAAGTTGTAGCCATCCAAGGCTTCAAATTTGCGCTGCAAGCGATCCAACTTGTCGATCAGTCGATCCAGTTCCTCTGGGTTAGCCGTTTCCATCTCTTGTGGCACATGCGCCAGAGATAACTGTACTTCGTTGGCTTCTTTGAAGACAGTCCAAAATTCTTCTCTAACGGTGCGGGTGGGGTCTACTTCAAACTCTTGGTTGAGGTAGGCTATGTGTAAGCTATTAGGACGGATGATTTCGCCAGCAGTGGGTTCAATTTCCCCAGAGATGATTTTGAGTTGGGTGGATTTTCCAGCACCGTTGACACCGACTAAGCCAATGCGATCGCCTGGTTTAACTTCCCAGTTGATATCTTTGAGAACTTCGCCTGTGGGATAAATTTTACTTATATGTTCTAGTCGCAGCATTAAGTTTCTCTCAGGTAGGGAGTGGGTGGTTGAGGACGAAGTACTAACACCGCTTCTAATATTAACAAAAATTAACTATAAATTCGTCGTGATCAAGTCTGGGGAACTGCAAACCAAATTTTACTTGAGTGATGATAAAATTTACCACATCCCTCTGAAGGCTGACTTTGTGTTACTTGTCTGACTTCTTTGATACTCAAATCTAACGCCTCTGCTACTTGTTCTACAGTCAACCCTGCTGCCAACATTGCTGGTACTGCTTTTAGTTTACCTTTAAGCTCACCTCTAACCTCACCTTGTTCAACACCTTCCTGAAAGGCTTCCTGATAAAATCTGGTTTGCTTTAACTCGCTTAAGCCAAACATTTCTTCCATCTCCTCTCTACTCATTGTGGGAAACTTGTAAGCCAAAATAGTCTCTACAAATTGTAATAATTGCTGCTGTTTTAGTGGTGAGCTTATCTCTGACTTGGTTCTGTCTATCAACACCCTTGCTTGTGCGATCGCTATGTCGTCGGTTGCAATTAATAATTTAGCAGTTGCAATGCCAATTGGAAGCAATGCAGCCTCACCTAATTCATCAAGATAAATCCGTCTGACGCGCCCACTTGTGAAAAACTCATGGTAATGTTTGATATCTCCTGTATCTACACTTCTGTTTGGGTATAAAACTACAGCACTCCAGTTATTTTGTGGTTTGTTCTGACACAGGTATAAACATATTTCTGCAAATAGCCGTGAATAAATTTCTCCATCGGCTTGAAATTGCACTTCCAGAAAATAAATCTGGTTCTTGCTTCCTTGTGTAGGCAGAAATACACCATCGATTCTGAAGGCTGTTTGTTTGATTTCAACTGATGAAAATTGATAAAGACTAGCTTCTTCTGGAGGATTACCAATAAGTTCAAAGAAAATATCAGGGAATTCTTGAAACAGGCGATAAAAGATGATGTCTGTTTTCACATTTTTATATCAATTTTAAATTGTGATTTGCTGTTCATGTGTTACTTGCTTCTTCAGAACCATCTCGCACTTTCAGCAATTGCTCTTTTGCCATCCCTAATATACGTGAAAGTGGCGCTAATAAACTATCATCAAATGCTTCTCCAGCATAAATATTATTCAGTTCAGTGGGAGATAATTTAAAGGTATGGCAGAATTTAGCAAACTCCTGGTTACTCAAGTCAAGTTCTTTTTGCCTATCATCAAGTAAAACTGCGATCGCTCTAGTTCCATGCTTCGGGCGTTCGCTAGTTTTTACATATTTTTCCATTAAATAATTGACTTTATTCGTATCGCCGCCCATTTTTTTAATTAAATCAGTACAAGCCATTTTTAGTGCTTTCTTTAAAATTTCTTCTTCGTTTAAAAATTTAATAACTTCACTGGCATATTCTGGTTTAAAAAATCCCACCAAATCACCTTGATGATAAATTGGTATATAAGGATTATTCGTTTGGACTTGCCAATCTAAAGGCTCATTGCGTAGCGACATAGCTGCACCAACAAATATTTTCAGATTGCACCATTTTAAAACCATTTATTCGTTAACTGCCACTGGTGATATTTTGGACAAATATAGTAATCTAGTTTTATTCTCGCTAAGTATACTTAATCTGATACTATCCTTGACTCAATATTCTGATTCAAGTTATAGTATTGTAGATCCTATAAGATTATCTAATTAAACCTATTTTATAACTTTATATATGTTAAGTATTTAGAATGAATACAGATGATATAAATGCTCGGATAGCGAAAATAGATTACAAGTTAAGAACTCAGAAAAAACCTGTTGCTGACAGAATTGGTCTAGTAGAAGGTGAATTATGTCCTGATATAAATAATTTAAAAGACAGATTCATAAACAATGAATTTACTCCATTAAGCAATGAGGAATTAGAAAGATTTCTTTCTACATTTCAAGTTGATAATTGGTATCAAGAAAATTATGGATTTAAAATAACACCTGAATATTTAAATATCAAAGAAACTCCGTTTTTACTGCAAGATAATATTTATTACTTTAGATATCCCGAAAAAACTGAATGTTGCAATATCATCGACTGCACAGATTTACCGCAAATAGTCAAACAAGATTTAACAGAAGTAGAAATTGAATATTTACAAAATTCGTTTAAATGCGGGAGAAAAAAATTATTAGCTGTGAAATATCTAGAAGATGTTGTTCAGTATCGTGATCAAAGGAAAAGTAGCGAAAATAATTTCCTTGTAATCCCTGATGAACTCAAGAATAATTTCTATTTGTCTATTGAAATAATAGATTTTATTCGTTTTTCTATTGAGGATTTAAATCTTGCTATCGTTGCGTTAAAAAATACCAGAAATTACCAATTTATAATCTTTCCAGCTTCACAGGCAATTGAAAAAGTATTAAAAGCTTGTGTAGTATCAGAAAATTTAATGCTAGGAAAAACAGTGCAAGAATTATTGCAAGATTTAAGAAGTAAAAAGTATGGACATAAACTATTCAAAATAATTGAGGATGAATCTTGACAGCAATAGACCACGAGCTAGTTTGATCTGACTTTTGACAGTATCTGGAAAACCTCTCTTTAAATCTCTCTCCTAAAAGGCTACGGTGTAGACACAAGTTATCCGATTACCTAAAACAGAAGAAAAACCTCACCCTGTCCTATCTTTAATCCCTCTCCTTACTAAGGAGAGGGACAGGTTTTGCACAAGCAAAACCAGGGTGAGGTTTTTTAGGGGCTATGAGACTTAACCGTAAATTGCCTCACCAAAGACTTGTGTGTACATCGTAGCTTAAATTTGAATTTTCCCCCTTAGAGCGTCGGGAAGGGGGTTAGGAGGTTAGGTTTTCCGTGGGCTTTCCTACATAGCCTGAATTGTCAGCTAATTTAATGATTTAAATTCAATCCTGAACAAATATTCAACTTGCTTTTACTTCATCCCCAGACGCTTCAGCCACAGCCGCCAATCTATCTGCCGCAGCTTGCACAATTTGAGCCACTTGTGCCAGAGGCATGTGCTGGATTTGTCTCAGAATCAGACTCAAATCGGAAGTTTCTGGAATTGGCTTACCATCTATGCAGCTGATTAACTCTTCCATTGTGTAGCCTGCTTTCGATGCTATTTGAGCCAAATTTTCCGTATCTGGCACTTTCACACCTTTTTCCCACATCTGAACAGCAGTAGCAGATACTCCCAAAAGCTTACCAAACGCTCGCTGACTCATTGAACCGCGAGCTAGTTTAATAATTTCAATCAGTTTTTGTTTGCTTTCGATGTTCACTGCTTGTATAGCTAACCGACTGTATTTACAAGTTTAGTTTCAATATTACAAGTTTACTTTTATATTGACAGCCTTGTGTTTTAGTACTAAACTATATCTCTGGTTGTAAATCGGCAACTACAGGCATCAAGCTAGTAGACTAGCCCATCTATCTTTAATCAACCTAAAAAACTTAGTTTGCTACAGCGCTTGTACTAGTAGCTAGACTTTGCTGCGAAGAAATAATATCGAAGGTGCATCATGTTTCGCAAGCCACGCAAAATTAATCAATATCGCCGCAAAGGTAAAAACCTTATAACCACTAATAAAATTAAACCAGAACAGTGGAACATTTCTGAGGCAGAAACCAAAGAAGCTTTAAAAGCCAAAGGTTATGATGTTAAGCAAATCAAAAAAATCCACCGTCTGAAGCATCAGGTGTGCATTTCCTACTGGGATGCAAAAGGCAATATATGCAGCAGCTTTTTTAGCTACCGGATTTTTGCGCGTTGGCAAGAAGAAGCCCAAAAGCTAATTTATACCTGTCAAACCCTCAAGGAATGGGCGAAGCTAAATTACGTCATGAACTACGAATTTGCATATTACCATTATCCCAGTCAAATGGAAGATGCACTCCACGCGATATTAGAAAACCACCTGTATGTGTTAAAAGCAACAGTACAACAAGTGGTTTTACAGTAATTTTAACAACAAAAATTAGTTAGCAGCAGAAGTTGCTAACTCCGCGAGACGTTCCTGTTGGTCTAGAGATATACAAGACTGGATAAGCGTCTCTAAATCACCATCCAAAACAGGGTTAAGGGAATAATTCTGACCTAAGCGGTGATCGGTAGCCCGGTTATCTTTATAATTATAGGTGCGAATTTTTTCCGATCGCGATCCAGTACCAACCTGCGATCGCCGCATGGAAGTTACAACTTCTTGTTGTTCGCGTAACTTGATCTCATACAACTTCGCCCGCAGAATTTGCATCGCCCGTTCTTTGTTCTGCAACTGGCTGCGTTCTTCTGTACAGAAAATGCGAATTCCTGTTGGTTTGTGCATCAAGTCGGCGGCTGTTTCCACCTTGTTGACGTTTTGCCCACCAGCACCGCCAGAACGAGCTGTGGTCATTTCAATATCTTTCGGGTCAATGTGAATTTCCACTTCATCCACCTCTGGCATAATCGCCACGGTAGCTGTGGAAGTATGAACCCGTCCCCCAGATTCAGTTGCCGGCACGCGCTGCACACGATGCACTCCAGCTTCAAACTTTAACTGGCTGTAAACGTCATTACCTTTAATTTCTAGAATGACCTCTTTCCAGCCACCCATTTCTCCTCGAGATTCGCTTACTAGAGAAACTTTCCAACCTTGAGTCTGGGCATAGCGGGTGTACATCTGCATCAAATCGCCAGCCCAAATACTTGCTTCATCGCCACCAGTGCCAGCGCGAATTTCCAACATGATATTCTTTTCATCATTGGGGTCGCGTGGTAACAGCAAGACTTTCAAGCGAGTCTCTAAATATTCTATTTTTGCCTCAAGTTCCTTTACTTCCAGTGTTGCCATTTCTTGCAACTCAGGGTCACTCGCAGATTCTTTGTGAACCTGACGCGCTCCTATCAAGTCTTCTTGGGCTGTTTTCCAAATTTCATAGGTATCAACTACCTCTTCCAAAGAAGAACGAGACTTAGCAATTTCTTGATATTCATCAGGGTTGCTAGCGGTATCGGGGTCGCCAAGACGACGTGTTAATTCATTAAAAGTTTGTTCAACGGATTTTAGTTTGTCCAGTAAGTATGATTCAGCCATGACGAGTGCGATCGCTCCTTAAAAAAATAACAAATTGGCTCGAGCATATAAATGACAATCGACCCAGCTGATGCAGGGCCGTCGTTAACAGCAGAGCCAACCCGCTACTTTTTGTTTTGTTCGTCGCCAGATGTTTGAGTGCTGCTCATGCCGTACTTGCGGAGGAAACGCTCCACTCGACCCTCAGTGTCAATAATCTTCTGAGTACCTGTGTAAAATGGGTGATTTCCAGACCAAACATCTACGTGCAATTCTGGCTTGGTAGAGCCAATGGTCATAACAACTTGACCATTGCAGTAAACTTTAGCATCTGGATACCATTTGGGATGAATATCAGATTTAGCCATTGTTTTTTGTGGGATGAATCTATATAAATTATAACTTTCAGCGTTCAATTGAAGCTAGGGATTGGAGAGTAGGGGAGATGCCCCATGCCCAATGCCCAATGCCCTAACGCTTAGAATACTGAGGTGCTTTCCGGGCTTTATGTAAACCATATTTCTTCCGTTCTTTTGCCCTCGGATCGCGAGTCAAATAACCTTCGGTTTTCAAAGGTGGGCGGTTGTCTGGGTCTAGTTGGCACAAAGCACGAGCAACTCCCAAGCGAACAGAATCAGCCTGTCCGGTCAAGCCGCCGCCTTCTGCTTTCACCAAAATGTCATATTCGTTTTCTAGTCCCAGAGTTTCCAGGGGTGCTTTGATCACTCCCAGGTAGTTGGCGTTAAATTGGAAATACAAGTTTCCATCTTTACCGTTCACTGTCAGTTGACCCGTACCTGGAACCAGGCGTACCCGAGCTACTGAGGTCTTACGACGACCAGTACCCCAGTATACGGCGCGACCGCTATTGGCGTCTGCTACTACCATTAATTTTCTTCTCCAGGAATTGTACTAATTTGTAGTTCTTTAGGTTTTTGAGCATCATGGGGATGCGTGGGACCAGCGTAGACTTTCAGCTTGGTGAACAACTGCTTACCCAGGCTATTTTTAGGTAGCATACCTTTAACAGCCTGTTCTAAAATCCGCTCTGGTATGCGCTGTTGGAGTTTAGCGAAAGTTTCCGTTTTCATTCCACCGGGACGACCAGAATGGCGACGGTAAAGCTTTTGAGTACGCTTTTTGCCTGTGACTGCGACTTTCTCGGCATTGATGACGATTACGAAGTCACCTGTATCAAGGTGGGGTGTATATTCCGGTTTCTTTTTGCCTCTCAATATCTGGGCGATTTCGCTGGCAAGGCGACCGAGGCGTTGATCGGTGGCATCTACTATGTACCACTCATGCTCAAGGGATGCTTGAGAAGGAAGGTATGTTTTACTCGTTGTCATTTGTCATTTATCCTTTGTCATTTTTAATTTGTCATTAGTCATTTGTCTTTTATCATTTGTTATTTGTCTTTTATCATTTGTCCTTTGTTATTCACTAATGACCAACGACTAATGACCAATGACTAATGACCAATGACTAATGACTCTTAACTAGTGACGAACTTTGGCAAGGTGTCGTACCAAATCTCTTTGGGAAAAGGAAAATCTGGATAGCCGACTCGCAACAAGCATAAGCCTTGGGGCGGTGCGGCGTATTTCACTTCTTCCCGGCGTTGTTCTTTCCAGAGTTCGGTGAAGCTAGAAAGTGTCCGTTGTCCAGAACCTACTTGTACCAACATCCCTACCAACAGCCGTACCATGCCATACAAAAATCCATCTGCCTGTATTTCAATATGGATAAATGGCCCACTGCGACGACACTCTACTGCTTGCACCTCTACCCAGGAATGCGATCGCTTGGAGCCTGCACGGTGAAAAGCAGCTAAGTGATGCTTTCCCAACAGAGGTTTCAGGGCAGCTTGGATTAAGGATTCATCCAGGGGTGCATAATAATAATGCCAACTGAAGGGTCTTACAAACAAGTTAAGGCGATCTTCAGTATATATTGTGTAGCGATACCGTCGATAGGCTGCACTAAAGCGAGCGTGCCAACGGTTATCTACACTCGCTGAAGCCCTGATTAATATATCTGACGGCAGATAGCTGTTGAGGATTGTTGCCCACTTGTGAGCTGGAATCAGACTTGTAGCTTCAAAATGGGCGACTTGAGCAGCAGCGTGAACCCCTGAATCAGTTCGCCCGGCACCGTGTAATGTTACATGATGCCCAAGAATAGTAGCGATCGCTGTTTCGATCTCTTCTTGAACTGTCCGCTGTTTTTTTTGCCGTTGCCAGCCATGAAAATGAGTGCCCAGGTATTGGATTACCAAGGCTACTCGATGAATTTGTGTAGGCTGGTGGCTTTCTAACATACAGATTTTGTCTTTTGTCATTTGTCCTGTGTCATTTGTGAATAACCAATGACTAATGACCAATGACTAATGACTTAAACCAATTCAATTATTGCCATTTTGGCATTATCACCCCGACGCGGTACGGTATGCAGGATGCGGGTATAACCCCCCTGGCGATCGCCATATCGAGTCGGAGCTTGCTCAAATAGAGCGTGAACCAGTTGTTTGTCGAAGATATAGCCAAGGGCTTCGCGGCGTGCTGCTAAGGAGCCGTTTTTGGCTAGGGTAATCATTTTTTCCACTTTACTTCGCAGAACTTTCGCTCTAATTAAAGTGGTGGTGATCTTACCATGACGGATCAGCTCGGTGGCGAGCGATCGCAGTAAAGCACGGCGTTGATCGGCGGGTTTACTGAGTTTTTTGACGCGGCAACGGTGACGCATAATTATGCACTATGAATTATGAACGGTTTTTATTAAGGGTGTTTAGAGCCTCTTTCCATTGGCAGGGTTATGCCCAAGCGTCGCTGCAAAGCTTCCACAACCTCTTCTGCTGACTTCTGCCCAAAGTTCTTAATTTCTAAGAGGTCTTCTTGGGTATAATCCAACAAATCTGCCACAGAGTTAACTTGTGCCCGTTTGAGACAGTTATATGCCCGCACAGAAAGTTGCAACTCTTCGATGGGTATCTGGGCAGTTGGGTCGTCTGGAATGTCGGAACCTGTGTCTGTTGGTTCTAGGGAGATGTCTTTCAACGGGTTGAATAAATCTACCAAGATCCCAGCGGCCGAAGATAGTGCTTCTTGGGGGGAAATACTACCATTTGTCCAAACTTCCAACAGCAGTCGGTCTTTTGGAATCAAGCCTTCCCCACGAGATTCTTCAACACTATAGTTGACTTTTCGCACCGGCATAAATATCGAGTCAATTTGGAGAAAATCCAACGATGTGGCTTCCTCACGTCCTCGCTCTACGGTGCGATAGCCTTTGCCTTTCTCGATCCGAAATTCCATTTCCAGCTTTCCACCCTCAGCGATGGTGGCTACATACTGGGTCGGATCGATGACTTCTACTTCACTGGGCAAATCAAAATGCGCCGCAGTGACTGTTGCTGGGCCGTTTACAAGTAATCTACCAATCTGGGGTTGCGAAGAATAGTTTTTCAGGATAACTTCCTTCATTTTCATGAGGATTTCCAGCACATCTTCCCGCACGCCCGGAACTGTGGCAAACTCATGTGAGACTTTTTCAATCCTCACTGCTGTAACTGCCGTACCCTCTAGATTAGAGAGTAAAACCCGCCGCAGTGCGTTGCCAACAGTTGTTCCTTGACCGCGATCTAGAGGTTCCAAAACAAATTTACTGTAATGGTTCCGACTTTCTTCGGTATTCGACTCTACACATTCAATTTGAAACTGCGCCACGGATGAGCCTCCCTTTTTCTAAGGTGCTGCTAGCAGACAAATCAATTGCCTCCTGAATTGACTGCCAATTTTCGATTTTGAATTTGGGATTTGGGATTGTGCTTCTTTGGTTCATGCTCCGCCTCTTGTCGGCGGAACAAATCTTAAATCATCAACTTAAAATCCACGAAGCCATCCATCCTTGTGGTCGGGATCAATCTAAAATCGCAAATCTAAAATCCAAAATTGATTGATAATATTTTGGGTAGCCCGAAGTTTAACAGCTTTCCCTGCGGGAAAATCTGACAGGCTTCTGGTCGCCCAAGCTTTCACCCAATGACAGTTTGCACGTTAAACGCCCAACTGGTCATTGCAAGTAACTTCTCGTCCTCACCGCACAAGTCTTGGTGTTTAAACTCGACGGCGCTTAGGTGGACGACAACCATTGTGAGGAATCGGCGTAATATCCCGAATGAGTGTAATTTCCAGTCCTGCCCCTTGAAGTGCCCGAATAGCGGTTTCTCTACCTGCTCCTGGCCCACTGACCATTACCTCAATTTGGCGCATTCCTTGATCAATGGCTCGACGGGCTGCACTTTCAGCAGCAGTTTGCGCTGCAAAGGGAGTTCCCTTTTTTGCTCCCTTAAAACCGCTAGAACCAGCGCTAGCCCAGGAGATGACATCTCCATTTTGATCGGTAATGGTGACAATGCTATTGTTGAAAGTAGACTGGATGTAGGCCATCCCATTGGGTACATTCCGTTTCTGCTTCTTGCTCCCGGATTTTTTAGTTGGTTGTCTCGCCATACTTGTTTAGTTGATTTAAGGTAAAACCTGCTCGGATTAGCAAGCGTTGCAAAATTATTTCCCTGGAGCCTTCTTCTTCCCAGCCACTGTCTGCCTTCTCCCTCGACGGGTTCTGGCATTTGTGCGGGTTCTTTGTCCTCTGACTGGTAAGCCCATGCGATGACGACGCCCTCTGTAGGTACCAATGTCAACTAGGCGCTTGATGTTCAGAGACTCCCAGCGCCGCAAGTCCCCTTCAATTTGATAGTTACTTTCTATTTCCCCTCGCAGGGCTGTCACATCGGCATCACTTAAGTCCTTAACGCGGGTGTCTGGGTTCACACCAGTAGCCGCTATAATTTCTTGAGAGCGCGATAATCCAATTCCGTAGATGTAAGTCAGACCGATCTCGACGCGCTTATCGCGTGGAAGGTCTACTCCGGCAATACGTGCCACAATGAACTCTCCCTATTGTTCTCGCAATTACTGTTGGTTGGAAAAACGTGATTAATCGCGTCTTTTCGTTTTAATGATGATATGCGTGTTACATCTGGCTCTGTTGGTAAGAGCGTTAGCCTTGACGTTGTTTGTGCTTGGGGTTCACGCAGATCACCATGACGCGACCACGACGTTTGATCACGTTACACTTTTCACAGATTTTCTTGACTGAGGCTCTAACTTTCATGCCTTTTATTCTTTGACTCCAAATATAAAATCATAGCATTTCTAGGGAAATTAATCCACTAAATTGACTAGTAAAGAGTCAAAAAAATGGTTTTATGGTAAAATCGTCTACATATAGTTACTTCTTTCGTAGTCGATAGGTAATTCTGCCTTTGGTCAAGTCGTAATGAGTTAACTCTACCTTGACGTGATCGCCGGGTAAAATCTTGGTAGATTGACGGTTCACGGGAAGATATGCCAAGACGGAATCCCCATTGTCTAATTGAACTCGGAACTTCTGAGCATTTTTTAAGATTGAGCCATCATCGCGTTTAACTAGAAAGCTGTCACGAGGTAATAACTCTGTAACGCTGCCTTCCACTTGAATCCCTTCTGGCTGACTCAATAATTTACTTACCTCCGATGAAGATTTTAGTTGCATTTACTTCTTACGCAAGCGATAGGTGATTCTGCCTTTAGTCAAGTCGTAGGGAGTCAACTCCACCTTGACGCGATCGCCGGGCAAAATCTTGATATAATTTCGGCGAATCTTACCGGAAATGTGTGCTAGCACGTTAAAGCCATTGTCCAAGTCAACGCGAAACATCGCATTGGGCAAGGACTCTGTAACCGTGCCTTCCATCTCAATCAAATCTTGTTTAGACAATTTGTTTTTTCCTCAACTCAACAATTTCGTGTTCAGTTGCAGCGCTTCATCTGCAAAAAAACACATTTTAAGAAATATATCAACAGTTTATTAATATATCTTAGCTAAAATTGCTCTGCTCCTTGGTAGAGGGGAGTAGTGAGTGGGGAGTAGTGATCTCTCTACTCCCCCTACTTTTCAGGAAGCGATTACCTTTTGGAGTTCACCAGTGACATCTTCTTGGGACTGATCGCCATTTACTGTTAAAAGTTTTTGGCGATCGCCGTAATAATCAATTAAAGGTGCAGTTTCAGTGCGGTACACTTCTAACCGACGACGAATCACCTCTTCGGTATCATCTTTTCGTCCTCTAGCTAGCAAACGTGCGATCACAACTTCATCTGGTGCATCTAGATTGACTACCCTTTCGCCACTTTGATGTATTGTTTCCAGCAATTCTTCTAAAAAAGCAGCTTGCGTCACTTTGCGGGGAAAACCATCAAGAATCCAACCATTTCCTGCATCTGGTTGACTGAGGCGCTCCTGTACCAAGTCCTGCACTAGCTGATCGGGTACTAACTCACCGCTATTTACATAGTTTTGAGCCTTGATTCCCAAAACAGTTTGCTCTTTCATGGCTTGCCTTAATATTTCACCTGTAGAAACATGGGGAATATTCAAGTGTTCAGCCAAGGTTTGAGCTTGTGTTCCTTTACCAGCTCCAGGTGGTCCCAAGAAGATTAGTCGCGTCACTATTGTTTCACCATTCCTTCATAGCGCTGAGATATCACGTAGGTTTGGATTTGTCTTGCCGTATCAATCGCCACACCAACTAGAATTAATAGAGAGGTAGCACCCAATCCTTTAAAGGTGGGTACTCCTAAAGCACTTTCCACACCGGTTGGAATAATAGCGACCAGTCCCAAAAAGATCGCACCCAAAAAAGTGAGTCGGTTTGATACGCGCTCAATATACTCACTAGTCGCCTTACCGGGACGAATGCCAGGAATGCTAGAACCCATTTTTTTCAAGTTTTGTGCAACATCTACTGGGTTGAGAATCAACGAAGAATAGAAGTAGCTGAAGAAAACGATGGAAATCATGTACACCAAGGCATAGACCCAGGAGCTAGAACCGCTCGGACTCAGATAAGTGTTAATTATATTTGCCAATTCGGCATTCTTGGCGAAATTGGCTATCAGCACTGGCAAACTGAGGATGGCCGCTGCAAAAATAATTGGCATTACGCCGCCTTGATTTAGCCGCAAGGGTAAAAAGCTACGTTGCTCTGCCAAAACTCGACGACCTACTTGGCGACGAGCCGAAATAATCGGGATGCGGCGCATTCCTTCCTGCACAACCACAATACCAACAATGGTTGCCAGGAAAACTAAGATCAGTACTATCACGCGACCCACTGTTTCCCGACCGCCGACTTGCACCAAATCGATCGTATCCCCTAAAGCTTTTGGTAATGACGCGACAATGTTGACAAAGATCAACAAAGATGCTCCATTTCCAATCCCACGTTCTGTAATTAGTTCTGATGTCCACATTACGAACATGGAACCAGCAGTCAGAGCGATCGCCGTTTCAGCTACAAAGATCGGACCTGGCTTTAAGGCGAATTGCTGGAGGAATAATGCCGAAAAAGCTGTACTTTGAAGAATTGCCCAACATACAGTGACATAGCGGGTAATTTGCGATATTTTCCGCCGCCCCGCTTCGCCTTCATTTTTCTGTAAATTTTCTAAAGATGGAATCGCAGCAGTGAGCAATTGGATGATAATAGACGCATTAATGAAGGGCAAAATCCCTAAAGCAAAGACGCCCAAAGTCGAAAGTCCGCGTCCTGAAAATATATCCAATAAACCGAATACGGAATTATTTCCCGATATGGCTTCGTGAAACCGCTCTCTATTAATCCCTGGTACGGGCAAGAAGATGCCCAGGCGAACTAAAATTAAAATACCGACAGTGACAAGCAGCCTACCTCTCAGCCCAGCTGCCTGTGCCATCTGCATAAAAGTTTCTTGAGCCGTTGGGGCTTTATCTCGACTGATCATAGAGTGCTACCTTTATAGTGAACCAGGCGCTGACAGCGAGTTGGCTTGCATTTAAGTGCGCTGTTCCGGCTCACTCATAAGACTTCACAACTCCCCCCAGCTGCCTCAATTTTGCTACGAGCTGAACCTGTGAAAGCTGCCGCTTGTACTTTGAGCGGAATGCTCAATTCCCCGTTACCTAAAATTTTCAATGGACCTTTGACAGCAGTCAGGATACCTGCGGCTTTCAAGGAAATCAAAGTTACTTCCGTATTAGCGGGAAGGGAGGCTAGCTTCTCTACATTAATCGTAGTGTAAATCTTCTGATTCACAATCGGAAAGCCCTTCAATTTAGGCAAGCGGCGGTACAATGGCTGTTGACCACCTTCAAAACCTGGTCTAGTACCACTACCAGACCGAGATTTTTGACCTCGCATACCTAGACCAGCACTGGCACCTTGACCGGCAG
Source organism: Nostoc sp. (assembly GCF_036917675.1). Classification (GTDB taxonomy): domain Bacteria; phylum Cyanobacteriota; class Cyanobacteriia; order Cyanobacteriales; family Nostocaceae; genus Nostoc. Next base: position 49,913 of record NZ_JBALCT010000014.1, on the reverse strand, counting down.
AAATACCTCTGGCTACACGCTTTTTGCGTTTCTTTGAGCCTTTTTGCGGCTTAACATCATGGAGTCTCATAAGTTATCAAGTTGTCATTTGTCGTTTGTCATTTATAAGCCATTGCCTTGGACGGGTTTCCCGGCTTGTAGTAGCAAGTGGCGTCATTTGTCGTTTGTGAGCCAGTGCGGTCTTGGGGGTTTCCCTCATGAGCAACTGGCGAACCCAAAGGGTCGTTTGTCATAGCTAAGAGCAAAAGACTAGGGACTACAGACAAATAACCACTTAGATGTAGAGATTTTGAATAGGAATACCGCGATCTTCGGCGACCTCAGAAAGGGTACGCAGTGTTGATAAGGCGTTAACTGCGGCTCTAGCATTATTGAGCGGATTATTGGAGCCAAGTTGCTTGGCTAGGACGTTACGAACTCCTGCCAATTCCAACACAGTCCGTACAGCACCACCCGCAATTACCCCAGTACCAGGTGCGGCTGGACGCATAATCACCTTTGCACCGCCACCGACACCATCAATGGGATGGGGGATGGAATTGGATTTGGTGATTGGGATATCAATCAGGTGTTTTTTGCCGTCGGCTACGCCTTTTTTGACGGCGCCAATTACATCTGAGGCTTTACCTACTCCAACACCAACTTGACCGCGTTCGTTACCGACGACAACGATCGCTCGGAAGCTGAGTTTCTTACCTCCTTTGACCACTTTGCTCACGCGTCGGATTTGGATTACCCGTTCTTGCCAAGTGGTTTCTTCTTTTTTGGCACGCTTTGTTTTACTTTTACGCTCTGTTGCCATAATCAATGCTCTGTTAATGTCATTTGTCAGTTGTCATTTGTCAGTTGTCATTTGTCTTTTGTCATTTGTCCAATGACTAATGACCAATGACTAATGACCAATGACTTTAGAAATCTAAACCAGCCTCGCGTGCTGCATCAGCTAGTGCTTTGACACGACCATGATATAAGTTACCACCGCGATCAAAGACTACTTTGGTGATGCCTTTTTCTAGCGATCGGACTGCGATCAACTTACCAACTTGCACCGATGCGTCGCGGTTTGCACATGACGCTAAACTAGATTTCAACTCTGGTTCTAAAGTCGATGCTGCCACTATGGTTTGATGCTGAGTATCATCAATTAATTGGGCATAAATATGCTCATTAGAACGGAACACCGCTAAACGCGGACGTTCTGGGGAGCCAATAACTTTACCCCGAACGCGTCGATGACGACGGTTTTTTGATTCTCTACGAGTAAGTTTCATTTTTACTTCTTACCACCCTTACCAGTCTTACCAGCTTTTCGTCTGACCACTTCACCGGCATAGCGAATGCCTTTACCTTTGTAAGGTTCTGGTGGACGAACGGCACGAATTTTTGCGGCTGTGTTGCCGACGATTTCTTTGTCATAGCCGCTGACAATGACGTTAGTGGTACCTTCTACTGCAAATTGAATTCCATCTGGGGGAACAATTTGCACCTGATGGCTGTAACCCATATTTAAAACTAGGTTACCCCCTTGAAGTTGTGCCCTGTAACCAACACCTTGAATTTCCAAACGGCGCTGAAAACCTTGGGAAACTCCCTCGACCATGTTGGCAACTAAAGTACGGCTCAAGCCGTGCAGTTGCTTTGAGGTACGAGTTTCATCCCGACGGGTTACGTGTAATATTTCTCCCTCTTGAGAGACTGAGACATTAGCTGTTAGAGTGCGAGAAAGTTCTCCTTTTGGGCCTTTCACCACAACATTCGCACCATTAATCGCCACTTGGACTTTGGCGGGAATGGTAATCGGACGTTTACCAATACGAGACATGACTTTTTGTCCTTTGTTATTTGTCCTTTGTCCTTTGTCCTTTGCCTTTCACTAATGACAAATGACTAATGACCAATGACTACCAAACGTAACAAAGCACTTCCCCACCCAAGTTCTGACGCCGCGCTTCGCGGTCAGTCATAATCCCACTGGATGTAGAAATAATGGCAATGCCAATGCCACCTAGTACCCTTGGTAATTCTTTTCTATTGGAATAAACACGCAAGCCAGGTTTACTCACTCGCTTTAAGGCGGTGATCAGAGGCTGACGGTTTTTACCCTTGTATTTCAGGGAAATCACCAGATTGTGTTTTACCCCTTCTTCTGCTTCTTCGATTTCAGCAATAAAGCCTTCCTCCCGTAGCACTTTGGCAATACTCCGGGTCATTTTTGTAGCTGGCACTTGTGTAGTTTGATGCCGTGCCAGGTTGGCATTGCGGATGCGCGTCAGCATATCTGCAATTGTGTCGTTAGCCGCCATCGTTCCCTCTATTGATGAACTTCTTGATCGCGAAAGGGCATTCCTAATTCTTTAAGTAAGGCGCGACCCTCTTCGTCGTTTTTTGCTGTGGTGATGATGGAAATATCCATCCCACGGACTTGATCGATGCTGTCGTACTCGACTTCTGGAAAAATTAGCTGTTCTCTCACACCCAGAGTATAGTTACCGCGTCCGTCAAAGCTTTTTGGGCTAACGCCGCGAAAATCTCGAATTCTGGGCAGTGATAGACTAACTAATCGGTCGAAAAAGGCATACATTCGCTCGGCTCTGAGAGTAACCATGATCCCCACAGGCATCCCTTGACGAATCTTAAAGCCAGCGATCGCCTTTTTCGCCCGTGTCACCACTGGTTTTTGACCTGTTACCAAGGCGATTTCGTTGATGGATGCCTCTAATGATTTCGCATTTTGAGCTGCTTCACCCAAACCTCGGTTAATCGTCACCTTTACCAACTTCGGTACTTGATGAACGTTGGTATATTGAAACTGATTGATCAGTTTGGGGACGATTGTCTCTTGATATAAGCTTTTGAGTCTTGTTGTCGGCATAGTTTTTTGTCCTGATATCCCTGGGCTTGGTCAGGGAACAAAGTTATGAGTTATGAGTTATGAGTTATGAGTTATGAGTTAAATTTAATTCCTAACTCTCAATTCCTAACTTCTAACTATTTATCCAGAATCTCGCCAGTTTTCTTGAGTTTTCTGACCTTTTTGCCTTCTGAAGTAAAGGTATAACAAACACGACTGGCAACGTTTTGCTTAGTGGAATAAAGCATTACGTTAGAGCTATGAATCGGGAATTCTTGGGTAATAATCCGCCCTGATTCCCCTTCTTGCTGGGGTTTGACGTGCTTGGTTTTAATGTTGACACCTTTGACAATAACTTTACTCAGTTGGGGAAGTGCCTGAGTAATTTCGCCAACTTTTCCTTTGTCTTTGCCAGCAATCACTTGTACGGTGTCGCCAGTTTTGACGTGCATTTTGTGGAATACTTTGGGCGTACCCTGTTTGGTTGCCATTAAAGCACCTCCGGAGCCAGAGAAACAATTTTAGTAAAGTTTTTATCGCGCAGTTCCCGGGCAACTGGGCCAAAAACCCGTGTGCCTCTGGGATTACCGTCTTTGTTGATGATCACAGCGGCGTTATCATCAAAGCGAATACTCATGCCACTGTCACGAGATACAGCTTTCCGAGTTCGGACAATTACTGCTTCCACGACATCAGACTTTTTTACACCCATATTGGGTGTAGCATCTTTGACGACGGCGATAATTTTATCACCGATAAAACCATAACGGCGGTTGCCTCCACCTAAAATACGGATGCACATTAGTTTACGGGCACCGCTATTATCTGCAACATTTAGGTAAGTCTGGGGTTGAATCACAATTATTCTCCCTTGTAATGTTGTTAGAAACTAACAACGATGAGGTTTAAGTGGGTTTGACGTTCAGGACTTCTGTGATTTTCCAGCGCTTGGTTTTACTCAGGGGTCTAGTTTCCTGAATGCGAACGCGATCGCCTACTTTACACTTATTTTCTTCGTCGTGAACTTTATATCGTTGAGTGTTAACTACAATCTTGCCGTACTTGGGGTGAGGAGCGCGGTTTTCTATGGCGACTACCACAGTTTTTTGCATTTTATCGCTCACTACCAAGCCAACTCGTTCTTTGACTGCCATAATCTTCTACTTTTCTTCTTTAGCCGATTGACTTGCTGCCCGTTTGCGTTCTGTTTCTACCGTCAGCAATTGGGCTAGGCGGTGTCGGATTTGTCGGAACTGGTGAGGCTTTTCTAGTTGTCTGGTGGCTTTTTGCAAGCGCAACTGAAATAGTTGTCTTTTGATCGCGACAATTTCATCAGAGAGCTTTTCGTCACTTAATTCTCTAGCTTCTGAAATCTTGGGAAGAGGCATCAGCTACTCCTGCTCCTGTGGTTGAGAGCGCACAATAAACTTAGTTTTTATGGGCAGTTTAAATGAAGCCAAGCGCATAGCTTCACGGGCGATTTCTTCAGAAACCCCACCGATTTCAAACAAAATTCGCCCTGGCTTGACTACCGCTACCCAAAACTCTGGATTACCTTTACCGGAACCCATCCGGGTTTCAGCAGGACGCATGGTTACGGGTTTATCAGGGAAAATCCGAATCCAGATTTGTCCACCCCGACGAATATAACGGGTCATTGCCCGACGGGAAGCCTCGATTTGCCGGGAGGTAATCCAAGCAGGTTCTTGAGCTTGGAGTGCAAAATCACCGAAGTTGAGGGTGCTACCACGGGTGGCTAGTCCCTCCATCCGTCCGCGTTGTTGTTTGCGGAATTTAGTTCTTCTAGGACTTAACATGGTTTGTCACTTGTCATTTGTCATTTGTCATTTGTCATCTGCCATTTACTAACGACTAATGACTAATGAAGATTTATCCTTCATTTGAGCGGTCTTCAAATTGCTGGCGACGACGTTGTTGTTGACGGCGCCGGGGTTCACGATCGCGATCGCCGCGATCCCGAGGATCGCGGGTTGCGGGTGGTAGCGGAGTTTCTTCCTGTCCAGGGATAATTTCTCCCTTAAACACCCACACTTTGATGCCCAGAATGCCGTAAACAGTTTTTGCCGTGCAATAAGAGTAGTCAATGTCAGCCCGTAAGGTATGTAAAGGCACTCTACCTTCACGAGTCCACTCTGTCCGGGCAATTTCCGCACCGTTGAGCCGACCACTGACTTGGATTTTAATACCTTGGACACCAGCGCGTTGGGCACGCTGAATCGATTGCCGCACTACCCGGCGAAAGGAAACCCGGCGTTCCAATTGTTGAGCAATGTATTCGGCAATCAGATAGGCATCAGCATCAACTCGTTGAACTTCAACTACGTTAATGCGAATTTGGCGATTACTACCCAAGAGTCCTTGGAGTCCGGTACGCAAGGATTCGATACCTTGCCCGCCACGCCCCACTACTACACCTGGTCTAGCTGTGCGTACTTCTAAGTCGATTTGGTCAGCTTTGCGCTCAATCCGCACCTCAGAAATTCCGGCGTTGTTTTGAGCCAGTCTACCCAGCTTTTGTTCTATGTATTGACGGAGTTTGTAGTCTTCTTGTAAAAGTTCTGGATAGCGATGAGGAACAGCAAACCAACGGGATTGATGTTCATGTGTAATACCCAGGCGAAAACCAACTGGATGAATCTTCTGTCCCACGAATACTTCCTCTAAAATTTCTTACTTTACGCAATTTATTCGTGTAAGCGTGCTTATTTTTCTGGGGCGGCTGCAACAGCCACAGTAATATGACACGTAGGCTTGCGAATTTGGTAAGCTCGACCTTGCGCCCTTGGTTGGAACCGCTTCAACGGCGGACCTTGATCGGCATAAGCCTGAGTAATTACTAGTTGAGTCCGATCTAACCCAGCGTTGTGTTCGGCATTGGCAGCAGCGCTTCTGAGAACCTTCAATATGGGTTCAGTGGCGCGATAGGGCATGAATTCCAGGATGATTAGTGCTTCTCGGTACGATCGCCCCCGGATTTGATCGAGTACGCGACGCACTTTGTAGGCCGAGATGCGGATAAAACGAGCGATCGCTTTTACTTCAGTAGTATTAGTAGCCATAATTTTCTCCAATTTTGTCATTTGTCATCTGTCATTTGTCACTTGTCTTTAGCTAATGACTAATGACTAATAACTAATGACTACCTACCTGCTTTTTTGTCGCTTTTTCCATGACCCCTGTAGGTGCGTGTCGGGGCAAATTCCCCCAACTTGTGTCCCACCATCTGTTCATTTACAAAAACTGGAACGTGTTGGCGTCCGTTGTGAACAGCTATGGTATGACCTACCATTAGGGGCAAAATCGTCGAAGCTCGTGACCAAGTTTTAATAACTTCTTTTCTGTTGTTGTCGTTGAGCTTTTCAATTTTCTTTAGCAGATGATCCGCAACGAAAGGACCTTTTTTTAGAGAACGACCCATAGTTCAATTTTGGATTTAGGATTTAGGATTTAGGATTTAGAATTTCCGATTTTGGATAATTAGGTATCTTAATCAAGTTTCACAAATTTTCAATGCTCACAAGTAGACCCCAATTTAAAATCCAAAATCTAAAATCTAAAATTCTATGATTCACGACCACCGCGACCGCGTTTGGAAGACTTACGGCGACGACGTATAATCAATTTGCTGCTGAGTTTCTTGCGATTGCGTGTCTTCGCACCCAATGTGGGTTTACCCCAAGGTGTAACAGGACCTGATCTACCGATAGGTGCCCTACCTTCACCACCACCATGTGGGTGATCCACGGGGTTCATGACGCTACCTCTCACCTTAGGACGGCGACCTTTCCAGCGATTTCGTCCGGCTTTACCTGCACTCAGGTTTCTAGCATCTGTGTTGCCTACTTGCCCAATGGTGGCGTAGCACTCGCGTCGAATCAAGCGAACTTCTCCTGAAGGCAATTTGAGAGTTACATAATTACCTTCTTTTGCCACGACTTGGGCGCTAGCACCAGCAGCACGGACAATTTGACCACCTTTACCAGGAGTGAATTCTACGTTGTGAACACTAGTACCCAAGGGAATCTTCCAGAGCGGTAAGGCATTACCATCTTCAAAGGGAGCCTCAGATCCAGAAATAACTATTGTTCCAACTTTCAACCCATTAGGATGGAGGATGTACCGTTTTTCGCCGTCTTGGTAATACAAAAGGGCAATTCGGGCATTGCGGTTAGGATCGTATTCAATCGCTGCGACTTTGGCAGGAATATTATGTTTATCCCTTTTAAAATCGATGATCCGATAAAGCTGTTTGTGTCCGCCACCCCGACGACGACTAGTAATCCGCCCGCGATTATTCCGACCTTTGGCGCGATGCTTCGAGGTTGTTAGGGATTTCTCTGGCTCGGTTTTGGTAATTTCCGCAAAGTCAGAGATTGTAACTTGGCGAGTGCTGGGGGTATAAGGGCGATAAGAACGAGTACCCATAATCTATTTTGGATTTTGGATTTTGGATTTTGGATTTACTTAATTTTGGATTTTGGATTTTGGATTTAATGAGTGTTTAACTAATTGCGACCATCTTTGGTACTTATTGAGTAAACTCCTCAATCTAAAATCTAAAATCTAAAATCTAAAATTCCTAGACTTCTGGGAATAGAACTTGTCTAATCTTGTCTTCATCCCCAGGTGCGACGGTAATAATGGCTCGCTTATATTGGGGTTTATAACCAATAAATTTACCAACGCGCCGCTTTTTACGCGGTGGTAGAATGGTGTTGACTTTTACAACCTTGACCTGAAATAAGTCTTCGATCGCAGCCTTGATTTCTGGCTTAGATGCCTTTGGAATTACTTCAAAGGTGTACTTATTCTGCTCCATCAAGATAGTCGCCTTCTCGGTGACTATTGGGCGACGCACTAAGTCGGCAAGGTCGCGGGGGTCAAAGCTAGGCACTGTAGACCTCCTGAATTTTTTCTAGGGCTGATGCCGTAACTACAATTTTGTCAGCGTGCAGTAAATCAAAAACATTTAACTGGTCGGCTGCAATTAGTTTTAAATTTTCAATGTTGCGGGCTGACAAATAAACATTATCTGTATCCGCAATTTCAGACAAAATTAACAGTGCCTTGCTTTCTGGCACTACTCCCCAACGGGCAAGTGCTGCCACTAAGTCTTTTGTCTTCGGGCGAGATAGCTCAGTGCTAAATTCTTCTACCACAATCAAATCGTCAATGCGACCGACAAATGCTGTCCGCAGTGCCAAACGTCGCTCTTTGCGGTTCAACTTCAGGTTGAAGTCTCTGGGCTTTGGCCCAAAGATCACACCACCACCACGCCATAGTGGTGAACGAATCGACCCAGCACGAGCGCGACCAGTACCTTTTTGTCGCCAAGGTTTACGGCCACCACCTCTGACTTCAGCACGAGTTTTTGTACTGGCGTTTCCTTGACGAGCATTGGTCAATTGCCGTACTAAGGCGCGGTGCACAATATGAGACGCTGTTTCTTCCTTGGCAACGCGCAACTCGAAGGTCGTCTCACCGACCTGTTCTCCTTGCCAATTTTTAACTACGCTTTCAACCATCTTTGTTATCTGTCCTTTGTCATTTGTGAGCCACTGCGGTCTTCTCCCAAGGGGAGAGGTGAAGCAAGTGGCGTCATTTGTCATTGGTCTTTTGCCATTTGTCCTTAGCCAATGACTTTTGACTAATGACTTTTGACTAATGACTTTTGACTATCCCACTATTTTTGCAGGCACAACACTCACGAGAGCGCCCGGTTTACCAGGAATGGCTCCCTTAACTAGTAATAAGTTGCGTTCTGGGTCAACTCGCACTATGGTCAGCTTGCGGATTGTGATGCGTTTCCCACCTAAACGCCCTGCCATCCGCTTACCTGGATAGACACGACCTGGTGTTGTCCCAGCACCAATAGAACCGGGCGCTTTGTGGTTTTTGGAACCGTGTGACATGGGACCTCGAGCAAAGTTGTTACGCTTCTGGTTTCCCGCAAAGCCACGACCGATGCTTGTGCCGACTACATCGACAATTTGACCCGCACTAAAAATATCTGCTTTAATCTGTTGACCTAAAGCATAATCACTAGAGCTATCAGTGTGATACTCATTTAGGTGACGCAATGCTGGGGCAGATGATTTAGCCAAATGACCCAGTAGTGGTCTATTCAGTGCCTTTGGTTTGACTTCGCCATAACCAAGTTGAATGGCAAAGTAACCGTCGGTTTGTTTCGTTTTAACTTGTGTAACGGTGCATGGACCTGCTTGAATGACAGTCACAGGAATGGCTACTCCTGCTTCGTCAAATATTTGGGTCATGCCCAGCTTGGTGCCGAGAATACCTACAGACACAGTAACTGGTTCTCCTTTCTACTTGCTGACCTTGAAATTGGACTCTAGAGGACACGTTTTGTACGCATCAGTTAAGGCTGGGTTAGCCTACGAAATTTGGAATGGCTTAAATATAAACCGCTCCAAATGCTTTGGGACACAACAAACCGTGTCCGTACTGCTTGGTGAATCTATTTAGCTTCACTCACTAGATCACCAGAACAGCCACAAGTCCCTTCCCATTGGGAAGAGTAACTTCTGGAATCAATGCAAGGCGCTACAGCTTTCGGCTGTGTGCAGCAATGCTTTCGTCCAAGCAATTGCTCTGGCACTTTCTGGAGCAGCGCTGTCGGCGGGTTTTCCGATTTATATACGTCCATAAAACGGATTCCCGGAGCTTGGCTACTGCCGTGTTGCAGTTGGACTTAAGCGATTCTTACCGCCCAGTATCCGTTAACTGAGACTAACGTAATGCCATAAACCAACATTGCTGCTCAGTTTTTACTTCCTTAAATACCTTAAACTATTGTTTAAGATTTTGCCTACTTTTTCAGAGGCACAGGAGTAAATGTAATCTGGAGCTTAGGATTAGCTTTGGTTGTTCGTCCATAAGCTCCAATTTTGACCTGAAAGCTTTCTTAGTTTACCAGTCTATGAGCAATCTGAGTTAGATTATCCTATTTGGATTAAGCGATCAGCAATTGAAGCTAACACTACCTCAGAATGACAGTAAGAAGGCTGTCTAATTTGCGTGCTTGGTCACAATCTAATAATATAAATTATTTATTTATATTTGTCCAGTAATTTATAGAGTTATTTTTGGAGAGTAGGGACTGAGGACTAAAGAAATGGCCATTCTGTCCCAAATGCTTTAACTTAATCTATCGGTTCAGGGTAAATAATAGAGATATCTAAGTGGGATAAGACGAAAATCTATGGCACTAATTACCACTGGCAACGGTTTAATCCGCGATCTGGAAAAATTTGGCGCTCTTGGGGTGTATGTACCTCTGGAAGGAGGTTATGAAGGTCGATATCAGCGCCGACTACGCGCAGCTGGTTATACCACCCTCCACATTACTGCCAAGGGACTGGGCGACGTAGCTGCCTATCTCACAAGAATTCATGGAGTCAGACCTCCTCATCTTGGTAAAAAAAGTACTGGTAGTGGTGCGGCAGTAGGTTATGTATACTATCTGCCACCAATTATTAGTTCTCATCTAGAACAGCTACCACCAAAGTCAAAGGGGCTGGTGTTGTGGATTATTGAAGGGCATATTCTTTCCAATGAGGAACTTGAGTATTTAGCGAATTTGCCTCAGCTAGAACCACGAGTCAGAGTAGTAATTGAGAGAGGTGGCGATCGCGCCTTCCGTTGGACTTCTCTAGAAAAGACTCTGTTAGCTAGTTAGTCATTAGTCATTAGTCATTAGTTATTAGCAAATGACTAATGACTAATGACTCAATTCAATCAGCATTTAAATAATGCTGAGTCGAAAACCACAAGATGCAAATAACCGCCGTGAAGCCTCGTTAGCAACTGCTGTATCTAGACAAATTTCCTTGATCCCCATCTGATGAAAGCGTTCAATACTTAGCATTACCATCTGCCGCGCAATTCCGTTTTGGCGATATTCCGGCTCAACCCAGATATCATGAATAAAAGCAAATTCCTCTAACCGATAAATTGGTATTTCTCGCTCAATTGTCGCCACGAAAAACCCTACAAGTTGGCCTTCATTTTCTGATACGACAAATACACTGCGTACGCTGGAAGCGTCGGCAAAGCCATCGCTATTTGCCAAACGCATCAACCATTGTTCATAACGCTGTTCTGGATGCGCCAGAAAACCATACTTGGCGGAATCCCATGACTCATGCAAAGCACAAATTTTGGCAACCATTGGTAAAACTGCGGGTACGTCAGCTGTTGTAGCGGTGCGGATCAGCATAAGTTCTGTAATTTGTTGCAGAAACGGTATAAGCGGGTATCTGGAATGGTTACAAGATTTAGAGACTATTTATTTTAATCCTGTTGGTGAGCAAATTTATAACCACCCCACAGAGAAAGAGCGATCGCTATCACCAGCAAAATCGGTATGCTATACCAAGGAAACTGGGACAAGGGTAAATGGGCAGCTGCACGCAGTCCGATGCTGGCGTAGGTCAACGGTAACAGGTAAACTACGACTTTCAGGGCAACTGGTAATGTATCAGGGTCAAAGAAGGTCGCTCCTAAGAATGACATGGGGATAATTATAAAATTGTTGTAGAGTCCAACTGATTCGAGCGATCGCACACTCAACCCCACAATCACCCCTAATCCAGCAAATACCGCACAATTCAGCACCACCAACAGTAGAAATAGTGGGTTGAGAAAATTCCAGTTTCCAGTCAACAGCAGCGCTACCAAAATCACGGAACCGGATGTCATCAACCCCCGCACTACTCCCGCCAGCATTTTACCGATGTGCAACGCTAAGGGGTGTATGGGAGTTAACAACAATTCCTCGAAGGTTTTGGTAAATAATCTGTCTCCACAAATCGAAAATGTCGTTCCACCAAAGCTAATTGTCATCGAGGATAGTGCCACCATCCCCGGTAATATGAACTCCAAATAGTTATTATAGTTACCACTAATCCCTGAGCCGGGTTTGATGGAACTACCCAAACCTAAGCCAAAAGCTAAAATATATATCAGTGGAGATATTAAGCCTGATGCAGCAACTTGTACAAGTCTCACACGTAAATCTAACCAATCTCCCCAAAAAATAGTTAGGCTATCAGCTAGGAGGATTTGAAGTTGCGAAGTTTTGAACCTCTTGCCCGAAAGTAGCGCTCTTTGAGATGTCACGTGCTTTCAATTACTTATCAAAATTTCATTAATTTTTAATTTACATTGTTTGACACATGAATTACTAGGGGTAACAAAAATCTCTGAACCTAAAAGTTGAAAATTAACAACAAAAGGTAGATAATCTAAGTATTCTGACTGGATTAATTGTGAAAATTCAATTAAGAATGTCTGATAAAAATCAAACCTATGGTATAATCTATAAATAGAATACATAAGTAATTAACAAGTCAAGTAGCAGAAAGGTCATAACTAATAGCAATTGGTTAATGACCAAATAAATAAAAAATACTCACCAATATATTCCAGATATAAACAATAAGTGACTAGTAGGGCTTGGCATAAATTCAGCTATCATTTCAATTAGCCAGACAAGTTGCTCAGAGCAACTGGTTAAATGTAGGCAAATTTTCCCCACAGTGTACTATGTTGAAATTCTGTCCAGATTTCTAGATAAGTTCCTATTTTTCTTATTTAACAAGAATATCGTCCAGAAAGTCACAGGCAATTACAGTCAAGAATAGGCATACTGAAAAAGGGAGACAACTTTAGACTACTCCCTCCCAAATCGGCGTGAAGGTGATTAAGCAACAATGAGACGTAAACCCACTGGTAAATCGGCAACTACTTCTAAACCCTCTATTTTCCAATCCCCGATGTTTAACCTCTTCACCATCGCAATTATGGGAGGGGTGTTGATTTTGGGAATTGGGATTGGCATTGCTTTTAGTTCTACAACGACGTTGGCTCCATCAAATGTAGCTTCCCGTGAATTTATTGATCTCAAAGCACCAAACCCTGAAATTTGTGTGCAGTATGGAGCTAGCGCTATGGTGATGGACGCTAGATTATTCGTTACTCTCAACCCTTTTAATGTTTATGTTGCCCAGCCGAGTATGCGTCCTGGATGTGTAATTCGACAAAATGACTGGGCAATTTTAGAGCAACGTAAGCTGGTGACATCCGAGCAGGTAAATGAGTGCAAAAATCGCCTGAACACTTTTGGCTTTACAGGTAATTTAGACAGTGAGAAACCTGATATTAGATGCATATATCAGAACGAAGCTGCTCAAAACTTCTTCACCGCTCAACCAGGAGCAGTTGGAACACCTCAGCAAACGGACAGATTTTAGATTTGGGAATGGGGCATGGGGAGTGCTGAGAGACGCGATTAATCGCGTCTGTACAGGAGTTAGGAGTTATTCTCCTTTTCTCCCCAGTCCCCAGCGATCGCATTTGCTAAATCAGATCATGCGTACTCATCACGGATAATGGTCAAACCTAAAGCTTTGTAAGCACTCAGCATATTATTAGATACTGTAGGTGCTGTTACTAGGTAAGTCAGGGCACGAATAGACTCCACTAGATAAGGAGCAGCCGTGTCCAATTTTTCTGCTGTCACTAATCCTACTACCTCAGCCGATCCAGCAATCATGGCTCGTTTGACGTGCGCTTCATCTAGGTTAGGTACACTAATCCCAATCTCTGGATGCAAACTGCAAACCCCCAACATACACAAATCTGCACGAATCATCCGTAATGTCTCAGTCGTGACAGTACCCACATTCACCAACGTCAAACTGATTATTGATGACAATGATGTAACGATCGCTGGACATCCTTCTAAATATTTACCTGGTTTCAGTGTCGCCAAAACCTTAGAAGGTCACAGGTTGAAAGTACTTCAATGAGACGGGGAAGACTTAGACGATTTATACCGTCGTATGAGCGAAGCTGTGAATACTCCTGGAGCGATCGCTATCATCAATAAACGCCCGATGTGTCCTGGTATTGAAGGTTTAGAAGGCTCCGGTTCTTGGCTGCTAGAGCGCGGGTTGACTCCCAAATATGCCCATCTTGGAACTCATAAAGAAGGTTGCGGTGGTTTATGGGAACAGTACCCATATCAAGGTATCGATCCGGTGAGCATCATTAAGAAGGTGAAGGAGTTACTTGGAGGAAGGTAATATCATTTTGCTTTCATCAAGCTACATATAGCGGTTCTCAGTTGAGTGAAGTATAAGAACCCCACCCCCAACCCCCTCCCCGCTCTTCGAGAGGGGGCTATGATGTACTTTATGTCATTAGGAAACGCTATATATAGCGGTTCTCAGTTGAGTCGAATACAGACTTCAATACAGTTCAGTTAAGCATTTCTTCGTTCTCTTCCTTTAGTCTGTTGACCTGCAATGCCAATGCATCGACTGACAATGGCATTGCATCGACTAACAATGGCATTGCATCGACTGACAATGCTATTGCATCGACTGACAATGCCATTGCATGAGAATGAGGAAAGCTTAATCAAGCTAAGTTTTTAGGACTTGTGTGTACACCGCAGCCTTTTAGGAGAGAGGTCAGAGTGTATTGCATCCAAACCATAAGCGCTATATAGCTAGAGGCAGAACACTATTAGGGTATGGCGCATAGCGGATGGGGCATTGATTCAATTTTCCATGCCCAATCCACAATGCCCCATGCCCTATTTGAATTTGGTTTTGGGTAAAGGTTGACCAAACTCGATCACCTGGGGATCGGGAACATTGGGGACTGTTGGAACTGGAAAGTCAGACTTAACGAAAGGAGGAACGCTATTCAAATTGCCTGATTGATTTGGGAAAGTAGCAGGGGGAAGAGTTGAATCAATTTGTTGAGAGGGTGTATTCGGAGTTAGGGGAGGTACAGTGACAAAAGGCTGCCCTGAGTTATTAGTAATTGTTGAAGGCAGATCATTTGATGGAGGCGGAACTGTGAGTAAGGGCGGTTGTGGATTAGTAGTGGTTACGGGTAGGTTACTAGGTAGCTGTGATTTATACGGTGTTTGAGGCTGTTTCTTAAGTGAAGGTGGGGAATTTCCTGGTTTAACGGCAGTAGTTTTACCAGAAATAATCGGACGTAAAACCCAGCGAGTAGAGTTTTTTCGGGAAACGGGTTGCAGTTGTACCTGTTTGGGATTAAAAACAGTCCCTGGTGCTAAATCTAGGACAATACGTGTGTCGTTAGCATTCAGTTGAGAAACACGAATGCTTTTGATTGCTCCAGAATAATTTTGTTGCGTGGTAACTTTGCCCAACTTAGTATTCGGTATATCTACCACCAGACGAGGGGGTTGGGCTAGGTAGAAATAACGGGGGGTTGTGCCTGCTGAGAGGGTGATTTCGAGTTGCTGTGTTTTGGGGGAAAAACGCCAATTATCTAGCTTTGCCACTGGTGTAGCAGCAGTAGTGCAAGTTTCGAGGGCGATCGCTGCACAAAAGCCGAATATACTGATGCTAAATAGTTGCTTGCGCCTTTGGCAAAATTGCCTAGTCTTTAGTCTCTGATTCATTCTTTTTATCGGCTCCATAAAACCCATACAATGGTGAACATTGCTGTTTAGTTGGCGCTTTCAATTGCTATCCCCACTCCCCAAATCAATGATTGTTGGACTTCTGAGATTTTTCGGGAACTTTTTCTGGCACAGCCGTAAATTTTAGAGTTTGGGGAATGCCAATAACGGTTAATTGCCCTGTCATACTACCTTTGTCCACAAGTTGCATTTGAATTGTGACTGAGTTTAGAGGATCATTTTGGGGGCGAGGAATATTACAAAGGATTGATCTGCCAACTTTTCCAGATAAATTTAATTGTTGATTTCTCAAGATGCCTGTGAGCGAGTGCTTTTCGTCAATATCGGCGTTAGCCATCGCTGGTAATACAGAGGCATTTAAGTAAATACCCGATTGCTCAATGTTTAAAGTCAGGGTATCTGATTTTTCACAATTCGGCAAATTCTCCGCTAGGGTTAGACGATACCGCCCATTAAGTGGAGGAGGAGCCTTGAGATGGTTTTCCCCATAAACGCTGACAGTTTTAAACAACACTAGCACTGAAATTATTGCTACTCCGTAAAAAGCCAAAGATTTGAAGTTGAAATGATTCATAATCTCAATTCCTCAATGTTGGCTCTTGACTACTAACCTCAGGAAGCATAGAGGCAAGGTGGGCGGTGACTTGACTGTAGCGGCGGGTAATCAGCAGGGAAGAACGACATTGGATGGCCAGTTGATCTGTATATCTTCCCAAGGTTTGGCGCTCGATACCCCAAGCGCGGCTGGTACCAGCAATTGTTAAATCAACACCTTCTGAGGCTTTAATTACGGCTTGGATTGGTTCTGGGGCTTCGACAATTTTGATTTCAATGCGATCGCGTACACTCGTGGGTAATTGCTCCATCATCGTGTGTAGTTCGTAATTCAATTCTTCCTTGGTATGATTTGCTACTATCTGCAATAGCTGCAACATACAAGTCTCACGATTGATTAACAGTCTCAAAGCTAGTATTAGTGCTAAATCATCATGGATATTTGCAGAATAAGGTACTAATAAACTCTCTAATCGTTCTTGGCCTTTATCTACAAACACTGCTACATCCACTGGTACAGTGGTAAGCATTTGTCCGACTCGTCCACCTAAACGATTACTACTAAAAGCTGGCCGATGCCAGCCCACGAGAATTAAATCAGCTTGTTCTGATGTGGCAATCTGTGCTGTTTCGCGGGCAACATTACTGGATATGCGAACGATAGGATGCACACAAGAACGAGTTTCTGGCGGTTCGAGAGTATTAATCAATTCTTGTAGTTGGTGGCGGCGCTGGGCGATTAATCTGTCTGCTTCAACTGGGGTACTTTCAAAGGCATAATCTTCTTCAAATTCAATCAGGCTGAGGGGGTTAACAATGGCAGGATATCGGTAATTGAGAGCGACACCAACGGCGGGCTGCGCCAACGCTACTGCTAGCTGTACTAAACCTTTTTGCGTAGTTGGATTAGCCACTGGCACCAAAATTCGGAAAGGATGAGGGGAAGCTTCACTTCCAGTAGAGATGCCTATACCTGTTTCTCCTTCCGATTCCGGTTCCACCATATCTAACCTGATCAGCTTCTTCGGATATGTCCATTCCAGCAGTGGCGAGGTCATGAATGTAGTTACCAATGCCATAATTACCAGCATGGTAAATATTAAGGGCGAAATTACCCCTAACTCTAGACCAATGTTTAGCACAATCAGTTCGGTTAAGCCGCGAGTATTCATTAACCAACCGAGTGCCGAAGCTTCCCGTTTATTAATGCCACTAACACGCGCTGCGACATAGGTGCCAACATATTTACCTGCGATCGCCACTCCTAAAATCAACGCACACAAAAGCCACAATTCTGGACGGTTGAGTAAGCCAATCTGCGTCTTTAAACCACTGTAGGCAAAAAATATTGGCAGCAAGAATATCAAAACAAAATCTTCGGTTTTTACTGCCAATTCCCGCACTAAATCTTCATTTTTGGGCATGGCTGCTCCCAATAAAAATGCCCCAAAAATTAAGTGAATACCAATTAGTTCGGTGATTAGTGCTGATGCAACCACGCCCATATAAATCCCAGCTAGCAGCAATTGGCTGAGGCGTCCCGCACGGAGGTAGTGTTTGGCAAGGCGTTGGAGGAACCAACGTCCCGCCGTCAACATCAAGCCGATGTAAACTATACTGGCGATAATTGTGGGTATGGCACCCGCAAAGTCACCAGTTCGAGCTACAGCGATCGCTACTGCCAAGAGACACCAAGCTGTCACATCATCCACTGCTGCACAAGTTAACGCCAACGTTCCTAAACGCGTTCCTTGTAAATTGTTTTCAGTAATGATTCGCGCCAACACTGGAAAGGCAGTAATTGACATCGCCGCCCCCAAAAACAAGGCGAAGGCGGTGAAGGATACACTTGCATTGGAAACTAGGGGATAAAGTACCACCGCTAGCAATGTTCCTAAGGAAAACGGCACCAAAATGCTGACATGAGAAGTTAAAACTGCTACTTCTAATTGTCCGCTCAGGTATTTTGGATTTAGTTCTAGCCCAATCAGAAACATGAAAAATATTAGTCCCACCTGAGACAAAACATTTAGAAAAGGAAAAGTTTCTGGTGGAAACAAGCTAACTGCTAAATCGGGAGCAACTAAACCAAATAAAGATGGACCGAGCATAATCCCGGCGACAATCTCACCAATTACCAGAGGTTGCTTAATAGAACGGAATGCTAGCCCTACTAGCCGTGAAAGTCCAATAACAATCAGCACCTCAACCAGAACGAGAACAACTATGTGCATGGTTTCCTCACAATTAACTATCTGGTTTCTCTAAATGATTCTTTAAAAGACTGGAAAATGTCAAGCTTGTTAAATATACCCCA
The DNA here is from genome assembly GCF_036917675.1 of Nostoc sp. GTDB lineage: Bacteria > Cyanobacteriota > Cyanobacteriia > Cyanobacteriales > Nostocaceae > Nostoc. Next base: position 31,679 of record NZ_JBALCT010000014.1, on the reverse strand, counting down.
ATACCTTTCGGTTAAGGGGTAAAAGGAAAGGGGAAAAGGGGAAATAAAAACCTTTAACCCAAACCCAGTAACCTTTTCCCAAAACCCAATTCCAAGTTAAAAATGCTTAACGGAACAGTATTGGAGGTTGTCCGAGAAAAATCGCAAATAGCACGTAGCAAATGCCACCACCAATTGCTAATATGGCGATACTCAGAGAATTTTTCACGCTAGCAAGCACGATCGATCGCCAGCAAACACCAAGCAACTGCATCATCTACCGATGCTGCACCTAAAGTCAAAGTACCGAAGCGGGTTTATGCAAGACCGCGTTCGTAAAGAATGCGAGCTAATATCGGAAAAGCCGTAATTGTCATCGACGCACCTAGATACAAAGCGGCTGACCAAGGTGTTACCTTTGGTTGCAAGAAATCGCCATTGTGATAAAACCAAAAAGATTAATTAAGTAGGTAGGCGTAATTAAATATAAGATCAAACCTCACCCTCAATCCCTCTGGGATGCTTTGGAGAGGGAAGCCGGAGGCAGGGTGAGGTTTTATATTTAATTTGACCCAGTTACTTATAGCCTTTCCTAATCACATGAGGTACATCATAGTCCCCTCATCGCTTGCTCTTAGGGGTTTGGGGGTGGGGTTCTTGTATCTCACAAGGGCCGATAACCGCTATATTGATTTTTGGCACTCCTACAGAGAATTGTGGCTCAAATAGATGAAAAAGGCTGTAATTAACTAGGTGAAAACAAATTGAATATTTCGATAATTTGAGGTTTTACAACCACTCGCCACCCCGAAAACGCCAACGGGGAAAGATAATTCGCATCAGGCTTTGTGAGCTAATAAAAACTGATAGCCACACGACGCTATAGTGCAAGAAAAAAGCTGCTGGCGAAAGTTCTTCTTTCGGTAAAGGTATTGGTAAGAAGCCAAACAGCTTAACTCCACAAAACACAAACACCAATTCCCATATACCAGCTAAGAGTTGATAAACTGCGGGCCAATCTCTATCCCATCGGGATTTTTGCAGATAGTCATAAAGCACATCCCAGCCTAAGCCAAAGATGGCAACATAACCAAGTATCCAAAAATAAACTGAGTTAGCACTAAAACCAATCCAACCAATTGCAAATGGCAAAGATACGAGTACGCCAATAGTTGCAAGTAATAATAATCGAGTTTGCCAACGACCAAATAAAGTTGGTGTCATAGGAGTTAGGAGAGACGCGATTAATCGCGTCTGTACAGGAATTTGGAGTAGAGACGCGATTAATCGCGTCTGTACAGGAATTTGGAGTGCTGAGTAATGAAGAAGAGAGAAATTAGAGTTTTTATAAATGGATTTTGAAATGGATGTTACACCTAACCTTAATTGATAATTCAGCAAGATTGTGGTGCTTTTGCGAGGATAGCAAATACGAGAATATCGACTAACCCCAAAGCACCAACACATCTATAGGATTACTATTTGATTTTTGAACAAAATTAGGTATTGTAGTAGCGTGTCAAGGCTAAATTGATGCAATAGAAAAATTTAGTTATCTTTCTAAAATCTCAAGATTTCCAAGATTTGTAATGCACTATTTTAGCCTTGCCACGCCACTACGTATCTTTTCATAAATCAAACCGGATTCCTAATATATTATTAGAATGGTTTAATGTGATAATCAAATTGAGAATGGTAAGCTGCATTCGTAAAGCCCACTGAATGTATCGCATCCCAATTGGTTGCATCCTCTAACAAAGCTTGATAACCTAGTGTATTGGGATGAAGTCCATCTTTACTCAAGCGTTTGAGCCGCCAACTTTCACCGCGTTCCATCCATTGTTCAAAAATATCCAAATAAGGAATCTGCCGTTTATTACAAGCAATTCGAGTTGCTTCTTTGTAGCGGTTCTGATCGGTATGATTATAGTAAAAACAATCTAAAAATGGCATTTTGGCTTCATCTACTGGCACCATGCCCACGAATAACACAGGACATAGTTGCTGTGCTAAATCTAAAAGAGTTGCAATTTCTTTTTCAAACAATGTAAAATCTGTATAACTTCGCCCATCGGGACGCGCCAACCGCGCTGAGTCATTCACGCCTACTGATAAAATAATCAAGTCGGGAACACGATTTCGCAGTTCACCCCGGTGGCGAAATTCAACTTCTAGCCTTTGTGCTACTTGTTGCGTGCGATCGCCTCTTACCCCTAAATTATAAAGAACATGACCGGGACTATCCGGCAACATCCACCATCGCCGTAGTTGCTCAATCCAGCCTCCTTTTTCCGGATCACCGAATCCATAAATTAAGCTGTCCCCCAGTGCGACAATCTTCATAGGCTGAAAGTGATTTGGTAGTACAGACACCTGCATTGAGGAAGAAGCTAGAAATGTGTGCATTTAACAACTATATTTTATATTTTTACAAGATTCTATACATTTCTATACCATAGATGGCTATCTTTAGTGTCCAAGCATCTATGGGGTTTCTACTTGTTGATATGGTTGCAAGGTTAATATTGCCGCAGTTGAGCTTCTGAGGGTGAATGTTGAGCTAATGACTCGGTAAATGTCACCGTCACCCCAATGGACAGCAGGTGATTTCCGTTTTTGCGTCTTGAGGAGATTAGCAAGGAAGTAATTTTATCTGCCAAAGATTTCGTTGACGCTAATATTTACGTCGGGGAAGGCTTGAATTGATAAAGTTTGACCGCTAGCGAACTTTTGCATCAGCTGATATCCTGCAGCTGTTGGTTGTTGATAAACTTCGACAATTTGCTCGTTAATATCTACTAACCAAACTTCAATTATCAGCAGCATTTACACAAAATGATTCCACCCGAACAACGGGCGGAACATCGCACAGATGTGATAAAACTCTCTCAAAAATTTTCCTAACCCTCTCCATTAACGGAGAGGGTTAAGCTTTTAAGAATGGAGCTAAGCGGATTCGAACCGCTGACCCCCTCAATGCCATTGAGGTGCGCTACCAACTGCGCTATAACCCCTTAAAATCCATTATACATAATGGCTTCATTATTAGTGTTTTGTCAAGCTTTTTATGGAAACTAAATTTGAAATTATCTCCTCTAGCACTCACCACTTTCTACGACACTTTCAACAAATAGGTCATACAGTGCCCCATCAAAAAGTAAACTACCAACATGGCGGCAGCAGCCAGAGCAACCAATGTACCAGCTAACATGAGAGAAAATTCTTTACTCTCATAGGCTTTTTCCATTAAGTGCAGCGACCACGCCACCAGGGCTACATCAAAAAGTAAAATAGGAATCAACATATTTTTTAATATTTATTAATACTTGTAAAATAATATTAACACCCTTTTAAGGAAGTGTGTCTAACCTAAGATGGATGTCATTGAGCAACAAATAAGGATTTAGGAGATCAGACGTACTGGCACGTTGCGATCGCGCAAATAATGTTTGATTTCTGCTACGCTTAATTGTCCGTAATGTAACAGAGACGCGAGTAATGCGGCTTCAGCTTTGCCTTCAGTTAGTGCTGTGTAGATATGTTCACAATTACCTGCACCACCTGAAGCAATAACTGGAATTTCTACAGCATCGGCAATTGCCCGTGTAATCTCAATGTCATATCCGGCTTGGGTTCCATCAGCATCCATACTTGTGACTAGCAGTTCACCGGCCCCCCGTTTTTCAACTTCTTGTGCCCAAAGTAGGGCATCTAAGCCTGTATTTTCCCTGCCACCCCGCACATACACATCCCAACCGGGATTTTTCGGGTTATTTCTGCGTCTAGCATCAATTGCAACAACTATGCACTGATTACCAAAGCGATCGCTAGCCCGATTAATCAAGTCTGGTTCCCGCACCGCCGCCGAATTAATACTAACCTTATCTGCGCCCGCTCGTAACAAAGCTTTAACATTTTCTAAGGATTGAATGCCACCACCCACAGTCAATGGAATAAAGACCTGTTCAGCAGTTCGGTAGACGACATCTAAAATAGTAGCTCGGTCTTCATGAGTAGCTGTAATATCCAGAAATACTAACTCATCAGCACCGGCTTCATTGTAAACCTTGGCCAGTTCTACCGGATCGCCTGCATCTTGGAGATTGACAAAGTTAACTCCTTTTACAACGCGTCCCGCCTTCACATCTAAGCACGGTAAGATTCTTTTAGATAACATAATAACTTTTGCACTTCTGGGTAATTGACCGGAATTTAAATTTTAAATTGAGGCGGGTATTCTCAAACGAAAATTTTCATGGGTATTATTCATGGGGCATTGGGCATTGGGCATTGGGCATTGGGCATTGGGCATGGGGGATGGGGCATGGGGCATTGGTTATTCTGTCTCCTCCTGTCTCCCCCCACTCATAATTACGAATTACGAATTACGAATTATTCTGTTCCCTTAAAAGTAGCTAGCTGAATTATGGCGATAATCTCCTCGAAAAAACAGCCTCCAGAACCCAATCGAGAACCAAAGCAGCGTCGAGAGTCTGCGAAAGCACCATCCACAGACAATATTTTGCAACCTGAAGCTGCTATTGATGAACAAGAACAACAAGAAGAAGGTATTCGTCCGCAGCGATTTGCGGATTATATTGGGCAAAAAGATTTAAAGGATGTGCTAGATATTGCCATCAAAGCAGCCAAGTCTCGTGGTGAGGTGCTAGATCACTTGCTGCTGTATGGGCCACCGGGATTGGGCAAAACCACAATGGCCATGATTTTAGCATCGGAAATGGGAGTAAATTACAAAATTACCAGTGCGCCAGCCCTAGAACGTCCACGAGATATTGTCGGGCTACTGGTGAACATGAAACCAGGGGATATCTTATTTGTGGATGAAATTCATCGCCTCTCGCGGATGACGGAGGAAATTCTCTATCCGGCAATGGAAGATTATCGCTTAGATATTACTATTGGTAAGGGTTCTGGCGCTCGCATCAGAAGTTTGCCATTGTCAAAGTTTACCCTAGTAGGGGCTACAACCCGTGTGGGTGCTTTAACTTCACCACTGCGCGATCGCTTCGGTTTGATTCAAAAACTCCGATTTTACGAAGTTGACGAACTGACTAAAATTGTACTGCGAACCGCTCAATTACTCAAAACCCCCGTTACAGAAGATGGTGCCACAGAAATTGCCCGTCGCTCACGCGGAACGCCACGTATTGCTAACAGGCTACTTAAACGAGTCCGTGATTATGCGGAAGTAAAATTATCTGGTGAGATTAATGAAAGCGTTGCATCCGAGGCATTGCAACTATTCCAAGTAGATCCTTGCGGTTTAGATTGGACAGATCGCCAGATGCTGAGTGTGATAATTGAGCAATTTAACGGTGGGCCAGTGGGGTTGGAAACAATGGCAGCAACGACGGGTGAAGATACCCAAACCATTGAAGAAGTGTACGAACCTTACCTCATGCAGATTGGGTATTTAACTAGAACTCATCGCGGGAGGATGGCGACTAAGGCAGCATACAAGCATTTGGGATTCACGCCGCCAAATGAACAGTTGTCGTTATTGTAATTATGGGCATTGGGCATTGGGCATTGGGCATTGGGAATAGGGGATGAGTGTTTAATACTCGTGAAGAAGTCTTTGATACTCGTGAAGAAGTCTTTGAACTCCGTTAATGAGTCTTTGACCTCCACTCACATGCTCCACTCACATGCCCCATGCCCCATGCCCAATGCCCCAATGTTCAAGATAGACACAGGTAAACCTAGATGATTAAGTTGATTGGTATTTTTCTCAGTTTGTTACTTGTGTTTGGCTGGAGTACGCCAGTCATGGCACAATCTCAACCGCCCATTACTCAAGAACAGTTAAAACAAGGTGATGAGTGGGCAAATCAAGCGTTTACAGCGACAAATCAAGGTGACTTTGCTACGGCTGAAACTTACTGGACAAAGATTATTGAGCAATTTCCTACAAATGCGGGGGCGTGGAGTAATCGGGGAAATTCGCGGGTGAGTCAGAATAAATTGCCAGAGGCGTTGAAAGATTATAACAAAGCCATAGAACTAGCGCCGAATGTCACCGATCCATATTTGAATCGGGGGGCGGCGTTGGAAGGTTTGAGAAAATGGTCAGATGCGATCGCAGATTATAATCATGTCTTAAAACTCGATCCTAATGATGCAATGGCGTATAATAATCGCGGCAATGCCACAGCCGGTTTAGGAAAATGGTCAGATGCGATCGCAGACTACAAAAAATCTAATGAGATAGCCCCAAATTTTGCCTTTGCCCGTGCCAATTATGCCCTTGCTCTGTATGAAACAGGTCAAAAAGAGCAAGCAATCCGTGAGATGCGGAATATTGTCCGTAAATATCCCAAGTTTGCTGATGTGCGTGCTGCCCTGACAGCCGCCTACTGGGTAAATGGAGAACAAGGTGAAGCCGAAAGTAACTGGGTAGCAGCTTATGGACTTGATAGCCGCTACAAGGATATCGACTGGGTAACAAATATCCGCCGTTGGCCGCCCAGCCTAGTTACAGCTTTGGATAAATTCTTGAAAATCAAGTAGAGGCATTAAATATGACTCATTTTGGTATTATCTGTCCTGGTGCAACAAATGGCCCCCTCAATACTATGCTTCCCTTGGGGCAGGAACTTCAACGGCGTGGACACCGTGTCACTCTCTTCGGAACACTCGATACTCAATCTAAAGCACTGGCAGCAGGAATAGAATTACAACCAATTGGTGAAAAAGATTTTCCTTCTGGCTCAACAGCAGAATTTTTTAGCAAGTTAGGACAGATGAGTGGATTGGCTGCATTTCGATACAGTATTCAATTACTGAAGCTTATTTCATCTGTGACACTCCAGGAGGCTCCAGCACCAATTAAAGCAGCAGGTGTAGAAGCTTTGCTAGTAAACCAAAGTTCACTAGAAGGAGGGACAATTGCAGAGTTTCTCAAAATCCCTTTCATCACTGTGTGTAGCGCTGTGGTACTGAATCGAGAACCTAGCATTCCTCCTTTTTTCACAACTTGGAAGTATAGCCCAGGTGGGTGGGCACGCTTACGCAACCAAATGGGTTACACATTAGTTAATAGCGTGGTCAAACCACTTGAAGATTTGATCAATGAATATCGTCGAGAGTGGAAATTACCCCTGTACTCTAATCTTAAAGATAGCTACTCTCCACTGGCTCAAATAAGTAATGCACCTGCTGAGTTTGAATTTCCCAGAGAAGAATTAGCTCCTTGGTTCCATTTCACTGGAAGTTTCCATACTTCCGCCAATCGAGTACCTGTTTCTTTCCCCTATGAAAAATTGACGGGTAAACCGTTAATTTACGCTTCGATGGGGACATTGCAAAATCGTCTGATTTGGGTCTTTCAGACTATTGCTTCAGCTTGTGAAGATTTGGATGTTCAATTAGTGATTTCTCTCGGAGGTTCTGCTAAACCAGAATCACTGCCAGACTTAGCAGGAAATCCTTTAGTAGTTGAGTATGCACCTCAATTACAAGTGCTGGAAAAAGCCACCCTGATGATTACTCATGCGGGAATGAATACAACAATGGAATGTGTCAAAAAAGGAGTGCCAATGGTGGCGATTCCAGTTGCCAATGACCAGCCAGGAGTAGCAGCGCGTATTGCTTGGACAGGGGCGGGTGAGCTTATCACCCTCAAGAAACTGAATGTTCCCAGGTTGCGAAATGCTGTAAGGCAAGTGTTGACAGAAGAATCTTATAAACAGAATGCGCTCAGGTTACAAGCAGCTACTCTCCGTGCTGGGGGGGTAAGTCGAGCCGCTGATATTATTGAGCAGGCCGTATCTACAGGCAAGCCTGTCTTGGCTTAAACACAATAATCAGAATCAAGTTGATGATGAACTCGGACTCGTTTTATCCGTTCAAATTTCCTGACCGGATTCTTTGAACATCCTTATAAAAGGCTGACTTTAACTCGTATCCGAGTAGCTGTTTTAGTTTAGGGCTAGCACGATCTATAACTTCTTGCTGCATATCATCCAATGGGTTTTTGAAGGGACGCACAAACTTAGGAGCATAGTTGCCCAGAATCGATACTCTTGGCTTTTGAGAGTAGTTGACAGATGTATCATGCCAGCAAAGACCGTGGGAGATTACTACTGAGCCAGCTTTTCCAGTTACTTTCTCAGCAATTTTTGAAAAGTGTGCTAAGTCAGGGAGACTGCAAAGCTTCTGACTACCTGGAGCGAAAACAGGGGCACCATTCTCCTGTGTGAAATCTTCAACCATCCAAATTACTTGAATTTCCATCACAGGATAAGCTGGAAAAGGTGGTTTCATTGTCCAATAGGGGTAGTCTACATGTACCCCCATATTTGTTGCACCAGCGTTAAGGATGTGAGCCGAGAAAGTGCCGAGAGTCATATTCTTTCCCCACAATGGTTTCAATGACTTCGATGACTGTTGGGTGCTGCACCATTAGCTCGAAGATTTTCCCCTTATACACTAAGCCGTATATTCGTTCTCTTTGGTCATCAAGCAATACTTTTCCTAGAAGCTTTTCTTTCTCAGCAATTTCGAGAACAAGCGATCGCGCTTCTTCGGCCTGTGCTGGACTTAATAATTCAGGAATTAAGACATAACCTTTTCCTTGAATAATTTCCTCTACCAAACTTACAACGTCTTTCATAGTAAATGCCTCTTTGGATATCACATTCTCAAAGTCTTTAAATTTAGTAATGCTAAGAGGTTGTTTTAAAAGTATTTTTGGTAACACCAAAGCCTCGGAAACCTAACCCCCCTAGCCCCCTTCTCTACGAGGGAATGGGGTTTCAAAGCCTCTCTCCCCCAGAGGGAGAGAGGTTATTCGGTAAACTTTACAACTTTTCAAACATCCTCTAAGTCCTGATTCAATCCCCTGACTAAAGTTAGGGGATTAAATCAGAAAATGTTTCTTTTCCTGGACAATCTTTATAGTTGCTTTCTTCAGACCAAATTCTTAAGTAATTCCTCATGTCCTTCGTTTTACTCAGCACTATTTCGGTGAACTCAAGCTAGTCTCACGGACTGGCTGATTTTGAGGACGCCTCCCCTTCACCACCATCTTCACACCACCTGCTGGACTAAATAGCAAAACCTTACGTACTGGTTGCACTGGTTTGCTATCAGCCAGTTCCATTTGCCAGTGAGATAACACTGTAGCCAACACCACTTTCATCTCAAACAAGGCAAATGCCATGCCAATACAGCGACGGTTCCCGCCACCAAAAGGTAAATACTCATAGGGAGAAAATTGTCGTTCCAGAAAACGCTCTGGCTTAAATTGCTTCGACTCAGGATATAAATCTTCTCGATGATGGGTCAAATAAATAGAGGGAGTTAGCAGAGTACCAGGCTCAAAGTTGTATTCCCCAATTTGTAGCGGTGATTTGACCACTCGATTTAGTGCCGATATCGCCACTGGATAAAGGCGTAGTGTTTCAGAACAAACAGCATTCAAATAAGGCGATCTGAAAATAGCGTTTGCATCCGGTTGTTCACCCAAGTTATCTAGTTCTTGCAAAAGTTTTTCACGTACCTGCGGCAGATGATGAATCCAGTACAGCGCCCATGATAAGGTAGTCGCAGTAGTTTCGTGACCCGCCACTAATAGGGTCATCAGTTCATCACGTAATTCCAAGTCTGTCATTGGCTCTCCCGCCTCATCACGAGCAGCCATCATCAAAGATAGAATATCAGTTCGAGATGAATCGGATTGTTCTTTGCGTTCCCCAATTTCAGCGTAGATAAGTTCGTTAATTTGCTGCCGTAAACGCAAGTATTTCCCCCAAGGACTCCATGCTCCTAAATCCTGTCGCATTGATGGGAAAAGAAGCAGAATTGTTCTTAACATCGGGATTTTGGGATTCAAGATTGCAATCAGGAGTTCGCTGAGTTTCTCGTAACGTGGCCCATCTTCTAGACCAAATACAGCCTTCAAAATCACTTTGAAAGAGATTGCTTGCATAGACGGCAGAACTGTAATGGTTTCTCCAACCTGCCACTGGCTACTCACTTGCTCAGTGATGTCGCGGATTAACTCACCATAAGCTAACATTCGTTCTCCATGTAAGGGTGGTGTCAACAGCTTTCGTTGTCGCTGATGAGGTTTTCCGTCCAGCACCAGTACTGATTGCCGTCCTAATAAAGGCGATCTTACACCTGCTGACTCACCAGAGTCTAACTGTTTTGGATCTGTAGTAAAAATCTGCTGAATCGCTTGAGGATTACTAATGAAAACTTGAGGAGCAACATTTTGTCCGAGATGAAGTGTGAAGATATCACCATAGCGTTTAGCACAGGCTTCGATGTATTCTAAGGGATTAGTCAGCCACTGATACATCTGTACCCAAGGGTGAGTTTCAGGGCCATTAGGCAGTTTAAGTGCAGACATTTTGATTAATCTCCCAATGATTAAAGCAAGATTGTTATTAGCTAGTTATTCATGCACGGGTAACTTGATTTATCTTAGAACACAGATCGGGCAGATCAACTCATCAATTTTTGAATCTGCCTTGGGGTCAATTCCTGGACATTATTCAAAACTATTGCTGCTCCTGCTTTCTGTAGTGTCTCACTGTAGGCATCACGCCGCGCTGCTGTTTCCTGGACATGGGGCGGTAAAACTCCAACACCAATCCATGTCCGGTCTGGATTCAAATCTCGCGCTTTTTCTACAGTAGACATATCTGCTACCGTATCTCCTACGTACACGATCGCTGATGTTTGCTCAATTCCATTTTCTAGTAAGCGAACTGTAGCAAAAAGTCCAGTGGGGTCAGGTTTCCCTGGTGCATCTTCCATCGCAATCAACACCGGAGATTGTAAGCCCAGGCGTTTTTCCAATACATAGTTAGCGGAAGCACGAGTTGCACCGCTAAAAAATCCCCAAGCAATCCCAGCTTGGGTAAGTTGTTCTAAATAGCTAGGTTGTAATAATAAAGGTTCATTACAGATATACCCAGTAAAATTATTTGGGTCTAGGCCGCGGTAACGCGATTGGAAAAAAGCCACGATCGCACTGTAATCTAGTTGCAGTTGTTCGCGGGTCTGTTCTTGGGTTTCAAAGTAGCGGTAAATTAATTCCTGTGATGCTTCCCAATCGTTATTCCACACACCTTCAGACTTGAGTTGGTCAATATCTAGTGGGGTTGGACGATATGCTTGGGTAGTAAAATATTCTACCGTATCTGCGATCGCCCGACGATAGGAACCGCTAACATCGCGCACAACGCCATCAATATCGAAAACAACAATCGCTTTTGCAGAAGTTTGTTGAGTCATGGAGTAGCAAGCAAAAGAGTTCTAAATCATCATAAAACGTGAGATCATGACTACGGTAAAAAATCGGGGTCGAGGGCTTGCTCTGGCGTGAAGGGAGATAATTCCGGGAAGGTAGCCAGATGCAATTCAGTTTGATCGGCAGCCAAGAGTCTCGCATCGTCATAACACAGCCCAAAAACCTCATAGAAATAGGGTTTGAGGCTAGGACTTTCTTCTAGAGCTTGTCTGAGGCGTTTACGATGCTCCCGAATTGTTGCTCGCCAACCACCAGAGCGCTTCTCGGCTTGATATTTATATTTCAATAGATGCATTAGCACCACTTCCAAATTGCTTCTTAGTGCTTTCTTTTCACTCCTACCCATTGTTTCAATTTCATCAATCAAATTCTCTAAATCCAGTTCTGTGAGCCGACCTTGTTTGAGCAGTTCTGCCGTGGTTTGAATCCACAGATAAAAGTCTTGCTCATACAAATCTGAACTAGATGTCGTTTGAGATTGGGGCAATTGGGCAGTCATAAGCATCTGTAGTTAGCGCCGACTACACCTTATGCTAGCCCATTCTCAATCACCGAAACGATGCTGGGTAAGATTCCCCACTCCCCACTCCCTACTCAGCACTCCTGAATGTTTGGTCATTTGATAGAGTATTGCGTTAAAATAAACGATCGCTATCCTAGTTAAGTAATGCCCGGAAATTCCCGGAGGTGTGATTGACCAAGTTTATTTTGAAAATTCTGTGGTTAGACGAAAACGTTGCTCTAGCAGTCGATCAAATTGTCGGCAAAGGCACCAGTCCTTTAACGAAGTACTTTTTCTGGCCCCGAAATGATGCCTGGGAAGAGTTAAAAAAGGAACTAGAGTCCAAACATTGGATTGCTGATCTTGATCGTGTCGAGTTGCTTAATAAAGCGACAGAAGTGATTAACTACTGGCAAGAAGAAGGCAGAAACCGTCCAATGGCAGAAGCTCAGTTGAAATTTCCAGAAGTTGCCTTCACAGGTAGCGCCTGATATTACCGAAAAATTGGGTATAAAGCCCCGTCCTTATAGGACGGCTTTTCTGGTATTGTGAAGAAGTGGAAAGGTAATCAACCACTTAAAAAACCTAGCTGCCGACTGGCATTGCACTGCACCTTGAAAACTGAATCTATGCGGTTCTACTGCATTTTTCTAGACTCCACCTCGCAGTAGGTAAAAGATTCAGAGGAGCTAGACAGACAGTTTTTTTGGAACGATATGTTTCAAATAAAAAAAGAATTTGGAGCAATCCAACTAGGGTAGGGCATACCCAAAGTCGCTTGGGGAGAGTCCCACCTCTTGGATAGACACTGCAAGGTATCTGTCTTAAGTGGTCTCGGTGAACCAAGAATCCTCGTGCATTTATGCCGAGGAGTGTCAAAATATTAGCTAGGTTCTACAAGCTGCCACAGTTTGATAGTCTTGTCCCTGCTGCCACTTGCAATTAATTGTGTAACTTTGCTCACAGCAACAGCAGATACTGAGTCTACATGACCAGAGAGAGTAACAATCTCTTCTGCTGTGCTTACCCTCCAAAGTTTAACTGTTTTGTCGCAACTTGCACTTAGGAGCGTTTTGCCATCGGCAGTAAAAGCCACAGCCACCACAGACCAAGAATGGCCTACAAGTGTGCAAATTAGCTGACCAGTGTTTACCTTCCACAATTTAATAGTGTTATCATCACTACCCGTCGCCAAAATTTGACCATCGGGACTAAAAGCGACTGTTAAAACCGCCCATGCATGACCCGAAAGGGTGGCTAACAAGCTATAGCATGGGCGGTTTTCAAATTCTTTCTGGAAACCTTCTAATGCAGGTATCTGCCACAGGCGAATTGTTCTGTCATAACTAGCGCTGGCTAAAAGCTGTCCTTGGGGACTAAATGCTACTGAATTTACCTGTAATTGGTGTCCAGTTATGGTGCAAATTTCTGTGCCACTATTTACATCCCAGAGTTTGATTGTCTTATCCCAACTACCACTAGCGAGAATCTGCCCATCAGGACTGAAAGCAACTGATTTTACAGCATGTGAGTGTCCCAATAAAGTGGAGATTTCCTCTAATGTCTCAATCTGCCACAATTTGATAGTTTTATCATCGCTAGCAGTTGCCAGAATTTGACCATCAGGACTGAAGGTGACTGATTTTACAGCTTGGGAATGTCCTGATAAGCTAGCTAGGGCTTTTTGGGTATTTAAATTCCACAATTTAACAATTTTGTCATCACTACCACTGGCTAAAGTGTAACCGTCAGGACTGATGGCAAGGGCGTTTAGACTACTCAATGTCCCAGAATGTCCAGTTAGGGTATGCAAGCATCGCCAAGGAGGATTTGGTAATTTAAAATTTTGAGTCTTACATTCCATACCCATTGCTTGCATAACTGCATCAGCTGATTGAAAACGGCGGTTAACAGCATTTTGTAGCAGCTTGTCGAGGATTTGCGCCAAGCGATCGCTTATCCTACTAGTAAGATAATCTCGCCAAACCCAACAATCGTTAGCAACATCAAATAAATCAAAGGGAGGAATCTGAGTAAGTAAGTAAATGCAAGTTACACCTAAGCTATATAAGTCACTAGCAAAAACCGCTTTTCCCCTCGCTTGTTCGGGTGCAGCGTATTCTGGACTGCCGATACTGGTTTCAGATGTTAGCCGATCAATTTCTGTAACGATTTTCACAGTGCTAAAATCGACTATGACTAAATCCCCCTTCTTGGTAATTGGGGATCTACGGATGATATTCTGGGGTTTAATATCGCGGTGGATGACGTTGCGATCGCTAATAAACTGAAAGACTGGCAACAAATCTTCTAACAGTTGCCAAATCTGAGTTTCATTAAAAGTGCCTTCCTCTTCAATCACCTGAGCTAAATTAGTGCCTGCAATAAACTCCTGCACTAAATAAAAATGCCCGTTCTGCTGGAAATAAGCCAACAAAGTGGGAATTTGCGGATGCTTTCCTAATTCTTCTAACTGTTGCCTCTTTTGATCAAAAGTAATAGAAGTTTCGGATTCAAGCGAGAATTCTTGAACTACACAAGGAATTGGAGGAAACTGACCCTCATCGACGGCGAAGAAGGTTCTACAGAATCCCCCTTGATCAATCTGCTTGAGTAAACGATAACGTTCTTGTAAAAGCAAAATTTTTTGCCTACAGCGCATCCACAATAAAATGTAACTGTTTTTTATTTAAAGAAAGAAACAAGGCTCAAATTAAGTGGTTCTTAAGTGAGGAAAACTTAAAAAAAGTATGCTTACCTCACAGAGATTACACCTCTTGCAAAAGTCCCAAACACCCCAGTATTAATCCCCTCATCGCTTGCGGGGAGGGGAGACAAAGCGCAGCTTTGGCGGGGTGGGGTTCTTATTTTTGATTTATACAATATAGTCTATTATTATATATCAAAAAACTATAGCTCAGATACAATCGCTAGGATGAATCTCTTATTTAGACCTTTGATAGATATTGCACATTTATCAAAGAGTATGCAATATCTATCAATAGTCATAAGCATAGTTGAGAATCATCATTGTAAAAAAAAATATCAAAACTGAATGCAACTTTTTAACTAATGTTATTATGCAATAACCTCATGAGGTATTGTCATTAAGAACAATTATGAAATTAGCTACAGAAGCCACGGTAAAAACTCTAGGGGACTACGCCTACCAAGCGATTCAAAAACACTTTAAGAAAACCTTTAAGTGGGAAAAATCAGTGAAGAAAGATGAAGATCCAGAAGCGTTGCACCAAATGCGAGTGGGAATGCGCCGCCTACGCACGGCTGTAACTGGGTTTGGGCTAGCGGTGGATGTGTCGAAACCAGTCAGCGATAAAAATATCGGTAAAATAGCCCGTCGTCTTGGTAATCTGCGAGATTTAGACGTACTCAAAGAAAGTTTAGAAAACAATTATAAACCAAACTTACCCCGCAAAGAGCAGGAATCTCTGCAAACAGCTTTCACAGCCTTGGCTAAACAACGTGAAGATGTAGAATCGAGTGTGCAGAAAACGTTAAAGGATGAATCTTACAAGTGTCTAAAAGATGCATTAGAGAAGTGGTTAGACAAACCCACTTATCAACCTTTGGCATCTTTTAGCATTCAGCAGGTGCTACCAGACTTACTTTTACCAGAAGTGAGTAATTTTTTACTGCATCCGGGTTGGTTAGTTGGCACGCAATTTGTGGACTCAGAAGTGAAAATCCAGAAAAATTGGGAACCAGAAAAGATAGAAAAACAATTGACAATTGAAGGTGAAATTCTTCATAGTTTGCGAAAAGAAGCTAAACGTATACGCTACCAGATGGAGTTATTTAGTGATTTATATGGTGAGTCTTACAGTGCTTATCTTACAGAAGTGAAAAGTATCCAAGAAATTTTGGGTACGATGCAAGATAGTGCAGTCTTGAGTGACTGGCTTGCAGATGTCTTCAAGTCAGAAATTCAGACTCAGTTGCCAACCCTTGCGACTTTGTTAACTGAAAATCGTTACCAGTCGTGGCAGGAGTGGCAACCCTTGCAAGAGCGGTATTTGAAAGCTGAAACCAGGCATAGTTTTCATTTAACAATACTGCACCCGCTTTCAGGAGTAATAAATTAAAAGTTACTCTTTGTTCAATGACCGCACCACAATAATTTTAGCGCCTCCATCAGTGGGTTTGAGGGTAATATAGCAGTTTTCGTACCCGGTCTTAAGGCGCTATGTGTCTACTATGGATGCCACACATAGCCTTGTATCAGAAAAATATTTAATTTCTTACCTCGTTCCCAGCCGGAGACTGGGAATGCCTATTTTGAGGCTCCGCCTCCTGAATGAAAGAGCATTTCCAGCTAGAACCTGAAAACGAGAATTTAGGAGAATTAAACGGAATTGGCGATAAATAAAGACGGGTTGAAACCCGCCTAAATAGCTTGAAAGTGCAAATACACCTTGTATAGCATTGAAAATAACACAGTTAACTTTCTCAGAGTTGCCAATTTGCCAAGTTATAAAAAGAACAGAGATTAGAACCGTCTCACAAGTTCTGGTATTTCTGGCTAAATCTTTTACCCATAGATGTTTGAGGATTTCAGTAAATTGCGATGTCTACAGTAATAATTTATATGACAAAATATTGCTTTGTCTAAATCAGTCATAGTAGAGGTTACAACTACTGTATATAGAATTTCCTCTAATCAGTTTAGGACTTACGCACAAGTTACGGAATAACGAACCACAGAGGCGCAGAGGACACAGAGAAATCAGAGTTTGAGAGATATTTTGCGTAAGTCCTACTGTTGTCAGACTAGTTTAGCTTGACATCAACTCAACCAGCAGCAAAGATCAAGGGTTATAAGCATCGAATATGAACATTTTACTTCTATACCCCCGTTTTCCAAAAAGTTTTTGGTCTTTTGAAAAGACACTGGCTTTATTAGACCGGAAAGCAATGCTACCGCCTTTAGGCTTGGTAACTGTAGCCGCAATTCTACCCCAAGAATGGGAATTCAAGCTAGTAGATCGAAATGTTCGCGTCTGTACAGAAGCAGAATGGGCTTGGGCAGATTTGGTTATTATGTCGGCAATGATTGTGCAAAAAGAGGATTTGCTCTCTCAGATATTGGAAGCAAACTCCAGAGGTAAGCGAGTCGCTGTGGGTGGGCCATTCCCGACAGCATTACCGAATGAAATGACATCTGCCGGAGCAGATTACTTGATATTAGACGAAGGGGAAATCACCCTACCTTTATTTGTAGCAGCGATCGCACGCGGCGATCGCACAGGTATCTTTCGCTCTGGTGGTGAAAAACCAGATGTTACCAATACTCCGATTCCTCGCTTTGACTTGCTAGAGTTTGAAGCCTATGCGGAAATGTCGGTGCAATTTTCGCGTGGATGTCCCTTCCAGTGTGAATTCTGCGACATTATTGTGCTATACGGTCGCAAACCCCGCACCAAAAACCCAGAACAACTGTTAGCAGAACTTGATTACCTCTACAAACTGGGTTGGCGGCGCAGTATTTTTATGGTGGATGACAACTTCATCGGTAATAAGCGGAATGTCAAATTATTTTTGAAGTCTCTTCTGCCCTGGATGGTGGAACATAACTATCCCTTTTCCTTTGCTACAGAGGCTTCAGTTGATTTAGCCCAAGATCAAGAATTGATGGATTTGATGGTAGTGTGTAATTTTGGAGCTGTTTTTCTGGGAATTGAAACCCCCGACGAAGAAAGTCTTACTTTCACTCAAAAATACCAGAATACCAGAGACTCGCTCACTGAAGCGGTGCATAAGATTACCCGTTCAGGGCTGCGAGTCATGGCAGGTTTTATCATTGGGTTTGATGGCGAGAAGATAGGAGCAGGCGCACGAATTGTTAAATTTGTCGAGCAAACAGCAATTCCCACAGCCTTATTTAGTATGCTGCAAGCGCTTCCAGATACAGCCCTCTGGCATAGATTAGAAAAGGAAGGACGACTCCGCAACAAATCAGCCAACATCAACCAAACTACGTTGATGAACTTTGTCCCAACTCGACCTTTAGAAGACATCGCTCACGAATATGTGCAGGCGTTCTGGGATTTGTATGAACCAGAGCGGTTTTTGGAGCGTACATACAAACACTTCCGTCTTTTGGGCGAAGCAACCTATCCCAAAAAGGGCAAAGCTGCTAAGAAACCATTGAACTGGAAAGTAATCCGAGCGTTGCTGGTGATTTGCTGGCGCCAAGGTGTACGTCGTCAAACGCGCTGGCAATTCTGGCGCAACTTGTGGAGTATGTATCAGCATAATCCGGGTGGAGTGAGTAGCTACTTAGCCGTTTGTGCCCAAATTGAGCATTTCGTGGAGTATCGCCAAATTGTTCGGGATGAAATTGAGGCTCAAGTGGCTGGATTTCTGGAAGCAGAAGCGAGGGTAAAACCTGAAGTAGAAGTGATGGAAGTGTTAGGAATTTTAAAATAATAACTCATATCACAATACCCTTGGGTTAA
Organism: Nostoc sp.; assembly: GCF_036917675.1. Taxonomy (GTDB): domain Bacteria; phylum Cyanobacteriota; class Cyanobacteriia; order Cyanobacteriales; family Nostocaceae; genus Nostoc. The sequence continues at coordinate 13,438 of NZ_JBALCT010000014.1, read as the reverse complement.
GACAAATTGTTGGGTGTGTTAGGAAAAGCAACCTCTTTGCGTCAGACACTACCCCGCCGTTCGTTGCAGCGCCTTGTTAGGCTCAGTGGCCGGACAATGGAGGTGGACAGATTTCCATAGTTTGAATCAAGCCATGCTCAAGGGTATAACGATGACCAACGTGCTGATCGGAAAGAACTGTTCCAGCTAGGTCGCGCACGACCTGATGCACATCGACTAAAATACACCCGGAATCCTCTCGGTGAAAGGAAATCGGCTCAACGTGCGGATTGATGCCTGACCATTGCCTCGTCCAGTAAGCGCGGACTGCTTGATGTCCATCAACATAACCGCCTTCAAACGCTTTCGGCCAAGCCACGTCAGGAGTCGTTGTGGCGAGGGCGGCATCAATATCTCGCGCGTTGAAGGCAGCGTACGCCGCGCGTATCAGTTCAATTTCTGGTGCAGATTTATCTGGCATAAGAGGTGTGGTAAAGGACATGCAGCAGGGATTAACATACTAATTAAGATATTTTTTGAGTTTACACGAAAATCACCCACGCCCTTTGGTGTTGCTGAATCAAAATATGAATTAGGCGACGCCGAACAGCCCGTTGTAGACATCGCTTCAAGCTTAACGCCCGTAGCGCCACAGAACTACGAATGTGATCTGATGCACATCTTGGACATTTCATAGCGATGTCTACGACGGGCTACGCCTACGCTCTAATTCATATTTCTATTCTGCAATGCCAATGCATTGGCATTGTTAACGCGTTCCCCTACAATGCCAATGCATCCCAATACAATGTTAATGCGTCTTCTTACAATGCCAATGCATCCCAATACAATGTTAATGCGTCCCCTTACAATGCCAACGCATCGCAATACAATGTTAATGCGTTCTCCTGCATTAAAAACGCTACGCTTTTACGTAAAACTGTACTAAGTGATCATGCCAGCCGATAATTTGGAGATAAATGAAACGATCGCAGCACAATTTGCTCAATTAGTGCTGGATTGTATCGGGCGGGAGTATCCCAACAGTAATCTGTATTGGGCTGATAGCGACGAGGATATAAAACCACCTCGGAAATTAACTCCTGCTTTTTATGGCTGCTTAGATTGGCATTCGGCTGTACATGGTCACTGGTTGCTAGTACGTCTTATGCGTCACTTTCCTGAAGCTTCTTTCAATGCCGCGTCAAAGCAAGCACTTGAGCAGAGCCTAACACTTGAGAAGATTCAAGGAGAGATTGCCCATTTTCAACGGCTACCCTTTTATGAATTTCCTTATGGTGTGGCATGGCTTCTGCAACTGGCTGCGGAACTTCACGAGTGGAATCATCCTCAAGCCAAAGAATGGCGGGTTATATTGGAACCGCTAGAAAAGTTGATTGCAGGTAACTTACAGCGCTGGATTGACCGACTAAAACTCCCCAATCGCACAGGGATGCATAGCCAAACAGCTTTTGCACTTGGTTTGATGTTAGATTGGGCAAGAATTACCGAAAATACTGACTTCACTCAGTTAGTGGAGAACAAAGCACGGCAATTCTATTTTAGCGATCGCAATTATTCCTTACAATTTGAGCCACTTGGCTACGATTTTCTCTCTCCTGGACTTGCTGAAGCAGACCTGATGCGGCGAATCCTCCCAACAACAGCTTTCACTGACTGGCTGACCGATTTTCTTCCCCAAATACCGATTGAGAATTCAGCAAATTGGTTAGAACCTGCCAGAGTAGATAATCCTGAAGATTATATGCAAGCCCACTTTTACGGTCTTAATCTCAGTCGTGCTTGGATGCTTGATGGTATAATATCTGGATTGGCAAATAGCGATCGCCGCATAGAAACACTTCGCTCTACTGCCCTTCACCATCGTCAGCATGGACTAACAGATGTTGTAATTGAACATTATGCAGCTAGTCACTGGCTAGGAACTTTTGCCGTTTACTTCCTAACAAATCGTGGATTGCAAGGGCAAATTATTTGAACAGTCTGGGCGATGTAACAACTTATCAAACTGTTTAATCTGGGTTTTCCCAATGCCCCATGCCCAATGCCCAATGCCCAATGGCTCATGCCCAATGCCCAATCCCTCATGCCCAATACCCCAATCCTTAAAAAATGCCAAGTAAACATGGCTTAACCGACTGAGACTGTCAGGATCAGAAAGTAAAGAGTAAAAGGCAATCTATTTTGACTTTTAACTTTCTCCTTTTGTTCAACTTTCCACAACGGGAGGTTTAATCTTGACTAAATTAAAAGTTGGTATCAATGGCTTCGGTCGAATTGGGCGACTTGTGCTTCGCGCTGGCATTGATAACCCCAACATTGAGTTTGTGGGCATTAACGACCTAGTACCACCAGATAACCTCGCTTACCTATTAAAGTACGACTCAACCCACGGTAAATTAAAGCACAAGATTGAAGCTAAGGAAGATGGCATTGTCATTGACGGGCATTTCATTCCTTGTGTGTCTGTGAGGAATCCAGCAGAATTACCTTGGGCAAAATTAGGTGCAGATTATGTCGTGGAATCTACAGGACTCTTCACCGACTACGAAGGAGCCGCAAACCATCTGAAAGCAGGTGCAAAGCGAGTGGTAATTTCCGCTCCCACCAAAGATCCAGATAGAGTTTCTACTCTGCTAATGGGTGTCAATCATCACCTATTTGACCCCAGCAAGGATATCATTGTCTCCAATGCTAGCTGCACTACAAACTGTCTAGCTCCCATAGCTAAGGTGATCAATGACAACTTTGGGTTAACTGAAGGGTTGATGACCACAGTCCATGCTATGACTGCCACTCAGCCAACTGTAGACGGACCCAGCAAGAAGGACTGGCGGGGTGGTCGAGGTGCAAGCCAGAATATTATTCCCTCCTCCACAGGCGCAGCTAAAGCCGTAGCACTGGTTTTACCAGAGTTGAAGGGTAGGTTGACTGGTATGGCATTACGAGTTCCGACCCCCGATGTCTCTGTAGTTGATTTAACTTTCAAAACTGCCAAAGCCACCAGTTATAAAGAAATCTGTGCTGCCATGAAGGAGGCTGCCGCAGGTTCTCTAGCGGGTATTTTGGAATACACAGATGAAGAAGTAGTTTCCACAGATTTTCAAGGCGATACTCATTCCAGTATCTTTGACGCAGGTGCTGGGATTGAGTTGAACTCGAACTTCTTCAAGGTAATTGCTTGGTATGACAACGAGTGGGGCTACTCGAATCGCGTAATTGAGCTGATGTTGTCTATGTCACAAAAGGAAAAACTCGCACCGACAGCAGTTGTGGTTTGATTGGTCGTTGGTCATTGGTCATTAGTCATTGGTCATTAGTCATTAACTTTTGACTTTTGATCGTTGACTTTTGGGATTTGGGTCAAATGGTAAATACTCCGAAAATAAAACGTAGTTTAGTATCTTTACTTAGTAATCCAGTGATATGAAACACCTGTGAATTTGGATGGTTTGCGATCGCACAAAGCATCCAAATTTGCAGCTTATTCCTCAACCCCCAATCCCTATGCGTCGAACCAAAATCATTTGTACTGTTGGGCCGGCTTCATCTGCACCTGAAAAGCTACAAGCTTTAGTAGAAGCTGGAATGAATGTGGCACGGTTGAATTTCTCCCACGGGGCTTATGAATTCCATGCCCAAACTGCTCACTATCTTAGGCAAATTAGTACTGAGCAGCAAAAGCCAATCGCAATTATGCAAGACTTGTGTGGTCCCAAGATTCGCTTAGGAATTTTACCACCGGAAGGGTTAAATTTAGAAGCTGGTAGTGAAGTTACCTTTGTTTTGCAAGAAAAGGGTGAGAGTATTGACGAAATACCTCTACCACTGCCGACTTTGTTCGCAATGGTACGACCAGGCGAACCAATTTTAATTAATGATGGTCGCGTTAAGTTGATTGTTACCGCTCGGGATGCCGATCGCATTCGCGCACAAGTGAAAATTGGTGGGTTAATTTCTACGCACAAGGGAGTAAACCTACCACAAACTCCTTTACCTGTCAGTTCAATCACCGAAAAAGACTTGCTGGATCTGCGCTTTGGGATTCAGTTGGGTGTAGACTGGGTGGCAGTATCCTTCGTGCGATCGCCACAAGATTTAGAACCCGCCAAGCGAATGATTGAAGCAGCTGGTGCTTCCATCCGTTTAATTGCCAAAATCGAAAGAGCAGAGGCAGTAGAAAACTTTGACTCTATTTTGAAAGTTGCCGACGCGATTATGATTGCCCGTGGCGATTTAGGGGTGGAAGTGCCAATTCATGAAGTACCCTTAATTCAAAAAGATATTATTCGCCGTTGCAATCATGCTGGCAAGCCAGTGATTACAGCCACCCAAATGTTAGAGTCGATGATTAGCGCTCCCGATCCCACCCGCGCCGAAGCAACCGATGTTGCCAACTCCATCTTAGACGGTACAGATGCAGTAATGCTTTCTGGTGAAACAGCTGTCGGACAATATCCCGTCGCCGCCGTCCAGATGATGCACAACATCGCCGTGCGGACAGAACAGGCTCTAGATGAAGGTAGCAGACATGCCTGGTGTCATGAAACAGGAAGTCTCAGCGTTACCGAATCTGTGGCAGAATCCGTGTGTCGCATCGCCTATGAAACAGGCTCACGGGCAATTCTCTGTAATACTTCATCAGGAAATACGGCGAGAATGGTGTCTAAATATCGGCCTACTTCTCCGATTATTGCCCTAACCTCTGACATCACCACTTATCGCCAGCTAGCGCTTTCTTGGGGTGTGGAAGGTTTGCTGATCCCACCAGTCCACAATGCCGAAGAGATGTTTACCAATGTGGTGAACACAGTTGTAGACATGGGTCTAGCGAATAAGGGCGATAAGGTGGTAATTACCTCTGGGGTTCCAATTGGTAAATCAGGCACAACCAGTTTAATCAAAGTGCATTCCATTGGACAGCCAATTTCGGCATAAGGCGCTTAGAATAGGGCTGTGGCTGTGGATAGTAAGCAAACTTGGCAATGATTAAGAAAAATTGCCAAAATCAGAATTGAAGGAACAGTAAAGAGTGTAAAGAGCTGGGGAATAAAGTAAATCCTGTAACATTCATCACGGAGCATTTTATGTCTAAGAGTTTACTGGAACAATTGCGAGAAGTGACTGTTGTAGTCTCAGATACAGGGGATATTCAGGCAATTGAAAAGTTCAAACCCCAAGATGCCACCACCAATCCTTCTCTGATTACTGCTGCGGCGCAGATGCCAGAATATCAGGGAATTGTCGATCAAACTTTACTCCAGGCCAAGAAAGATGCTGGAGCCGGAGCCACCCAAGCACAGATAGTTTCTCTAGCTTTTGACCGTCTGGCAGTTGCCTTTGGATTAAAGATTTTACAAATTATTCCCGGTCGCGTGTCTACGGAAGTGGATGCTCGCTTATCCTACGATACCGAAGCTACCCTGACTAAAGCACGGGAATTAATTGCCCAGTATAAAGCCGCCGGAATTGGCCGCGATCGCGTCTTAATTAAAATTGCCACCACCTGGGAAGGCATTCGCGCTGCGGAAATTCTCGAAAAAGAAGGTATTCACTGTAACCTTACCTTGTTGTTTGGTCTTCACCAAGCGATCGCCTGTGCAGAAGCTGGTGTCACCTTAATTTCTCCCTTCGTCGGTCGGATTCTCGACTGGCACAAAAAAGATACCGGACGCGATAGCTACCCAGCAGCCGAAGATCCTGGAGTTTTGTCTGTCACCAAAATCTACAACTACTACAAGAAATTCGGCTATAAAACCGAAGTTATGGGAGCTAGTTTCCGTAACATTGGTGAAATTACTGAACTTGCAGGTAGTGATTTATTAACTATTTCACCGTCACTTTTAGCTGAATTACATGCAACCATTGGGGAACTACCACGCAAACTCGACCCTGCTAAAGTAGCAAACTTGGAAATTGAAAAGATATCCATTGACAAAGCTACCTATGACAAATTACACGCGGCTGACCGCATGGCAACTGACAAACTAGACGAGGGCATCAAAGGTTTTACCAAGGCATTAGAAGACCTTGAGAAACTTTTGGCAGACCGACTGGTTCGCCTAGAATCAGAGGTAGTAGCAAGCCATTAGGGACTGACAATTAAAAAAATATCCAAGCGGTAGGGTGCGTTAGGCTAAAGCGGTAACGCACGCCAGGTTATGGATAATTTATTTTTTGGTATTCCCTTACAACATAACGATAGTTAATGGTTAGTGGTTAATAAAACAACCACTAACCATTTGTTCGTTGTATCAGCAGTCATCAATAGCGGTGTCGGATAATCCGCTCTCGGCGTTCAAAGGGCTGCCGTCGGTTATTTTCGTATCGTCCTAAATGCTCCCGGCGTCGGATATTTTCGTATCGTCTGAAAGGCTCCCGGCGTCGGATAATCTGCCGTCGTCGGATCATTTGGTATCGTCTTGGCCGCCATTGAGCAATTAAAAGCTCTCCAGTTTTATCTCCAACTAGGTTAGCCTCTGGCGCAGCGCTCTGTTGATTGCGAGCATTATTTAGAGAAATATCCTTCGCTTCAGCTAATGAGGGCGGATACACAAAGGCACATAGCAACATTGCTATTGAGGATAGCTTCTTTAAACCTTTCATGTTTTTGCTTCTACTAGACTTTTGGCAATAACTTTATTAAACACTCTAAAGTCGGCAAATTATCGCTCACACACTTTTTTTTAAACTTAATTTGGGATGAAATTCTGTATTGCAATTTCACCCTTATGAATAATTGTAAATGGAATTAAACTGTGCAAATAAATAGTCAGTGTCTAGCAAAATGTAATTTTTCCTAATTAACCGCTTGAGAAAAATTATTATACTTTCAACTTTATACAAGCATTTTTACATAAGTAAATATTAGGTTAACAAGAAATTAACACTTGCTCTACTTAAGTATTATGTAGTATCATGAAATATGGTATAAATTTAAATTCACTTTTCATAGGAGTAAAAATTGTGTCTGAGATCAAACCAGAAGATTTGAATTCACAAGCACTACCATTCTTCGCCCGATTCCTAGAAGGACAAAACGGTGAAGACCTTTCTGATCAAGAATCAGAAGCAATTAGCGGCGGACAAACATTCATGACTCAGAAGTACCCTTCTGATAATGAAGACGGCGGTGTAGTAACAAACACGCCCCCTTCTGGTAGTCATGAACAGGCTGTTACTCACAACTGCCATTCTGATAATAAACATGAGGGTGCAGTAACTTTGAAGTTCCCTTCCGATAATGAAGATCCTTCGGCCTCATAATAACTGTACTGTCTATTTTCTAGTACACCAGAGATGTGGTTTTGAAAACTAGCAAAAACAAAATGCGATCTCTGCTCTGCACTTTTGAAGAATATCGAGAAATATAACACAATAGGTAATCAGGGACAGCCAAGGGCTACCCCTGATTGCTCCTGATAGTGATTGATCATTATTTGTTAGGGAATATTTTATAAGAAGAATTCAGAACTCAGGAGTCAGAATTCAGCATGAATAAAGCTTTTACTGTCTGTTCTTTCTTATTTCTCCCATGCCTAATTTAAAAATCTACCCCTCGTTTAAGTTCTACACCTTGATTTGCATAGTGTTTGTGACAATAAACCTCTGAGTGGACGCTAGCCAAGTCGAAGTACGCCGGTGGATTTTGACAGCGACCAGTGATGATGATTTCGGTGTCGCGGGGTTTGCGGAGCAAAGCTTGGACAATGGGTTCAACGGGGAGTAGTTCTAAGTCAACGGTGGGATTTAGTTCATCGAGAATAATAGTTTTATACAGACCAGAGGCGATCGCAACTTTCGCAATTTCCCAACCCCGTTCGGCTTCTACGTAGTCTAATTCTTGCCGGGAATTTCGCCAAACGATGGCATCTCCACCGCAGCGCTGATGATCTACCACTTCTGGATATGACTGCTGCAAGGCGGCGATCGCTGCATCTTCTGTGTAGCCACTACCACCTTTAAGCCACTGCATAATCAACACACGGGTGGACCCTGGATGATTAATTCCCCTACCAATGGCCTGCAAGGCTTTACCCAAAGCACTAGTAGACTTGCCTTTACCAGCACCAGTATAAATTTCAATCCCTTCAAGTAAGAGGGCTTTGGCTGTTGGGTGGTGATGAGGTTTCATTTCTGAGTGCAAATCTGCAATATCAAGCAACTTTTGCGGTGCGGCGCGTCCGGTAGCAATGATTTCCAATTCTTGGGGTTTGGATTTTAATGTCTGCACGACTTCATCCACCGGTAGCAAACCTAAATCTAGAACGGGGTTAAGTTCATCCAAAACCACAACTGAATATAAACCACTGGCGATCGCACCTTTGGCTACATCCCAACCCCGTTCCGCTTCATCTCGATCAAAGGTAGTAATTTCTTCTGACCCAAAAAATTCGGCTCTCCCAGTGCGAACCTGGTCAATTAAATGGGGAAAACCGCGCTGTAAAGCTGCGATCGCGCCATCTTCGTCATAATCACGCCCCGGCCCTTTTAAAAACCGCAGCAGTAAAACGCGGTTAGAATTGCTAGGCATATTTATCCCCAAGCCAATGGAGCGCAAAACCACCCCTAAAGCCGCTTGGGACTTACCTTTACCCACGCCATCATAGACGTGAATTTGACCAATGAGCCGTTCTTGGCGCACTTGCGCCGTGCGAATCCCGATACCGTTCCTTGTCATCTCTCGAAAAGCTATAACGTGGCAGTCTTTAATCTTACCTAACGTCTTGTAATCTCATCTTAGAAACTGCCCCTCTAGCGCGTCCGTACAAGTATTAACAATATCAATAGAGGAATACTGGCACACCAGTATGCTAAAGGACAAGAACAATGGAATAATTTCCCCCATCACCCTCACTATCCCAGTTATACTCACTACAGTTAACCCTTACCGTTGACAATTTATGCCCGAAAATTGGATGCTTCCCAGGATTTTTCCCATTGGTGGAATTCTGTTTGACTTTTTATTTGTACTAATTGCCATCCCCATCGAAGCCTATGTTTTGCACTATCGACTAAAATTTGACAAAAAATCCAGTACTTTTTATGCCATTTCTATCAATCTGTTTTCTAGTGTAATTGGTTGGTTCATATTTTTTGTATCAGAACCAATGTTGCCGATAGAAGTAAAATCAGAATTAATTAATTATATGTTTTTTAATAACTTTAAATCACCGAAGTCCCAAACTTTAATTATCTTAGCTGCCTTTATAATTTTTTTTGCTACTTTTTTGATGAAATTTTTCTTATTAAGGGTATTACTACTATCATTGAATGAACCAGTTACTAAAAAAGAAGAGGAGCCTCAAACTTCTCAACGGCGGCGATGGCGTAGTTTTACCAATCTTAAATTCCAAAGTACCAGTTTAGTTACTACGACATTAATAGCGAATTCTCTGAGTTATACTGTGATCACAATTATTTTATTATTTCGTTCAAAATAGCAAGAATTTACTTGTTGAATTCAGAGGAAAAATAGTGATTAATTAATCAGGTGAAGGGAAGAATATGAATACGCTGTTTAAAGATGTATTTGGGCTTTTTAAATTTGCTGAAGGGCTTTATGCGGGAATTAGAAAGGTATTAGTTCCACCCAAAGCTTATTCTTGGCAAACATTTATTTATTTGAGTGTTTTCTCTTGGGTACTTTCATATTTTGCTATCGGCTATATCAAAGATATTATTGCCTTTTTTGGTTGGTTATTTTTAATTGCCGGCACATCTTGGTATACAACTGAAGATCCTTTGAGGGTTCCTGGTACTTTTATGCCAGTCGGGGCAGTGATCACTGGATTCTTAGTAAGTGTTTTTGCATTTGGAAATCAAGAGGATGTAATTACACCAAGAACAATAGTTTTTTGGCCGACAATTTCAGCACTAATTACGGCAATACCAGAATTTATTGAAGGAAATGACACCGACGCTAAAGCTCGGATTCCTAAGCCAGAAGACCGCCAAAGAATCATAATTTTAGTTGCTAGTAGTATGCTGCTAAGTTGTTGGATTCAGTTTTACTTTGTGATGGATAATTGGTCACGACAATATCCTAGTTTACAGGCAGATACTTTTAAACGTAGTACCTTTGTTGTGAGAACAGAAGAACCAGTAAAAATCCCCAAAAACGGCGTTATAATTCTAGAAAAACTTCAACCAATAGTAGTAGAAGAAATAGCCCAAAGACCTTGGTCAGAAGTAGAGAAATGGTTGCTAGATGCGAAACAGCGTGTAGGAACTCTCGGTAGGGAAGTAATTAAAATCAACCTGGATCAATATGAAGAAAAGGAACTATGGCGGGTTGAACCGCGTGTAGCTAATACTAAGTCTGGATATATATTAGATTTATTAAGTATTTGGATAGGCCCGAGTTCTAACCCACGGGGCTATTACTTGAAAAAATCTTGTCGCATTGAACCAGTTGCAGCAACCAATAATTCTGGGAATAAGATTACAGTTGCAGAAATTGAATGCGATCGCCTCAATAAATTTATTGCTGGATCACCGCCGCCGCAGCAGTGAAGGTGGGGAGTGGAGAGTAAGGAAGAAGAACCAATGCCCCATTCCCAATGCCCCATTCCCAATGCCCCATTCCCAATGCCCAATGCCCCATTCCCAAAGAAAAATGACTATTAACAGAATTTTTGTATTGGCAAAGAATGTGTTTCAGGAAGTGGTACGCGATCGTATCCTATATATTATTGGTTTTTATGCGCTAACACTCGCCACCGCCTTCCGCGTCCTTCCTGAATTTGCAGCTACGACTGAAGGCAAAATGTTTTTAGATTTTGGCATGGCGGCGATGAATGCCATCGGGTTAATTGTGACAATATTTGTTGGTACGGGACTGGTTAATAAAGAAATTGAAAAACGCACGATCTTAATGTTAATTGCTAAACCTGTCAGTCGCACCGAAATTATCGTCGGCAAATACTTGGGTTTATCCGCAGTCCTAGCTGTACTTGTCACCACGATGACAGTAATTTATCTGATATTTCTGCAATTTAGTAACATTCCTCATCCAACGGTGAGCATTCTAATTGCGGCAATTTTCTTATTTTTGCAGCTCTCATTAATTACCGCCGTGGCTATTACCTTCGGTGTGTTTACGGCTTCTCTCCTAGCGACTATTTTAACCTTTGCGGTATATTTAATCGGAAATATTACTCCAGATTTAGTACAACTTGGGCGTCTTAGCCGCAACCCTGGTATGGAACATCTAACTCAAGGTTTGTTTCTCATCTTGCCAGATTTATCTCGATTAGATTTGAAAAATGATGCCGTTTACGGTCTGCAAGCACTACCTGACACAACTGCACTGATTACAAATGCTGGCTATGGCTTACTTTATAGTGTCATGTTGTTAGCGATCGCTAGTCTTATCTTCTCACAACGCGAATTTTAATTAAAAACTCAGAATGAGCAATTAGGATTGCTATATAACTCCTAACTCCTGTACAGACGCGAGGAACATCGCGTCTCTCCTAACTCCTAACTCCTAACTAATGACAAATGACTAATAAATCATTATCTGAGGTTGCTCAATTGTGCCATCAGGCATGATAGTATCCCGCAACTTAGCATAAATCAGGTTTGTCTTCCAAAGGTTTGCGTTAGTTAAATTTGCCTTAGTTAAATTTGCCCATGTCAGGTCTGCACCAGTTAAGTTAGCCCCAGTCAAATTAGCTTCTAGTAATTTTGCTCCACATAGCTTTGCTCCTGCGAGATTGGCAAAACTTAAGTTAGCTTCAATCAGCGATGCTTCAATTAATTTGGCTTGACTTAAGTCTGCTTCTCTCAAATCCACATCACACAAAGAAGCACCCCAAAGATTACTACCTGTGAGTTTCACCCGCCATAAGAAAGTTCCGCACAAATTTGTTCGTGTTAAATCAGCATTAGTCAAATTGGCTTCACACAAAGATGCTTCATACAAATTAGCTTCACACAAATTAGCTTGGATCAAATTTGCCCCACTTAAATTAGCACGAGTCAGAATACAACCAGACAAATTTGCACCACACAAATCCGCTCCGATGAAGTTAACACCACTTAAATCAATTCCTTTTATGTCAATTCCTCTCAAGTCACATCCACTGAAATCTCGGTGTTTCAAATATTTATTTGTGATTTGATTTAATATAAATTCCTGTTGTTGGGCATAATTTTTCATGGTATTCACCTCTGGGTGTAATTTATCTCAAAGGTCGAGCGTGATAGTTACCGTATATTGAGAGTACACCCCAAATAGAGATAAGCTCAGTAAATAATCAAAAAAAAAATTAACAAAAATCGTCAATCACCTAAAACTACGCTTTTTCAGTGATCTTTAAAACAAAAAATGCTGACATAGGTCAGGAAATGTTGATACAACAGGAGTCGGGAGTCAGTTTTATTAAAACCAAATTGGTATTCTAGACCAGAAACGGCTGAGTTTTGATAGAAGGCGAATATAGCTGGGAATTCTTATGGAAACAAAAACTGCCAAACTCCTTGATGGTAAAGCACTAGCTGCAAAAATTCAGCAAGAACTTTCTGTTGCCATTACACAATTACAACCAAAAATTGTCCGACCTCCTGGTTTAGCAGTGCTGATGGTTGGCGATAATCCAGCGTCAGCTGCTTATGTACGTAATAAAGAAAAAGCCTGTGCTAAAGTTGGTATCGCCTCTTTTGGTAAACATTTTCCCGTCCAAACTACCCTTGAGGAGTTAGAAGAGGCGATCGCTGCACTCAACCACGATGAACGAGTGGATGGCATTCTTGTGCAGCTGCCCTTACCTAACCACTTAGATGCTGTGGCTCTGCTACATCAAATTGATCCCGATAAAGATGCTGATGGACTGCACCCAGTTAACTTGGGGCGACTAGTACGGGGAGAACCCGGTTTACGCAGCTGCACCCCGGCTGGTGTGATGCGGCTTTTACAAGAGTATGAGATTTCTTTGCCGGGAAAACAGGCAGTAGTGGTGGGACGCAGTATTTTAGTGGGTAAACCAATGGCGCTGATGCTATTAGAAGCTGATGCCACAGTCACGATCGCTCACTCGCGATCGCATGACCTCAAAACCATCACCCAAAATGCTGATATTCTAATTGCAGCAGTAGGTCGTCCCGGATTGATCTCTGCTGACATGGTGAAACCGGGCGCTGTTGTGGTAGATGTGGGGATGAATCGTGTCACCGATGCTAGTGGCAACAGTCGCTTAATTGGCGATGTCAACTTTGAATCAACCGCTAGGGTAGCAGGATTTATTACTCCCGTTCCTGGTGGTGTTGGCCCGATGACTGTCGCCATCTTGTTGCAAAATACATTTGCCAGCTATTCCAAGGCAGCAAAAGAAGAAAGAGAGTGAGGAGTGAGGAGTGAGGAGTGAGGAGTGAGGAGTGAGGAGTGAGGAGTGAGGAGTGAGGAGTGAGGAGTGAGGAGTGAGGAGTGAGGAGT
>NZ_JBALCT010000013.1:0-3354 GCF_036917675.1 Nostoc sp. | reverse complement strand
CCGTCCGCCACTGTGTCCGAAGACACCGTTCGACTTGCATGTGTTAAGCATACCGCCAGCGTTCATCCTGAGCCAGGATCAAACTCTCCGTTTTGTTGTGTTTCGAGTTTGTGGCTCCGAAAAAAATATTTCCCGGAATCCTATAATTTCGATTATGTTTTTGGGAAATCCCAAAACTAAAATCTTTTGACGAGGATTGGTTTTTTTCTTAAGCTTTCAAAGTATTATGTTTTTTAGGTTCAGCGGTGGTTGGCGTCTGTCGCCTTTCCACTCAACTAGAGTAACTAGTCATCCCCTAGTTTGTCAAGGGGTAATAACTATTTTTTTTCTAAAAGGGCAAATTTCTTGACTGGCATTACTTTCAGGTGAATGGGTTAGGCAATAGGAGAGAGGCGAAAACGAAGTGGGTGAACTTTCCTGTCTGAATAATGGACGTTGCTAGTTAGTGTCCATAAATAAGATCATAATTGTTACGCAGCTTGCACTCTAAGACTCTCATCCTACAGTTGGTTGGCGCTTCTATCGACATTCGAGTACTCGAAGAGGCTACGCGATCGCTACCATTACGTTTGCGGAGCGTTTCGTAGAAAAGATAGGCAGTCTCTTATATGAAGATCCGTTACAGTGAGTCTAGCGCTGTAGACGTATTTCACAATTCATAAGGTAGTAATTTTGTCAAGATTATGAGGAATAAATTTGAGGAAGTGGGAAAAAGAAAAATTACCGCAATGAATCCAGAAATTTAAGTGTGTTGGCGTACTTCTACGGGGAAGCAAGCTCGTAGCATCTGGTAGAGAAGCCTTTGCCGTTGGCATTGCCTCTCTCAGAGAAGACATCGCCATAATAATTGTCTAATCAGATTTTTTAACCAGAATTTTTGATAAAAAGCTAAAAACTAGACTAGGCAAGAAATACAGATGATCCGACCGCGTAAGGTCTTTGCTCAACATTGGCTCAAAAGTGAAAAGGCGCTCGACGCAATTATTCAAGCAGCAGAGTGTAAAGAAAACGATCGCGATCGCATCCTGGAAATTGGTCCTGGAACCGGCATTTTAACTCGTCGTTTATTACCCTTAGTGCAATCTCTGGTTGCAGTTGAAATAGACCGCGACTTATGCGAACTATTGGCAAAGCAACTTGGTAAGACTGAAAATTTTTTACTGCTGCAAGGCGATTTTCTCACTCTGGATTTACCATCTCACCTGGTAGCCTTTCCTAATTTCCAACAGCCAAATAAAGTAGTAGCTAATATCCCCTACAACATTACAGGGCCAATCATTGAGAAACTACTGGGTACGATCGCCAACCCTAACCCTGAACCATTTGACTCAATAGTGTTGCTGGTACAAAAAGAAGTCGCAGAAAGGTTGTATGCTAAACCAGGGTCAAAAGCCTTTGGGGCGTTGAGTGTGCGAGTTCAGTATTTAGCTGAGTGTGAGTTAATCTGCACAGTTCCAGCGGCCGCATTCCATCCACCGCCAAAAGTCGATTCAGCAGTGGTGCGATTGCGCCCCCGAAAAATAGAAATACCAGCACTTAACCCCAGACAGTTAGAGAATTTCTTAAAATTGGGGTTTGGTGCCAAGCGCAAAATGTTACGAAATAATTTGCAATCTGTTATAGAACGCGATCGCCTGAGCCACTTACTGGAACAATTAAAAATAAATCCCCAAGCCAGAGCCGAAGATATCAGCGTTCAACAATGGGTAATCCTAGCAAATGAGTTAGGAGTTAGCAGAGACGCGATTAATCGCGTCTGTACTGAGGAGTGAGGAGTTAAGAGTGAACATATAGATGATTGCTTTGATTCAAAACCCAAAATTTAACCATTCCCAACTAGCAACCCATAACCCCTAACTTCTAACTTTCAAAATGCGTTCCTACAGCCTAATTGCCCCTGCTAAAATCAACTTATATCTGGAAATAATTGGCGCTCGCCCCGATGGCTACCATGAGTTAGCCATGATACTTCAAAGTATCGGACTTGCAGACCAAATTGATGTGCGTTCCATCAGCACTGACAGCATTAGCGTTCACTGCAACCACCCACAAGTACCGACAGATACAAGTAATCTGGCATACCGAGCGGCAGAATTAATGGTGAGGCAATTTCCTAAAGCCTTTGCTAAATATGGGGGTGTGGAGATTACCATCAACAAGCAGATTCCCGTAGCTGCTGGGTTGGCTGGAGGTTCGACGAATGCCGCAGCTGTGTTGGTGGGGATAGATTTACTATGGAAATTGGGATTAACTCAATCAGAATTAGAGGAGTTAGGAGGCACGCTTGGTTCAGATGTACCATTTTGTGTAGGGGGTGGGACTGCGATCGCAACAGGTAGAGGTGATCAACTTTCTCCTCTACCAAGTTTGGATAGTATATATATAGTGTTGGCAAAATACCGCAGCCTGGAAGTTTCCACCGCTTGGGCATACAAAACCTATAGAGAGCAGTTTGGTAATTCTTATCTTAGAGATAGCGACAACTTGGCAGCCCGTGCCAGTGCAGTTCATTCAGGAGCAATAGTAAAAGCTGTCCTGGATAAAGATGCGGGAGAAATTGCCCAAAAACTGGACAATGATTTGGAGCGCGTGGTATTGCCAGCCTATCCCCAAGTCTTGCAGTTGCGAGAAGTGTTTGCAAATCAGCAAGGCGTTTTAGGAACAATGATGTCTGGTTCGGGGCCAACTGTATTTGCTCTTTTTGAGTCTCAACAGCAGGCAGAAGAAGTTAAGTTGCAAGTGAGGGAAGCAATTCTTGATGAAGACTTAGAATTGTTTGTGACTCGGACAATTACACATGGTATTCAGGTGGCATCTTCAGTTTAAATAAATAGAATTATTCCTAATGCTCCAATCTAAAATGTTATGAATGACCAAAATTTAAGATCACAAATAGATACTAAAGAACAGGTAACATCAAGTCCGTTACGCTGTTTAACTGGGGCGGTGATTTCGGGAGGAATGGGATTTGCAGCATATTCGTTGATGATTGCGATCGCCACAAATTTTGCTACTAAACCTATCCATTCAATTAATCCATTGGTGGTGAGGATTTCTTCTGCTGTTCGGACTTTGGTTGTTGGTGTAGTTGCTTTGGGAAGCGGAATATTTGGTATAGTGGCAATTGGTTTGTTGGCTTTGGGAGTGCAATTATTAATACAGCAGTTGACCAAAGAAAAAAGTAGTGAAAACTAGTAATTTTGTCAAATTATTTCTTATTTGCCACATTTCATGTAACCACCTACTAAACCCTTCGGCTTAAGAGGGTGTTTGAAAAGTTTTGATGGGTAAAATTTTATGCTAATCGTCTTACCATGATCCGGATCATGGCAAGGTAGATAAACATCTCCGATG
>NZ_JBALCT010000012.1:0-24884 GCF_036917675.1 Nostoc sp. | reverse complement strand
CTTTGAAGGTGCGGTGAATATGGCGCGGGATATGTATAATGCCATTTATTCGCCTTTGATGAAATTGGCTCAATATGATATCCGTGGTGAGCAAATGAAAACTGTTATCCCTGAAGAAAATAGGAAACTTATAGAGAGCGAAGTACAACAATCGAAATCTGCTGATATTACATTAACCGAACCTATTGCACCACTTGGAAGTTCAAAAGTTGATACTCAGCCATTGCTACTACCTGCTGATAAACCATTACATCGGGAGAGCGAAGTACAACAATCGAAATCTGCTGATATTACATTAGCCGAACCTATCGCACCACTTGAGAGTTCAAAAGTTGATACTCAGCCATTGCTACTACCTGCTGATAAACCATTACATCGGGAGAGCGAAGTACAACAATCGAAATCTGCTGATATTACATTAGCCGAACCTATCGCACCACTTGAGAGTTCAAAAGTTGATACTCAGCCATTGCTACTACCTGCTGATAAACCATTACATCGGGAGAGCGAAGTACAACAATCGAAATCTGCTGATATTACATTAGCCGAACCTATCGCACCACTTGAGAGTTCAAAAGTTGATACTCAGCCATTGCTACTACCTGCTGATAAACCATTAAATCGGGAGAGCGAAGTACAACAATTGAAATTTGTTGATATTACATCAACCGAACCTATTGCACCACTTGAAATTTCAAAAATTGATACTCAACCATTACCTCAATGGCAGCAACTTGGCGGGAAATTTTCTGCATTTTTGGAGCATTTGCCTAAATATTTAGGTAAATTTTCCACCGAATACCAGCTGCCAATTCTTTATTTTTCTGCAATTATTACAGTGACTATTGCAGTTAAGATAATCCTAGCTGTATTAGATGTAATAAATGAAATTCCGCAGGTAAGTCTAGCTTTGGAGTTGACTGGAATTGGTTACTTAATCTGGTTTGTTTTCCGATATCTATTCAAAGCTTCTACTCGGCAAGAATTAGCTGCACAACTTAGTTTTATCCAAAAAGAAATTGTCGAGGGACAAGATTAATAAGCTGTTATGCCTCCATATATGCTTTCTTTCATCGTGAAAGAAAGCATAGGGCAAACGCATTCAGACTACCTAAAAACTTTTGCAACAAACTTACT
This sequence comes from Nostoc sp., assembly GCF_036917675.1. Classification (GTDB taxonomy): domain Bacteria; phylum Cyanobacteriota; class Cyanobacteriia; order Cyanobacteriales; family Nostocaceae; genus Nostoc. The sequence continues at coordinate 23,747 of NZ_JBALCT010000012.1, read as the reverse complement.
TATGAAAGTTGACTTTGGTGTAATTGCTACTGATGGGAGCAAAACACCGCGTTGGCTTTCCCAGTTCATTATTTGACCAGAGTCAACAGCTTTACTCTGTTGCGATCGCTGTAATCGATGACGTGGTGGCATTGGGCATCGGGCGTGATTGAGTCTAGCGATCGCGTCCAGAATTATCGCAAAACCGATATCACCGCACCCAAACTGCTATTTAGGCTAATCGGATTTTTTCACTAGTTCCCCGCCACAATTTTCCTGACTTGCAAAGCCAACACAACCAAAGGAGTAACCCCAATGACTGAATACCAAGACTTCATCGTAAACTCTTCTAAATTGATTGAGCACGACCCTGACGCTAACTGGCTATTTCGCTACATCGGCGATGGACTCACCGAGCACGGATTCAGCACTAAGATGTCTGAAACTTATGCCGCACTCGTCATCGGGCAAGAATTCTTTAATCCCAGTGAAAGTGATTTTACCTCTTATATCAGCAGCGTACGGTCAGCGTTCCCACAGGTAAGTCCTGAAGGTCACGACAGACTGCTAGAAGTGACTAGTAAATACGTTCAAGACTACTATCACGCAGAAGTAGATACACAAGAACTGTAGTCAGCAGACAGCCACTACTCTAAAGTGGCTTTCAAAATCATTCCTTAGTTTGTGGAAGGATTGTGATGGTACATTTGACCTTACCTTTAGGCTTTGCAGCCGCGCCTAAGTGCAAATTTTGTAGAGATTTCGGATTGATTTTTTGCTCTTTCCTTTTCCGATTATATGCATGATTGGATTAAGGGAAATTCTCAGATATTGGGTGCGATCGCTGCTAGTGGTGGCACGAGAAATGTTCACTTATTCTCAGGTATTAACTTATTTTTATTTGCCTAATTAGCAAGTTTTTTATGGCTAATAATAAGTGATTTTTTTTGAGATAAACTACTTTCTAATTTTGGGTATAGTATATTTTTTTATCAATTTATCAAGTTTTACGATTATCTAGATAATTTTGAAATATTTATTAGTTTTTATTAGTAAATAAGATCCGTTTGCCCTGGTGTGAGAGCTAGCCTAACACTAGACAAAGTAGAACTATTTGACCATGAACTGGCGGCATTACTCCAAACAAACTATCCCACATCTATGCTTCAGGTTGATCATCGAGAATGGTAAGGCGATCGCTTCTCTTCTACTGTCAAAGACGCTGCGCGTAGCTTGTTTCCCCGTAGGGGTACGCTCGCCGTAGGCATCACAAAAGCATCACAGTCGTAGTTACTCCTGAAGTATTACCATATGCGTAATCTCATCAATATAAAAAAACTTTTTACTTAAAGTTTTGATAAAGTCAGCGTTTAATTACGTAATTGAATTGATTTTTTCCAACCAAGTTGGTATGATAGCTTCAATCGAAAATACAAATACGTATAAAAAAATATGTCATAAATACTGTTGAATAATTCATAAAGTTTAAACGCTCAGATCAAGGACTGTTTAAGCATTAGTTAAGCTGCTCCACATTAATTGACAAGCATATATGATTCTGTTGGCTGTTGAGTGTTAACACTCAACAAAGCTCATGAGTGACTATGCAATAAATATGTGTTTTAGCTTGCCAAAAACGAGAAAGTAATTTTTTCCTTACTCATGGGCGATTAAAAAATTATGAAGAAGGTTCCCAAACCTCAAGGGATTGGTGGAATTTTACTTGCTGTGAGTGTAGCTTTTGCCTTGCAGAGAAAGTTGGCTGCCAAACAGCAAAAAGTTCAAGTCAGCGATGAATACCACAGTTACAAAATCAATGAATCTTGTTTTATTTTGAAGCAAGCTGTTAGTTAGCCTAACGAAAAAACAAACTATGAATAAGCTAAATATGTTTCCTCTGTTTTCTCAAGCAATGGTCAAGATTGGTACAACCTTGATAGCAGGATTTACATTTAGTCTCTTGCTTTCTAACCCCATCTATGCTGCCACCTTTGGCACTAATCTAATAGTAAATGGTGATGCAGAACTTGGGCAAGGAGATCCAATTGGTAATGCTGTTGGGGCTGATATACCTACTATCCCTGGCTGGACTCCAACAGGTAGTTTCAGTGTATTAAAGTACGGGGCAACAGGTTTTAGCTTTACCAACCCATTAGGTAATGTAGTGAACGTTACTGTTCCTGGTACTGATGTTCCTGGTCCAAGCGATCGCGGTCAAAATCTATTTTTTGGCGGTGCCGATCGAGCCTCTTCCAGTGCTTCGCAATTAATCGATATATCTGATCTGGCCTCAACTATTGATGCACATCAAGCTGGGTTTAACTTGAGCGGCTGGTTGGGGGGATATAGCACCGATGAAGATAGCGCATCACTAAACATTAGTTTCCTCGATCAAGCTAACCAGTCTCTAGGCATAGCAAGTATTACTTCGCCAACTCCCGCCCAAAGAAACAACATCACAGGCTTATTTTTACAGTCAACTGATGGCTCTGTACCTGTGGGTACACGTCAAATTAATGTACTGTTGAACGCCAATTATGCAAGAGGACGAGTAAACGACGCTTACGCAGATAATCTTTCGTTGGTAATTACTCAAGTCCCAGAACCATCAATTTCTGGTTTGTTGTTAATTGGCTTATCTTGCCTCACAGCATCGAAGTTGCGTAGATATCGTCAAGTATTGCAGTAAAGTGCATCAGATTCTGCAACAGTTGAACTGAACTTCTCTAATTGTTGCAGTCCAAACCTTACTAAACAGTTTTCCCACTACACCAAGCCATTTGTATTTGAGGAGTCATCACTTTTATGTTAGAAACAAAGTTTTTTCAAAAACCATTAATGGTTATTCTGGGGTTAGCATTAGCTACTGTTTCTACTGCTCAACCCTCCAAAGCTGCTGTCTTTAATTATCAAGGTGATACAACAAACGAACCGATTTGGCGGCGTGTAGCGCCAGGTAATCCTCCCACTCTTATCAGTGGTGAAAAAGATGGAAATTTGGGAATGAGCGTACCTTACAGCGTATTTGATTTTACGATCGATCAATCCGGTTTATATACTATAAGTGGTGATTCTGAACCTACACCACCTGCAAATAGAAAATGGGATATTTTCTTAGCTTTATATCAGGAAAGTTTCAATCCTACCGAACAATTAACCAATGTTCTTATAGCAAATACTACTACGAATGGTAGTACTTTTACTTTCGACCGAGAACTTGTTACAGGACAGAAATACTTTTTAGTTACTACAGGTCGTCGAGTGAATGATTTTGGTCGGTTTAGCAACACAATAAGTGGTTCGGGTCAAATTACACCAATTCCTGAATCAGATTCAATATCTGCCATGTTAGTCACGGGTGGTATAACTTTACTACTGTATAAGCGAAAAGTAGGTTTAAAAATATAGCATTTCTAAATCAGTTGTAAGCATACCCCCAACTTCCGAAGAAGTCGGGGATGTGCTTACAAAGTAGGTATGACTGCTATAGTTGCACTCATATAATCAGAATAATCTGTACTCTGCTAACTGCTTTTTATATTCTTAGTTAACTACTTGTTTCCAGAGAATAGAGGCGATCGCCTTTTGTGTAGAAATTGGATTTTTACTATCGACTAAGCACCTGCATCGAGATTGTGAAAAAAAGCAATCCTGAGAGCCAATCGGCACTGTAGTGCAGTCGATGCTACTGGAGTTACCATGTGCCAGGAATTATCTGAGCGCACAATCACAGCCGAAAACTGGTTCAGTGGTGCAATATCTTGGAAGACAGATTCTGGTTTTTCGTCAAGGAGAATTCGCAAACAACCACCCCAATCCATAGACCATTGTTCATTGAAAAATACCAAGTGAGTCAAAGCTTTCGATGGTTCATCAGTATGAGGGCGATGACAGTGACCTAGATTATATCGACGAAACCCAATTATCATTGCACAGTCTTTCAATTCCACCCCAGACATCTGTGTTAAGGCTTGGCGGTAAGCAGGTGTCCACAATTCTTCTATCAGTTGTTGCCAAATACTGCTGAGATTACCAAGATTAGAAGATAATCTTCCTTGTGCAATGCGATCGCGCCAACGATCTGATAACTCAGTGCTAGCGCGATGGCTACGCCCGCCGCAGGCATCGCAAAACTTGTATATCAAAGCAATATCCTCATTACTAGCAAGCATATCACTCCAAAGATACCCATATCCTTCCCCTATTGATAAGCGAAACTGTTCCTGGGGAAAGCTGGCGACAAGTTCCAAGCTAGCTGCTTTGGGCAACAAATTCTCTATCACAGCATAATTGTATGGAACTGATTGCATTGTTGTATGATAAATGGCATCTAAATTTAGCATTCTCAATCTTCTTTGGATTATATTTGTAATTTACACTATCTGTATGATTGCTAAATTTAAGCTTGATATTATAAGTCAATAGTTTCCAATTTCAGCATTTAACTAATTTTGGCGACTGAGGTATATATTCTTTCTTAACAAAGTTATTTTGTTACCAACTATTTGAGACAATGGTAGTAATTATTACAATTCCTACAACTGAATGAGATTAAGTTTATTGGGAATCTTGATTGAGCTATTTATTTGTCAGCCGATCATAAAAGTAAAATGAGTGTTTTCTTCTCAGATGAGGCGATCGCTAGGTTAATTCAGGAAGATGTTCCCTACCTAGATTTGACAACCTACGGACTTGGCATTGGCAAGCAACTTGGTGAAATAGAGTTTTCTACCCGTCATCCGATGACCATTTGCGCTACTGAAGAAGCAGCCAGAGTATTAAAATATTGTGGTGCCGAAGTTCATTATCAAGTCGAAAGTGGTACAGTCTGCCAGGAGAAGCAATTAATTCTTCAAGCTAGTGGCACTGCTCAAGCTTTGCACAGTGGCTGGAGAGTTGCTTTAAATTTGATGGAATACGCCTCCGGCATTGCTTCGCGTACAAGAGTATTAGTAGATACTGCTAAAACAGTAAATCAGTCTGTTTCTATTGTAACTACTCGTAAATGTTTTCCAGGTACTAGAGCGCTTTCCATCAAAGCAGTTCTAGCTGGCGGGGGTTTTTTTCATCGCTTAGGATTATCTGAAACTGTTCTGATCTTTAACCAACACCTGATATTTCTGGGAGGTATAGTAGGGCTAATTGAACGCATGAATGAACTGCGACGACAGTTTCCAGAACAACATATTTGCGTTGAAGTAGATACACCAAAAGATGCTTGGATGGTTGCTCAAGCAGGTGTAGATTTAATTCAGTTTGATAAAATTCCCCTACCAGACCTTGAGCCTCTAGTTTTGAAGTTGAAGCAGCAGTATCCAAACTTAAAACTAGCAGCGGCTGGTGGTATTACCTCTGAAAATATAAAGGATTATGCTAACACTGGTGTAGATATTTTAGTGACAAGTTCACCGTACTTTGGTAAACCGTGCGATATTGCAGTCAAAATGACGATGGCACAGTAGTGCATTTTTAACTTAGTTTGAATACTTAAGATTACAGTTGTTAAAACGTAGGAGATGAACCAGAAAGAATAGTGTTTACGCAAGACTTAGAACGTAAGTAGAGTAGGCGTTTTACGAAGCTCTTAAGTAGTTGATGAAATAGAGCGATAGACGGTTATATCGCTCTATTCACTACACCTGTGAACCGTTCCACTAGTCTATTGGTTGCATACACTATGAGTCTAGTAGCTGGATAGTTTTGCTCCAACTATAGTGTCGGCACAACTACAACCCTTCTCCATAAATCGGACAGTTTTCTAATTTACAGGTAAATCTCACTTATAAACACTTTACTAGCTTGATAGTAAGCTATTTATAAAGCAAATAATGACAGCAAGTTTGTATACAATATTAAGTTTCACTATTTTAAAAAGAAATAAAAATTAATTTTATTAGCGTTTAATTACCAAATAATATAGTAATTTACTCAATAAGTTGGTATTATCTTCATTAGATTACACAGATACACTTATCCATTTGGAAAAACGCAAATCTAACAAGAGGTTTGCGGATAACTTTGGCGTAAGGATTCATTAGTTTTTAATAACTCATATTGAAAACTAGCTATTTTGTATCCTTTGGTAAGGAGTTGAAAGTTTAACGATAGAACCGTTTTGATTTTTCTGTAACAAAATTTATTGTCAATTTGCTCAGTTCTGGCGATAACGAGACTAATTTTTGATGAGCAAAACTATCTAATTTTTTCAATATTCAATTCTAAACGGAGAAATGTTTTATGCGTTTTACCCGCACGATACCCATTGCATCTTTAATACTATCGATTCTGGTTTTATGGCAGCCTACTTTAGCTGACTCAAGAAGTAGTCTTCCGTTGCAAAAAGCAGAAAAAATAGCATCTCTCTCGGATAAAAATAAGTGTCTTCGAGGTTTTTCGCCAAGTTTTCGCTTGGGTGGAGAAATCAATAATCCAACCACCTATAACTTGCAAAACCTCACAAATTTGCGAGATACTTTAAAAAAACAAAATCCAGCATTAGTTACTGAAATCACTGTGAGCTTTCAAACCGGCTCAGGTCCACGAACAGAAACATACTATGGAGTCCCCCTATGGGAATTGATTAATAATCTGAAAGCCGGAGGTGGTCTCAAACCTGGGAATTCTGGTTTAAATTCTAAAAACTCTTTTCTGCGGCAATATGTTTTAGTTGATGCCACGGATTGCTATGGTGCAGTTGTAGCTATTGGTGAAATTCAACCTAATTTTGAAGGGAAAACAGTGCTAGTTGCATATGCAAAAAAAGGTGCTGATGGTAAAGTCGTGCCTTTAATAGATGAAGGATTTGCTCGTTTAGTAGTTCCAAATGACAAAGCTGGAGGTCGCTACGTTAGTAATGTGACAAATATTCTTATATTATCCGCTCCTGCTTCTCCTTTGAAACCAAAAAATTTCTGATATAGAGGCTAAGGTTGTCGGTTTCAAGACTATCACCAATAACTTCTGGAAACATTTGTAAATCTATTGAGTGTGGCTGCCGAAAAGCTTGTTTACGCCTACCATGTCTTCAATAATTAACAAAGCCTAATACGATTTGGATAAGCTATTGAGGCAGGGGAGGAAAAAGACTTATTGAGCAATAATTCTTTTTACCACCTGCTGAATAACTGCTCCTCTTGCTTGCCTCAACTGATAACTTTCTTAACCGAATCGTATTGTCACAAAGCCAACATTTGTCTATATAAACCCACATTCCTCACTTCAAAATGTCATACCTTAATGCTTCAATAAATCTTACAAAAAATCATTCATCTTATTAAGTCAAGCTAATTCCAAAAACCCTGGTAGTTTTGATACCCTCAATAGTAAAGCCTTGCGATTAACAGGTGGAACGAATACCCCAATAGTCCCATCAGGACAGGACAGCTTAGTGTATTTTTTAGACAACACTCAGCAAGCAGATGTTTTCTTGACTTACTATACTGGCGCGATCGCATCGCAAAAAATTGATCCGAGTCTGCAAGTAGTTGGGCTACCAGATTATTTGTCTGTTGCGGCGCCATTTGGTTTAACAGTTCTTAAAAATGCTGATCCGAATGCAGAAAAACTAGCAGATTATATTTTGTCAGAGAAAGGACAGCAAATTTTGCACAAGTATGGCTTTACTAGCCCCACCAAATCAGTACCCGAACCCAACTATGTTTACGGACTATTACTAGCTGCGGCTATGAGTTTAGCACTCAAGAAAAAATTGGCAGATCCAAAGCAAAAGGTATTGCTTGATTAATACCAAATTTTCGTTTATTCACCTGCTTGACTAGGCTTCATCATCTGACGTTTCTTCAATCTCTATTTCCCAAGGTTCTCCTTTCTGATCTGGTGGAAAAAGGTCAATTTTGGCTTTGTTGGAAAACTGCTTCAACTTTTTGATGAACTGGGGAATAGCATTGACGATATTCAGATAACTTTCTATATCATAGCAGATAATAACTAACATCAAAGGACTAGTATTTATCTTGAAATACCAGTGACAATTTGATAGCAAAACTCGCATAATTGAGCCGCAGGCTTGATAAAATCGCCTGCAAGTAGCTTCTTCTGTTGCCTGTAGAATAACTCGTTAAGTATAGTTGCTCCAGTTGGAGGTAAATCATCTGCGGGAAGGGGGGATTTATTCATAATAAGTAATTAGAAATTGGGAAGTTTTAATTGTGAGTTAGCTTTTCTGCTAATCACTGATAAATCAGCACTTACCAGCCTTGGCACGAAGATTTTTTGGGGTACTGTATAGTACAAAAAGGTCGGCGAAGCAATTTTTTACTAATGCTGGTTCCGTTCTCTTCAAACACTATCAAGTGTAATACTTGCTCTAGGAAACGCCGTTTATCAAAAATGCCTTGAATTAGCACCTCTAGTTCAGCTGCGCCCTTGGCAGGAAAATCTTCCCCATCAATCGTGCGCCAGGGTAAAAACTCCTGCCAGTCTGAGGTTAATGTACCGACTCGTGCCCGATTTCCATAAGTAATAACTAGGAATGTATTGTAGGAAAACAGCTTCGGTATTTGTTCAATGTAGGTCTGAATTCGCTGATAACCTTCTTTGAAAGTCACCTGTTCATGACTTGGCTGAATCGAGACAATAACTGCCAAGGGTAAACCGTTGATAAAGACAACTACATCAGGACAGTGAGCATGACTCCCCTCAACTACAGTCAAGGGATGAATAGCTAGCCAATCATTGTTCAGTAGATTAGAAGTATCAATGAGCCACACTTTGTCATAAACTATTTCTTCGTTATACAGGTATTCAACTTCCACACCATCAGTCAAGAACTTGTGAAAGCGGTGGTTATTTTCCAGTAAGTCGGAACTCTCTGTGCAAGTAACCTGATAGATAGCTGCGGCGATCGCTTCATCCGGTTTTGTGGGGTTAATTTTCTGCAAAGCACTATGAAGGCGCTGATACAAAACCACATCACTATAAGTACTCCGCCCTATCTCGTGCTTACCTAAAGCAATGTCTGGCTCTAACAAAACTGTGTAGCCAATAACCTCGAACCAGGTGAGCAAAGATGGTGTAATGACAGATTGTGTAACGTCAAAACGGCGGCGAAGTTTTCTTGTCACACAACTCGCTTTGGCAGTTGTTTTTTTTAGCTGTGCTGGATTCATGAAGAAGACTTAATTTGAGTCAATGCAGAAGCTAGTGGCTAGTTACTAAAATTGGTTGGTATATTCACAGATGGAGTATACGGCTTGATAGTAACTATCAAAGCTAAAGTTGATCGTCAAGATTGTATCTTGTGCTACACATTACCAATAATATTGGTAATATGGTGATGAATAGTTAATAATTAGCTCTGTTTAATGCTTAAGCTTTGTTTCCTGCTCTAAAAACAGGTTGCCAAGATCAAATAAAAGCTGCATAGTACCTCGGTAGCCAATTTTGGTAAATTGACCATGATCTAAGCGGTCAAAAATGGGAATCCCTTGACGGTAGAGAGGAATTTTTAAGCGTTGAGCGATCGCCACTCCATGAGAGTTGGTAATTAGCAAATCAGACCCAACCGCCAGTTGCTCAAAGTCTTCCAAATCGCCGATAGTAATACTCTTAATCGGAAGTTTTTCTAGCAGAGGAAAGCGTGTTGTTGTCACTGCTGTGTGAATCTGAACTCCTAGCGATCGCAGAAAAGAAACTGTTGACCAAAGTAAATCTGGTTCCAGGGCCAAAGAAACTCGCTTGCAACCAAAGTAAAAGTGATTTTCCAACATCAGATGTTGTAGCTGAAGGCGTTGACGGCGGTATTTCTCCGGCACGCTGACACCACTGATATCTGCTAAAGCTTGCAGGAATTTATCTACTGCTAATAGTCCCGTCAGTTCACCAAATACCTCGTAAGGTATATTGAATCTCTTTTCTAAAATTTGCGCCCCAGGCCGCATACTGTCACCTAGTGCCAAAGTGAATACAGAACTGCCAATTGAGCGCAACTGTGCTGCATTTGTGCCATTAGCTGTAATGGCACTAGAGGAATCTTCTATATGACTATCTAGTACGCCAGAAAGGTCAGGTACAACAATAGGTACGAGTCCAAAGGAAGTAACAATCTCTTTGATTTCCTGTACATCCCCTGGTGTGAAGGCAGAACTCGCCAAAATAGTGATTTGTGTGGCACAAGCATCTTGCTTGGAGCTTTTTTGAGGGATTTCCCTAACCATACTCTCAACTGCGCCAGCAAAGCCATCCTGTAATGTTCCTTTAAAATCCGGTGTAGAGACAAGCACAATTGGTAAATAATCGAGTTCTGGGTGACGGTGGCGAATCTCCTTAACAAAACGCCCCATATCATCACCTCTGGTTTCCACAAGTCCAGTGCTACAAAGACCGATAATTTCTGGTTTGGATCTCTGCACCAAAGTTAGGATTGCTTGTTCAACTCTTTCCTCGCCACCCAAAATAGTTGCAACTTCTGTCATCGCAGTACTGGAAAGGGGAATCGTCTGACGGAAATGTTGTACTAATACTGCCTTAGTCAAAGCAGTACAGCCTTGAGAACCGTGTAATAAAGGCATCATTCCCTTTAACCCCAAAAAGGCCAAAACTGCACCTACAGTTTGGCTTTGCTTCAGGGGATTAACTGCAACTGATGTACTCGTAACGCTAATAATCGCCATTAGATATCCTCCTCAGAAGAATTTCCTGCTGACCAGGGGGCTGGCTGGCATACTTGCTCCCACACAGGGTTGTAAAAAGCGGCATACAGTTCTTGTGCCACCTCTAAGATTCCGATATAGCCTGCATAGGGATGATTGCGTTCTTGATTAATATCCAGGAATGGAATCCTAGCTGTGAGAGAGGCATCTTGATGGCGTTTATCAGCAATTAACATATGAGCTTGATTTTCGTTAATTATCTGTAAAATTTCTTCAAGACTATTTTGTTCTAGAATTATGCCATCTTGACCCAGCAAACTTTTGACTCTAATTCTATCCTCCTGATTATTATTACTACTAATAGCAATAACTTCCATCCCCAATTTCTTAGCAGCAAAGATAATCAACCAACTCTTGAAACTTCCAGTAGAAAGGATAACCCGCTTACCTTGCAATCGGGTGATATAAAGAGCGAGTTTTTCATCTATTGCAGCAGTTTCTTCTGCAATTAGCTTTTCTGTACGTTCCTGCAAATCAGGATTACCCAACTTTGCGGCAATATTTCTTAGACACTGATTGATTTGCTCTATGCCATAAATAGACTCTTCAATATAGGGAATACCATATTTTTTCTCCATGCTTTTTGCCATATTAATTAATGCTTTGGAAGAGAGTATGACGTTAAGCTTGGCACGATGGGCATAGCATACTTCTTTGTAGACAGCATCGCCTGTAATTTTTGCCAAAACTCTGATACCTAATTTCTCCAATAACGGTAGAACATTCCATATTGCACCTGCAATATTGTATTCACCAATTAGATTGATGTCATAGGGTGTACTAGTATCTGGTTCAGCTGTTCCAATAACATGTTCAAGCATCGCTTCACCAGCGACACGGTTGCCTAAATTTTGATTCCCAATAAATCCAGGGCAATGTACAGGGATAGTGGGTATTCCTGTTTTCTCGGTGGCATCTTTGCAAACTCCCTCGATGTCATCCCCAATCAGAGCGGTGATGCAAGTGGAGTAAACAAATACTGCCGCAGGTTTGTAGCGTCTTTCTAATTCTAAAATGCCTTTGTACAGCTTTTTGGCTCCACCGAAGATGATATCGTTCTCATCTATGTCGCTGCTAAAGCGTATTTTGTACAGCATCGAACCAGAGGAGAGACTGCTGTAACTTCCCCAAATACTGGCAGCACAGCCGCTTGGCCCGTGAACTACATGAGCAGCATCAGTAATTGGTACTAGCGTAATCATTGCACTATCAAAAGCGCAACTCCCTTGAGTAGTTCCAGGTTGGGGTAATTGTGTGGAGGACTTTTTTTTCTTTTGTATCTGCTGCTGACGAGCATTTTCTGAATTGGAGTCACTGAGTGAATCGTTGGTTTTTTCTGGAGTGGGATTCATTTGTTTGGTGACAATAGGTAGAAGTTGTTAGATATTAACTGAATTCCCAAAGACTTTTATCGGATTTTAATTTATTAAGGGTGTATCTAAAGTATGTAATAAAAGGGAATGAGAAAGAGAATTTGCCATCCCCTAAAACATAAACATCAACTAGGTTAGAGAAGGATAAAACAAAAACACGAACTAAACTATTAAAGTATTAATGTTGCCATGTACACGTTAGTGAATTAGTGTTAACACGGTGAAGATAAAATGCACAGAGTTAAGATCAGCTATTCGACTACCTCCATTTTAAATGATTGGTGAGAAGGTGGGCGAAAATAGCCCACCTAATATTTACTTTGTATTTAGCACCTGAGTCTGAACAAGAATCTTACTTCTTCTCGCTACCGGAAACTATTTCTACGTTTCCTTTTTTCACTGCTTCTAGTGCTTCGCCTTGAGCGTCTTCTTGCTTCTTAGCAGCATCTGCTTGGCTAATCATTTTTGCAGCATTTTCTTCACTTTCGAGGATTCCGAACTCAATCAATAAATCTTCTAGCTCATCCATCTCAATGGGTGTGGGAACTGTAAGATTTTTATTGTTGATAATCTTGTCCGCTAATGTCCGGTATTCATTAGCTTGGTTACTGTCAGGTGCATACTCGTTCACTGTCATCCGACGTAATTCGGCGTGTTGCACGATATTGTCACGCGGGACGAAGTGAATCATGTGGGTATTCAATCTGGCTGCCAGGGTGCTAATCAGTTCGTCTTCCCGGTCAGTTTGACGGCTGTTACAAATCAGTCCACCCAAGCGTACACCACCAGTGTGAGCGTACTTGAGAACGCCACGAGCAATGTTGTTGGCAGCAAACATCGCCATCATTTCACCGGAGGTAACGATGTAGATTTCTTGGGCTTTACCTTCACGAATTGGCATGGCGAAACCACCGCACACAACGTCGCCCAATACGTCGTAGGATACGAAATCTACGTCTTGATAGGCACCATTTTCTTCCAAAAAGTTGATAGCAGTGATGATACCGCGACCGGCACAACCGACACCAGGTTCTGGCCCACCTGATTCTATGCATCTGATATCTCGGAAGCTTAGTCATTGTTTTTTCTGACTAATAGCTAGAGCAATAAGACATCACTCAAGGAATATTGCAAGCATTAGCATCCGCTCACTCAAATGATTTCTCTGGCAGTGGTAATACCAATTGGAAAAAAGAAAGCTACAGATTCCAAGCTGGAAACTCAGATTAAATCCGAATTTCTTAATTACGAATTACGTTAGCGTAGCTGTAGCGAATCCGCCTACTCCTGCAAAGAAGCAAGCTAGCAATTGCGTCTAGTAGAGAACGTCATTACAAATTATGAATTACGAATTCAGTATTATCAATTGTTGTAATCCCTTGAAGGTTCCTCATACCTAAAGAGTGGTTGCAGCAGGAATTTAAATTTACGCCAAGTTTTCCTTTAACCACACAACTAACCATTGCAATCCACTCTAAAAACTCGCTACAACTTCACCGATTTTGCTGATATCGTAACCGCCGATAATTTCAAATTGTGAGTGAACCATCCGATGTCCCAAAGTACTAAGCAACGATCATTTCTCTTTGATGACATGACTGTGCTTTCGCTGTTTTGATTCCCCATATAAAAACACTATCACAGAAATTGCAAATTTGCTTGCGAAGCGCAAATTATTTTTGCGGGTGGTTGCTTTTTAGCTGCTATTATGGCTCAAAAGCTCCAAATTCCAATAAACAGAGCATTTGTCTAGCAGAAAAAATTACCAACAAAATTGCTAAAAAGTAGTATTTAATACAGTTTTAGAGATTAGTTTCAGCTTTGATGCTTGATAGGCGAGTAATAGAAGCCGTAGAAAACATACCAACCAATTTCACTCTTTGGAATAAATTTTACCCTGACTAAAAATTAACGATTTCACTAGGGTGAATATGCACATAGCATCAGCAAAGAATTGCTGTTTTAATTTTTTGTACAATTAGGTATTTACCAAAGTATGTAACAGATGACATGAGATTACTGGTAAGTGCCAGGTCAACAAAGCAATGGAGAAAGTAATGATTACCGAAGAAGACTTAGCCCAGCAATTTAATGTAATTATTGAACACACTCACCCACAGGTATGGAAACTGTTAAGCCAATGTTATGTGAAGGTGATCAATCCTCATCCTCACTTAACAAGAGTGAATATAAAAACGTCTATCCGCCATGCAAAATACATTGGTATTTACTGCCCTGATAGACTAATTAGTGCTGTAGTAGAACAAAAAAATCTCATTAGAGAAGTAGCAGAATATCTGGGGCTAGTTGAGGTTGTTTGCTTGAATGCCAATAACTTGATGCGTGATCCCCGCTCCAATCTAAAGCAAACTTATCCCCAGTTGTGGTTAGACTTGTTGTGGATTGTCACCCAAGAAGAATAACCTTAGCTATTTGTTACCAGATTTTATATTCAATGTACAAAAAATTGCCCCGATTACTTTCAACAGAGAGGCAGGGGGAAGGGGCATGGTAACTGGCAAATTTACTTGCGATCGCCAATCTATTTGCTAAGAGTATTTCTGATTAATTGTAATCAGAAACTAGAGGATTATCAGCCACTAATTGTGTTTTTCTTTTGTTTCAGTGTGAGGAATTCTCACCTGTTCAAAAAAGTGAGATACCCAAGGTGAAGCCACAAGAATTCCCGCTAATACTACTAAAAATACTGCGATTCCAAAAATTTGGTCACGGGGAATTTCAAGAACACCGCGTAAAATTACTTCTCTTAAAGCAGAAACCATAGTAATCTCTACTGCTGCTGCCACGGATGTCCGTTGTTGTTGTATATGATCAATTAACAGGCGGAATAACTCTACCAAAATCAAAATGAACAAGATATCAGATGTTACTTGCCGTAAATCCAAGGGATGTAAAAAGGAGAAGAACATATCTCCCAGTCGGATGAGCATCACACAGAATAAACCAAGGCAGAGAGAAATAATAATAAAGTCTTGAAAAAACTCCAGGTTACGTACAATTGTATTTCTTTCTAACCAGTTATTTAAATTTAAACTTAGCCCTTTTAGCATGGTGTTTCCTAACGGTCTAGATTCATCTATCTCCATAACTTAAATAGTGCTGAGTATCTAGCGTCGATTACTCAGCACGGGCTAAACGCCCCGCTACCGCTAACGGAACTGTATTCAATCCCCATTATTTAGCTACGGGGTTCCACTCAGCCCTATTAAACTATTTTGAACCGTTAGCGTCTTGATGTACGGGTTCTGCGGTTTTCATCTTTGATGCTGCGGTTGTTAAGCTATTCGTAGCCTTGATGATCTCTTGTAAGGTATCGTTAATCAGTTTTTCATCAGGGGGAGCTTCTAATAGGTAAGTTTCTATGAAAATCTCCACTCGATTCATAATTATTTTGCTTTGAGAGCGTAGTCTGTTGAGGTCTTTAGTAGACAAATTATTCATTGTTTGGAGCTCCTTTTTGTTTCGCGGGTTAATTCTATATTTTTGGTCAGCAATTCTCATTACAAGAGCGATTCTTACAGTTCAGCCCTTTTTTGAAAGATAAAGCTTGCTGGAATACCCATTAAATCGTTCGCCTGTTGACTGCTTAAATGCCTTCAGATTCCCCAAATTCTTACAAAGGTTTCAGGCAGTAGAATTGCTATATCTGGCAAGTTAGCTGGTCTATTTTAGGACTTACGCACTGAAATTATCTTTTGAGACTGGGATGCACCCTTTGAGTCTTTAGTGGAGCGGTAACAAGTCTTTAAGCGTCAGAAGGTATGGTGCAGACATCAGAAGTTCTCTTTAGTCCCTACTGCGCGTAGCTTGCTCTCTACTAGGGGTACGGTGAATGCTTGTCCTGTACTCTGTGTTTTCTGGCTGTTCACTCCTTTTATAGCAACTTAAAACCGAAGTTGTTAAGAGTTTCACGCAAGTACTTGCACCCTTTTAAATAGTCTAACGTGGCAATCCGCTCGGCGGAGTGTTCCGACCAATCAACAGCGACATTCATCTTTTGTTGAGTGTAGAACTCTTTCATGATATCGTTGTAATGAGCGATCGCTTCATCTTGCTCTGCTAATTTATAGGTTTCTCGGTGGAATACAACTGACTGGGGCAACCGTGGCTTAATAGCAGGTTGGCTCTCAGGATTTGGATAACCCACACACAACCCAAACACAGGGAACACAAAAGGTGGCAAATTTAGTAATGTGGCTACCTCTTGCGTGCTTTTGCGGATTGCGCCCATATATACCGTTCCTAACCCAATAGATTCAGCGGCTACAACAGCATTTTGGGCTGCTACCGAAGCATCGACTATTGCTTTAACTAACAGTTCTACATAATCCAGAGCTACATGAGGTAGTCCGCGACTGTCAGCAATATGAGCAAGACGACCTAAATCTGCTAACCAAACCAAAAATACAGGAGCCTGGTTAATCCATGCTTGGTTATTAGCCAGCTTGCATAATTCTGCTTTGCGCTCTTGATCTTCAACCGCTACGACACTCCAAGTTTGCATATTAGCTGAACTAGCAGCAGATTGAGCCGCAGCAACTATCCACTCTAGGGTTCCTGGTGGTAAGGGGTCAGATAGATAAGACCGAATTGAACGGTGAGATACCAATGTTTCTAGAGAGTCGTTCCAGTCAATTTCGTAATTGAAGGGAACTTCACCGTAGCGCGATCGCAATAGTTCTGTAGGATTGGTCATAGTTAACTTTTGAACTTGAACGCTTTTTTACGATTTCAAAGGGATTACCAACGACGAGAAACAAGGAGGAACCAGAAAATCAGGAGGCTGATTTTCTGACAAAAGTAGAGAGAAAATACTTGACTACTACGCAGCTAGCTGGGTTTTTCCGAAATCTGGAGTTAGGCGACTATTCCGAAAAAAAGCAACTCGTAAGCCTAGCCGAGACTCCGATACAGGAGAAGTAAGCGGAGTTACCATATGCCAAGAATTATCAGAACGCACGATCGCAACTGAGGAATCGCTCAGGGGTAGGATATCTTGGAAGGCAGATTCCGGCTGGGAGTCTTTGAGAATTCGCAAACAGCCTCCCCACTCTCCAGACCACTGTTGATTGAAAAATAGCAGATGAGTTAAAACTTTGTTCGGCTCGTCTGTATGAGGGTGATGCAAATGTCCTAAGTGATATCGGCGAAATCCAATATCCATTACACAGTCCTTTAGTTCCAACCCAGACATTTCGGCTATTGCTGCGCGGTAAGAATCTGTCCACAGTCCTTCTATCAACTGTCGCCAGACTTTACTGAGGTGTCTTAAGTCATAAGTAAGTCTGCCTTGTGCCATCCGCTCTCGCCAGCGATTATCGCTAGATTTGAGCATGAAGGAAATATCCTCACTAGTGGCAAGCATCTTTCCCCAGGAGTATCCGTATCCCTCTCCCTCCGACAGGCGAAAGTCTTCGTGGGGAAAACTCGCAGTTAGTTCTAAGCTTGCCTCTGGTGAAAGCAAGTTTTTGATCAAAGCCCAATTATATGGGACTTTTTGCATTGCTGTGGTACGAATGGAATCAAAATTAAGCATGGTAGAAAAAAATGCTTTAGTAGAATTAACCAATCCTGACTACCCTGGACATCAAGTGGCATTGGAGTATCAACAATCTGATTTACCTCTGCTCAAGCCGTAGAACTTTCATCACCGGAACAGTTAGAAAATCGTTCAAACCAATTTCGTAATTGAAAGGAATTTGACCGTGGCGCGATCGCTCTGTCCTACCCAGGCATCGCAATAGTTTTCTAGGATTTGTCATAGTCAACTTTTGAACTTGAACGCTTTTTTACGATTTCAAAGGGATTACCAACCCCATTGCAAATTTTTTTAGGTGTAAGACAACTCGCTTCATTACTGCTCAAAGTAGGTCAAGATCAATCTCCCCAGAATCAAACTGCTTCCCCTGCTGTTTGAGTAATTTTGGCTGGAGACTACGCAACAAGGAGCGCAACACATCAGTTTTAGTGCGTTGAAAATTTTTACAGTACTGCTCCAGAAGTTGCTGTTCTTCTGGAGACAATTGAAAAGTGATCCATCCTTGCTCTTTTCTCGGCATAGTCATACCAACATAATTGGTAATATTCTAGCAGTTGATAAAATAATTGCGATCAATAACCTGAGATGGAATTGTTATGTCTTCTTAACCAACTTCACTTTTGATTTAAGTCTTCTCTGGTCAAATTGACCCAAAGCAAACAATCTGAGGTATGTATTTACTCTTTAATAAGTAAAAGCACAACACCCATAACATTCAAAGGTTGTAGGTGTTGTGCGTTTACCCTTGAGGAACCAAACTCAGGAGTTCTTCAACCGTGAGACTGCGCTTAACTTTTACTGACTTATGCTTTACAGCATCCAGCACTGATTGAATTTCTGGCTGAGTGAGCGTGATTCCATGTTCTTGCAGCACACTGAATATCAGATGCCGACCGGAATGTTTGCCTACAACAAGGCGACGTTCCCAACCAACATCTTCTGGCGCAAACGGTTCGTAAGTACCCGGATTTTGCAACACACCGTGAGCATGAATACCAGATTCGTGTGCGAAGGTATTTTCACCCACGATTGCTTTCCAGGGAGGAACTGGCCAGTTGGCAGCTTTAGCAACTAAGCGTGAGAGTTCCAACAGCCGTTTTGTATCAATGCCCGTTGGGACACCGTAGATGTGTTTCAGTGCCATCACGATTTCTTCCAGCGCCGCATTACCTGCCCGTTCACCGATCCCGTTTACCGTGGTGTTAACCGATAGCGCCCCTGCTTCCAGACCAGCTAGCGAGTTCGCCATTGCCAGTCCAAAGTCATTGTGCGTGTGCATTTCTATGGGAATGAATAGATGATGGACAAGAGAGCGAACTTTGCTGTAAGTAGTCAGAGGATCGAGAATTCCTACAGTGTCACAAAAGCGAAACCGGAAAGCTCCCAACTCTTGGGCATAAAACGCCACATCTAGCAAAAAAGATTCATCGGCTCTAGAAGAATCTTCTCCACCAACAGATACAGATAAACCGCGATCGCAAGCAAAATTTATTGCATCCCGCAAACGATCTAGCATTTTCTGCTGATTACCCCCAAACTTGGCGGCAATCTGAATTTCCGAGATGGGAACGGAAATATGCACCCGTTGCAAACCACAATCTATCGATGCCTGGATATCGGACAAATTAGCACGGTTCCAGCCCAGTAATTGGGCGTTTAATCCCAGATTAGCAATGGCTCGGATCGACTCTGCTTCTTCTTGCCCCATTGCCGGAACGCCAATTTCCAATTCTGGAACACCAATAGCATCAAGAAAAGTGGCGATCGCAATTTTTTCTTCAACGTTAAAGGCTACACCTGCCGCTTGTTCGCCATCTCTTAAGGTTGTATCGTTAATTTGAATCGGATGTTTGTTCATCAAGAAGTGATGATTCATCATTGGCTAATTTGTTGGGTAATTTTGATTGACTTGAGTAATTCGTAATTGCAAGATAGAGCAACTAACTAGAGTTGTGGAAAGTAAAAGACATATTTTTTAGTCGTGGGTTAATAATTACGAATTACTAAATATTTGCTACAACTTCCCCAATATTACTAATATCATAGCCACCGAGAATCTCTAATTGGGATCGCACTAGCTGATGTCCCAAGATACTGAGAAACTGCTTTACTGGTTCTTCTTCCAAATATTCTTTAATAATCACCAAGTCGTATCGCGCCCGATGAAGGGGAATAAATCCCAACCCAAAGGCATTAGCTATAGATGCCGTACTTATACCTGCATCAGCAATGCCTGAGACTATAGATAAAGCAACATCTTGATGGTTGTGAACGATATGGTCAAATCCTTTCACAGTCTGGAATGGCACTCCCTCTTCTTGGAGTTTTCGTTCTAAAAGCATCCGACTGCCAGAACCGACTTCATGGGTGACAATAGTTGCTCCAAATTCTACTAAGTCGGAAACTGTTTTAACTCCCATTGGGTTTCCTGGTGGGACTAATAAACCTTCTTCCCAAACTCCAAGGGTAATCAAAACGGCACTCTTACCTGTTAAGGCTTCCCGCACAAACGGGATGTTATGTTCCCCAGTTTGGGGATCATATAAGTGCATCCCTGCAATGTGAACTTCACCTCGGCACAGACTACGCAATGCAGCCGTGCTGTGGGCGAAATGATAATCAATTCGCAGTTGCGGATGCCAACGTTCGGTTGCTCTTGCCAAGAGGGAAAGCACAGGTGTACAACCAGCAATCACAACTGTATTGTGCAATTTGCCTATATCATCCAGAAGCCGAACCAGGACTTTTTTTGTACCGTTCTGGCTCTGTGCTTCACCCTCCGGTTGACGCTCCTGCATCGCTACCTCTGACGCTAATGGCAATTTGCTGATGCTGGGGAACTCTTTCACTCTTACGGGTGACGCTCCTACGGACGCTTGTTCGCCCTTGGCGTCTCCCCTTGGGAGAAGACTCGCTACCGCTTCGCTAACCCCACTCCCGACAACGGGGTGTCTTACTGCAAGCGTCTCACCCTCCGGGTTCAGCAGTTTGCTTATGCCGGGGAACCCTTTCGGCAGTTCCTCCTGGGAGAAACCCCCAAGATCGGACTGCCTCACCACCGCAACTGCTTCACCATCAGCTGGAATCATTTCGATACGAAAAGCATCGTTCCCAACGAGAGGATAAGCTATCCATTGATCCCCAACCCGCGCTAGACTAACTCGTAATTGCTGTTGCTTAGGGGCTGATCCGACAAGAACTGCCTCAACTTCTGGTAAATCTTGCTCAAACCAGAATAAGTCCTCGACTTGGCAACCAAGCGCCTTGGCTAAACGCAGTGACATAGCAACAGAAGGAGCATATTGTCCAGATTCCACACCACCAATACTCTGACGAGTTACGCCAGCTATATTAGCTAATTCTTGCTGACTCATGCCCAAGCGAGTTCTAATTGACTTCAGGTTGTTGCAAAGATTCACATCCAGTTTCATGAGACTGTATCTCTCCGTTAGAAAAAGCCGCAGTGGACAAACTTAAATCTGTTGGGGCAATAGCAAGGTTTTCTAGTGTTTGGCGTTTTTGTTGGAGGACATATTCATGTTTTGACAATTTTGCTTATTTGCTGCAAGGATAACATACATCTTGCCAAAATCCTTGCAGCTTTAGATACTTTTTAGCGTAGGCGCTGCCCAACAAGGCGATCGCTTTTTGATTATTTGCCAACCAAGGCGATGCCTACGTCACCAAAAGAAAACGCTCAAATCGCAAGGCATCAAGTATTTACAAACTCTCAGCTTTCGTGTAATATCTTGCTAAAATAACCCAACTTTTAGTCCGAGTGCGGCAAGTCTTGATCTAAATACCAATTGCCTTTTCTAGTGGGCACCGCCACCCACTGGAGTTCTAACCAGAGGATGGGGTTTTTTTCCTTCAACCTTGAGGCGCGATCGCGGATAATGCGTGTGGCGTTTATGCAAACAGCGTCCGATATCCCCAAATCTTGGGCAATGCCTCTGAAAATGTTTTTGTAGGCATTAACTGAGGCAAACAGCATATTAGGATAATAAACAACAAAATGTTGTATGAGTTTTGGGGGGCAGCCCCAGTAGGAGTTTACAAGTTCGACGTGGCAGTAGTGGAGCAACTCACTAAGTTTGGGACAGCGCCCCTGAGCTATGGTGATAAATTTTTGGACTAATACCTCTTCAGTCAACATAATAAGTTCTACTCCTTCAATGAGGTAGACAAATTTTCCTGGATTTCTCAGATGGTGGTAAGAAACTTACGCAGTTTTTTCTGCTTTTTCGAGTCAGAGGTTGCCAATTGCTCCAGACATCTTGTATTAGGGATGATCCCTACTGCATCGTCCTAGTCGAACAACCCAAACTTTACCAGCAGTTCCTCAAGCTGATCGTTAGACATAGATTTCGGAGCCACAAAATCTGTATTCTGGTCAATTGCCATTGCCAGGTTGCGATAGTGCTGCGCTTGTTCACACTCAGGAGCATACTCAATCACCGTCTTGCGGTGGAACTCTGCTCGCTGCACCATGTTGTCTCTGGGTATGGAGTAGATCATTTGAGTCCCCAGTTTCTCTGCCAGAGCTTTGATCAAATCATCTTCCTGATCGACTTTGCGAGAGTTGCAGATCAATCCTCCCAGACGTATACCGCCTATGGTCGCATACTTTTGAATGCTTCGGCAGATGTTGTTGACGGTATACATTGCCATAATTTCCCCAGAAGTGATAATGTAAACTTCTTGAGCTTTACGTTCACGAATGGGCATGACAAATCCACCGCATACCACGTCACCCAGACCATCATAAAATGTATAATCAAGTCTAACTGCATCATCATAAGCACCAAGTTGTTCCAGCAACCCAATTGATGTCAGAATGCCTCGACCAGCACATCCCACACCAGGTTCCGGCCCACCCGATTCCACACACAGCGTCTTCCCCCATCCCTCCTGACGGAAGTCTTCTAAATTCACATCATCTTCTTCTTTACGCAACGTATCGAGTACAATCTTCTGGTGAAATCCCCCCAAAAGGAGCCGGGTGGAGTCTGCTTTGGAGTCACACCCCACAACCATCACCTTACGGCTCATATCGGTCAGTCCAGCCACTACGTTTTGAGTCGTTGTAGATTTGCCAACTCCCCCTCTTCCATAAATAGCGATTTTCCGCATAAAAACCTCAGTAATGGCGCAGACTTGTTGATTCGGCTCCCAGATTATGGTGTAATCAAGTAGAGTGTTGAATCCAAATAGAGTTGTAGTTTTTGAAATAATTCACTGCCCAGATTGTGACAGCATGAAGTATTCAGAGTGTGAAAATCAGCCGTCTATCCAGCACTATAAATATTGCAGTTATCTGCCAAAAGTTAAACAGCTTCTTACAGATATAGTAGTGAATATTAGTGGGATGCGAAATACAACAACGGTGCTAAAAATTCGTCACAATCCTGTCACCAAAAATTCAAAAAACTTCCATAGCTACAGCAGGTGAATGAGAAATTTCTGCTTCATCACAGCAAGACAAACACTATTTTCCCTAGAAGTAAGATACATAGAAAAATCAGTCCAGCCTACTTTATAACAACGGCGTCGCCAAACGAAAAACCGATTTTTGGGCGGTTTTGCTCCATTTCGATTAACGTTATGCCGTCACCAATAAATGATAAGACTGGTCTGATACTCACTTCAAAGGAACCTAAGGAGTTTTCGTCCTTGTATTAGATTCCTTATAAACTAAGAATATCATACATCTGGCCAATTTACTTGCGCTGACCAATTAATTTACAAACAGTATTCATGGTTACAATTAGTCATCAGCTAAAGAAGCTGAAAACCAATGATTGCGTTATTCTGTTGTTTGGATTTGAGCAAATATCGCCGATTTCTGCTTTGTAAAATATCCAGAGTCAAGATAGAAACTCAATCATTTAGCTATTCATTTATAGTTAGAATGGTCTGTCTATTTACATTGCTGAATGTCCTTTTATATATAGGGGAAATGATATTTCCTAATCTAGACAGAACTGTCTATTTATCATTAGATATATCTCTATTCATTCAATATTAATTATCACTATTGTTATCAGAGTTACTATTATTAATTAAAAAAGTTGATAGGATTTTGAAATCAAGGAAGTCAAAGAAGTTATCTGATGAGAATAGAAATATCAGAGCAGATTTCTTGATATCAGCTATTTGCTTAGG
>NZ_JBALCT010000011.1:0-6937 GCF_036917675.1 Nostoc sp. | reverse complement strand
TCATTTGCTCACGAGGTGCTGATGTCTTCAAATTTCAGCTTAAGCCTTGTGAGCTTTCTTACAAAAGCCCCCACTTTTAAAACATCCTCTAAGGATTCTATGTGAAATGCTCCCGAAGTAGCCCGTCGTAGACATCGCTTTGAGGCTTGGAAAATAAATCAAACGAAAAATCAGCATTTTTCGTTGGTTCTTAACCTTGGTTGTGATCAAGAGTAATTTAGATGCATTTGCCCTGTAAATTATCATAAATATATTCTGTACAAGTACCAAAGATATCAATCTTCGCTTTAATGCGATTGGCTAGGAGATATTCGATCTGATACTTGACAAGTCAACATTTTGTACAAGGAAATTCCGAACATTGAAAATAAAATTATCAAAGTAATTGTATTCTTCACCTCTATACATAATCACAGTATAACTAGCTTTTATTTCATCAAAAAAAGCTGTCACTTTTTTATAATTCTCAACCCCTAAAACACACCAATTTATTTTAGGTAGTAGAATATGAGCCTCATCACGTTCCCGCAATTTAGATATAGATAGACTAGATGTATTATCATAATCATTGACAAAAATGGCGTTGCTGACTCTATTTAATACAGCAGTTAAAGTTAATATCAATATTTCTTTGGACGGTTGCTATGTGAACAACATAAGTTAAGTTATTATCAATTACTTCATAAGGAAACACATTCTCTTGCAATCCAACTATGTGATCTTCATAATACTGTTGAAGTTGAAGAAAATTTAGATTTTTCACCTCTTGGTATATATTTTCAAGGTAAGATCCATCTTTATTTCTCCAAGCAATACAATTCCTGAACGAACGATTTATAAAAATTGGTGGTTTATTAACATCTGGTATTTCTATCGTGTCGAAACTGAAGCATAGTAAATCCATTAAATCATTAATTAAAACCTTGAGATGAAACTTATTATAAAGTTTATCAAAAACAATTGATTTGTTATTGATAAACTTTAATTCAAATTCATCCAATAGACTTTCTGCAAATTCATAATGAGAAAATCCAGCCATATACGTGATGAAGTTACTTTCAGAATTAGATAAATTGTCTCTTTCTTTCAATGCTTCTTTTAAAGCTCAAATTGTAGGTTGTTGACACTGATGGCAGATATCTAGAAAGCTATTCATTATTTTCTTCTACTAGATCCATTAGTAATTATGACATTATTGCCATAGTGAGCGATCCACTCATCAATTGAGTCATGCGGGTTGAAAGATTGATGTAATCTTGCCCCGTCTGTCACTGAATAATGCTCAGATGATCTTAGGACTTACGCAAAATATCTCTCAAACTCTGATTTCTCTGTGTCCTCTGCGCCTCTGTGGTTCGTTATTCCGTAACTTGTGCGTAAGTCCTAGATCTGTATCCAACAAATATTTCATTGATCATCCTGAATTTCGATTATCAGTTCGTCGAGATTGTGTGTGAGATCTACAAGAAATTGACTAATTTTCGATAGCACTACCGAGAAATCTAAATTGGTTTGGAGAGAAGCTATAGGCGATCGCAACACCTATAGATAAAGTTTGCCATATTCAATCATTAGCGATAACTTGCAGATCAATACACTTGAGGGACAAAGAACTGCTCATTGCGGGGGGCGCGAACATAATTCTCACCCACAGGTCTAGCCGGAAGCTCTAAGGGAGGAGGTGTCATATCTTCGTAAGGAACTTTGCTCAATAAATGATGAATGCAGTTGAGTCGCGCACGTTTTTTATCATCCGCTTCAATGGTAAACCAGGGGGCTTCAGGAATATTCGTGTACGTAAACATGGTATCTTTTGCTTTGGAGAATTCTACCCAGCGATTACGTGATTCCAAATCCATTGGGCTGAGTTTCCAGCGCCTTGCTGGATCGTGACTGCGAGAAAGAAAGCGTTGCTCTTGTTCTTCATCGCTGACGGAGAACCAGTATTTAATTAAAACAATGCCCGATCGCACCAGCATTCGTTCAAATTCCGGGCAAGATTGCATGAATTCTTGATATTCTGCTTCGGTACAAAAACCCATCACTCGTTCAACTCCGGCTCGGTTGTACCAACTGCGATCGAAGAGGATAATTTCACCTGCTGTCGGAAGATGTTGCACGTAGCGCTGAAAATACCACTGAGTTTTCTCACGATCGGAAGGGGTTCCCAGAGCAACTACACGACAGCCACGAGGGTTGAGTGGATCTGCAATGCGTTTAATTACTCCTCCTTTGCCGGCAGCATCGCGCCCTTCAAATATTACAACAACCCGATAGCCAACGTGCTTAATCCAGTATTGCATTTTGACTAGCTCAGTCTGGAGTTGCTCTAGTTCAGTTTCAAAAGTCTTTTTAGGAATTTTCTTGGCAAAAACTTCAGTGCTACCATCAGAAATCCGTTTGGATTTTTTAGATTTTTTCTTGTCTTTTATCTTTACTAGGCTTTCTATTAAACCTGTAGCGGGTTGAGCTAGATCATTATTTTGCTGGTTTTCAACTTTATCAATTGACATTGCAGTGACTCCATGCGATTGAATCTACATAATTAGAGTTTATCTATCAAGTATATATTTTAATCCGAACTGAGTGTAAATATACACCTTGGCAACTATTACTACACTAAATTGGAATAGAACCCCCGCCGAATTAATTATACTTGAGCGATTTCAGGCATTAATGTCATTTATTACGGATGTTGATCAATAGGCTTTGTCTGACTTGTTAACCAATAATCTGCTAATGCGATCGCATTAATTCAGGTTAGCAAAAGCTCAAAATTTTTCTTGCTGGAGTAAGTTTGTCTACAACATTGAATCGATTGTAGCTTATTATACGATTTTACATCGTCTTCTGACAGGGGAATGCTCATTCCGTCATAACTCTTGAGCTTATTCCAAAACCTTGATTCAAACATAATTAGAAGATGTTTAGAACTGATTGGATAAACTACTTGGACACCATGTGAAGCCAGACCGGTTCCAAAATCCTCATGCGGTTTGATTGCTATTGGATTATCTGAAGTCCATAGGGAAATGGAAGTTGAGTTCACACCAAATAACCAGATATGACTTGATAATATTTTTGAGATTTCTGAATCATCACCTTGATCGAGAATATTAGAGATATAAAATAAATGATGTGCGATGGAGTCTTCTTCGATACCTACCTTTAACAAATCATCAAAACGAATTGAATTACTTGAACTTTTCGGACAAGTAAAGCTATCTTCTAGAATATTTCTATTATTCCTGGATAGTGCCTGATCCATTCTTTTCTTAAGATCATCTAAAGATTGAAGCATTCCTCTAATTTGCCCTCTAAGCATATTTGTCCTGACTAACTGAAGCGCTAAAAAGCCAGAGAATTTTTTCTTTGCCTCTTCATCCAGAACTCCAAGAGAATCAAATAAGTTATTTTTTTCTATTTTTTCAAGACAATTTATGATCTGTTTTAGAAAGTATCCAAATCTTAATTCTACTTGAGCAAGATCATTCTCCATGAATTGATATTTTGTTTTATCCTTCAATTCTTCAGGTAAAAATGAATCAGGAAAATCATTGAAATATCTCTGTTGGGCAACGTTTTTTACATGAGATGGATAAATACGTTTTTCTTTCTTATCCAACACAAATAATGTATCTTCATTAGCAAATTTTTTTAAATAGCATTGAGGTACGAAGTGCTGCTGTTTAACCTTATTCATTGAAATAAATCCTCTAATCTCAATAGATACCTAAATAGTATATGGTGCGATCGCTTGATTTTTAAGACAGTCACTACATAATTGATGGCATCACTGCCGATTAATACTAATCAAGTCTGTTAAAATACTATCCAAACTGCCGTTAACTTGAATTCGATCAATCTTCTCTGCAATCCGCTCTAATACTTCGAGTTCCTTCAAACGCAAGGCGACGGGATTATCTTCCATCACTTTGGCAGTATTTAACATACTACGAGTAGCAGCAGTTTCTTCTCTACGTCTGACTACGTTTGCTTGAGCGGCTTTTTCTGCTTCGACTACCTTGCTCAAGATAGTCTTAATCTCACCAGGTAAAATAATATCTTTCACACCTACAGAATCTACTTCAATTCCATAGTCTGCGGCTTTCTGGCGAATGTATTCAGATATACTTCTATCAATTGCACCTTTATCTTCTAACAAAGCATCTAAGTTGCGTTCGCCAACTGCACCACGCAAAGCAAACTGCAATTCTTTGT
Organism: Nostoc sp.; assembly: GCF_036917675.1. Classification (GTDB taxonomy): domain Bacteria; phylum Cyanobacteriota; class Cyanobacteriia; order Cyanobacteriales; family Nostocaceae; genus Nostoc. The sequence goes on along the minus strand of NZ_JBALCT010000011.1, from coordinate 2,716 downwards.
ACAAATAACCAGAAATATCTGATAACCCGTTTTTTGCCCTCAATGGGTCGAGTATGCGGAAGCCAGCCGTCAAATTTAACCGCAGAGGTACTTTATCTTTAGAGAGGATATCTTGACCCGATACTTCCATATTTTGTAGTCGCAGGTCAATGGCTTCGGTGAGAAAAGAGCGGCCAAATAACCACCAAGCATGTACTCCTGGCGATCGCTGTCCTTGAAACTCTTGATTAATGTATACTAGTCCAACGTGCTGGGCGGGAACTTGGCAAATATGCAAACAGTTGCGACTGAGCAATTTCACTTCTGCTGAACCCTCAACTAACTCAGCCACTAAGCTAGGCTGTAACTGAGCATCAGCGCTGATATCGATAATTTCCACTGCAACACCCTGCCAAAATAGTTTGCGGCTGGTGGGTGGCAAAATAGCAATCACTTTCCCTCGATATCGCACAATTCCAACTTGTGAAGTCTGTAATTGCACTGATTCACAATAAGCAGCAATAAAGTCAGGATGTTTTTCAATTAGTACATCTTCTAGGGGAAAATCTGGGTTAGGGATAATTCGGCTGAGAATTCGGACTGTTACATCTCTATCTACTGACCAAAAAGCATACTCTCCTGCTTCTAGAGGTCGCACAAAATTGTTTTGCAGATATAGTAAACCAATTTCAGACTCGGAGATTTGGAACTTCTTCAATCCATTCAACGCTACTGAGCGCAATTGCTGCACAAAGGAACCAGGTAATTCTAAGCTTTCTTCCAAGTTGAATATATGAGACTCTACCTCAATAAAACCACGCCAAAAAGCAATCAATTTATTTGGTGCAACGCTTACCCAATTTTGACCGTAGCGGACTAACGCAACTTGGTTGAATGCGGTTCTGATAATCAATAAATGTTCTTGTAGTTCGGCTTCGTGATTTCGCAACAACAGTTCTAGGTTTTCAATCTGAGCTAGTGGCTGATTGAGGTCATGAATTTTTACTTGCCAATGCCGACCAAAATAAGTATGTGTACCGGGTTGCAAAATTTTCTTAAAGTCACTGCGGTGATATAAGATGCCAATTTCGTTAGGTTTGATATAAAACGTTTCCCACATAGTAATTTGCATAAATAATTTACGCGATCGCTTAAGTAAGCTAGCTAAGAAGATTTGATCAACACATTTATAACCTTGCTTGAACTCAAATACCACCTGTGTCTCACAGCTTAAGTACTGGAGTACACAGAATTCATTTAGAGGTTCTTAGGCTTTAGAACCCTGTAGACAAAGGCTAAAGGATTGGTTTCATCTCTTTGTACTACTATGTACTACAAAAGATTTGTTTACTCTGCCATTGCAGGTTTTTACAGTTCCGGTGCGGGCAAAAGCTTCTCCAAAGCTGGATTAAGATTGCTGTTACTTTTCTCAAACTGCTCAATGGCAATCTAGAAAAAGAGAACCGCGCTCAAATATGCCGTTCGCTTTGCCAATCCAGAATCCCCAAAGGAAAACCAGATGTAGGAAAACGAAGGTACATACTCAAGTTAGGGAGAGATACAGTTGCGCTAGCTTCTTTACTGTTATAAATACCTGCATGACAGAGTAGAAAAAAAAGTTTTTTGATTGGGGTTTTTTCAACACCCAATAAATCTGTTTAGCAGTGCCTTGTCCCTAACAAGGTGCCCGTACCCAGGGCGAGGGTTTTTGGTGGAAAGTATAGGAATCGAACCTATAACCAATCGGCGATACACCGACCGCTCTACCAAATGAGCTAACTTTCATGGTGAAATAGTTGAAAGTAGTGGGCGGTATACGCTATTACCAGAGGTTAGCGTACCAGTCGGGTATACAGAACCCAAACTACAGCTTTGTGACTTTGTTACTATCCCGGTTCAAATCTAGCACAGGAAAAAAGTTAGAAGGGCTAGCAGGGTTATTTCATTCTCATCTAGCCCGCCTCAAAATCAATTCTGAGTCTAATAGCAAAAGTCATCTAAAGAGGACTGAGTAAAGGTTATAGTCCGTTTTAACGGACTTTAGCTAATAAAAGCCTCTGAACTTTAGTTCTGGGCGGTTTATGTCTAGAACGAAATAGCCCTGGCTATTCTTTGCTGAGGTACACCTAAATCTTTTCTAGCAAAATAAGCAGCTTTAAAGATGTACTTCATCAGGTTGGAAATCCCCATATTTCTGCTTGATGCGTTCCACGCTTGATTTGAACTCTGCGCCTTTGTCCGGGTTAATCATTGCTACATAATTTGCAAACCCGGTAATTGCGGCAATTAAATTAGTTGAATTTCCCCAATTTTTTCCTAACAAACCTTCTTGTTCAATTTGATATAGAGTGGCACGAAAAGCTTTTAATGTCTTTTTAGATATATTTAATTGTGTATTTACAATAACGCCTGTTACTTCTTGCTGTACTGATTTGCCGGAAATCTTGGTTTTATGATGATTAATAGTAAAATCTTCGCTAGTAATAATGAATTTAGTGTTTTTAATCAAATTAGATTTTCTGTGCGATGCCTCCCCAGAAGCAGAAAATGTTAAATCGTCAGCGTACCGCGTATAGCAAAACCCAAGATTTTCAGCCATGATAGCGAGACGACTATCAAGATTACGACAAATTAGATTTGAAATAAGCTGTTGCGTCTACAATTTGCATATAATAAAAATGAATAAGACTTTGGGTATAGGTTGTTATGCCGGCTATTGGCTTTCTAAGCTTAGAAC
>NZ_JBALCT010000010.1:0-103404 GCF_036917675.1 Nostoc sp. | reverse complement strand
GAGTTGGTAAAGTTTGTTTAGTGGGAGTTGGTGGAGTTTCCCTAGTTCGAGTTGGTAAAGTTTGTTTAGTGGGAGTTGGTGGAGTTTCCCTAGTTTGAGTTGGTGAAGTTTGTTTAGTGGGAGTTGGTGGAGTTTTTCTATTTTCAGCTTCCGAAACTGGTGGATTTGATGGAATACCTGTTGGTAGTGGCGTTCCTTTTCCCAGTTTGATTTCTTGACGGCGGTTCCAAGGTAAATTACCGACTGAAACTGTAGGTGTGGGTTTTGGTGTGGCTGTGGGTTTTGGTGTGGCTGTGGGTTTTGGTGTGGCTGTGGGTTTTGGTGTGACTGTGGGTTTCGGCGTGGCTGTAGGTGTCAGCGTAGCAACTCTCTGTTGCTTAAAGGGTTTGCTTTTAGGTTGAAATGCGTAAGTTCGGCTCTTATGCTGGAGATTATCCGCAGAATTGATTGCGCCAAAATCTTGATTTCTAGGCGTAGTTCGTCCTCTTTGTCGTGAAGGTGCTGGTACAGACTTTTGAGTTGAGGATAGTGGCTTTGGCGAAACTGTTTTGACTGTTAATTTTGATTTTGTTTTGGGAGTAATGTCTATCAATTCAATGGGAACAACAGATTGACTTTGCTGGGGAAACCATAGACTAAATGCATTAGATGAGCGCATCAGCCAGAACGCCAGCAAGTGCAGAGAGACTGAACCCATAACGACAGAAATCCACAGACCGGGTGGGTCGGTGTGTCGTCTCCAGACCTTGGCTGGAATTGGAGTTTTGTCTGCAACCGATGGTGTCATATTATAGAAACTGGATATGATTAGGCACTCTTACTCATTGCTAATGCTTTAACCGTGTAGCGCAAGTCCCCACCCACAAAAGAGCAAGTTCGGTGGGGATTATGAACACTTCGACCCTTTGGCGCAGACTAGTTCAGCGATCGCGGGTGATGAGGATTGTATAAGGGTAGTTCACAATACCAGTCTAAATTTTAGCGATTAACGATTATCTCTGGTGTAACAACGAAAGTCAAAACTGTTTCATCTACTCCTTTAAGTTCTAGCGGACTACCTTTAGTAATTTCTTCTTCCTGCAAATAATCTGCCACGGCAGCAGAAACCAGGATAGTACCGGGAAGAGCGGCAACTTGCAACCTTGCAGCAATATTCACACTTGGGCCAATGGCAGTATAATCGGCACGTTCAGCGCTACCAAACATCCCTACAACAGCAGTACCTTGGTGGATACCGCACCGGAACTGTACGCCAGTAAGTTTGTTGCCATCGAATACACCTTGATCTTGCCAGCGCTGGTTCAACTCAGCCAGTGAGTGGTGCATTGCTCTAGCTGTATTGATGGCACGACGCACCTGTTCATTAGGGGTTAGTTCTTCTGGCGCTCCGTATAAAGCTAAGATAGCATCTCCCATAAATTTATCTACAGTGCCGCCATTGGCAAATACAACCTTGGTCATGGCTGCTAAATATTCATTTAGCAACTCTGCTACCCGCCGGGATCTGAGAGTATTTGCTAGCTGTGTAAAACCCACGATATCACTAAACAAAACTGTAATTAAGCGTGGTTCTGGGCGCAAATCTAACATTAAATCTCCGGTTGCGGCTTTTTGCACCAATGCAGTCGGCAAAAAGCGCTTTAGCACCGATTCTGTTAGATAAGTATTTAACTCCACGATTCGTCGTTCATTTTCCTTTAATCCTAAAAGATTCCGAACTTCCGCCAAAAGTTCCCGGTCATTGAATGGTTTTGCTAAATAAGCATCCGCCCCATGTTCTGTACTTTCAATGCGGGTTTCCTCATCTACTTTCGCTGTCAGCAGAATGATTGGTGTTCCTCTCAACTTGTCCTCTTTGCGGATCATCTGAATCATCTCAAGTCCGCTCACCAAGGGCATCATTAAGTCAGTCACAATCAAGTTGGGTATAATTTCCTTAGCGATCGCATACCCTTCATAACCGTTACGAGCTGTCTGCACATGATAGCCGTTGCGGCGGAAAATCTCAGATACATAGTTTCGCAGATCCGGGTTGTCATCTACAACTAAGATTGAGGAGCCAGCCGTGTGCAGGGATTCTCCCTGTTGAGCGGTTTGGCGTTGCTGAGTCTTAAGTGTTGAGTCTTGAGTATCAATACTGGGGGAGAAGTTTCTTGTAATATCTTCAATATTATCTATTGTTGATTCTAGCAGTTCTAAATCAGCCAATTCTACGCTAGCACGGCTCGTGTTCACTTCGATAGACGTTTCTAGTACTTGCTGTGTGGGTAAATGAGCATTTCCAGTCACAAGCCATAAACAAAAGGTAGTGCCTTCGCCGTAAACTGATTCCACAGTGACTTGACCGCCATGTAATTCTACCAATTCTTTAACTAAAGCTAAACCCAAACCACTGCCTTCATAGGAGCGATTTGCGGAACCTTCAGCTTGGCGGAAGCGCTCAAATAGATAGGGAATTTGTTCTTTAACAATGCCAATTCCAGTATCTTGTACTTGCAATATGCAACGATCGCCCTCAGATTTTAGTGTGAGGGCGATCGTGCCACCTTCGGGAGTAAACTTCATGGCATTTGACAGGAGGTTGTAAATCACCTTGTCAAATTTTTCCATATCCAAGTACACGGTAGGACATTCATCTAACTGGGTAATGAGATGCAGTCCTTTTTTCTCACAGTAGGGGCGAAAAGACTCAACAATTTGGCTGACAAATTCGACTAAATCGCAAGGGTGAAAACTAGGCTGCATTCTCCCCGCATCCAGACGTTGTAAATCCAGCAGTTGGTTTACCAATCGCAGCAGACGGCGGGAGTTACGCAGGGCGATCGCACTTTGGGAGTAAGATAATCCCTCACCAGCCGCCACCGCCGACTCCAAAGGACCTTGAATCAAGGTGATCGGTGTGCGAAACTCATGAGAGATATTTTGGAAAAATTCGGTTTTTTGTTTATCTAATTCCAGTAAGCGTTCAGCTTGTTGGCGAGTTTTTTGATATAAGTGCGACTGCTGCACAGCGATCGCGGCTTGAGCTGCTACTGCTTTCGCCAAATCAACATCAGATGACAGCCATCGGCGAACTTTGTTACCTTCATGCAGGGTAATACTACCGATACATTTACCATCAGCCAATAATGGCACAAACATTAGCGATCGCCCTGGCATTTTTAAAGGCAAATTAAAACTTTGTACTCCTGAGAGAGAATGGCTGACATTACCAATTACCACTGGTTCAAGTGTCTGTAGCATTTGTTGGAGGATGGGATTCTCCTGTATAGATGCTTGAGAGTAGGGTATTCTCTGAGTTAATAGGTTCTTATTGCTACTTAAATTTTTTTCTGGAACTGGCGATCCCTGGGTTGGGCTGTGCCTACGCAAATTTTCCGGTTGTTGAAAACTGTCATACAAGCCCACACACTCGGCAAACTCATCTTCCTCTGTCCACAAAGACAGGACACAGCCATCGACTTGTAAGGCTTGTCCCAATTGCTGCGTGATCGCCGCAAAGATATCTTGGGGATCTAAGCTCGAGCGAATCGCGCTAGTAATCGTATTAATTAGGGCTTCTCGCTTGGCAAGTCCACGGACTTGTTCATAAGCATAAGCTTGAGACAAAGCTAAAGCGGCCTGATCCGCTACCATCAACACTAACTGCACCTCATCATCCCCCCAGAAGCGAGGCACAGAACACTGATGCAGTGCCAGCACTGCCATCAGTTCTTGTTGGCAAATTAATGGCACAACTAAACTAGAACAAATGTTAGCGGCAGCAAAAGCTGCTTCACGTTGTTGCAGTTCGGGAGTATTCCCGTGAATACGCTCATCATCGATCACATCGTGAATCACCTGGACTTCGCGGGTTTCCCACACGGTCTGAGCTAAAACAGGCAGAGGTTCGGGGATGATCGGACTCAGATCCCCCTTTCGGGAAAGAGGAGAAAGACTTACTGCAACTTCCCCTCTGCTCAAGAGATCAAGAGCTTCTTCAGAAAGAGCTTTCTGATAAATGAATCCCTTGTCCGCCAACTGCTCATCTTGGAAGGGACGTAACAGACAGACATCCACCTCCAACATCTGTCCGACTGTATCTACAATTGCCTGCAAAATTTGGCGATAGTCTAAAGCACTGCGAATCGTATTTGTAACGGTATTCAGCAGCGATTCTTGTCGGAGTGTGCGGGTAAGTTCGCGGGTGCGGGCTTTGAGGACATTGTGGGTATCCAAGGCTTGGCGTACCAATGCTTTGAGTTCCTCGGCTTCCCACGGTTTGGTGACATATTTGAATACCTTACCAGCGTTGATTGCTTCCACCAGGTCTTCGACATCGGTGTAGCCAGTTAAAATAATCCGAATAATATCTGGATATTGAGTTGCTGTCAGGCTCAAAAATTCTGTACCGCTCATCATCGGCATCCGCTGATCGGAGATGATCACTGCGACCTCTCCCTCTTGAGCCAGCAGATCAAGTGCCGCAGGCCCAGAGTTTGCCCTTAGCACCTTATAGTCCCGATAGAAAGTGCGGTAAAGCAAGTCAAGGTTGTCTGGTTCATCATCGACAACCAAAATTTTAGGCTTACTGTTTGCTGGGGATTTCATGCACCGCCTTCCTGCTGCAACGGCAGTCGGATAAAGAATAATCTGATCAGGTAAGGATTTTTCTGAGTCAGGTAAGAGCAGAGCATTTTGACCAATAAGGCTGTTTGGCTACATGACTGCTGAGTGTAGAAGTGTTTACTCACAGTAATTCGTCTCAATGGCTTATGCCCATTACCGTTTGCTTTGGTGCAGTGTAATTGGTTTCATAGTCAGTTTTAGGGTTATAGAGTCGATGCCTGCTTGCCAAATCTTCTTTCACCTCCTGTGAGCAATGTCTGATATCACATACAGCGCTCATAGCTAGCTGAAAAATCCACATGAAGCTGCATACTAAGTTTTCCCTCCGCAGCCGTTTTACTAACACTTGCAAGTAAATTTTATTTTTGGTAGTCATGGTAGAGTCAGCAATATTAAAACAATAAGATTTAAAGCCAAAGTATACTATTAGACAAATACCTCTTTCTAATTTAGCAATCAGAACTATCATTAAGACAAGTCGTAGTGGTTAAGAAGTTAGGGATTAGGAATCTTGCAGATTCTTCCCCAGTAGCTGTACAGCCTGTTCCCATAACCTAGTACCAAAGTCCTGTTAGTGTAGTGGCAATTGCATAAACAAGTTCAGTACTGCAACCAAAGGTGGTTTGCAACTAGAGCTTGCCGGTGGTGTACTTACTTAACAATTTTGTCGGTTATGCCTACGGACAGGTTATGCTATTTATCTACCCATTCACCTAAACCTGTAGGGTACGACTTTACGTTTTTGTGGTGAACACACTGATATCCTCCCTACCTAAAGCAAGGGAAAGATTATAGATTTATGAAGCTGTAACTTCTAAGACTTTTTCAAAATGCAGGCTATAAAGGGGAGCAACGCGATTTTGTCAGGTGCTAAAACCTGGGACGTATATAGCTTGTTTCCGGATGCGTAGGCGCAGCCCGCCGTAGGCATCGCAACTAAAAAATCAGGATTTATTGAGAATAAAGAGGTGTAATTGAGAATTACACTTCGATCTCACTTTTTCGCGTTGCTCCCGCTATAAAGCCCCAAACTAAAGTGTAAAACTTTGTATGCTGCACAGGCAAAAGCACATTAGCAATCTTAGATCAGTTCAATCTCCTGGGTAGATATGAAGTTTTTATTCAGTTTAAATGGTGTTTGAGGATATTTGAGAAAATTTTCGTTGAATAAAATCAATACTAAACTAGCCTTGAAATATCGGTTTTTTCATCCATACCAGCAACAGCCAATCGATCCAGCTTGCTGCCAATTTCAAATTCGTACAGCTACACCTGCTGATTTAATCGGTGTTGCCCAAATTATTGCTGAAAGCTTTCACTCCCAAAAAGGTATGTGGGGATGGGCTTTTCCATTGCTACGTTTGGGTATTTACGAAGACTTAAGGCATCGCATGGCATCACCTTTGCCGCGTCATATTTGTTTAGTCGCCTTTGAAACTACTACTGGCGCGGCTAATAATTTAGTGGGAAGTGTGGAACTGGGTGTACGTTACAGTGATTCGTGGAGCCAGGTTGGGATAGGTTTTCCTTACTTATCTAATTTAGCGGTTCACCCAAAATACCGTAGACATGGTGTGGCTTCAGGGTTACTGACTAGCTGTGAAAAAGTCTCTCGTGAGTGGGGATTTCAAGACTTATATCTCCACGTTTTAGAAAATAATCATCAGGCAAGGCAACTTTATTTCAAGGCGGGATATCGGGTGCATAAAGTCGAATCAAATTGGAATACATTTTTACTAGGACGCTCAAGCCAGATGTTCTTGCACAAGCACCTGAGTGCTGATTCCACTATGTGAATTTTATTTTGGCAATTGGAAATTTTGATGTTGTAATTAGTTTGGAGAAAATCTATCACCAATATCGACAATGTAAGTACAAACTAATCTAATTAATAACTTAGTTAATATTAGCTAAATATAGCTAAATAGCTAGATGTATATAGCTTTGGATAATTATTTTGATGATATTTTATTTAGAGTTTTTACAACTATTCCTATTCATCAATATTCATAAAAGTATAACTTGGGAAAACTTAATTGAAATGATTAAACGTTAAATTATGTCTTTTTTTATTTTTCTTTAAATAATAACTATTTTAGTTTAGAGTATTTTTATATAGAGAAATAAATAAATTCTAATGGAAATAGCTTTACAATTACTTTAGGAAATCAGCAATCCCTCATAATAACTTTGTAATTAAGATATTCATCTTTATAAAAACTTTAAGAAAACACTCTCAGAATTTGGAGACAAATCTAGTTATATCTCATAAAATATGATCACTCAATTACTAAACAATGCCTGTTTATTACTATCTTAGTTAAATTGACCAAAAGATTCTTGATAATAAAAGAATTCAAAAACCTGATTTGACATAACAACTAGTTAAGTTTTGAAGTGCATACTACTACCAAATTCGTTGAAAGTTTAAAAAACATGGATAGCGAACAGCATCGACGCTATCAAACCTCTATGGTATCAACTTATTACCCTGAAACTAGTTTCCTAGACTCTGTTGTCATGGCAGATGGAACTGAGCAATCGCAAGGCTCGGATATCCTTACACGTTTACACAGTGGAAAAGTTTTCATCGTCAATAGTCGTAGACGAAATGGATTAATACTTTTTAAACGCTACCATGCAGAGTTTGCTGGGCCTGGGGCTGCTGTGGGTGGGGATTATGATTGTGATTGCCAAAGGGCATTGCCTATAGGTAATCTGTCTTTATTAACTCCCGAATGTAATGAAGAACGTCAGAAGGCTTACTTGATTAGACGACAGTGGATTCGATTGATCAAACAAATTACAGAAAACCCAGTGCCTGGGCAGCGAGTCCAAAAGATTCTCGATCAATTTGAACAATACTTTCCACCAGAAATAGTGGCTCTTCTGCCGGATGTTGCTTTTGCTTTTTTAGTAGGTGTGCTGCCACAAACAGTGGGAATAGTCCGCCGTTTGGGCAGTGAGGTGGACAGCCAATTTCATTACTGAGTGAATTGCTAAAATTCCAAATTTGCCAAAGCAGCTTGGACTCGATTAACGGTGCGGGCGTTTTCCTCTATTGTCCCGACAGTAATTCGCAATCCTCCACTAATGTATCGTACAAGGGTGCCGAGTGTTCTAAGTTTCTGGTGGAAAGTTTTTAATGCAGCATCTTGTGAATTAAAGCCATTTTGTTTCAGACGTAGGTAAATAAAGTTAGCAGCGCTTGCGGTAATTTGTAGTTCTGGTTGCTGGGATAAAATTTCGATGAGTTTGGCTCGTTCACTCAGGGTTTGGGGAATTGACTCCAGCAAGAGTGTACGGTTTTGTAAAGCAACCAATGCTGCTGCTATGGAAAAGCTGGGGAGATTATAAGGTAAACGAACTTTTTCTAAAATGGCGATCGCTTCGGGATGAGCGACGCAATAGCCAACACGGAGAGCTGCCAATCGGAAGGCTTTAGAAAAAGTACGTAATATTACCCAGTTGGGACGTTCTGCTAATTCACCTACTAGGGTAGTTTGGCTGAATTCAAAGTAAGCTTCATCAATTACTACCAAAATATGCTGTGGTAAACTTCTTAACCATGCCAACTCTGCCGCAGTTAAGCTATTGGCTGTCGGCGAATTGGGATGCACTACGAAAACTACGCGAATGGGGGGATTTTGAGTTTTTTCGATCGCAGATTGTGCAGCGCTTAAGTCAATTTCAAAATTTGTTTCATTTCTACCCACCGCCACTACAGGAATACCCAAAGTTTGTGCCAAAATTCCGTACATAGAGAAAGTGGGATTGGCAACTAAAATTGAGCCTTCTCCTCCTAGACAGGTGGCGATTAATAAAGAGCGGATTAGTTCATCTGAACCATTGCCAACAGAAATATTCGCAGCAGTATTCGATAGCGAGAGGGCGGCTGACTCATTGACATACTCTGCGATCGCATCCTTAAGTGTTTCATGTCCGCCATCGGGATAACGATTTGTTTCAATTACTTGCTGATACGTCCAGGCCAGCTTCTCTTTTAACTCAGGTGGTAAATCGTAGGGGCTTTCATTTGTATCCAGCCGATCAAACTGTATGGGGACAGATGCGGCTGTATCGCTACTGGGGTGAGGTTTGTACGCGGTGAATTGGGCTAAATCTGACCGAATGAAGGGAAGCATATCAATTTTAGATTTTAGATTTTAGATTTTAGATTTTGGATTTTAAATCAATACTGTTCAAAAAAGACTTATTTTCCCCTAACTATCCTTGACAGGACTTACGCACCAGTAACGGAAAAACGAACCGCGAAGGACGCGAAGTACACGAAGGAATAAGAGTTTGAGAGAGTTTTTACGTAAGTCCTGCTTGATAATGGGTGAATATAGCCTCTTTGGATCTACGAGTTAAGTAGTACTTACTGAAAAATATTAGGTTAGCTCTAAGTTTAATATTTTACAGCCTCAAGGTAATTGGCAAAAGAGGCGAATTGCCTGCCAAGTTTCTTCCATAACATTACCCAAGGCGTGGTCACTTTCGAGTTCGACTAATTCCACCCAAGGACGCGATACCTTCGGTGGGCTTCGCCAACGCGCAAAGTCACGACTGGCTTCGATGGGGATGACTTCATCCTTTTTTCCATGCATAATCAGGGTGGGGATAGGACGTTGCAAAAGCTTTTCTTGGTATTGAGCAGCATCTGTAACGAAATCGTAACTTAAAGGAAGCGATCGCTCCTCCCGATAGTGGTAGACCATAATATATTTTTCTTGCTGCCAACGCTGTAGTTCTTCATCACCTAGCTTGGGCAACCAATGGGATAAAAACCCAAAAGCTGGGGCTAACAAAACTAAGCGTTGCACTTGTAAATTTTGCTGTCCCAAGTGGGCAGCAGTCAAACCGCCCAAGCTTGAGCCAATGAGTGTTACTGGCGTAGAATCATTGTTGAATTCTGCGGCAACTTGAGTTAGCTGACGAGTGATTGTCAACTGGGAAAAATCGCCAGCATTCAAGTCGGGAATTTTCAGCTTCGTTTGAATTTGGGCAAAGCGATCGCTTATATCCCGCGCTTTGGCAGAATTAGGGCTGGAAGCAAAGCCGTGAAGATATATGTAGTGCAAGGCTGTAGATAGTTAGGAGTGAGGAGAGACGCGATTAATCGCGTCTGTACAGGAGTTAGGAATTTTAAGTTTTAAGTTATGAGTTTCTTTTTTCAACTCATAACTCCTAACTCCTAACTTTTATTAACGCATTGTGACAAATTCCTCTGCTGCTGAGGGATGGATACCCACAGTGGCATCAAAGTCTTTTTTGGTTGCGCCCATCTTCACAGCGATCGCCACACCTTGGATGATTTCAGCTGCATTTTCACCTACCATGTGAGCGCCTAGCACTTTATCAGTGTTGCTATCAACCACCAACTTCATCATTGTCTTCTCTTGCTTACCTGTCAAACTATGGTACATGGCGCGGAAGCGAGTGTGAAAAATTTTTACAGCATCACCAATTTTCTCCCGTGCTTCGGCTTCTGTCCAGCCGACTGTAGCGGCTTCTGGGTTAGAAAATATTGCTGTGGGTACAGTTTGGTGACTGAATTCGCGGCGGTTATTTCCGAATTCACTATCGGCAAAGGCACGACCTTCACCAATGGCTACAGGAGTTAAATTAATTCGGTCGGTGACATCGCCAACAGCAAAAATATTCGGTTGACTAGTTTGACTATATTCATTGACTGCGATCGCATTTGTGGTATTGTATCCCGGCCCTTCCATAGAAGTAGCAACAACATCAATCCCAGCGTTCTCTAAACCCAGCCCATCTACATTGGGAGTTCGACCGGTCGCCACTAAAAATACATCAGCAATTAGTGGTTCTTGGTCTTCGCCTGATAAAGTCAGTTTAAACCCTTCTGGCACGCGTTCAATTGTTTTTACCACATTATTCTTAATCAACCGAATTCCGTGGTTTGTCATGCCCTCTTCAATTTCTGTGCGAATGTGATCATCAAACCCCTTCAAAATCTGTTCACCTCTAGTAATTTGCGTCACCTCAGAACCCAAACCGCGCATAATACAGGCAAATTCCGTGCCAATATAACCAGCGCCAAGAATGACGATGTGTTTTGGTTGTTCTTTTAGATGAAAGATTTCATTGGAGGTAATGCCATGTTTCATCCCTGGCAAATCTGGCTTGACGGGAAACCCACCAACAGCAATTAAAATTTTGTCTGCTGTAACTTTACGTCCATCAACTTCTACAGTGTGAGGGTCTACCAATCTGGCGCGACTAGGAATTAGTTCCACACCCGCTTTTTCTAAAAAGCTGATGTGTAGTTGCGACAGTCGCCGAACTTCCTTATCTATAGATGTAATGAAATGTTCCCAGTCCAACTCCACATTACCCACTTTCCAGCCATAGCCTGCGGCGTCACTGAACAGTGCAGGAAAGTGAGAACCATAGACCATGAGTTTTTTGGGAACACAACCGCGAATTACACAAGTGCCACCAACTAAATCATATTCAGCGATCGCCACTTTTGCCCCATAGCTAGCCGCTCGTTTGGCAGCCGCCAAACCTCCAGAACCCGCACCAATTACAAACAGGTCGTAATCAAAAGTCATAAATTTATGTATCTCTTTAGTAACAAGTTAGTTCCTGGGAACTTACACAGAATGCGATTGAACTATATAAGGATATCCGGTAAATCCTGTGTAAGTCCTGTCCTTGAATTAATCTAGCGTTAGCAGATGCTATCTCGTCGTAGGGAATATCACTTTTTGCTTTGGTGGCTGTAAAGCCAGTAGTTAACACTTGTTATAATTCTGCCCCTAGCACTGAGTATAAATCTATGCACCTGCTAGGTTGGAAAAACTAAGTTTATAAAATATTGCTACAAGTCTGAAAGTCCCAGCAAGGTCAGGTAGTTCCCCTGTCCTCACAACAATGAGAAATCAACTGATGAGACTTTCTAATATAAGTTACCTCAGCAGTTTGATGTGATTGATATTTGCAAATAGTCTGAGAGGGGTTGCTGTTCGCGTTTCAGTGGGCGATCTACTACTTCGGTTCTGGGAGAGTTTCAGGTGGTTGGACGCTGGACTGGAGGAATTATTGGAGGAGTTACTGGAGGAATTACTGGAGGCTCGATTGGAGGAATTACTGGAGGAGTGATTGGAGGAATTACTGGAGGCTCGATTGGAGGAATGACTGGAGGAGTGATTGGAGGAATTACTGGAGGCTCCACTGGAGGAATGACTGGAAGATTTACTGGAGGAATGACTGGAAGATTTACTGGAGGAATGACTGGAAGATTTACTGGAGGAATTACTGGAAGATTTACTGGAGGAATTACTGGAAGATTTACTGGAGGAATGACTGGAAGATCTACTGGAGGAATGACTGGAAGATTTACTGGAGGAATGACTGGAAGATTTACTGGAGGAATGACTGGAAGATTTACTGGAGGAATGACTGGAAGATTTACTGGAGGAATGACTGGAAGATTTACTGGAGGAATGACTGGAGGAATTACTGTCCTACTACCGTTATTTTTCCCAGGACGCTGCTCAGTATTTGATAGAACTTGTCCTACGTCTTCAAAGGAATTTAATAGGGAATTATCTTCAATAGAGTGTACTGGGGAATCGTTTGTAATAATGTTGTTGGTGGACGAAGTTGAAGGACTAGTAGTTAGGTTTGCAAAAGATGGGTTTTCAACTACTCCCTCACCTGTTATTGGCGACTGTGCCCTCAAAGCCGCAGCAGTTTCAGCTTGAACGCTAGCGATCGCTGGGTCAGACTTAGGCGTAAGATTTTGCCTATTCAAATCAAATCCCCGAACTAGATCGCTCGTTTGATAAAAATTTTTGAGATCAAAATCGTATAAGCCCTGAAATTTGCCTTTGACTATAACCATCATCTGTCCTGCTTGCAGCACCTGAGTTTGAGAAGCTTCCTTATTAGAAACTTCAATGCCGCTATTTGTCAGCGCACCCACAATCGTGGTATCTGTTTGTTGGTTGTAGCGGACAAATAATGCTGAACCACGAATTGCTGCTGCTGCACTTGGCGTTTGTATAAGTGTTTGCCCCCTTCCAGGAGGGATAAGCAGCAATGCGGTTCCGTTTGATAGTCTAAAGCTGCGAGTCTTTGGTAAAAATTGAAATATAGCCTGTTCCCCAACTCGTGCCAAAGAGCCGTCGTTAAAACGCAAGTCTGCGAGGGAAGCTCGACCAGTTGACAATCCATCCCCAGGAATCATTGTATCTGATTTGCGTGCAGGACGCTTCTTCTGTCTATCTCTGGGTATCAGTTGTACCAAGTTGCGGAGGTTTTGAATCTCTGCTCGCGTCAGAGGAGTTATGGCATTTACCCGATTTGGCAAAGGTAGTACTATAACTCCCCATAAACCAATCACTAATAGTGGAAAGGATTTATGAAACATAGTTTGAGAATTTGTGAACTTCAACTAATACCAAAAAATTTGGAGATTTAAGCTATTGCTAATTGTTAAAGTAAGTTTTTTTTAGGTAAAATCGTTTAATTTTTAGTTGACATTTAATACATAAAATACACAACACATAAACTATGTGTTTAGTTTATTTAACTTTTTATTCTGAAAGTGACATTGTATGCAATCAAGTTTGTGGCAGATTTCAAAGTTAGTACTTGATATAAACAATTAAATGAGGAATATTTTACAGATAATCCTTTTTAATCAGATCAGTCACAGGGTCATGAGTTATGCAGGACAAGAAGTTCTTAGGGGTATGTTGTGAAATGAATCACTGGCTATATTTCACTAAAGTTCAGCAAAAATCCGATCGGGGCATCTCAGTTTTGCAAAAAAATCTGGGAAAAAATCCGAAAACCAGCAATTTAAGTTTGTAGTCTCAGTATATACTTACAAAGCTAAAATAGATGCACTCAATTGTATATTCTGAGTCGGAACTTCCGATAAAGCTTGTAGGTCTACATTTGTCAAACGCGATCAACGCGATCTAATCAGATGCGACTCAAGAACTGGAAGAATTTATTTTTTTGTATTTTGTTAGCGTCCAGTGGTGGAAGTTGGTGTTGCATTAGAGTAGATGCGGCAGAATCGGCAAATACAGATATTTGGAGTCCTAAAAATTTAGCAAGCACACAGTTAAATTATCAGCAGTTATGTCAGAAGTTGGAGCCAGAGGTAATTAACTCTTTGTGCAAGCAGTCCAGTGAGTCGCATCCTTTAGGCTCCCAGATTCCGTTAAATCTGGCACAGCAAACACGAGAAACAATTCCAGCCCCTGACACAACCCAAAAATCTGAAGATACTCAAAAGCAAAATGACTCACCAGAGCTAGAATCGCAGCCAAGTAATTTGCCAACATCTCCTCCAGACTCAAAAGAGCAACTATTAAATGCACCTGAGATAAATTATTCTCAAAGGTTAGAGAGGCTAATACATCTGGTGCGATCGCCAAAACTACCACCTGAGTCTGATAGCGATCGCGAATTGGGGTTGCGTGTGCGGTTACTACCCTTAGAACAGCAGCCACCCCCACCAACAGAACAAGCGGTAGTTAAGTTTCAACCCATAGGCTCTCTACAGGGACGTGTAGGCTACTTCCAGACAAGTAACATTTTTTCCTCAAATGATAGTCCAATAGAAGATGGTTTAATTATTTCTGGACTGACGTTAGCCTCTGCATATTTCCCTTTGGGATCTAAGACTTATTTAAACGGCTCAATTGATGGCAATCTGATTCGTTATTTAAGTCAGTCACAATATGATTATAACCAGGTAAGATTTAATCTCAGTCTTTACCAGCAGCTATCCCAGCGAATGTACGGAGAAATCAGTTGGAGCAATCAACAGTTATTTTATGCCAACAACAGCGATCGCCTGGATAGCTTTAAAGCAGGCGATCGCTTTTTAAACGAGAATTCCCTCGAACTGTCTTTGGGACGGCGAGATATCTTAACTCCAAAATTAACCCTAGATAGCTTCTACGAATTGAGTTTAAATTTTGCTGACCCCCTAAGTCGTAATCGGATAATCAATTCCTTTTGGGTGTCTCTAAACTACTACTTGCAAAAGCCTCTCCAAGTTGGTATTGACTACCAGGCGAACTTCTCTGATTTTACACAGCGCGATCGAGAAGACCAATTTCATCGGCTATTCGGGCACTTAAATTATCAAATATCCGATACCACTAATATGAATGTGCAGGCTGGAGTGAGTTTAGGTAGTTCAACCGACGAAAATATTGATTTTGATGGCTGGTTCTTCAGTATTAATTACAATTTACAATTAGGTCAGTTTTGAAATTTGTTCTTTGTCATTTGTCCTTTCTAAAAAACCAATAATATCATGTCCGCCAAATTACACATAATAAAAGAACCCCACCCCGCCGGCGGGGTGGGGTTCTTCGGGTTTAATAAGTAATCAAGCGGACATGATATAACAAATAACAAATGACAAATGACTATAAATAAGAAATCCAATCACTCCAGCTGCCAGCATAAAGTTTAGCCTTGCTAATACCAGCTAATTCTAAAGAAAGTAAATTCACACAAGCAGTAACGCCAGAACCACAATATACCAAGATTTCTTCGGCTGTTTCTAGTTTCTCCCACCGACGGCGTTGTTCATCTTCAGAAAGTAGATAGCCGGATGAGTCTGTAACTTCTTGCCACGGATAGTTGACTGCACCGGGAATATGACCAGCAATTTTATCAATTGGCTCTCGTTCACCTCGGTAGCGATCGCTTTCTCTCGAATCTACCAATACTACCTCGTCGCTATCTTTCCGGCTTTTCACCGCCGTAATATCTACCACCTTTTCTGTTTGTACTTGAGCTACAAACGTACCCATCCGGGGTTGAGGAACGACATCGGTAATCGGATAATCAGCTTTTTGCCATCCAGCAAAGCCTCCATCTAGTACTGCTACTTGCTGATGTCCGAGATAGCGCAACAGCCACCACAAACGAGATGCAAAGGCAAAGCGCGAATCATCATAAGCTACAACTAAAGTTTTTTGGTAATTTACCCCAATGGCTGCAAATTTGTTAGCGATATCATTAGGCTTAGGTAAAGGATGTCTCCCGCCATGCTTACTCACTGGACTGGAAAGATCCTGATTTAAATCTAGGTAATACGATCCTTTAATATGGCTTGTTTGGTATTGTTGTTGTCCTAGTTGTGGATCGGCTAGAGAAAAGCGACAATCCACAATAACGACTTGTGGATCTTCTAGATGTTCAAACAGCCAAGTTGGCGAAACAACAAATTGGGTATTGGGCATTGGGAATTAGGCATTATTTAGAGGACTTACGCAACTGGGTTATCAGTTGCGATCGCGCTAATCAGGTCTTTGTCGAGTAGGATGACGTTACCAATGATGACTTTATCATCTTTTGTATCGAAGCCTAGCGATCGCTCGTAGGTTGGATTAAGGAACGAATACTAAGTAACTATGGCAACCTTGAGTATACGTAATTTAGAAATGCGATCGCTCGTAAGTTAGGTTGAGGAACGAAACCCAGCACTGCTAAATGTACCTACGGCTACCTTATGTTTGTAGTTAGATTGCGATGTCTACGACGGGCGTAGCTGGAGCAACTATCAAGTCTCATCTTCAGTCCTTAATTCCAGAAAAGTTAGACATTTTTTTTGCCAAAAATTCTGATTTCTTTTCTAGATAATCAGGCAACAAGTTTTTACGAGTCAAATAGTTTAGTTTTATGGTAGTATTAAATTTTACACAATACTTTAACAATAATTAAATATTCTTATACGTAAATAAAAACACTTATACATAATTAGTACTATAAAGATTTGAAACTCAAAACCCAATATATCGGTAGAAAGCAAGCGATGATAAGGCTTTCTGGGGGGCGCTAGGTTAAAAAATATCCGTAAAAAACCTGATTGAACATTTGTACCAATTCATCATACTGGAATTAGAAGCAAAAAGTTTGACAACAAGATACACCTTGTTCGTAACATAAAAATATATGCTGCGAAAAACTCGATAGGGAGCTTAACATCATGCATAATCGCTATGGAAACTCCGGCTTAGATACAGTGGAATATTAAATTTTTTTGAAATCTGACACTGTTAACTTATGCAAAGTTCAAATCATGCCGTAGGATCGCAAAAGACGGACGTTATTCTTTAGGCTGATCTCAAAAAGAGCTTATGCTTGAATATAGGCAAACAGTGTCTTCTTAAATAAAAGCTAATGTTAATTGGGGTAATGATTCATTGGTATCTAGAACACTATAAGCCAAAGGTTCTAAAGTGAATGCATGTGATTTAGATCCGCCGAAGGTTTTAGTAGTTGACGATCATGCTGCCAGTCGCATGACTGCTGTTTCCCTCTTGGGGATAGAAGGATACGAAGTGATTCAGGCGGACAGTGGTTCTATTGTTATGGAATTGGTAACTCAAAAACAACCAGATTTGATTTTGCTGGATGTGATGATGCCAGGAATGGATGGATTTGAAGTGTGCCAATTGCTCAAACAGGATGAGCAGACTAGGCTAATCCCAGTGATTTTTATTACGGCGTTAAATGATCGGCGATCGCGCATTCGCGGAATTGAAGTTGGCGGAGATGATTTTATCATCAAACCCTTTGATCGGGTGGAACTGGCGGCGCGTGTAAAGTCCTTGGTGCGGCAGAAGCGTCTGAACGAAGATTTAGACCATGCCGAACAAGTACTATTTTCCATTGCCATGTCTATTGAAAGTCGCGATTCCAACACAGGCGACCATTGTGAACGCCTGGTAAGATGGGGACAAGTTTTTGGTGAATATCTCAATCTCTCACGCCACCAAATTCGAGATTTGATCTGGGGTGGTTATCTCCACGATATCGGCAAGGTGGGTATTCCCGATGCAGTGCTGCTGAAAAAAGGCAAACTCACCCCCGAAGAGTGGCAGATCATGCGGCTGCACGTTTTGATTGGAGAAAAAATCTGCCAGCCACTACGCAGTATGCGGGGTGTAATTCCAATTATTCGCCATCACCACGAACGCTGGGATGGCTCAGGCTACCCTGATGGACTCAAGGGGGATGATATTCCCTACCTGGCGCAAGTATTTCAGTTAATTGATATTTACGATGCCCTAATCAGCGAACGACCTTACAAAAGAGCTTTTACTTCAGCAGAAGCACTTTCAACAATGCAAAAAGAAACTGATTTCGGTTGGCGTAATCCCAAACTAATGCAGCAGTTTGTAGAGTTTATTCACTCCTGTCAGGAAAAAGAGAGAGACTAGGGAGTAGGGAAAACGATTTGTAGCTGCTGTAATGAACGCTAATTGGTATGATTATAATTTCAGCTTATGGTAGTTGTAGCAATTCTAGCGGCGGGACGCGGCACACGGATGAAATCACGCTTACCCAAGGTTTTACATTCTTTGGGTGGGCGATCGCTAGTAGAGAGAGTTCTCGACAGTGTAGAACCACTTTCGCCCTCACGGCGAATCGTGATTGTGGGATATCAGTCTGAGGAAGTGAAAGCCGCTATGCATTCAATTCCCAGTTTGGAGTTTGTCGAACAGACTGTGCAATTGGGAACAGGTCATGCTATCCAGCAATTACTTCCCTACTTGGAAGATTACACTGGTGATTTAGTGGTACTTAACGGCGACTTACCGTTAATACGCAGCGAAACCCTTAAGCAGATGTTACAAACTCACGCCCAAAATCAAAACGCCGCCACTATCCTCACCTCGCACCTATCTGACCCCACAGGCTACGGGCGAGTTTTTTGTAACGATGAAAATATTGTGCAGCAAATGGTCGAACATAAGGATTGTACTGTTGCCCAAAGACAAAATCAGCGGATTAACGCTGGAGTTTACTGCTTCTGCTGGCAAGATTTGGCAAAGGTGCTACCCCATCTACAGACAAACAATGCCCAAAAAGAATACTATCTCACTGATGCCGTGACTCAGGTGGGACAAGTGATGGCAGTGGATGTAGAAGATTACCAAGAAATTCTCGGCATCAACGATCGCCTGCAACTGGCAACAGCATCTGAAATTTTGCAAAAACGAGTCAAGGAAAAATGGATGCTGGCAGGTGTCACCCTGATCGATCCTACAAGCATCACCATTGATGAAACAGTAGAATTACAGTCGGATGTAATTATTGAACCCCAAACTCACTTGCGGGGAAATACTGTGATTCAAACCGGAAGTCATATTGGTCCGGGGAGTTTAATTGAAAATAGCCAGTTGAGTGAAAATGTCACGGTGCAATATTCGGTAGTAATAAATAGTACTGTCCAAGCGGGAAGCCGCATTGGGCCATATTCCCATTTGCGCGGTCAGGTACAGGTGGGTGCTGGTTGCCGTGTGGGGAATTTTGTGGAATTGAAAAATACGCAATTAGGCGATCGCACCAATGCAGCACATTTGTCATATATAGGTGATGCCGTTGTCGGCAATCAGGTGAATATTGGTGCCGGTACAATTACTGCCAATTATGACGGCGTAAAGAAACATCGTACAAAAATAGGCGATCGGACAAAAACAGGTTCCAATAGCGTTTTAGTGGCTCCACTCAGCTTGGGAGATGATGTCTACATCGCAGCTGGTTCGACGATCACAGAAGATGTTCCTAATGATTCTCTAGCGATCGCGCGTAGTCGTCAGGTAGTGAAATTAGGTTGGCGGAGGAAGAGTCAATAAAGCGATAATTAAATTATCAGATTAGCTGATTTAACTAGAGGTAAAACATGAGGAAAGAAAACAACTTACCGCGATTATTGAGCGTGAGCAAAAGGGCTATATGTCGCTTTGTCCAGAATTAGATATTGCTAGCCAAGTTATAAGATAGGAACTTCAGTTCCGGGCGGTTTATGTCTAGAACGAAATAGCCTTGACATCAGAGCAAGACAAACAAAATTCATTATGGAAGAACTGCTAGAAATTAGGCAACTTCTAGAACAAGGCAAAATCCATGAGGCGCTGCTGTTGGTTGGAGTTGAGTAAGGATAGAATGAATATGAGTAAATTGGGTTTCTAAGTTTTGCAGTGGGGATGATTCACCATGCCAAGCGCGATAAAATTCAGGATAACTCATATTTTCGGCGCAGTGCCAAAGAATATATGACAAATCATCATTATCTTCATCTTCGCCGATAAAGTTGTCTTTTAGTCCTGCTACTGCTACTGCAAATAGCCTGCCTTGCATAACTTTTAGTAAACTCTTACGAATTAACGAATAATTCTTGCTTTCGCTAGGATTATTCATCAGATTAATTAAAATGTTTACAACATCTAAATTTCCAACACCGATTTTGCTCAAACTCTTAATACCTACAATCTTTATCTCATTATCATTAGTATGACTGATGATATTAATTAAGGTATTAATAGGATTTAAATTTTGATTAGCAATTGTTCCTAGTTCTTTAACGGCCAAATAAGCGATACAATCAGATATAGCTTCATAGATAATGCCTTCATTCTTAGTAGTGTTTAATATCTCCTTCAATATTTTAACTATTTCTAATTGATAGTTTTCATTGCTTACTTCTCGTAATAGTCGAATTATAAGTTTACTTGTATTAACATCTTGGCAGTTACGTAATAGATTAATAAAATTATTAATGCTTTCTGGGTATTCTCTCAGAAAATCAATGAATGCCTCTTCTGTAAAATATTGCGCTGAATTATCTTGGTTTTTATACCTGCCAAGTAAAAAAACAAGTGCTTCTTGATTATTAGGTTCAAGTTCTAAAATACGCCAAGCTACATTTTCACGTAAAATAACATATTGACTCTTTTGAAAAATATCATCTAAAACAATACGTGCATCATTAGATTGATACGCCATTTTAGCCAAGCAGCTTATTACTTTTTCATAAGTAACTTTACGAAGGAAGTTGGAAATTGATTCAGCGCCTAGGCGAATATTTTGTTGAGGCTCGTTTATTTTCCTATCGTAAAGTAACCGTACAAGAGTATTCATAACTTTACGATTATCAGTGTTAGTTTCAACTAATACTGAGGCTATTCGCAAGCTAATCTTATCATCCTTTATCTTTGGTAGCGATTCATTTAAGATATTGATAGCAATATGATTCTCTGATTCAATTTTTAGTAAATATTCTGCGATACAGCAGGAACGATAATCATCAACAAAATTATTATCAAGCAATTTTTTATTCAGAAAATCCATTAATTCTTGTTTATTAGCTTCAATTTTATCTATAATTGTGACTAATTTCAAACAAAAATAATGATCAAAATTAACATCATCCCATTCTTGTTTGAATATATTGATTAACAAATTGATTATATTCTGATTATTAGGAGCAAGTCTTGTCAAAGTTTTTGTTAATATGTCAAATCTTCCTGCTAGCTTGAGCGTATTTTCATCTAATTCCACCAACTGATTTAACGTTTTTTCTTCTGCCAAATGTGCATTTGATATTTCCCGCAGGGTATTTGCTTCATCAGGTGTAGGTGTAAAAGGACTATCAAAATTTATCTTAAGATAATGAGTATTATGTTTATTAACTTCATTTTTCTTGATTTGGTTTTTAAGCTGTTGTTTTTTACGTTTATCAACAATAGCATTATAACTTTTGATAAGCATTTTTGATAGTACATTAATTATATCTGGGTTGCTTGTCATAATTTCATCATAGGGCAATGTTTTAGGATTGTCATAATCATCATTAGACCAATATTCAGCTTCTTTGATCCAGTGTATGATCTGATTAATTACAAAATCATTGTTATGATCAACTTTATTTAAAGTCCAAAAAATGTCAGAAGATAATTCTGAAAATATGTTTTTATCCATATATTCTTTAGCATATTGCAATATTTGTAGTTCATTTAAAAGAGCATCGACTACATGAGAAACAATAACGAGTGAATATTTCATAAAATTCAACTTTAGTTTCTGGTAATTCTCCTTCTTCATTTTGATAAAAAATTTGACATAATAAAGATAATCTCAAAGGATTGGTAACTAATTCAGGAATCCGCTCTTTTCCAGTTTGTGTTAATTTTACTTTTAGTTGTTCACCTCGCTGTATACTCTCAGCGCATTTAAACCATTTATCAATAAATTCATTAACTTGTTCTGGTTGAAATTCCTGGGTTTTATAGGTATCAAAACTAGGCAATATATTATTATTTAGACTGGCATCCCAAACATTTAACCGACAAGTCAAAACTACCCGTGCCTGTCCTAACCAGTCTGTCAATTCTCTAGAAATTTTATTTAATGCTTGTACAGGTGAAGATTCCCCCATTTCATCTACACCATCCAATAGTAACCAAACACCACTTTGATAAAAGCGTGTGATTAACTGATTTTCTATTTCTGGACTAGGAATAAATTGAGGATTAACCAATCTCATTGCATCTGGAAGCCATTTTTTGAGTAAATAATCCTCTAAGGTCATCCCTTGCAAGCTACCGAGAGATATAAAGATGGGTAGGTGTTGTGTATTGTCTTTAATGTGTGAAGCGATCGCACTTAGTAAAGTAGTCTTCCCTGCTCCCGGTTCCCCAACTATAGCAACGTGCTTGTTTTTTCGAGCAGAACTTTGAGTTATTACCTCTTGCAGAAAATCATTATGTTCGTAGGTTTTGGTAATGACTTCTTTTTCTAGCTGGTAAACCTGTCCTCTCTCAACATTCTCATCGCGTCGTTGTTGCTGTTTGCGTTCCACTAAACCCAGTGGTACATGAACATTTACTTCAAATCCCATTTCTGAGGCTTTGCGTCTGATGCGTTGCTGTTCTTGCTGGTTGTCTAGCATCGTGTGGCAAACTTCCCACCAGTCAATTCCTAAATTGCCAGTATCCTGATTCCATTCTTTGGGTGAAATAACTTCTAATGGGTCTAAATTCAAAGCACCAGTAATCCAAATCACATGATGTCTACTAATTGATTCTCCTTTCAGGAACCGTTTGACTGTACTGAGACTTGAGCCAGACTTCTTTACTAGGTCTTCTTGTGTCCAACCTTTTATGTATGGATCTCTGTCCTTTTCTAGTTCAGCCATTCTGTTGATGACTTTCTGTAATCCTTCAGGCGTGACTCGAATACTACCCGATGTATATGCTGTAGTCATGGGTAACAGGTGATATTTAGGACAACTAACAGCATCATAGTCAATTAAAAATAAAATGAACAGTTCAGAATAGTTCACTTCAATCTGAACTGTTCTGCTCTGGATTATTAGTTGCAATCTAGATATTCTCGAATCATCAACCTAAAGACAAAGCATTATGAATACTCACAAAAAACTAAATCAGATATTCCAGACTGATGAAAATAAAAATAAACTTGGCACACTCAAAGTCAAAATCAATCCTAAAGACCATAACCATACAGAGAGACGTCAACAACAACGGGCAATTAATGAAACGATGATGAACATCGCTCTCTTATATGGTGAAAAAGACTTTCATTGTCGAGATATTAGGTTTACCCTACTCGATAAAAATTTGCGTAATACTGTTTATGCCCCATTTATAGATGAACTTCGGGGCTTACGAGTTATATGTAAAATAGGACTTCCTACCCCAGAAATTATTACTGTTTACTGGCACAACAAAACAAAACGAAAAGTTCGCAGATCAGCACATCAATTTTTGAATATTTAGGATAATGAATCAACGTCAGGACTTATGTAAAAAGCCAGTGAAAGCCTTGATTTACCGTAGGGGCAATTCATGAATTGCCCCTACATTTCGTACTTGATGCGTAAGTCCTATCAACAATAGCCAATCAATTGACTATCATTCCACTCCAAAGTATCGCCAATTTTTTCGCCGTCGTGGTAGGCGGCTAGTAAAATCTCGCTAGTTTTCCCCCAAGCGATCGCTCCACTCACATCTAAAGCGATCGCTCCCAAATCCCGTTTGTTCTGGTGCGCTTCCCCAAAGGAGCGTTGCATCGCCTCCTTCAGGGACATCCCATCAGTAACACGCACTACAATCCGTGGAGCTAAACACTCATCAATGATATCTTCCCCAATCCCAGTACAGCTAACACCAGCATTACTAGTAGCATAATTACCTGCTGGCATTGCCGAATCACTCACCCTTCCAATCCGCTCAAATCCCTTTCCACCAGTAGAAGTGCCAGCAGCTAGGCTACCGTAAGAATCTAAAGCTACCACGCCGATGGTACCGCGCCCAGCATTGCTAGTTTCTACCAGTTCGGGTTCTGCTACCACGCCAGCCATTGTACTTTTAAAATTATCTTGGCGCTCTTGTATCCACTCTTGTAAGCGCAAATCAGTTAAAGCGTTATAGCTGGGAATTTGCATTTCCCGCGCCAACTCAGCCGATCCTAAATCCGATAGCACTCGATCTGGCGAGTTTTGTAAAAATTGCGCTAACTCAATGGGATTTTTCACCCGCGAGATATTAATCACACCACTAAACCGCCCTGATGCGCCATCCATCAAAGAAGCACTCATGCGGATTTGCCCATCAGATTGCAGTACTGAACCAGTACCAGCATTAAAGCGGGGGTTATCTTCGAGTATTTGGCAACCCAGCACCACCGCCTCAGAAGCAGTTGCTCCTGACAAGAGGAGAGAATAGACCTCTTCTACTACTATATAGAGCGATCGGCGCACTGCTTCCAATCCTCCTTTACCGTGGAGAGAACTACCAGCCCCGCCATGAATAATTAATTTAGGTTGCACCTGTGACTCCATTAATCCCTTGCGCTATTTGCGTCTGTGTCGCGGTTAGTTTCATTTTGAGCTTCAGAACGGCGACGACGACAACGTTCTGAGCAGTATTTCACATCGTCCCAGCAATCTTGCCACTTTTTACGCCATGTAAAAGGACGTTGACATACCGGACAGATTTTTGTCGGTAAGTCAGATTTAGAACGCATACGTCCCATAGAAATACTGTGTAGATAAGAATTTCATTTGTGAGAGAGATGGAAGACAATTATAACCAGTTTGCCACTAAGGGAGGATACTTTGGGCGAATAAATGTAATGTCAATCTATCTTTAGACTTATTTATTAGCTAGTTGTCTGGGAATATAAAACTAGGGGCAGATTGTTCAGAAGTGAGATTGCAAGTAGGTAGGTACGAATAAACCTAACTATGTAAACTTGCCAAAATCATTGCGATCGCAACTCAACTAGATGCTAGGCGTAGCTTAATTCTCAGTAGTAATACGTTTCCCTTCCAACTACATACTTATAAGTAATAGAAAAATACTATGCGGACTACTAAATAGCGATTGGTGGAGCAACATGGCTGAAATACCCAAATTATATGTAGCATCTATGTATTATATAAGTTTTAAAATCTTAAACTAGAAAAGTGAGCAAGTTTTGGTCTGGTAAGTGATTTGTAGGAGCCAATAAACTGTGAGGCAGTTCAGTAATAACCGCAGTCTTTTTTGAAATATAAATAAACTTGCTATTTCCACGTACGCACATACAATAGTAGAGACAAAATACCTCAAAAAGGGCAACTATGAGAATAAATGCTCGGAGTTTCACCTCTTTTATACCAACTGAAGGTTGGGTACTTATAAATAAACTAGTGCAAAATATGACGGCATTTTTTCCGCTCAAGCGATCGCTATATTGGACTAGAGCTAGTCGTTTTTTTCGTACTCTAGTGGCATTTGTCGCTATTTTGCTCGTAGTCCTAATTTATGCAACCCCTAAAGCTTTGGCTTCAGACCACCAGGACACAACTTTTCTTGCGACTAAGCTCACTGCTGCGGATCTCACAGATTTGTATGTATTTGAGAGTCCGACAAACTCCAACAATGCTGTCCTGATAATGGATTTCGACCCCCTGATCGTTTCTGGTGAACAAAGACCATTCGATCCAAATGTTCTTTATCAGTTCAAGATTGATAACACTGGCGACAGTATTGAAGATGTCGTACTCCAATTCAATATAAATCGCACACGCTTACAACAAACTGTTACAGTCCGCGGCCCAAGTCGTCCAATCATCCGAGGAACTGACTCAGCTTTGCTTCCAGTAAGTTCGACAGGGCCACTCAACCAAACATTCTCCGCATCTAACGGCATGAAGTTCTTTGTTGGCACACGCAAAGACCCGTTCTTTTTCGATCTAGAACAGTTCTTCAAAATCATCCCGGATCGGAACTATAGCGTTCAGCCTAATCCCAGTCCTCCCTTCCAAGTTCTTTCCTTTAGACCACCTGGACAAGCACAAGACACCCTAGCCCCATTCAATGTCCACTCAATTATTGTCGAGCTACCCAGGAAAATGCTTGGTAGTGGCAAGATTGGTGTTTGGATGACAACTAGTGTTAATACTCCTAGACTCAGAAATCGGAATTTGGCTCAGATTGAGCGGTTAGCAGTTCCAGCCCTGAATGAACTTTTTATGGACTTTAAAGCTCATAATAATAGTAATCTTCAGACACCAACCCAAGACGCTAGCAATCAATCCCAATTCATTCAAGCCTTTGTCAACGCGATCGGTAGACCTCAAGGCATAGCCAATGCAGTGATCTCAGTGGCGATTCCTGATGTTATCCAAGCTGACCTTTCCAAACCTAGCGGGAGTTATTTTGGTACTCAGTTAGGCAACAACTTTGGTGGTAGAAGACCAAAAGATGACGTAATTGATGTGACTGCATCTGTTGTCTTTGGTAGTGCAGTTACAGGGATTACTACAGGTCAAATTCCGGCGCTGACTACCGATAATGTTGGGCCTAATGATGCAAACTTTCTTTCTGACTTCCCTTATTTAGGTAATCCTTTGTAAGGTTTATGCATCTACGAATACTATGGGTGTTAGCGCTAACTAGCCTACTGGTTTTACTAAGACCCTCTAATACAGAAGCGCTAAGTTTAGGCTACACCAATGGTAAGTCAGGTATATATTCCTCTACCGTGCAACTGCTGACTGTTAATTCCAGGCAGATATTACCAGTTCAGCAGTCAGATTTAGTCTTCCCCGATTATTTAGAGCGATCGCATATTATCAGCGTCTATGAGGAGAAAGTTGCCCAATCTCCCAATTCATCAATATTTTTACGTCTGTTGGCTGATCAATATTTGAGGCGCTTTCGAGAAATGGCAGATGTGGAAGATGTGTTACGAGCAGAACAAGCGGCACGTAGATCCCTGGCACTACAGCCGCGCCATAATCAGGTTTCTTCCATGCTCCTAGCATCAGCTTTACTATCTCAACATCAGTTTCGAGCAGCTTTAGATGTGTTAAATAATTCATCTGTTGATAATCCCAATATTGTCTCACTGAGGGCATCGATTCAGATGGAATTGGGTGATTATGAAGCAACTCATCAACTATTGCAGAACCTTGCACAGGAAGAATCGAACTCTGGTCATAAGGCAGTTGTCGCCCGTTACTTAGAGTTAACTGGCAATCTCGCCTCAGCGCGACAACTACTAAATGAAACTATGCAGGAGATGGACTCTTTCTACACGATGAGCGCCGAAACTCGTGCTTGGTTTCATGTGCGGACTGGGGATCTGGCTTTTGCAGCCGGGGACTTTGCCCTATCTGAGCAGCGATATCGGGAGAGCCTTGACCTTTTCCCCCGGCATATAGCTGCGTTTACAGGATTAGCCCGCCTCTATGCGGCACAGCATCGCTGGCAGGATGTTCTGAATATCGCAAACCAGGGTATAGAACTGATGCCACAGGTAGAAACGCTCTCGTATAAGGCTGATGCTCAACTAGCTTTGGGAGACGAGGAAGGCGCAGCTGAAACCGAAGATTTGATCGGGGTAGTAGCTTACCTGAGCAAGGTTAAAGGAATCTACGATCGCGCTTTAGCAGTCTACTACACC
The DNA here is from genome assembly GCF_036917675.1 of Nostoc sp. GTDB lineage: Bacteria > Cyanobacteriota > Cyanobacteriia > Cyanobacteriales > Nostocaceae > Nostoc. The sequence continues at coordinate 76,017 of NZ_JBALCT010000010.1, read as the reverse complement.
GAACACGGAATTCATTTAACAGAGGCTCTACAGATTGCCCGTAGTGAAGTAGCAGTGCGAGACGATGTATATGCAGAGGATACTTTGGCTTGGGCAGCTGCGGCTAATGGGCAATGGCAAGAAGCACAACGGGCAGCACAAAGGGCAACTCGCTTTGGAACAGAGGATGCCTTGCTGCAATTTCATGCTGGCATGATTGCACTTCACTTAGGTAATCGTGAAGAAGCAATAAAGCGACTAACTCAAGCTGTTAGCCTCAATCCTCAATTTCATCACAAGTATGCTGATCAAGCTCGTCAGACAATTTTGGATTTTGGATTTTAGATTTTAGATTGAAAAGAGCAATTAAGTCAGGGGCAAGTCATTTAATTTTATATTTTGCGGAAAGTTTGCTCAAGTCTTAGCTAACTTAGTATCCTCTGTCCCTTTTCCCACTCCTAACGCTATAGGGAGTTCTTTATGAAAAAGCTGTTACATTGCTTGGCTTGGAGTACTGCAATCATCGCAATATGTTTATTTTGGATGCCGAGGGCAGATGCCCATCCTTTAGGCAATTTCACCATCAATCACTACGCAGGAGTGCAGGTAGCACCGGATGGCGTGGGGATCGATTATGTTCTAGATATGGCAGAGATTCCGGCTTTTCAGGAGATTAATCACTTAGATACTAATCGCGATCGCAAAGCTGAACCTATAGAGACGGTTCAATACCCTAACCAAAAATGCCAGGAAGTCAACTCACACCTGGAACTGTTGATCAATAAACATCCTTTAGCACTGTCTTTGATCAAATCAACAGTCGAATTTCCTCCAGGTGTAGGAGGATTATCTACACTGCGGCTGAGTTGTAACTTTCAAGCACCAACGGAGTTAGTAGGCGCGAATGAGTTAATATTTGAAGATCAGTTTTATCCCCAACGTTTAGGCTGGCGTGAAATTACTGTGGCTGCAAATGGCGTTCCTATTCAAGGTGATTTCACCTCTTTGAGTATTAGCAACCGCTTGAGAGATTACCCTACTGAGTTACTCAGCAGTCCTCTCAACCAGCGTCGGATTGACTTTAAACTCAATCCGTCTGTGACATTGAATCAACAACCGCCTCTACCGTCTGTTAAATCATCCAGTCGCTTAGATAATGCTTTGACAGGAAGAAGCAACGATGTCTTTACTAACCTAATTACCCAGGAAAATCATAATTTCTGGACTATCCTAATAGCTCTAGCGATCGCCTTTTTATGGGGTGGTTTACACGCTCTTTCCCCTGGTCATGGGAAAACGATAGTCGGTGCTTATTTGGTGGGTTCCCGTAGTAATGCCCAACAAGCTTTATTTTTGGGGCTGGTTATAACGATTACCCATACTGCTGGCATATTTGCTCTAGGGCTAGTCACTCTTGGCACATCCCAGTTTATTTTGACAGAGCAATTGTACCCTTGGTTAAGCGTACTCTCTGGGGTACTGGTAACTGTAATTGGTCTGAATTTGTTTATCAGTCGATTGCAAGGGACTCAGGTTTCTCATTCACATGACCATGTACATAGTCATCAACACAGCCATGACTCGCATCATCACCACAACCATGAGCATTCACATCTACCGCCTGACGGTGATCTAAGTTCCATGAACTGGTCTAGCTTACTAGCGCTGGGAATATCGGGCGGCTTGTTACCTTGTCCTTCAGCCTTAGTAGTGTTGCTGAGTGCGATCGCGCTGGGACGAATTGGCTTTGGATTAGCGTTGGTATCTGCCTTTAGCTTAGGTCTAGCAGCAGTACTAACTGGAATCGGATTAATGCTAGTCTACGCCAAGGATCGATTTGAGCATTTACCATTCCAGATACCCAGGATAAAAATGTTACCAGTGGCAAGCGCCTTCTGTATTACCCTAATTGGCTTAGGCATTACTTCACAGGCTTTACTCGCTCATCCCTGGAACTAGATGAAAGTGCAGAAGACAAAACCACTCAGTTTTGTAAAAACAACCCTGAACAACTAGATGTCAGAAAATCTTATTCCGAGGAAAATATGAAACGATTTATCTTCATCTCTTTAATAACTGCTTTGTGCATAATCGGCTACTTTGAAATTAGCTTATCACAGGCTGAAAAACTTTTTTGGCTCAATTTGAGTCTTTGAAATCCTCACGCAAAACTTCATTCTGTCTCTAGCTTCCCTCTCCTTTATAAGGAGAGGGATTGAGGGTGAGGTAAGCCAGGGACATAAATTGTATGTTACTTAATTCTTATTCCTTAACGCCTAATTCAGAGGATTATACTCTGAGAGTAGATGATCTAAAAGCTTACCTTCATAATGATTTAAATCTGAAGCAGATGTTCCTAACTCCTGTAATTTATGGTAAATTAAATCACGTTCAAATGTTTCGATACGTTCTTTTAAGTCTCCATAGAGTTCCTCAAAGGTGAACTCAGTTGCTAAAGCTAAGGCAATTTGTTCTCGGTCTTTACCAATTGACCGACCGTTGAATTGATAATCACCTTGAGAATGCTGGGATAGTAACCCAAGAGCGATCGCTAAAAGCAAACTTTGATAAGCTAGCTTTAATTCCCTACCAGAGCCAATTTCCTCTGGGATTAAATCGGGAATGTTTTCATCTTCGTCGATTTGTTCACTCTGAGTCCGTTCATAGCAGTCTTGATAAAACTCAATTTGACTGAGAAAATAAGCCGGAAAGCCCAACGAACGGGTCAAAACACACAACCTCTGTTCATCTTCAGCTACTAAGGCGGTTAAAGTGCGACTAAATCGACTGTAAAGCGCAAAAATTTGTTCTTTATCTTTTGCTCCCACCCAGAGAGTAATTTCCGGTTGACAAGTTGGGTTTAAATTAGTGTCAATATCCTGAATTCGCAGCAACAAGTTAGCGCTATTATAAAGTTGATTCAAGCGCAAATTTGCAGTATTTGCGGTAATTAAATCTGGTTGTTTTAATACTTCCCCAATAGACAAATTGCTCAATTGCTCAAACTGCTGGCGAGCAAAGGGGATAAGTTGCTTCTGAAATTCTTCAGCAGAAATTTTCCACGACTGAGACCGGCTAATTCGTTCTTTGGTGAATGTCTCAGTTGTTAGTGTGGTTAGGAAACTTTGGTAATAAGCATCAATATCGGCATCGGTGAGAACCGTGAGTCTAACTTCTGAGAACTTTGTCGTAGCTTGATCGCGTTGAACAACCAAATCATTGTATATCTCAGACAAGTTGCTAAGAGTTTGTCGTAAAGTCTCAGCCCTTTGTTTAACCGTTTTAATCAGATAATTCAATGCCTCAACGCGGAGATTTTGGGCGTATAAATCATACTCCAATTTTAATTGTTCATTATAGCTGCGACGTAATTCTACGATGGTTGCTTTAACAGTGCTTTCTAGTCGTTTAATTTGTTTCTGAACCTTTTGAATTCGACCGCGAATGTTAGTACTATACTTGAGCCAAAGGATACCTAAATAAGCTAGAATTGTTACCGCGCTCCAAAGCAGGTAACTAACTAAGTTAGCCCAAAACTTTTGCAATAATAGCAATAGTGTTGATTGATTGAAAATTCCGATCAGAATCAGCAAGCCGAATAAAGCAGTAGCGACAAAAATAGGATAAATGACCAGATATTGAGATCGAAATTGGTTTTCTTCTGTTAACAGTTCATTTAGTTGATCTGTGGCTGTTTCAAGTTGAGTTTCAATGGCAGTTAGGTGATTTTGAGCTACAACGATCGCAGCTGCGGCTTGTTCACGAGCGCCTGCGATCGCTATAAAACGAATTTGTCGAGTTTGTTCAATTTCTGCATTTAACCCTTGGCGATAGTCAGCAATTGCCGTATCTAGCTGTTTCTGAGTTGTTTGAAGCTCTTGCAGTTGTTCTTCAGAATTTCTTTCAGCTAAAATATCTTGTAATTGTTGCTGCCGCGATTTTAAAGACAAAATTTGGTTGAGCAGCTTTTGGGTGATTTCTTGGTTAATTGTTACCTGCAATCTGGAATCAAGAAATGCTTCCGCCACACGCAGTTGTGTAACCAGATTCTGAGATTGATCGCCAATGGCATCCGTTTGCAGTTCCAAATACAAAAAGGTCAATATGTTTAATAGCCTAGCTACTTCATGCAAACCTCTAGGTGTAGCATCAGCATAGCGATTAATGGTACTGTCTAAAAAGGCAGTTAGTGTTACCTGTAATTGTTTACAACAAGTTTCCAGCGATCGCTTATAGGAAAGTAGCTCTTTATTTTCAAATTGCCGATAAGCACGCTGCAATTCCATCCCATATTCCTGAGCCTGGCCTGTATGCATCTCAATGCGCGGATTAAAATCTTGCCAAACTGGTTTGCCATTGTCTCGTTCTAATCCGAGAAAAGCATTGCTGAAATCTTCGCTGAGTACAAACCCTTTGGCATCTAACAGGCATTTACGAATTGCCTCTGGAGTGAATTCTGGCTTCGGTAAAAACTGCTCCATCACAATATCGGCAGCTAAGGCAGCACTCAAACGATTAATAGTTGTTTCTCCTGAAAAAAATAGCTCTCCATAGCCAAATGCACTATAGGCGGGTATTTTTCCCCGGACTTTTTGTGTGCCAATCAATAAGCCGTTGGTTTCCGGTTCCACGGTGAGAAAACCTGCCAAAGCATCAGCATAACTAGGTAAATTATCCCTCAGTCCGCCAATTTGCTCATCCATCAGCCAGCAGTTATCAAAAGGTGGTGCTTTTTGAGTACCTGTAATCGCAACTCCAGTGGTCATTTTGTAATCTAAGTCTTTCAGAAGCGCGTAAGCAGCACCATAATCAGCATTTGTGGCTTTGCTAAATAACCCTGGTAGTAGCAATAAAGCTTCTAAGGTGTAAGGAATATCTATAAAGAATTTAGAAAATAGCCAACGAATCAAGCGTACTATTTCAAAAACGACTGCCCTAGTAAATTGATTACTAACTGACAGCATGAGATATATTCGATGGCTGCTGCTGATTTTCACTCCTCGGCGTTTAGCAGCGATCGCTTCTTTTGATTGATCAGCCGTTTTCAATAATTCGATCAGTGCAGTTTGCAGTTCGCCAGTCGCTTCGGTGAACTGAGTCCGAATTTTGGAGACATAAGCTTGTTTACTATGAGTTTGAGCGAGATCAAAACTCGTGTCAGCAAACTGATCTAACTCAGCACTAAAGCCAAAAGTTTGACCATCCCAAGTTAAAGTATAAGTTTGAATTAAACACCTTTGGTCGGCTGGAAATTCTTGCAGTTGCCGTTTAATGGCTGCACAAAAAGCGGCACTGTGAGGATCGAGTGCAAGTAAAATAGTTGGTTTTGGCATAAAAACACTCTTAGAGCGTAGAGTATAGGGCTAAATAATCACATCTAAATCTTCCAGGTAAGCTTCAATTTCCTGGATTTCCATTTCCACCTGTTCTTTAATCTGGGCATCAACCTTACCTCCCTTTAAAACCTGATTGAGGTGATTGGTATAGTTCTTCAAAGTAAATTTCGCTTTTTCTTGGTCTTCATGGGTAATACGCTCAATTTTTTCAGTAATTTCTTTAATTAGGCGCAAGTTACGTTTGAAAGCTTGAAATGCTGACTTGCGATCGCCTCCCAATGGCAAAACTTGATCTTCTAATTTTTTCGCTTGGTCTGTATAAACAGAATATTGCCGTCTCTGATTGATAATTAATTTATATGGATCGGGTGCCAACGCTAAAGCAAACCAACGCAATGCCCCACCATCATCTTCCTGTGGGATTAAATTGGGTAAGTTTGTCCAATTGCGATGTAAGTGCTTGAAAACTTTGTTCGGATCTAGATAAGCTGACTCCATATCCCTCATTCCGTTGAAAGCAAATAAGGGGACACCTACTTCCACTCGAAACAGCATCACTTTATGGGGTTCGCCTGTCGGTACGAAAGAAGGATTATTATTTCCTTTAGGCAAGCGACTAGAAAGAGGCGGATTGCTAAAAATTGTATTGTTACTCTCTACTCCGTAGTAATAAAATTCTGTGATTAAATGCTGCTGTTGAATGGGAATTTCCGATAGTTCATACTGCCAGAGAGGAACTGCAAGTTTACCAAGTTGTTGCAAATCTTGTCCGGCATCTTCTGGATTACTATCTGCTAAAACTTGCTCAACAGTCATACTAGTGAGAGGATAGTAAGCTTCATCGACAAATTTCAGAATTTCGTTCTTGACATCTTCAGCTTTTTTCTCAGACCAATTTGTTAAACTTTCAGACTGTTCTCGATACCAACGGATAAAATCTTCGCCAGTAACTTTGGGGCGTTTCGATTGCAGATTAATGCGCTGAATAGTGTGAATAAAAGGATTATCGTTATTTCCTTGACGGCTGACCTCGTGATAACTCTGTTCTAAATCTCGATAAACTTTATCTAAGTTGCTGTGTAGATGCTGGCACTTTTCCTGGATTTCTTCTACCTTAACCCGCAGCACACCATAGAGTTCAGCCGCTTTATCACACCGCTTCCAATGTAAATAAATCTTCCACTTTTGGTCAGCCCGTTCTTTGTATTTCTGGCAAGCTGCTTGAATAGTATTTTTATTTTTAAAGAAAGTTTCTGAAGCTTCTTTAAGCTTTTGTTCATGGGCTTCTAATTTCAAAGCATTGAAGTTCGATTGTGCCTCTTGCGATTTGCGTTGCACACTCTGTTGCAATTCATCCAGTTTTTGGGAAAGTCTGGTTAAGAATTGCAACACATAAGCTAGTCCATTGGGACGGTTAAGACTCCGCTCCCAGAAAGTTGCGATCGCAGCAGTTGTAGTCTGCTGTAAGCGATAAAAACTCAATCCCAATTCTTGAGCCGTCCGTTGTTCAAATTGATCTAACTGCTGTGTGTAGAGTTTTTTGATTGTCGGTAAAGCTGTACCGTCATAATGCATTTCGCCAATTCGGAATTCGGGTTTCATTTGTCCGCCGCGATCGCTTTCAGTTAATGCATTGAGGACAGTAGTTGCTTCTGCTAAGTTGCAATCTTCTAAAAATCGGGTGATTTCGTTTTCTAAATCGATTATTGGAGTAGATGCCATTAACTCATTCTTTAACAAGTTTTGAGCGTCCTCTAACTTCATTCGCTCATATTGTTGTACTGGTAAAGTCAGAGTAGCAAAGCCAAAACTACAGTAATTTATATTGCGTCCTCGAATTTTTTCACCAGTTGCCAAATAAGCCCGAATGTTATCAGCAACGTTAGCAGCATCTAGACCGATTTGAGAACCAATCTGGATATACAAACCATCTGCAACTAAATTTTGCAAATCGTCTGGACGACCGACTACAGTGCCATTTTTATTAACTCCATCAATTAAAAATACCGCATCAAAGGGAGGGCGATCGGCTTTGACTTTTCTGATACCATAATCAATCTCAATGCTATTAGACGGTGACAATCCCCAAAAGTGTTCGATTTCCTTGAGAGCGCCATAAGCATTAGACTTTACCAAGTGAGTTTGGGGAATATTGGCAAACACTCTCGGTAAAACAAATACCCCCGTAATATTAGAAAAATTATTCAGATGTTCTCGTGTTAAAAATGCCACATCTAAGAATGTGCCACTGCCCGTCCCACCAGCCAAACTGCCAACAATAAAAACTTCCACACCATCCCGACTGGAAACTTGAAAGTTATCTGAAAAAGCTTGTTTGCTAGTGCGAATTTCGCGGACAGCATTGATTGCTTGAGCAATTAAAGCGTTAATATCGGCTACTTTAGCAAATAAAGCCAGCCGTCCCCGTGCCCGAATCTGTCCGGCACCACTGATCAGGCTGGCTGCTGAAATGTCCCTAGGCCACCATTCGGCGATGTGATCGTTACGTGTTAGCGGTAGGGGATTTGCTACAGAGATGGCATAAAGTTCATTAGGTTCTAAGATCACCTTGGTGCCATCAGGTGATTTTTCTCGTTCTTGGATGTTTTCGGTAGTATCAATCGAAATAAAACGAATAACTTCTGGTACTGAGCCGTAAACATCTATAAATCGCTTTTTGAGTTTGAGTACAACTTCATAACCCGTTCCTCCTAACCCGATAACAACGGTAGGACGAAAAACAACCGTGGGACGCACAACCGTGGGACTTAACATTCATTTTCCTGTGATATTATTCAAGAGTTTGTCTGCCCACTGCTTAACTCAGAGGGTCTTTGGTGTTCAATCCAGTTAAATTGCAGCCTAACGTTGCCAACCTCGATGATGTCCTCGTCGTAGAGTTCATCTGTATTTATATTTTTAGTGTTCACAAAAATTACACCTTTCAAACAGTGCAAATCTATATTCTTTTTGCCTGCTCGCCAAACTGTGACTAACTCGGCATCAGAATTTGTCGCACCTATTACTGGTATCAATTCGCTCAAGCATACTTTGGTCTTGTGCTGGTGAGTGAGACTAATCTCTTCCTGTTCCGATGATTGTGGCCGTGGTTCCAGCACTACCAGCGCTCCTTCTAAGTACTTACGGTTGCGGAAATATTCAACTAATTCCAAGGGGGTTTTACGTTGAATCAGACAAACTACTATTAGGGCAATTAACAACACCAACAACCCTAAGAGCAACCAAATGATTATTTTTCGTCCCAGTGGCATCAAAATATGTAGATGAACTCCCGCACTGACAGGACTAACAATCGGATTATCTGGGGTTAGGACTAAGGTAAAAGTGCGATCGCTTTCAAAATTGCTATCATTAACCTGCAACTGCACGGGAATTTTAGTTTCTCCTGGTTGTAAAGATATAGCTGCTGAAGGTTCTGCTATAAAAACGTCTTTGGAATTGCCTTGCAGTTGTAAGCTAGCTGTTCCAGATATATTGGTGTTAACTACCAAAGTTTGAATTCCAGTGTTTTTACCTACTTCTGTTGAGCCAAAATCTATCTTTGTCGGTTCTATTTGTAGTTTTGACTTAATGGTTATAGGTAGGTCAATTGTAATCGGTGCTATCGCTTGATCTGCGATCGTCAACACCAAACGCAAGCTACTAGCGCCCCCCTTTGCTTCTGCTGGTATCTGCAAACGCACGGGAATGACTGTTGCTTGATTAGCAGCTAAGTCGATGGTGCGATCGGGTGGAATTAAGCGAATACCACTTTGCTGAGGGTCTTCCAATTGCAAACTTACCTTACCATTGACATTACTGATGCCATTAATATTGAGCGGTTCAGTAGTTGTTCCAGGTAATACTGGCTGCAAATTGGCAGTGGGTAAACTGACATCAAGCTTAGGTGTAATCAAGACTGGTCGGATATTTTCAGCTAGCTTGTTGAGTTCAACTCCTCCAGGATCTCGCAATACCTGTCCCTTCCCACAAAGGGCTGGATTGCTAGCAAAGTCATTCAGCTGCTTTTCGTGTTCTTTTAATCCTAAAGACACAAAAAATATATAGGGCTTGCATTGTTGATCAGGTAAAAGTTGAGTATTGCTAGGAATAGAAATAGGATTAGGAATACCACGCACATCTTCTACTCCGTCTGTCAAAAATACTATCGTGACAGTACGACCAAGAGCATCAGCACGTTTGTTTAACAGAGCAGAATGTTGCAAAGCCTTTTGCACAGCCTTACCTGTATAAGTACGCATACCCTGAGCTTGAAGTGAGCTAATTATTTCCTTGAGTTTACCCCTATCTGCATTACTGGTAATACTGACATCATTAGCATTTACGGTGACATCTTGATCAAAACTATAAATAGTAACTGTATCGCCTAATCTGGCCGTGTTAACAAATTCAGTAACAGAATTCTTTACTGGTTCAAAAATATTTTTCGTTCCACCTACACCACGCATTGAAGCAGAAGTATCTACTACTAAAATCCAGTCAATTCCGCCTTTAGGAGTAGTCTGAGCAGATGCAGCAGACAAGTTATGAATTGATATTAGAGCCAAAACAATAATGCTTTGGATTGAATTAAATCTCAACAAATGCTTGAAGTATCTAAAACTCATTGATAGATTCCTCTAGGCATATAAATTTTATATTGGTCTTTCTCAAAACGGTAACTTAAGAGTTTAGATTTAATCCACTTAATGCCTGACCATAGATTTTTGTACCATCCATCTACTTTTCTTTGCAGTAAACTAAGAATCGACAATCTGACAGTTATGATTTGATGCAAGGATTCCATCTTATTACCTAATAAATGTAGGTTTAAGCTGCTATTTCCATCCCAAAACCGAATCTAAAAATTTAATTACCTATGTAAATTATTAAATAAAATATGCAATTTTAAAAGAATAATTTTGGTTTAATTATTCATCCGAAATCCGAAATATTTTGCTGATAAAAAAATGAATGCTGTTGATCAGTGTTTTATCAAGTTATATCCTAACTACTTTTTTCAAAAATGTCACGTTTTTTTAGATATATTAAAGTCATTAAAAACTCAAGGTTTAAGTAAGTAGATGTGAATAATTAAAGGCTATTAGCAAGGGTTTCAGCCCTTACTAATAGCCTATTTCATAACTTTACATTACGTAACATAATTTAATTTATTCTTGCCTATTTACTTAGCTCTTTATGAGTCAGTAAATACAGCAGATTGCAACAAGCGCCTCTGTACAGATTATTGTAAGGGCACAACAATGTTCATTGGTTTCAACTTAAGAGGATAAAGCCCATATTTTCTGGGTATAAGCGTCACCCTTGAGATTGACGCTTACGCCTTTGTTTAATCAATCCCAGTAGCTTATAACGCACGGGCGAGGTAGGTAACAACATCATTGGCTTCGTCACGTAGGACAGCACGAGAAAAATGGTATAAACCGTGAAAAACCATTTCTGTAGAAATACGTTCCAAGGCTGATTCAAAGCCACGGCTACCTGGGTACACAACTGATTTAAAACTGCATAAAAATTCAAGTTGCCAAAATTTGGATTTGGACACCATTACTATCGCCCACCCAGATATAGGCCAGCCCCAAAAGACGTTTTGTCAGTAGAAATGCGTCTTCAACTCGCCAACGCTTTCGATATAATTCACACACTTGTTGTGCAGATAACATTTGGGGGTCAACGACATTGGTGAGATAGTAATACCAAGTTGCACCCCATAACACAGAAACTAAGCGGACTGGATGCTTACAGGGATTAGAACGGTATTCGCCCATAGCGATTATTTCATCTCGATAGAATTGACTACTACTCAAACAACGAACCACAGTGTAGGCAGTTTTTTCTCGCAGTCGTGTGACAAAAAACTTATTGGTTGCAGTGAATCCATCAAACCAAGGAAATTTAAAAAATCCCAAATTAAAAATCAGTAATCCACCCACTGGCAAACGTTCGAGTAGTTGGTCACACCAAGTTTTATCATTAGCTTTGCTGTTTAGCGTGTACCAGACTGTGACAGGGTTATGGGTAGATGCTGCCACCACCATCATGATTTTTCCTGCCACAGTTTTATCTGTGTCTTTGAGTGCTTTTAGTTTCCTTCTTAGCGCTTCTAGAGTTGAACCATCGGCTATCCAGATGGCTGTAAATCTTTCATACACTGATTATTTCTCCAGTATCCCAGCATTTTGGAGCATTTATTTCTTGGATTACCCTAGTGCAATTACCTTAACCTCTCACGCATGAAGTGCCGCTAACCCGATGAAATATAAATACCTTTAACAACTTAAGTAAAGATACTGCAAAGTATATGTATCGGCTAACCAGAGATGTTACATTTATATGAAAGCAAGGCTCATAAGTTAAATCAGGGTAAAACACCAAATTATGTAAAGCTAGATAAACAGTATAGATTATATCTACCGAGGAATACTTAGATTCTAATTACTGAAGCTGCGTACAATATAGATGCTCGTTTAAGGTTGTTTCGCACTCGTGAGTAAGAAAAAACCCTAATCAAAGGTTATATCTGTTGATGTGTCGCAGAAATAATCAGATTAAACGTAGACGGCTGAATATTTGAAAAATGGCAGATCATTTCAATTTGATTGCACAAATAGTAAAAGAAAAAAGTTAGTTTAGCAGAGATATTAGGAACTAACAGGGTGAGAGAGAAAACCAAGCTTTGTTGAAATTGGATTCACAAAGCCTCATTGGTTGAAAAATTTATTATAAATTAAGCATATCTTGATGCTTCGGAGTGAGCTTTGATGGTCTTTTTGATCTCAGTTTCTCCAACGTAACCTTCAATTTTTGCGTTTTTGCTGAAAAAAGGAGGCCGAATGACAGGATTCGTGTAACAAAAATCATTGGTTATTTCAACTTATCTAAACAAGTATTTTGCTGTTTCCAGCAGTAGGCAATTGAAAAACTTTAAACAAATTTGGACATGATAAATACATATGAAAAACGAGAAGAAGTAGTAGCAAAGCAATTGCACATTTACTCGGATCGATGTTATTTGCCTGAGGGGATACAACATATTGCTATGTTGTATCCCTTTTGGGGCAAAAGCGATGAAGTCTCATTGAATCCCATGAGTCGTCGCTACAACACCTACATTGATGTTGCTTCTCATTTATTCAAGCTGACTCAGCTAGAAAACGCTCAAATAGCACTGTTGCCTTTTGATTGGTCAAAATTTACCACTCATCCTGAATCTCTAAAGATTGTTCAACAAATGTCTCAAGAAACAATGAGCCGAGGTATTCCGCTCGTTGTTTTTTACTTGGACGATGCTACCACATCTGTTGAACTCGACAATGCTTTAGTCTTTCGCACATCTATCAATCGTTCAACTCGTCAACATAACGAGTTCGTAATTCCCGCTTGGAGTGAAGATTTTGTAGAAAACTACTGTCAGGGAAAAATACCATTGCGGAGCAAGTCTAGTCAGCCGATTGTTGGCTATTGCGGTTATGGCTCGCTTGTGCAGCCGAGTAATCAGATCACAAATCAGCTGCGTTTGCGACTTGGCGCAACTCCTAAAGCAGCTGATATGGCATCGAAATTTGGAATTGAACTTATAAAACACGACTTACCCTGGCTATATGGTTCGCGGATTAGATCGCAAGCATTGTTCATTCTTTCTAAGAGTCGAGAGTTGCAATGCAACTTTAAGATTCACGATGTGCTGCATCACACTGAAACACTGACTCTGCCTCAACGTGAGCAATTCGTCGATAACATGCTTAACAGTGATTATATTCTTTGTACTAGAGGAGGCGGCAATTTTTCCTATCGCTTTTACGAGACTCTTAGTTGTGGTCGAATTCCAGTCTTCATCAATACTGACTGCGAACTGCCATTTGAGCAATGGATTGATTGGAAGCGCTATTGCGTCTGGGTTGAAGAAGCAGATTTGCCTTATCTAGGCGATCGCATCCGCGAGTTTCATGCTCGACTAACACCACAACAATTTCAAGACCTTCAAATTGAATGTCGGAAACTCTGGTTAGAGTGGCTTTCCCCCGAAGGCTTTTTCGCTAATTTCCATCGTTACTTTTAGAACATAATTGAACGGTTGTTACAGAACATTTATTATGAAACGCATCCATGCTATATGTTTAGCTAAAAACGAAGGCGACGTGATCGCTGAGACTTTACAGTTTGCTAGCAACTTCTGCCATAAAATCTACGTTTTTGATACGGGAAGCATAGATGATACCTGGCAGCAAGTTCAAAAAGCTGCTAATAACGTAGTTGTTCCATTCCGACAAGAAAGTGTCCCCTTTTCTGATGGTCTACGCGCTCAAGTTTTTAATGCAGTGCGCGATCGCTTTACAATCGGCGACTGGTTATATATTCTTGATGCTGATGAGTTTCTGGCAAAAGACCCACGTCAAGCAATTCGCATTGCCGAACAAGAAGGTGCCCAGCAAATTAATACGATTCAATACAACTTCCACTTTACTGACGTAGATTGGCAAAGATATCAAAAAGGATTAGAGTCGCGGGAAACACCAATTACCCAGCGACGCCGATACTACCGCTTTACCAATATTGAGCAACGCTTGTTTCGGATCGACGCAGATTTAACGTGGTCTGAACAGAGCGATCCAGGAAATCCCCACGGCTATATGGCTCCGAAAGGACAGAAAAAACTTAAAAAGTGTTCTTATAAAATTCCTAATTGCCACTATCAATATCGCGATCCGGAGCAGATACAATTGCGGTTGAAGACACGGCGAGCTGCTAGGGATGTTAACCCTGATAATTTCATCCACTATTTATCACTTGATACGGATATGAAGTGGGAGCGCTACATCGCTCCTAGTAAGGAGTTGAACTACTACAACAACGATCGTATCTTCCAGATTCGCCTTGATGAGCGAATTGCCATTTTCAAAGAAAGATTTGGCGCCCGCGACTTTTTTCGCTTTGATTTTCTAGCAGGTTGAGGCAACAACAAGATTCTATGTTTACTTGGCTTCGTCAGCAAAAAAATACGCTTATAACTCGATGGGCATTACGAGATTGTAGTTCGGTTGGTACTGCGCCAAAATCTTGGGGCATTCCCCTAATCCAAAATGCTGGACAGATGATCATTGGTGATGACTTCAGTATCTGGTCACATTTGAGTCGTAGTCAACTGGAGGTTGGTGCTAATGGTGTGTTGCAAATTGGCAATCACGTTTTTATCAACACCGGCACCACGATTTCAGCCAAAGTTGAGGTCATAATTGGCGATCGCGTCCAAATTGGCAATGGAGTGTCGATTCTAGACAACGACTTCCACGGATTAGAAGACAGGCATTCTCCTTCCCCGGCGGAACCAATTCGGATTGAGGACGATGTGTGGATTGCGACAAGAGCGATCGTGCTTAAAGGTGTCACAATTGGACGCGGAGCCGTAGTTGCAGCAGGTGCAGTGGTAACTTGCGATGTCGCGCCCTACACCTTGGTAGGTGGAGTGCCTGCTCGTTTGATTCGCCCTTTACAAAAGCCAGCCTATCAGCCTTTGTCTTTGTAGTCATGCCTAATTTCAGTATTATCATCCCGGTTTACAATGCCAGCGCTTATATTGAGCAGTCTTTGGCTTCAGTTTTTGCTCAAAGCTATCGTGATTTTGAAGTAATTGTTGTTGATGATGGTTCAACCGACGATACGGTTGATCGAGTGCACAAGTTCTCCCATCATCAGTCGCTGCGTTATGTCTATCAAACCAATGCGGGACCGGCTGCGGCTCGCAATACAGGCTTACAACTAGCAAAAGGAGAGTTGATTGCCTTTTTAGATGCAGATGATTTATGGCATCCTCGCAAACTTGAAGCTCATTTTGAGCGAATGCAGACTTCTGGCAAAATTGGCTTGAGTTTCAACTGGTTTGAAGTTTTCTATGATCGTCCAAAAGGCGATCGCTTGATGCCTTGGTTTGCACCACCTACTAAATCTACTCTGCAATGGCAAGATTTTCTCATCCGTAACTGGACAGGAACCAGCAGCACAGTTGTAATTCGTGCCGATTGTCTCAAAGGTAGACGGGGTTTTGATGCTCGGTTTCGCACAGGTGAAGATTATCAACTCTGGTTAGAAATTGCTCAAGATGGATGGGAAGTCAGTTTTATTGCTGATGCTCTCACCATTTACCGCAAGCGTCCGAGTAGTCTCACCGTCGATTATCTCCAGATTGCCCTCGATGAACTCTTGGTCATGAAACAAGGCGTTCAAAGTGACAATCCCAGCGCTAAGGCGGCAATCGATTTAGCGATCGCTCGTCGCCAAGTAGATGTGGCTTGGGCTTACTTCCGCTCAGGTAAAAAGCAACTGGCTTGGGAATCGCTCAAACAAGGCTACCGAGCAATTCCGCAATTTATTGCTGAACGTCTGACGCGCAAATGGTTACATCGTCCCCGCACTTCTGAGATTTCTGCCAAAGCGCTATGAATACTGATCTGCCTCTAATTTCTGTTGTTGTCCCGATTTATAACGAGGAACAGGAACTTACCAACTTGCTGGATTCGCTGATAGCGCTCAACTGGCCGCCTGATCGCTTAGAGATTTTGGCTGTTGATAACAATTCAACCGATCGAAGTTTGAGTATTCTACACACTTATCCAATTACAGTGCTGCAAGAGCCAGTACCTGGTCCCTATGCAGCCCGCAACACAGCAATTCGCCAAGCTAAAGGAGAGTTTATCGCCCTTACCGATGCCGATTGCATTGTCAGTCCTAATTGGTTACTAGAACTTTGGCAAGCATTTGATAACCCCCAGGTTGGTGCTGTCGGGGGTACTTTAGTACCACGTACGATTACCAACTACGTCAATTACTTTGAAGGATGCGTTTTCAAAAGTCCCAACCATAGCCGAGGAACGGCTCGGATTCAGCCCTATGTTGTGACTGCTAATGTTATGTATCGCAAAGCGGTTTTCGATGAACTCGGACTCTTTGATCAAGAAAATTTTTCTGGGCCAGATGTTGAGATGAGTTGGCGGGTAGTGCAATCAGGGCACTATACGCTAAAGATTTGCGAAGAAGGTCAGGCAGTCGTGCAGCACTCCTACCGCACACAACTGAAAGATTTTACTTACGTTTTAGAACGAGATGCCTATGGCTGGTTTTTTCTAACTGCAAATCATCCCCAAATGGCTCCAGTCCCACAACCACTAAAGTACTTCATCAAGTTTTTAATTGGTTTAGCCGTTTATCCTTGGACAACGATCGCTCGCGTGATTGTCGCTCCGATTAAGCGATCGCCCAGATGGGAATTACCGCAAGATTTGCTAAAGCTAGCTGTGTTGTGGCATCACTTTGTCGGCACTTGGACAGCAAAGCTTGCTTATCAAGGACGACAACCTCCGCGTTTACTTCGCTAATTCATTATGTTGATATTGCCAGCGGATATCCGAGATTCTGAAAAATTGCCTGTTATAGAAATCAGGGAATAAGTATTGTATGAATATTGCTATCAGTGTCGTGATTTGCAGTCATAATCCCCAGCCTGCTTATCTCGACCGAGTTCTAGAAGCACTGAAATCCCAGACACTGCCTCGAACACAATGGGAGCTACTGTTGGTTGATAACGCCAGCCAGCAGCCGTTGGCAGATTCCATCGACCTGAGTTGGCATCCTCATGCTAGACACATTCTTGAACCCCAACTAGGAGTCGTATTTGCTCGCTTCCGGGGTTTAAAGGAAAGTCAAGGAGCTACTTCCATCTTTGTGGATGATGACAATGTTTTAAACCCAGATTATTTGTACCATGCACTCAAAATTTCCGAGAATCATCCGCATTTAGGTACTTGGGGCGGCCAATCAACTGCTGAATTTCAAGGTGGAATACCACAAGAATGGACTCGTCCGATGTGGCCTTTGTTAGCGATCGCACAGTGCGAGAAAGATGTTTGGTCAAACCTAGATTTAGCCGAAACCATGCCAGTAGGTGCGGGTATGTGTATTCGCAGACAAGTAGCTCAAAAGTACATTGATTTAGTGCAGTCAGATCCGCGTCGTTTGAGCTTAGGGCGATGTGGTGAGTTGTTGTTGTCCTGCGAAGATTTTGATATTGCTTTGGCTGCCTTAGATGTGGAGCTAGGATTAGGTCGATTTTCACGCTTAAAACTCGTCCATATTATGCCGATCGAGCGTCTGAGCGAGGGCTATTTGCTCAAGTTGGTCAAAGGAATCGTTTACTCTAGAGCGATCATGGATTTCTTAAGAAACAGACCGCAAAATCAACTTTCTTGGCGGACGAAAGTCCGCTATTTTCTCTCGTCTTTGCTGATGAGTCCACGCGATCGCCGATTTTTGAAAGCGACCAAACAAGCTCAACAGCTTGCTGCAAAGCAAATTCAAAAAATGCAGGTCGATCCAGATGATTCAACTGTGGCTTTACCAGTTTATTAACACGTAAAAATTAAACTGCTAGTTTTCAGGCATAGCTAAACTGCATCTACCTTAATAAATTAAACCTGAAAAATCAAGCTGCCAAAAAAGAATATACCCATTACAAAAGTTCCATATTTCAATTTCAAATGGAAAGTCTTTCTTAATAAAATATGATTTAGCAACTTGAGATTGCCCTAATTATCGATGATAGAACCTACACCCAAAGTTTCAGTTATCATTCCGGCTTACAATGCGATGAGTTTTCTGCCCCAGGCATTAGAGAGTGTTCTCAATCAAACTTTTCAAGATTTTGAAGTTATCATCATTGATGACGGAAGTTCAGACAATATTGCAACTTGGGCTGCTGAAAGCACACATCCAAACATTAAGCTGATTTCTCAGACTAATCAAGGACAGTCAGCCGCACGCAATACTGGAATTCGATTGAGTCAGGGCGAGTACATCGCCTTTCTAGATGCCGACGATTTATGGGAACCAACTAAACTCGAAAAACAAATATCTGCTTTTATGGATAATCCTGAACTCGGGTTAGTGGATACTTGGGTTTTTTTAGTTGATGAGCAAGATAACATTCTCTCCCAACCCAAAATTTATTATGATGAAGGTAATCTTTGGCAACAAATGCTGGAATTAAATTTAGTGATGTGCGGCAGTTCTCCGATGGTTCGCCGTCAATGTTTTGAAACTGTTGGATACTTTAATCAAATCATTAAAGGGCCGGAAGACTGGCATATGTGGACACGGATTGCGGCTCACTATCCATTTAAGATCATTTGCGAACCCTTAGTTCACTATAGACAGCATCCTAATAGTACCAGCCGCAATCTGGAGTTAATGGTTTCAAACATAATTAAAGCAATTGAAGATTTGTTTGAATCTGTACCACTACAACTTCAGTGGAAAAAACGCCGAGCTTACGGTCGGGCATATCTTTACATTGCTTCTGTAGCTGAGAAAAGCAATAACTATCGTCAAGCGAGTTACTTTTTCTGGCAAGCGTTTTTGACCTATCCCCAGTTTTGTCTTTCCAAAAATAAACTTTACTTTATCATTAACGCTCTAATTCATTGGGGGCTAGAGCATCAGAGCAATGGCAAGATCAATAGAATAATTCAAAAGACGCGAGATTATAGTTCTAACAAACAGTTTGAGAAATTTATTTAACTCAAGAAATTCACGCTTAATTCGGTTGTTATGGGTATGGTAAAGCAAAAAGTTTATGATGCCATCGTCGTTGGAGCAGGAGCCAGCGGTGGTTGGGCTGCAAAAGAACTTACTGAAGGCGGAATGCAGGTTTGCTTGCTTGATGCAGGTGAAACACCCCGCCAGAAAGAATGGTTGATTTTCAAGCAAGATATCCTTCGTAAATTGAAGTATCGAGGCAAAGTCGATCAGCGATCGCTCTCGCTGCAACGCCAACCGATTCAATCCAAAACGGTTGCTTGGGAATGGAATTATGAAAATTTTGTAGATGATATCGACAATCCCTACACTACCCCAGACAATCAACCGTTTATCTGGCTCCGCAGCCGACAAGTTGGTGGACGCATGATTGTTAAAGCTCATGGGCGACAACTTTATCGGCTATCAGACTACGACTTTAAAGCAGCCAATCTCGATGGATATGGAGGAAATTGGCCAATCATTCATCAAGACCTCGCTCCTTACTATGCTCACGTCGAGCGCTGGGTGGGTGTACGAGGAACTATTGAAGGAATTCCTCATCTTCCTGATTCGGTCGTTCTTCCCCATCGAGTCTTGAGCGATGGCGAGGAGCTTTTCAAAGTTGCTGTCGAAAGTCGATGGAGCGATCGCCGAGTTATTCCTGGGCGCTTTGCACCGCCACCATCTACTGTCCCAATCGCTCAAAAAACCGGGCGACTGAAGCTGCGCTCAAACAGTATTGCCAGCCATATCATAGTCGATTCTGATACAGGTAAAGCCAAGGGAGTGGCAGTTATTGATCGTTATACTCACAAGAGTTACGAAATCTATGCCAAAGTTGTGATTCTATGTGCCTCATCGATTGAATCGACCCGTCTGCTGCTCAATTCTACAACTCGTCAGCATCCAAACGGGTTAGGCAATTCTTCAGGTGTGCTCGGTCATTATCTGATGGATCATCTCAATTCCATACAAGTCAAAGGCATCATTCCCAACCCAGAATCCTTTGCTCGCAACCAGCCAACAGGTGGGTTTTACATTCCCCAGTTTCGCAACATTCGCGATCGACATCCTAACTTTATTCGCGGTTACGGAATTCAGGGTTCGGCGGCGCGCGAAGTTCCTGAAGACTCTGATCGAGTCCCCTTCACTATGGCTGCTTTTGGCGAAATGCTACCCCGATTTGAAAACTATGTCACACTAGACCCTGATCACAAAGATGCTTGGGGAATTCCTGTTGCTCATATTTCTTGTGCCTTTTCAGACAACGAAGTTGCAATGGCTCAAGACCAGCTACAAACCCTCAAAGAAATGGCAGAGGCGACTGGGTTTTTAGTGGAATTAGAAAGTCGTACATTAGCTCCTCCTGGCATCGCTTCTCATGAAGTTGGAACGGCACGCATGGGAAATGACCCAAAGACCTCTGTGCTGAATCGCTTTAATCAAAGCTGGGATATACCGAATTTATTTATCACCGATGGTTCTTGCTTTCCATCTCAAGGCTGTCAGAATCCAACGTTAACGATTATGGCTTTGACGGTTCGTGCCTGCGATTACATTTTAGACCAATCCCGTAAAGGGAATCTGTAAGTTCAAACTACGGTTCTCAAGATAGACGTAGTTTAGTCAAATTTTCAGGATCTAGACTTGTACAGGGCTTAATTTACATCAAGCGTATTAATAGGTAGATTTTTATGATTTTTCTTTACTATGACAGTTGGGATAGTCGGGGTGGCGTTGCAACGTATATTCATGCTCTTGCAATCCATTTACAGGCTGAAAAAATACCCTTTCAATTAGTGATATGCGAAAGTCAGCCATCACCCCTGGCTGATGAATTAGCGGCAAAAGGCATCAAAATTTATCGTCAGCCCAAATTACCAGGTGAACGCTGGCAGATTAGAAAGCGAATCATGTTACTCTGGCTCAAAACACAACTCAAGCCAGGAGATTGGGTTTTTTGCGTCTGTCAACCCGAGCCAACAATCTACCTCAACCTTGTTCAGATCGTTCATAGTTGTGGAGCGAAGATAGCAGTCAGTTGGCTGGTAACACCGGAATTTTGGCCTCTCTTACCCCACATTGTCGGTTCCTATGCCAAACAGACTCAGCAAGCGATCATCCAAACCGATGCGGTGGTTTCTGTCTCGCACTGTTCAGTGCATCAGTTTAAAGAAATGTATGGGTACACAGGCAAAGTGCATGTCATTCCCTTACACAACTTGACTTTTTTTTCAGAACCCGTTCCCCTACCATCTGCACCTCCTTGGAAAATTGGCTTTATGGGTCGTTTAGATATTCAGCAGAAAAACTTAGATGTGGCCTTGCAGGCCTTCGCTATGCTTCGGCAACTACGACAAGACGTTGAACTTCATTTATACGGAGGTGGATCTGATCGCGAAACCCTTGAAAATTTAACCATAGAGTCCGGTATTCAAGACTGTGTTTATTTTCACGGTGCTTACGATCATCATCGTGAACTAAATCAAATTATCAGCTCCTGTCATTTCTTTATTTATCCGTCTAGATGGGAGGGAGGACCTTGTTTTAGCTTGCTAGAACTCGTTCAGGCGGGACGTTATTGTCTAGCAGCATCGGTCGGCGGTATCCCAGATCTTTATGCTGGATACCCGGATGTGGGGTTACTACTCGATTGTCCAAATGCAGATACCTTATTTAACAGCTTCGTAGAAACGTTGAAAAAGTTTGAAGCCAATTTGATTGATCCAAATAAGATTCGTGCCCGTTATTTTGATGGATTTGATATGGAGTCTGCACATCGTGCTTGGATGTCAGTCATTGGATCTGAAGCGAATGGCACTAATAAAAGATATAGCCCCTGCTCTGACTGGTTCCCAGCCTCCAGGCTGGGAACCGATTCTGGGAGGCTCCGCCTCCAGGGGCTTGACAAGAGGCAGAGCCTATGAAGATACATTCCCATCCTGGAGGCTGAGAACGAGGCTACACAAGCCTTTGGGCTTTTCTTAGTGCCATTCGGATCTGAAGTTGTTGTATAAAAAATTTCACGCTACTTGGGATCTTAGGCACTTGTACTGAGCCTTGTCGTACCACAACGTGGAAGCAAGCTAGGAGCAGCCTCTGTCTACGACACGCTCCGCGAACGCGGAGCGTCCCGTAGGGAAGAATCAATATTCAGCTTTTGACAAAAGACTCAATTCATCCAGCATTTATGCAACCCCATGAATTATTATGAGGTAGATTTTCATGATTTTTCTTTACTATGACAGTTGGGGTGGATCGGGTGGCATTGCAACGTATATTCATGCTCTTGCAATCCATTTACAGGCTGAAAAAATACCCTTTCAATTAGTGATATGCGAAAGTCAGCCATCACCCCTGGCTGATGAATTAGCGGCAAAAGGCATCAAAATTTATCGTCAGCCCAAATTACCAGGTGAACGCTGGCAGATTAGAAAGCGAATCATGTTACTCTGGCTCAAAACACAACTCAAGCCAGGAGATTGGGTTTTTTGCGTCTGTCAACCCGAGCCAACAATCTACCTCAACCTTGTTCAGATCGTTCATAGTTGTGGAGCGAAGATAGCAGTCAGTTGGCTGGTAACACCGGAATTTTGGCCTCTCTTACCCCACATTGTCGGTTCCTATGCCAAACAGACTCAGCAAGCGATCATCCAAACCGATGCGGTGGTTTCTGTCTCGCACTGTTCAGTGCATCAGTTTAAAGAAATGTATGGGTACACAGGCAAAGTGCATGTCATTCCCTTACACAACTTGACTTTTTTTTCAGAACCCGTTCCCCTACCATCTGCACCTCCTTGGAAAATTGGCTTTATGGGTCGTTTAGATATTCAGCAGAAAAACTTAGATGTGGCCTTGCAGGCCTTCGCTATGCTTCGGCAACTACGACAAGACGTTGAACTTCATTTATACGGAGGTGGATCTGATCGCGAAACCCTTGAAAATTTAACCATAGAGTCCGGTATTCAAGACTGTGTTTATTTTCACGGTGCTTACGATCATCATCGTGAACTAAATCAAATTATCAGCTCCTGTCATTTCTTTATTTATCCGTCTAGATGGGAGGGAGGACCTTGTTTTAGCTTGCTAGAACTCGTTCAGGCGGGACGTTATTGTCTAGCAGCATCGGTCGGCGGTATCCCAGATCTTTATGCTGGATACCCGGATGTGGGGTTACTACTCGATTGTCCAAATGCAGATACCTTATTTAACAGCTTCGTAGAAACGTTGAAAAAGTTTGAAGCCAATTTGATTGATCCAAATAAGATTCGTGCCCGTTATTTTGATGGATTTGATATGGAGTCTGCACATCGTGCTTGGATGTCAGTCATTGGATCTGAATCTATTGTATGAATGCATAAATCGATAAAAATCTGATTTGAGGATGAAATTCTGTTTCCCTATGAAAGCTCAAGTCTCCCCCCAAGATGTATCGATTCCGCTTGCCGAAACTGCTCCTTCTATTTCGGTGGCGATTTGCACTTATAACAGAGCCGATCGCTTGTACTTAGCTCTAGATGCTCTGCGTCATCAAACGCTGGCAGCAGAGCGATTTGATATCTTAGTGGTAGACAATGCCTCGACTGATCGCACACCGGAAGTTTGCCAAGAGTTTGCATCTTCGCTTCCTCATCTGCGCTATGTCTTTGAGCCGGTTCAGGGATTATCAAAAGCGCGGAACACTGCACTACAGGAAGTGAAGAGTTCATACATTGCTTTTCTTGATGATGATGCCATTCCTTGTCCTAGTTGGCTGGCTTCGTTACTACACACATTCCAAACTGTGCGGCCTGAGCCTGTTTGTGTGGGTGGATTGATCCGCCCGCTTTGGGAGTTACCTAAACCGGATTGGGTTCATCCCACGATGGAGACTCTATTTACGATCCTCGATGGCGGGGATCAGCCTCGCTGGTTCCGCCCCAATGAATTTCCTTGGGGTGCAAACGTAGCTTACCAGCGTGATGCGCTGCTGAAAATCGGTGGCTTTCACGAGAAGCTAGGGCGCAGAGGCAAAAGTTTACTTTCCGGCGAAGAATATTTACTCAATGCTACTCTCCAAAGTCAGGGAGGAGGTTTTTATTACCATCCTGAAGCTGCGATCGAGCATTGGATTCCCAAAGAACGCATTGACCCCAACTGGTTAGTGCGGCGCAACTTTTGGCAAGGGCGCTCAGTTGCATTGATCGAAAATATGTTGGGTAAGTCGAGAACTCGACAGCAAATCAGTAGTTTGTGGAGACTGCTGCTAGCGTTGCTTGATTCTTGGAAACTTATCAACCCGTTTGAGTCAGCTTTGCAAATCCGTATTCCGCTAAAGATGGAATTATCTCTACGTTGGGGATATTTTGTAGAAACTTGGTTGCCTCCTTCTACTTGAGCGATCGCTGATTAAATTGTTTAGCGTTCATTGTCACGGATGATTTTGACTACTTACCGACTAACTAACTATTGTCAGGTTAAACATTCCTACAGTTTAAAAATTTATTGTGAAAATTAGAAGCCTTCGATTGGGTCGCCGCCAACACCACAAAAAACTCGGCTGGAATTTCCCATTGAATTCCCACTGGCAAAGTATGGAACGCCTAGTGCGTATGGGCATGAAAGTTCCTCGCCAGCGTCTTTACTTGGGGATGATAGCAATGATCTTAGCGGCGCTGCTAGACGGCTTAGGCATCGGTCTGACCATTCCCTTTTTGCGGCTGCTGCTCAATGAGGGAAATGGCATTCACCTGCCTGCGGGGATTTTGCCAGGTGTTGATCTCTGGGTAAGTCAACAGCCTAAAACAACGCTGATCGGACTTTTAGTGTTGACAATGCTAGTATCGCTTGCCCTAAAAAGCTACTTTAGCTACATGGCTGAAGTTTTAACTAGCTTTTATCGCGAGAAACTCATTGCTTTATTTAGAATGCGCCTTTACGAGAAATATATCAACGCACCGATCGCATTCTTTGATAACCAAAAGTTAGGCACGTTGTCAAGCACCCTAGGAGAAGTGATTAGCATTAACATTATGCTGTCATTTCTGATTTCATTGATCACTGCTGGTTTTATTTTAATGGCCTATCTCGGAACTATGGTGCTGGTTTCGTGGCAACTAACGCTACTAATTGTCTTTCTGATTGGCAGTGTGGGCTTAGGGTTAAACCAACTGCTGCGTCGAATTACAAAGTTTGGTAAAGCAGTAGTTAATGCGCGACATGATCTTAACATTCGCATTCTCGATACCTTGGCGGGCATCCGCGTTGTAAAATCTTACGCAGCAGAACGCTACGAGTTAGATCGCTTTGAACGCATCTCCAATGAAGTCACAGACACTAGCATACTAGTTGCTAAAAAAGTTGGACTACTGGAGCCGTTGACTGAGTTTTCCACTATGGCAGTAGCTATGGTGATTTTAATGGTCAGCTATGTACTGCTGATTTCGCGAGGGTTGCTGTCAACCTCCGAACTAATGGCATTCATGCTGACGCTGATCAAAGTTGTGCCAGTCACAAAACGGATTAATACCGCGCGCGGCGCAATTAATCAATATCTGCCTTCGGTGAGTATTGTGTGTGACGCACTGTTTTCTACGCAATCTGAGCAACCTCAGTCAGGCTTACGCAATTTTTCCCATCTGCGCGAGGGAGTTAGTTTTCGTAAAGTCAGCTTTGGTTACAATGATCGCACAACAATTCTCAAAGATATTGATTTAGACATTCCCTGCGGTAAGACTGTAGCATTGGTAGGATCATCTGGAGCCGGTAAGTCAACGATAGCCGCACTTTTACCACGTTTCTATGACGTAACAAGAGGTACGATTTATATTGATGGCGAAGATATTCGTAATTATGATATCGCTTCGTTACGGCAGCGATTCGGAATCGTCAGCCAAGACACATACATTTTCAATGCTTCGATTCGCGATAACATTGCCTATGGTCTCGAAACGGTAAGCGATGACGTGATCTTCAAGGCGGCTTCTTTAGCCAATGCCGATGAATTCATTCAGCAGCTACCACGTGGTTATCATACCCTAGTTGGCGATCGGGGTGTACAGCTTTCCGGTGGTCAGCGTCAACGTCTCTCGATCGCACGCGCAATTCTGCGAGATCCAGAAGTTCTGATTCTTGATGAAGCAACCAGCGCACTGGATTCTCACTCTGAACGGCTTGTGCAAGAAGCGATCGAGCGCTTACGCCAAAATCGAACCGTCATTGTCATTGCCCACCGCTTGTCTACGATCCGCAATGCAGATTGGATCATCGTTATGAAGAACGGTGAAATAGTTGAGGCAGGCACTCACGATCAACTGTTCAACAATCACGGCATTTACTGGTCTTTTCACAACGTGCAATCCATACCTCTTTCTTCGTAAACGGATGCGGCTCGATTAGTTTGGCAAATTCTGTCTTTCAAATCGTGGCTAGCATCACCATCGCTCAAATGGCAAATAAAAATCACAGATCAAGGCAATTCTGATCTTAATAAGTTAATTTTTCAAAAATTTACCATGCGCTTGAGGATAATTTGAAATGGTTAATTTTGCTGTATTCTTGCCGATTGGACCCGGACAAAACGAGATTGATCGCGCTGCTGATTTGTTAGATAGTATACGATTTTATGAGCCTCAGATTCCCTGGTTAGTTTTCGTAGATGACGCTCAAGAAGACCGTCAGCTAGTAAAAAAATTCAGTCTACCTAAGAATTGTACCGCAGTTAGCCTGGTCAACCCTCGTCGGGGAGGGGGGGTCGGAGACCGGGGTGGGTTGTGTGTTGCAAACATGGTTGCATTTTCCTGGATACACGAATATACGGACGCGAGCTTTGTGCTCAAAATGGATTCGGATGCATTAGTGATTGCTCCCTTTGCACAGAAGATTCAACAGGCTTTCGATATATCACCTGAAGTTGGCATCATCGGTTCTGCTCACAAGTTATCCTGCAATGGGGAAAAAAGGAACGTATTTAATGATGGCTATTCGATGCGGAAGTTGCACTCGCCATTTGCAGTCTGGAGAGAACCTCTCAAACAAGGTCAACATATCCAGGTCTCGCTTTGGGGCAAATTGAAAACGATAAGAACTCACGTAAGGGAGGCAATTAACCAAGGCTACTGCTTCGGAGAACATTGTCAAGGTGGAGCTTATGCTGTTTCCATCCAGTTGATCCGGCGGATGGCAGTGCGGGGTTATCTGCAAGACCCGATGTTATGGGTAGATGTACCCTGCTGTGAAGACGTGATGATGGGTATGTACGCTAGGGCAGTTGGGCTTCAACTGAAAGACTTTAACGACAAAAATAACATATTTGGCATCCAGCATATCGGACTTGCAGATACACCTAATGGCATGTTAGAGAGAGGATATAGCGTGATCCACAGCATCAAAAATGATCCTAACTTCAGCGAGGAACAAATCCGCACGTTTTATCGCCAACGTCGTGCTGTACTAGTACATCACGGGGTAAAAAATACCTTCACTTAGTCAGAGGATAAACAGCAGTTGTGGATACCTC
Source organism: Nostoc sp. (assembly GCF_036917675.1). Classification (GTDB taxonomy): domain Bacteria; phylum Cyanobacteriota; class Cyanobacteriia; order Cyanobacteriales; family Nostocaceae; genus Nostoc. The sequence continues at coordinate 48,618 of NZ_JBALCT010000010.1, read as the reverse complement.
CTGGTTTTGCTCACGGTTTTTTGGTACTTTCCACAACTGCGGAGTTTGTGTACAAAACTACAGGCTACTATGTGCCAAAGTTTGAGCGTACTATTGTTTGGGACGAGCCAGATTTGGCGATTGCTTGTCCTTTACAAGAAGAACCAATTGTCTCTCCTGAAGATCAGGTAAGTAAGCGGAGGCGGTATGTGATTACCGAAATACTACTCAGTGTAATGAGGTATTCACTTATCTAAATTAGTTCATGGTCTTTGATTAATTTAGCAATTACTGACTGGAGCCGTAGTTGAAATGATACAGGGTGACTAAAGGTTTTTACAAGAGGTTTACTATGCGTTTCTCTCTGAATAAGAGAATACGATCTGCAACTGTCCGAATTGCATTCGTTGCCTTAATCATTGTGCTAGGGAGTTGTTTTGCTCATAACTCGTCCTCGATCATGGTTAATGCAGGAAATACCTTCTCTTCAGCTAGACTTAGTTTCACTCAAGCCCAATATGAGGCAACTATAAATTGGGATTTTGCAGGGGAAAATGGCAAATCACCGTCTAATCCTTCTTTACCCAGTGTAGGATATCCCTGCGGAGTACCTAATGGCTATGGATGGAAGTTTGGCATGAGTAGTGAAGAAGCAGTCCTTATTACAAGAAGGGTCCCGCAATTAGCAGGCGCTGGTTATAACCAAATATACAATGCGTGTGCTGGCCCCAATACTCGTAAATCTATGCCTAATGCTCGAATCGAGTTGACTGACATTGCTGTAGATTATTATTCAATCAGCCAAAATACATGGGTCAGGGCAGTCAAACAGGCTGTAAGTGGAGCTGCCTTTACCGAAGACTTTATCAATAATCAGGCCACCGGAGCTGATTACAGAGACGAAGCACAAGGACATAAATCTGTACGTTCTGGGATTGGCAATGCTGCTGGTAAAGCTGGAGGTAGCATTGGTCGTTCTGTAGACGATGGTCTAGTTGGCTATAACTTCCACGGCTTCGCCGATAGGTTTAATATCACCTGGTCAGATGTCAAGGCTGTGGTTGTTTCTCAAGCCATGCGTTGTATTCCCAATCAGGGTACTGACTTAAACGATTGCAATAAATTGGGGTACATAGCGAATGTAGGTATTGATTCTTGGGCAACCACTACAAGTCCCTTTGATGGATTTGTAACTCACGGTGGAGTAAGCGGAGGAAGATTTAAGCCAGTTACCACTGATTGGCAGATATTTACCAATTACACCGGACCCAAAGGTTTTGCGGGTATTAAGCCTCCGCCCGTGCCTCAGTTCTAGACTATAGCATTTCTCATTTGGATGCAGTACGCTTTCACCCCACCCTCTACAGTTTACACACATCGCTCGTCTTGTAGGCTAAGTAGATCATTTGGCCTTGCATAAATGCGGGATGATTCATCCCTATATTTAGCAACGCCGATCATTTATTTTGTGGCTCACTCTTATAATTTTACAGATAACGTAACATGGATAAACCTACCATTATTTGTCTCACTCCCGTCAGAAATGAAGCTTGGATTCTCGATCGATTCTTACAATGCGCCAGTCTATGGGCAGACCACATCATTGTACTGGATCAAATGTCAACTGATGAATCACCTAACATTGTTAGCCGCTATCCAAAGGTAAAGCTCCTGCATTATCCCTCTGGGGTTTACGATGAAGCCGAGAGGCGAAAGTTGCTTCTGGAAGAAGCCCGTCGTATTCCGGGTCCTCGGCTGATAATTTCTTTGGATGCCGATGAAGCCTTGACTGCTAACTTTATGATTAGTCCCGAATGGCAGACAGTTCTTAAAGCACCGATTGGCAGTGTCATTCACTTTCAGTGGGTCAATGTTCTGAACGACATAGAGAACTACTGGACTTCTCCCTATGACTATGGTTGGGGTTTTATGGATGATGGCAGCGATTTTACTGGCAGTTTGATTCATGGTCCGCGTATTCCGAATCCACCGACTGCACCTATTATCACGTTGCGGGATGTCAAGGTGCTTCACTACCAGTTCGTAGATTGGGATCGTCAGGAAAGTAAGACACGGTGGTATCAGTGCTGGGAGCGGCTCAACCATCCTCAACGCAGACCGATCGAGGTGTATCGGCAGTACCATCGCGCACATATCGTTGCTCCCGAACAGATCCATCCAATTCCCGATCACTGGCTACGAGGGTATCGTGAGAAGGGCATCGATATGACTAGCATTTACAAGATTGGTCGTTCCTGGTGGGACCAGAAGGTACTAGACATGATTGATAAGTACGGTGCCGCTCACTTCCGACACGAAGACATTTGGTGGGTCGATTGGGCAGCAGTATACCGGGAGCGCTACGACAAAGAACCGACTAATTCGATGTGCGACCCACGTAGTTATTTTGACCGGTTGATACACTACTACCTTCAGAAAACTCAACCCTATTACCACAAGTTTCTTGTCCGCGTTCTAGACCAAATCCTAAAACTCTTTGGTTGGTAATACCATTTTAGGATGAAGCTGAACATAACTAATTAGACCAAAGCCTTGCTAGGTAAGCGTTCTTTCTATGCAGCTTCACATAGAAGAATTGGCATAAGAATACTAATCTCATGACTTAATCATTAGCGAAGCTAGCTTTTTTGGATATTAAAATGATTCATTTTATCGAAAACTGATGCGTAGACCTGTTGTAACGGTTTTTTACCAATTTGACCCGTGGAGCAAGAGTTTAGGCGGTATCCAGACTGTGATTCGCTCTTTCTTCAAGTATGCGCCGGACACTTTTGAATTGCGGCTAGTCGGAACCCAGGTAGAGAAGCGGGTTGAACCGGGAATCTGGCAGGAAATGAATTTGGCGGGTCGAAAAATTTATTTCCTACCCTTATTCACACAGCCAAAAGAGAACGGCAAAAGTTTGATTCCAGACTCGGTTCGCTACACTGCTGCATTGTTTCGTCGTTGCCTAGCGTCGGACTTTATGCACTTTCATCGCCTAGAACCGACCTTAGCGACGCGGCACTGGCCAGGAGACAAAACCCTGTTTATTCACAACGATATTCAACAACAAATCCAACCTTCTAGCCGTAAAGGTAGTATCCTTTGGCAGTATATTCCATCTGCTTATTTTGCGATGGAACGTCAAGTCGTGCCTCAGTTTACTGAAATTCTCTCATGTAATACAGCTTCGGCAGCTTTCTACAAAGAGCGTTACCCAATGTGTGCCGATCGCGTGGGATATTTGCGAAATACGGTTGATGATGGTGTGTTCTTTCCATTGTCTGCAACCGAGCGTGTAGAAGCTCAACAAACCTTCGCGCGATCGCTTGGTCTTGATGAGCAAACTCGATTCATTTTATTTGCAGGTAGACTACACGCTCAGAAAGATCCTTTGTTATTAATCCAAGGGATGGCAGTACTTGCTGATGCCAAAGCTCACTTACTGATTGCTGGAGAAGGCGATCTGGAAAAGCCGATTCGCGCTGAAATTGCCCGCCTTAATTTGAGCGATCGCATCACGATGTTAGGAGCTGTACCACAAAGCGAAATGGCAAAGCTACAACGTCTTGCCAGTGTCTTTGTGCTGTCAAGCGTCTATGAAGGCTTACCGATTGTAGTCTTAGAAGCGCTCTCCAGTGGTACGCCCATCGTCACAACTCATTGCGGTGAAACTCCTAACTTGCTCACGGCTCAAAATGGTGTAGTTTGCCAGGAGCGAACAGCCGAAGCCCTTGCTGCTGCTATTGAGCAAGTGCTTACCTGTCCGCAAAATTTTCCCGTACAAGCCTGTACCGATGGGGCCAAACCCTTTCATGCCAGCGCGATCGTCAAAGACGTTTGTGCCAGAATGATGCACCGTTGGCAGACACGCCAAGTACACGAACGATTGTCTGTCTAAAACTGCTGATTTAACTCAGGCTTGAATAGCATTGCCTGGCGTTGCTAAATCATGGGATGATTTCGCCAAGTTTGTCACGAATTTTCAATGGTTTCAACCGCAAATTCATCCCGCATTTATGCAAAGCCGCGTTGCCTCTATTCAATAGATTTTCTTTTTACTATTCTCTAAGTCTTTCATCACCATGCAAGTTCAGCTCACAGCCAAGCTAGAAAAGTTAGCTCATGCTATTCAAAAGCGTAAGGTTTTAGGATTGTCTGCCAGCGACAAGCAAAAACGAGGAATTGAAGTCACAGTTCGCTTGATTTCTAACTTTCCAACACTTTGGCAAAGAATCACCGATCAAACTCCCAAAGGATCTTGTCAGTGGGGAAACACATTGTTTTTGGCAGAAGGAGAGGCAGATCTATACGTAATCTTAAATACGAGTACGCACGATTATGCAGGAAACCCTTTACCTGTGATCGATCTACCTACGCCAGATAAAGTCTGGGGCTTACACACAGAACCACCGGATTATGTCGAACTGTTTCGCTTAGACCAACCCAATGAACATCAAAAAATTTCCCGTTTTTATACCAACTGCCCACATCTCTACGAACAGTACCCAACCAAATATGTGCCTTCCCCACCCTATGTTTTGATGCATGTTGATCGTAGTTGGGACTTTTTGGCAAAAGCTTCCTTACCTCAAAAGACGGAAATGCTGTGTATGATTTTGTCAGGTTTCAAAACTTTAGAAGGGCATAAAGCGCAGTTGGAATTTCTTGAGCGCTTAGTTTCTAGCAATTTAGAGTTCTCCCTTTGGGGAAGAAGCAATCAATTCAACAAATATTCAAACTATCGGGGAATTGCACCAACAAAATGGGAAGTCCTTTCTCCTTGTAAATACTCGATTGTTGTCGAAAACAGTATTGTTCCTTTTTACTGGACTGAAAAAATTGCAGACTGTCTGCTTTCTTTCTCTCTACCGCTATATTATGGCAGCCCAAATGTAAACAAATACTTACCCGAAGAGTGCTATATTCCAATTGATATTCACGATCCAAACTGCTCGGAAAAGATTAAAGAGATTATGGAATCTGGTGAATATGAAAAACGCCTCCCTGCTATCTTGGAAGCTCGCAAGAAGATTCTGTATGAACAAAATTTATTTGCTTTTCTAGATCGAGAAATAAAAGCATATTTTTAGGATATATAGAATCAATAACTTCTCCTATAATACTTTTTTGAGTCCAATTTATTTTTTAAATTGGTCTAATTTAAGTGCGGATTAGTATTGTTTTGCAAAAGTTTCATTTACCTAAATAGAACATGAAGATTGCAGTTATCGGTGCAAAAGGGTTGCCCCCAGAAGAAGGCGGTATCGAACATCATTGTGCAGAAATTTATCCACGCATGGTTGCTCAGGGTCACTCGGTAGACCTGTTTGCTCGCTCTTTTTACACAAAAATGCCTGCATTTAGACAATATGATTTCAAAGGAGTTCGAGTGATTTCTCTACCGTGTCCCAAAGTGGGCGGTTCAGATGTAATCATTAGCTCAGCATTAGGCGCTATGCTAACGGCTGGAGATTATGATATTGTTCACTTTCATGCTTTAGGACCATCGTTATTCAGTTGGTTAACGCGCATCATCTCACCAGCTAAGGTTGTGGTCACTTGCCACGGTTTAGACTGGCAACGTGCAAAATGGGGAAAACTGGCGCGGTTGTCTATCTTGCTGGGTGAAAAAATTGCTGTTTCCAGTGCCCATGAAATGGTTGTAGTATCTGGTCCATTGCAATCATACTTTATTAACAACTACAGTCGAGACTCTGCCTATATTCCTAACGCCCCAGCCAGCTATCCTGCTTCTGATACTAAATTTACTTGGACTTCCTCGTTGGGTTTGGAGCGAGGACGGTACATGGTGTTCTTAGGCCGGCTGGTTCCTGAAAAGTGTCCTGATCTGTTGATAAAAGCATTTCAATCACTTCAAAAATCAGGTTGGAAACTGGTTTTAGTCGGAGGAGATGATTCTCCCACCTTTAAAGCAAAGTTGCTCAATTTAGCTAACAACAATCCAAATATTCTTTTTACTGGTCCACTCTTGGGTGCTCGTCTGGCGGAAATTGTGAGAGGATCGGGGTTGTTTGTGCTACCTTCAGATATTGAAGGATTACCGATGGCAATGCTAGAAGCTATGGCAGAGGGTGTTCCAATTATTGCCAGCGATATTTTGCCTCATAGGCAACTTCTCGGACAAAATCGAGGCGTACTTTTCCGGAAAGGAGATGTTAATTCATGTATTGAGAAGCTAGATTGGGCAATCCATAACACTCAAGAAATTCAAAAATTCGCTGAACAAGCAAAAATTTATGTAAGCGCGAACTATAACTGGGAGCAAATTACAAACAAGTTTATTGATCTGTACAATAGAATCTCAACAAAACCACTTACTGTTCCTACTTCGACACTAGCCTCACTCTATGCAGATCAGGTCAAATCGGCTACATTAATGGAGTCAGCACTCGGTACTAAGTATTTGGAAGCAGACAGCTAATCTAAATTAGTGAAGATATCCACATTCGGTGAAGTCAACACAGCATCAAAAATAGACACTCTTCTACAATTTATAGCCTTGACTATTTCTCTCAAAAGCTATGAATATTGGAGAATAAAAGCTGGAAGCGACAACAATGCAATCCTCAATCCAGCCTATTAATAGCTTCGATAGCACGAAAAATATTTCTCATAACAGGAAAGATTTCATGAAAAGTATGCCAGCGTTAGCGTTCTCACTAAAACGCAATTTTTGGAGCGCGCTTGCTTCGTTTGCCTCGGTGCTCGTCGTATCATATTTGTACTTAAAAACGACCCCACCAGTTTACGAAGGTTCAGCTCGGTTGATTCTTGATGATCGAAGAGTTAGCGTTTCTGATCTGGGCCAAGCGTTAGCGGCAAATACAACCTCAGGAAATGCAAACCCGATTGCAACTCAAGCGGAATTAGTTTCCTCGGAGCGCGTTTTAAAACGAGCATTGGAGATGCTATCTCATAAAAAATTATCTCATAAAATCACCTCAATTGATAAAATTGGTTCTAGACTCAGAGTAAAGATTGTGCCCGCTACCAATATTCTGGAATTGCGATACAAGGATTCAGATCCAGAGTTAGTTGCAGCTATGCTAAACGCAATATCTAACGCAATGGTGCAAGAAAATGGAGAGTCCATTCGTCAACAAGCTTCATCAGTTCGGAAGTTTATTGAGGGGCGAATCCCGGAGCAGCAAGAAAAGCTAGAGCGTGCGGAAACGGCTGAAAGTCGGTTCAAACAAGCTAACAGCATTGTTTCTCTGGAAACTCAAGATACCAGTTTGACTAACAGCTTAACCGCTTTGGAAGATCAAGAACGTACATTGATGGCACAACTTCAAGAAGCACAACGAAAAAGTGAACAACTTCAAAAAGTTATTGGCAGCAAAAATATTCAAAGTGCTTATATAGCATCACGTGCTGGTCAAGATGACGAACTTAAAGGTTTGCGAGCTAGGCTTATTGAACTAGACTCGCAAATTATTGAGGCTCGGGGTCGTTTCTCCGATCAACATCCATCGGTAATTAACTTACTTCAAAAGCGAGATGAGACACGCGCTCTATATAATCAAAGTCTTAGGCGGATTGTTCCTGTTGAATCATCGATTCCTGCAAACGAAGTTGCATCTGATGACTTGAGCCGTAGCTTGATCTCTACGTACATTACGGGTGAAGTTGACTACAACGCATTAATAGATAAGCTAAAAGTTATCAGAAGCCAAAAAGTTGCTTTGCAATCGCGCGTGACTGAGTTACCTGCTAAACAACGAATTCTCTCTGCTTTAGTCCGTAGGCACGAACAGGAAGGCGCAACTCTCAAGTTACTACAAAATAAGTTAGAAGAAGCACGGATCGCGGAAGCGCAACTCGTCAGTAATGTTCATATTGTCGGGCTGGCTTCCGTTCCGACTTCGCCTGCAAACCCGAAGCCAATGGTTATTTTGCTGTTAGGAACAACAGCAGGTTTAGTGTTAGCGATCGGTGTAATTCTTTTGGGTGAAATGCTAAATACAAAGATTGGCAGTGCAGAGGAAGTAGAAGATCAGATTAAGCTACCAGTGTTGGGAAATCTTGCCCAGCGCTTACCAATACAACCGGGTCAGTTAGACCGCTTTTTGAACAATCCAAAAGCAGTTGAACCTTATCGTCGGTTGCTCAAAAAGTTACAACTCAACAACAAAAACCAGCTGAAGTCTATTCTCATCACTAGTAGTATCAGTGGCGAGGGAAAATCGAGTGTCTGTGTCTATTTAGCAAGTGTAGCAACAATGTTGTCTAAAAGAACACTGCTGATTGATGCTGATTTGAGTAATCCATTACAGCACTACTTTTTTAACTTGTCTGCTCAGCCTGGTTTGACTGATGCTGTATGTGAAGAAGCATCGCTGCTGTCAGTGGTACAACACACTGAGATCGAGGGTCTTGATGTATTGACATATGGCGGATTCCCCAATCGTCATGCCCAAGTTATAGAAGCGACGGCGATGAAACAATTGATTGCGACTGCAATGACCCTTTATGATTTAGTAATTATTTGCGCCTGTCCTTTGCGTGAATACACTGATGCAATGACCTTAAGTGGTGAGACGGATGGAGTTGTGTTAGTTGTGCGCCCTGACTTTACGCCTAAAGCGATCGCACAGCAAATGATTGATGATTTACAACGCAGTGGTGCTTCGATTTTAGGAACAGTAGTCAATGTGACTCCTGACCCCAAAAACCTCTTGCGTGCATCAAACAAAGAGGGTAAGCTCATGATGGAAGAAACGCCAAAACATGAGATTAAAGCAAACAAAGGCGATCGCTTCCAACATACTGAGGGACAAAAGTTTTTCTAAACATATACAATATAGTATAAATACTATATTGTATAGACAATCAAATCTGGACAAATCAGTGATTTGATTATTAATCGGAAGAATCTTCAATCATTCATACTTGATAAATCGTAATTCGTAATTAAAGCCAGTTACTAATACCTCTACCAATTTACAGGCTGAAGCAAAAACCGCGTACAGACGAGGGTAATTAAACCCAAAGATTAAGCATTAGATTAGTAATTAGTTAAATCAGGCTAGAAGAGGAAGCCGCTAGCAGTGTTAGCGCTACGTCTACACGTAGCCCCAGTTACCCTACTCTAAGCAAGCTTGCTTAGAGTAGGCAAAATGTCTTTAATGCAAGAATTTTGAATTGTTAACATTCTTACGCAGATTTATTTCTCTACTTAAACCTATTAGCAACATAGACTCACTTTAGTTTGTCAAGAATGATGTACCCCAAACAATTACGCAGCATTATTCAAAGTGCTACAACTAGAGAATTACAATTTACTCCACATATCTCAGTAAAGTCTAAATTTAAGCGTTGTTTAGACATTATAGGTAGCTTACTAGGATTACTAGTTCTAGCCATTGTATTTGTACCTGTAGCGATCGCGATTAAAATTGATAGTCCCGGCCCTATTTTCTTCATTCAAGAACGCTATGGACTTCAAGGTTGCCCGTTTGTGATTCGCAAATTCCGTTCGATGGTGAGCAATGCAGAGCAATTAAAGTCTTTAGTTAACAATGAAGCTAACGGATTGATATTCAAAAACAAAAATGATTTCCGAGTAACCAAGGTGGGTCAGTTTTTGAGGCGTTCTAGTCTTGATGAACTACCTCAGTTTTGGAATGTTCTAGTAGGTGAAATGAGTTTGGTAGGAACACGTCCGCCCACACCCGATGAAGTTGTCCATTATACTAAACGCCACTGGCAACGTTTAAATGTCAAGCCTGGTTTAACTGGCGAATGGCAAATAAATGGTCGATCTCAAGTCACAGATTTTGAACAAATAGTTGACTTAGACTTGCAATACCAAATAAATTGGCACCCCTTATATGACTTATGGTTAATTAGCAAAACTTTTTACGTAATTTTTCACCGAATTGGCGCTTTCTAGAGTCACAACTAACAATTATGAGTTTGTAATTACTAATTCATATTTATGTTATGTATGTGGATTTTAACCCTAACGTGACGAATTGTAGAGTTTGGTTACTCTAACCCGTTTCTTAATTACGAATTAGTAATGACTAGAGGTGCAAAGCCTTGCGCCTCTAAACAAGAACCTATCCCACTAATCAAAAAATGTCGTAGCTTATTTATCGGCACAGAAGTGTGTATCAGCCTATGGCAGGACGTTTTGAGGGATTGAGTGATTGAGAGTAGAAGCTGTTTCAAAATATATTTCCGAAGGAGTCAGAAAAACGTGGGAACTGAAATTCAAAGAAAACAAGTTGTTCGTAAATACAAAAAGGCATTAGAGCAGAGAGAAAATCCTAGCAAGCATAATTACTTGGCGCAACGTTTGGCTGATATCGATGAAATTAATACAGAAATAGCAGATTGGATATATGAGTTGCAAAATATCTTAGAGCATACTCTAAGAACAGAAAATACAATTTCAGTTGACGACTTGCGGATTAAAGAGATATTTCCAGCAATGAAAGCGCCCCAGGAATTATTAGTTAGCTCACAAATACCACAATTCCACAAACCACCATCTCTTTTTAAGTGGGTTATACAACTCCTACTTTTCTTAGAAAAAGCATATATAAGAGCAGTGAAAAAAGCTGAATCGAATTATCAACTTGCTAAGAAACAATATGAAGAAGCCGAAACTAGCCGCCAAGTATCACTAGAGCATTCTAAAGCAAATTACAACTCAAACAAACATACTTTTATTTTAGAAATAAAAAAGTGCAATTCAGAGGTGGATGAGTTAGAAACAGGTTACAAAAATGGGCAACAAGCAGCTATAGTTATCTACAATAAAATGATATTAGAACGTTCAGCATACCCATCCTTAGAAGGATTCCAATGTCTTTCTTATACAGATAAAGACCAGATAGCATTTCCCAAAAAATTCCAAGTCTCTTATCTATCTGAAGCTAAACAATTAATGATTGATTATGAACTGCCTAATGCTAAGATTATTCCGACAATAGCAGGACTCAAGTATGACCATAGTAAAGATAAAATTATGGGTACAACTAGAAAGCCTATTGAAATCGGGGAATTATATCAAGATATAGTAGCAGCTATCACATTACGAACCATTAGAGAAGTTTTTATTGCAGATATGGCTCAACACTTAAATATAGTTGTATTTAATGGTTTTGTTCAGAAAGTTGACCCGGTTACAAGAAAGGATACACAAACTTACTTAATATCAGTCCAAGTTACTAAGGATAGTTTCAATAGTCTTAATTTCGATACAATTGATAAACTTACTTGTCTACGAAATTTAGGAGCATCCACTTTTGACGGAAATACTTAAATAGCCAGTAAACCATTGAGATAAGCACAACGAACAGAGAGAATTTGATGAACACTTTCAACATTCCACTGTGCGCCAGAAATTTTTATGCTGGCTCCAATTTTTTTAATTGCAGACTCGATTGCACCAGAATCAATAGACTTGCCCGAAATATTAACTTAGGAAAAGAAAAATGGTAAAACAGCTTTGAAAAACTAGGAGTTAATTTTTATGCCTCTAAACTATCACTAACTATCTCAAACCCTTATAAGTAAGTCGGCACGATAAAACCAAGGTATGTTTAGTTTTATAAAAATCCTGGAACTATTTATTTATTTATTAGCTTTTTGGTGACTTTATGCTTCATTACATAGGTTGATTTTTTAACGCCGACTTACTTACCCGGAAAACTACGGGAACTTTTAGTTTTTGTTAACATTATAAGTAGGTGGAAGTAATTAAGCAAGATTATGTAAACAAAGGTTAAGGAAGAAATTACGATGATACTACGCGCCATCGGCACCCACAATCTGTTTACTTTTTCCACCCACTTATACTGATCGCAAGTCTTTAGAAATTTCATACTAAAATCATACAATCTTAGTATTGCCAGTCGCGTATTGTCCTCAAAATTTATTATTATTCAGAGCAAGAATTAATTGTTGCTGAAAGCTTTTTAAACAGCTTACATAAATATCTATCCAGTCTTTCCAAGTGTTTATTTTAACTGCCTAAAGCCTACCTCTGAAGTGCTTACATAGGTTGTAGTCTAGCACAATTGCTCTATTCCTTACCCTTAAGCCATTAATTTATCTTGTCTTTTCAAAATCTCGGAATATACTGGCATGTATGAATTGTTTGTAAAGTTATTCAATTAAGTCTTTTTACATAATATGATGTTGAATATTAGATTAGTAATCAATATTTGCATCAGTAATAACACCAAAGTAAGTTAACCAAAAAATGGAAAGCCTCTAAACAAGGGATAAAATTGTGAGTAATCGTGTTTTTGCTGTCAGGATAATATCAAGCAATCTCAGTTAATTTTGCGACTGATAAAACTATTAGTTTGTTTCAGATATTGAACAACCTCAACAAAAAGGCATTAGCTGCTGACAATTAACGCAAATATTACCATCGAAAAGTAGACTACAGCGCTACTGCCGGGAAAATACTGAGAAAAATCTGCTGTAAGTAAATAGTCTTTCTTTATAAAATTTGTATATATTATGACGATGGAATCTTTACCCAACTTTGAAGAAGTAAATATTCAGAAATACTTAGAAGTTATTCAACGGCGTTGGCTACCTGTAGTCGGAATTTTTAGCATAGCTGTTACCCCTGTATGCATTTTCACTAAAACCCTCATACAAGGCAGAAGGAAGTTTGATGATTAAAACAAATCGCTCTTCCTCACTTACAGGCTTACCGCAAGACATAGGACGGCTAGAAGCTTTGAATGTGAACGATAATCCCCTGGAAACTCAGGTCATAATTGTTGGTTCAAATCCAGGATTAAGAAAACAATTAATTCCCTCAACCTCAAAGATAGTAAAGGCAAACCGTTGTCGATTACCGACTTGGCAAAACAACTAAAAATAGAAGGAATCAAAGGCACTGATATCGTACAACTTTCTTATAAAGCCGAAGTGGAAAAAAGTAAACAGATTGTGGGTGCCGATGGCGCGTAGCATCATCGTAATTTCTTCCTTAACCTTTGTTTACATAATCTTTCTTATTTATTTCCACCCACTTAATACTGTTAAATAGCCCATTCCAAGTTGTGTGGAGTAAAATCAAATGCAGCGAAGATGTGATCTCAACCGGAAACGTTCAAAACGACGCAAAATCCACTGCTCAATCGATGCTTCCTATTTAGATAGCGTTAGCCAAAAATATCTCTTATTTGCCGATCTCTCGGTTCAGCTCCAACAACGTGGAGTTAGTCGCAAGACTGCTTTATTGTTGCTATCGAAGAAGTCCACTGTTCCTCTGAAGGACGAGTGGTTAGAAGCTTTTTGGTGCAAAATATGTAATAAAACTCAATGGTATCATGTTCGCAAAACAGGAAAGCACACGTATGATCTTTCGATCGCACAGCAAGAACTGTGGCAACAGGTACAGGGTGTAGTGAATCCAGATGGTAATCCGTCAGTTGGTGAGTTTACCCGACGCCAGTCGCGGACATTGGGAAGTTTAGCAATAAAAGACTTTAATTTCATTAAATAGTAAACCGCAACTGCTCAAAAACTGCTTAGGCGAATCAGAAAAATACAAATGGCATATTCAAGGTATTGGGTTGGATTAATTGGCATATTGATGGGAATTGTAGCCGGCTTTCTCATTGGAGTTAACCCTCTTTATGTCGGTTTAATTCTATTCGTTCCTGCATTTATTACCTTCTTTTTCAAAAAATTTGAGCTGACTGTTATTGGGCTTTTAATTCTCCGAAGTGCGCTTGATCCTTTTTCAGACCAAGGACTGACTGGTGCATTTGCGATTGGAATTTCAGCCTTGACCCTAATCTATGTGATTGTTCGCCTTTTATCCAAACAGACTGTACATATCGACAGTTTCTGGTGCTTTTTCGCAGGATGGTTAGTCGTTCAAGGAATATGGGTTGTTCTGCTTCCTTTAAGTGGCTTAGGATTCGGTAGCGAATATTTGTCAGATGCGGTTCGTGAGTGGGTGCGAGTTTTGTCTTGGTTGATGTCTTACCTACTGACACTTCAGTTGAAAGAACGGTTGCATCCGGAGCAAATCGTTAACAGTCTCTTTCTCGCGCTGGTTATCCCTCTCTCAACAGCATTTCTGCAACTTGTCGTTCCTGGTCAGTTTCTGCCATCGTTTCTTGCGGTTAATGCTAATCAGCATGATTTTCGCATTAATGGAACATTAGGTGTAGCAAACACATTTGTAACCTTTTTAATTTTTTTCATCGGCTTAGTTTACTGGAAACTTAGCATTGCCCAAAAACGCCTTCCTTGGTTTCTTTTGCTTGGTATACTCGTGTTTTATTTGGTGACTACTAAGGTATTAGTAGGCATTGGTATGCTGGTAGTTTTGATTGCTACACTGGTCATTCCTCGCCTAAATTTTGCCAAAACGTTTGGAGGAATTTTATTGCTTGCTGTCATGGTTGGGTTATTTGCGAGTACCGATTACGGCAGAGAACGCCTAACTTCTATTACACAAACTCCATTGCTAAATCCAGATATTGATGTATCGCGTGCCGTTTTGCTCGCTGCGTCCGATGACAATAGCTTTAATTGGAGAATTGCTCAATGGACTTCACTCGTCGGGCACTGGCAACATTTTCCCCTGCTTGGCTATGGACTCCAAACAACAAATGCTTTGGGACCGATGTTTGCTTGGGCACATAATGATTATGTTCGGGCACTAGTTGAGGAAGGAATTGTAGGTCTGGTTTTATTTCTTTTGTTTCTGGGTGTACAACTACTGCGACTGCTGCAAATTATTCGCTCTCCCTTGAGCGAGCCTTCACAAAAACAGTTTTGTTCAGTTTTATTCGCTTTTCTTTTAGCAGCAATGGTTGGAATGCTGACCGAAAACGTCTGGAGTCATACAGCACTTTTCTTCTACTGGTTTTCAATGTTAGCGATCGCTTCTTGGAATTGGAGCAAGTTTCCACTTAGGTCAGATTCAAGCACAGCATTACGTTCAGTGCACTTTCAGTAGAACTTTTACATAAATATTTTGTGGTACAATATCGGGTTATTTTAATTTCTGTTTTGTTAATTAAAATAGGAAGAATTTATCGATTTTTTCGATTAAGTGTTATCAAGCGTTCGTTCACTAAAATTTTTGACAACAAACATCGTTTCAGCTATTAACCAATAACTAAAATTATGTAAGCGTTCAGGGGGTTGCAAAAAAGACGGAAAATAACCCCTAAAATCAAGCAATAGAATTAGGCAGCGTTCAACAAGTCACAATCATGATCACAAACAACTTGTGCAAGCAAAGAAGGCAGGGCGAACGCATCTAAATATTAAAGATCGATAATTAAGGTAGAATTCTCCAACACTCCGCCACACAGCACTTTCAGAAAATTAGGTATGAAACTTAATAATAATGATAATCATTGTTCTGCCCCTACCTGTGTACCTCATTTACCTGAAAAACGCTGTATATACAAAATAGTTGAGATAATTACTAAGATAATTTGATATCTCCGTTTAATTAGCGTTGACAGTGACAAGGATAAATTGTTAGGGCTTGTAGTTAACAAGTGACTAACATAGAACTTAGGACTTACGCACAGTACAAATCAATCATGGTATGTATTTACCAAAATAGGTCGTTTTAGGCTTTTATTAATCATTCTTTGATGCTAGACAGAATCATTACCAATTAACGGCAACAACAAGCGGCTAACTACCCGATTATCTGGTAATTGATAGAAATTCAACTCTCCTCCCAACTCCTGCATGAGGTTTTGGCAGATTAGCAGATGTAAACCTGGTGGTTGGTCGAGGTTGGAGTGAGCAAGCACATCTTTGGGTGTATTATCATGTAGCTCTGTGAGTAACTGTGGTTCGATCGCACCGTTGTATGTAATCGATAGTTCTAGCGATGTCTGATGATCAGTTTCTACACTTGCATCTAGTGGTTTAGACGTATCTAAACGGCGACACCAAATATCAATTCTGCCGCCGTTTTGAGAACGGTTACAGGCAGTAACCAATAATTCATGGATAACTAATTCAATTTTGACAATATCACCAGCGATCGCCATTGAAGATTGAGCGTTTAAGGTAGAAATACCTTTGGCTAATGAAGAATTCTTTGGCGACTCTTTTTCCTCAATTTGTTGTCCCAAACCATGTACACCAATCCATAGCTTTTGTTGTTTAAGTAAATTATCGATGCGTTCGAGCGATCGCTTCAATAAACTGGCTATAGGCATAGTTTCCCAACTGATATGTAGCTGCCACTGCTCTAGTTTGAGCATTCCACTCATAGAGGTGGCTGTGTGGTCTAACTGCCGTAGCAATAGCTGGTAGCGCATCTGAGTCAGTTCATTAGTAGGAATGCCCAAATCATGTATTTGTTTAAGGGAATGCGTCGTTATTCTTTGAATTTCCTCTAGACGACGATGTTTGTACCAGTTAAGTTGTCGTAATTCCTCGGTTGTGGATTCTAGAAGTCGGGTAATTTGCTTTTCACGACGCCACCAGGCTAATTGAGAAATCAGAGTTGCTGTTGCACTGAGGCTTTGTTCTGACCAGCGACGCTCTTGATAGTCTGCCAACAACACTACACCTGTGGTTTCATAATCAGCATTGGTACGTAATGCCATCACCAAAATTTGACCTTTGTCTGGAACATTCAACCATTTTCGGGTTCCCGTGGTTAAATTATCTACTTTCAAAGTCAGGTAAGTCTTCGTAGCAAGTGCCCACTGAATTAAGGCTTCAAACTGGATAGAAATAGATGCATCGGAAAAAATCCCAAATTTACTATTATCAATCAGTCCAGGGATAATTTCTGCCGAACTTTCACCAGGCGACCAGGATAGGAGTATCGCTAGGGGACAGCCCAAAATGGATGCTATTTGTTCGAGTGCTGTGCGTTCTAAATGCTTTTTTTCGACCTCGATTTTGCTGTTCTGGGATTGTGACAGGATGCGTAGGCATTGCTCAAATGCCTGGGAAACTTTTTGCTGCTGGGTAGTGCGGTTATGTAATTGCCACTGACGAACAATTACACCAATCTGTTGACTGACAGCCCAGAGTAACTCCTTTTCCAGAGTTGTCCAAAAACGATGGGTTTCGTGAGTGATCACCAAAAGCGCTGCTGGTATATGCTCGTGAGTGCATTTACAAATAAGTAGCGATCGCACACCATTTTCTAGTAAAAGGGGACGCCAGTTAAAAAAGCGTAAATCTTCATCTAAGTTCTCAATTTCCACCGCTTGAGTTGAACGTTGCAAAAGCTGCCCATCTAATTCTTTGAGAGTATTAAGGGTAAATGTCAATGAGCGGCGATTATAGGGCTGATTTTGGTAAATAAATTGATAATTATTTTGCTCAGGGTCATACTGCAACAGCAAAAATCGCGTCGCACCTAGTCGAGCTAAAACTCTTTTAGCACAGCTTTGTAAAGTTTCCTGAAGGTCATGTTCGCTATAAATACCTTGGGCAACTTGGCTAGTCAGTTGAGCATCGTCTTGAATCTGTTTGATAGTGCTTTCCATGCTTTCGCTAGGTGCAACCAGGGAGATTAAGCCAGCAACACCCTGGACGAAATTTTTCTCTGTCTCCATCCATATCCGAGGTTCATTGCTTTCTACCGCCAGAAAACCTACTAAGTCCTTTTGCCAGATCACAGGAGCTGCCAAGAGCGATCGCACCTTCAGCCGTTGCAGCAATTTTGCCGTAAAATGACTCTTTAAAGAACTGCGTGCATCACCAATCGAGACAATTTGGTTAACTGTCAAAGCATAATAAAAGTCGCTTAAGTCCTGTACAGTCATTCCTGCTGCTTGCTGACTGCTGGAATTGTGATCGAGTTTGACAAGCTGATTGCTCATCCGACACCAAAAGTAGCGCCCTTCCCGCTCAAACCAGTAAAAATTTGTCCGGCTGGGGGAGACAAATTTATGAGTTGCTTGCACTGCTGCTTCAAGTTTTTGATTGAGGTTAGTCAGGGTGCGTAAATTTCCCAGCAATTCTAATAATGGCTCCTCGGTTCTCTTGGTTTGCTTGTGCTGCAAATCCATCTCATTTTGATAAAGCACTGCCCCCAGCTCGCCTAAAACCATCATCAAACGTGCTTTTGCTTCCCCTGTGAGTAAGTAGCCCCAGCGTTCTGAACCTAGTAACAGCAAGCCTACGCAACGGTCTTTATAGCGAATTGGTAAAATAATCGTTCCCTTGATATGGAATTTTTGGGCAACTTTATGCCATTGGGTGGCGCGGATTTCAGTTTGTAAATCAGCTACACCCAAGGGATGTTGTTCAATCACTACTTGCTCTAATAAATCCCCAGGATTGAGAACAACTCTTTGCCGTAAAAAGACCGTATCATTATCAGGTGTTATGCCTCCTTTGCCAAACAATATGTGATTCAGGCGATCATAAAGAGCAATCCAAATCAGTTTGTAGTCAAACTGTTCTTTGAGATAAGAAATAGTAGTTTCAATCAGAACGTCAACATTATCTTCTTCTCTGAGGCGTTGCAGGATACGTCCCAAGGAGATGATCTGCTGTTCGCCGGCTATAGGTTTTTGCGGCTGCCCCATCTGATTTATTGGTTAACATAGCTTGTAATATATCTAACTTTTCACGTTATATGGAAAAGTCAACGCAAAACCTAACCTCCTTGCAGGAGAGAGGGATGGAAGTGAGGTTTTCCAGATACCGTAAAAAATCAGGTAATTACTGTAGTATATAAGATGCTCAGAAAAGCATCCTGAGTAATATTGCTACGGGTGTTTGCTGAAAGTTATAGCTAAGGGGTTCGTTGAAGTTAGATTATGGAGTGCTAGGGAAATGGGCGAAACTTCGTCTGATGCTCTAGAGGAGCAGAGACAAGTCTCAGAAGAAAAGCGAGAATCTGCTGAAGATTCTAGGCTCTCACAAGAAAACGAGCGAGAGTCTGCTGAAGACACTAGGTTCTCACAAGAGGAGCAGCGACAGCTTGCTGAAGAAATGAGAAATTCTGCAGAAGAAATGCGGCAGCTTGCTGAAGAAATGAGAAATTCTGCAGAAGGAGTACGGCAGATTGCCGAAGAACTCCGACAAGCTAAAGATGAACTCCGACAAGCTAAAGATGAACTCCGACAAGCTAAAGATGAACTCCGACAAGCTAGAGAAGAACTCCGACAAGCTAAAGAGTAAGCGCGGCAGTCTACTTAAAATAATTCGTAATGACGTTTGCGGACTCGCAAACGTCATTACGTTTTGTAACGGGGATTTAAACTTACAGAATTAGTTGAATAACTTTTGCATGAAGTATCTTTTATGCCCAAGTGGGTAATTTTCTTGAAAAGCAAATACAGTGTAGCCTTGAGATTCATAAAATTCCTTACCTTGAAACTCTAATGTTTCAAGATGAACCCCTACACAGTTTTGCTTTTGACCTTCTTTTTCAGCAATTTTAAGGATGTTGCTTCCAATCCCTTTGCCGCGTAAGTCTTCTTGAACAACTAGGATTCTGATATAAAGCCAATCGCAACCGATTTCACCCAGAACTCCACCCACAATCAAGCCTGATTCATCTCGTGCAAAAACTGCTATAGATTGCCACTCCGACAACGGAAAAAAATGTTGATTGAACTGGCGAATCATTTGAATGACTCTCATCCGATCCTGCTGAGTTACTTCCTGTTCTAACTGAACTGTTATCATCCTGATAAAAGCTAATGGATATTTATAAATTTGCCATTCGTCCGCTTTTGTTCAATGTGGTAAAAACGGATTCCGAGTGGTTACACCAGCAGACGATTCGCAGTTTTAGTTGGCTATCGCAAACCCCTGCTAGTTGGGCAAACCAACGCTTAAAAAAATCTTTATGTCTGTACGATTCACGATTAGAACAAAATTTGTTTGGGCTAAATTTCCCAAATCCCGTAGGTTTAGCAGCTGGTTTCGACAAGGATGGAGTTGCTGCTGGCATTTGGTCTAACCTGGGTTTTGGCTTTGCGGAACTAGGAACTGTAACTTTTCACGCACAGCCAGGAAATCCGCGTCCCCGTTTATTTCGCTTGCCGTTGGATAAGGCTGCTCTCAATCGGATGGGCTTTAATAATCGTGGTGCAGCAGCAATGGCGGCACGATTAGCACAAGAAAAGCATGAGTTAACCCAGTCAATACCTATAGGGATAAATTTGGGTAAATCTAAGGTAACTCCTCTAGAAGCAGCCGCACAGGATTATCTCGATAGTTTTCGCACCCTCTTGGATTTTGGAGACTATTTTGTTGTTAATGTCTCTTCCCCCAATACACCAGGGTTGCGATCGCTCCAAGATGCTTCTATGCTCGGTGTCATCTTAGATTTATTGCAACAAGAAAATACTACACAAAAACCAATTTTTGTCAAGATAGCGCCAGATTTAGAATGGTCAGCGATCGCTGATATTATTTCTTTGGCTAAAACCTACCAACTGGCGGGAATTATCGCCACCAACACCACCATCCGCCGTGATGGGCTGAAAACCCAGGTGATTGACCAAACTGGCAAATCACCCCAGGATGAAGCTGGCGGAATTAGCGGGGAGCCATTGCGCGATCGCTCCACTGAGGTAATTCGTTTTATTTGGCAGCAAACCCAAGGAGAAATCCCGATTATTGGCGTTGGTGGTATCTTTTCTCCTGAAGATGCTTGGGAAAAAATTACTGCTGGTGCTAGCTTGATTCAGGTTTATACAGGCTGGATTTACGAAGGACCACTGATGGTACGCCGGATTCTTTCAGGTTTGCTTGTCCTACTAGAACAAAGCGGATTAAATTCCATCAACGAAGCTGTGGGTTTAGAATTCAAAAATCAAAAATATTAATTACTTTACGCGATGTGCAACTTATTGTTGGAACCCCTCTCCAAACCTCTCTCCGCTTCGGGGAGAGGCTTTAAGTTTTGCTCCCCTTCCCTCGTAGGGAAGGGGCTGGGGGTTAGGTTTGAGAGAAAGTTGCACACCGCATTACTTTTGATTTTTGAATTCTTATCCTTCTTCCAGTGGGAAAAACTCCTTAATTTTTTCCGAGTATGACCACGCAATACCATCAGGGTCTTTGTTGCGGCTCCACTCTGGAAACTCTGGATCATTTCGCCGTTTATAAACAGTGCTGGAATAGACATTTAGCCGTTTGGCAAGTTCAGATTGGATCAGAGAGCCAAAAATTAACTGTTTTTCCAGCGATCGTTTAGCTGACTCATGGGTTGGCTGTGGGAGTGATTCGGTTTCTGGTTCTTCCTCCTGTGGGGTTGGTGGTGGTGCTAGGAGCGATCGGGCAGTTTTAGTAACTGGTTGAGCAGGAAGCTCTTTAACAGGCTCACTACTGTCAAGGATATTGCCGAGAATGCTGGCAGTTATAAAGTAATAAGACTGCCCTGCATCTTCAGAATTAAGTACACTGGCACCAAATTCCGAAGCTTTACCATCCAAGTAGCGTTTTGCCGTTGTACCAGGAAAATTGCCCTTGATTGCCAAGTCCATTGGCGTAAGTCTGCCCTGATTTTCCCGAACCAACTGATGAAAAATTGGGTTAACTCGCACAGTCCACTGTTGCCATTGATATTCCTGCCAAACCTTGAAGCCAATTACCAGCAAAATTACCGCCAGTAAAATCCTCCAGGTAGTAACCAGGAAAATAATCAAAAACGAGATGGGCAAAAGTAGAACGAGAAAAGCCTTGCCGTTACCTTCTATGGGTTTTTCACTCATGCCGATTTTTGCCAAGTGAATTTTAGGAAATAATATTATATTGGCAAAAATTTGGCTACTTTTTTGTATCTTTTGGCAAACTTGTGGCAAATTTCCTGGCAAAATCTTTACTCGCTAGATGTTATGGGCTGCCGAAACTGGAACTTCTCTAATATTGGTCTGCGATCGGGCAGAATTCCCAGAGAAAATAAGAAGGTTTTTAACTCAACCAACAAATCTATAAATTAGCTTGCCAGATCCTTGACAACAAATACTACTTATACTACATTAATAATACAAGTCAACTTTCATCAGAGAGTTAACTTGCACCAGTAGCGGATAGCTCAAATGACAGAGCGCCCACCTTGCCCGTAAGGGCCGAGATATCGAGGGTTATCGCATATAACTAAAACACCGTTGATCCAACTTCTGGAGGTGCAGGTAAAAGTCCTACTTCGCTACAGCAAATTGAGTGCTGAGTGACGAATTTTAAATGTTTAACTCATAACTCCTCACTCTTAACTCATAACTTTATATGTGGTGGGTAGCTCAGAGGTTAGAGCGCCTAAATATCCTTATTCACCCTTTGCCTGAAAAGGCCGACGAATTGAGGGTTATCGCCTGTCAAGCGGGAGGTGGCGGGTTCGATTCCCGCTCCACTACACCAATTAATTTTAGATTTTAGATTTTGGATTTTGGAATTGAATTTAAAATCTCAAATCAAAAATTTTATGTGGCGGGTAGCTCAGTGGTAGAGCGCTAAACATCCTTCTTCACCCCTTGCCTGAAAAGGCCGACGAATTAGGGTTATCGAATAGGGTTCGAGAGGTCGCGGGTTCAAATCCCGCTCCGTTACACCAAATAATTTTAGATTTTAGATTTGCGATTTTGGATTAAATCTAAAATCCAAAATCCAAAATTTTCATGTGGCAGGTAGCTCAGTGGTAGAGCGCCGAAAAACATCCTTCTTCACACCTTGCCTGAAAAGGCCGACGAATTAGGGTTATCGCCTGTTAAGCCGGATGTCGCAGGTTCAAATCCTGCTCTGCCACCTTTCATTTTGCCTGCAAAGGCCGGGAGATGAAGCGATGAATTACAATTTTTTCACTAAAAATAAAACAACTACATCACAAAATCAGCCTATCCCCGGACGGGAAGCAGAAATGGTTCAGGGACGTTCCGGCGGCTTTATGTTTGATGCTGGTATTTGGAAAATGCTGCGCCGTTGTCTTTTGGTTGGCACAGCAAAAAGCACTTACTACGCTGGCAAACAGGAATTAACTGAGGATTTTGTGGCAGTTGTAAGACTTGCCGTTGCTGAAAATCCCAGCCGTGTGGCGGAAGAAATTTTGTATGCTAGCGATGGACGCGCCATCAATAACAGTGCGCCTATCTTAGCTTTGGTGCTGCTGTCGATGGGTGAAGCACCACAAGCAAAACAGGCGTTTGGTGAAATCTTCCCGCAAGTTGTTCGCACTGGTAGCCACTTCTACGAATGGTTGAACTACACCAAATCTTTGCGGGGATTTGGCAAAGTAGTGCGGGAAGCTGGTAAAACTTGGCTCTCAAGGGAAGATGTCAAGGGTTTAGCTTATCAACTGTTGAAATATCAACAGCGTCAAGGCTTCTCTCACCGAGATGCGTTGCGGTTGTTCCATGTCAAACCGCCTACAGAAAATCACCGTCAACTATTTGAGTGGGTAGTTAGAGGTTGGGAAGAATTACCAGCAGACATTCCCTCAGAGGCGTTGGCGCAGATTTGGTGGTATGAGTGGCTCAAGCGAAATCCTACCCAAACCCATGAAGCTATTTCCCAAGGACGCTTAACCCACGAAATGGCTGCACCTGTGGGCAAAATGGACAAGCTTGCTTGGCAGCTGCTATTTCAGGAAATGCCAATAGGTGCAATGTTACGTAACTTGGGTTCTTTAACTGAACTAGGTGTGTTGCGAGCCGATGAAAGCGCCAATTTGCTGCAAGTTGAAGCAGTTCTTAATCGTAGAGAACATCTGCGTAAAGGTCGCATCCATCCGATTGATGTTTTGAAAGCAGTCAAAACTTATGAATCTGGTGGAAGATTAGGACGCAGTAAGAAAACTTGGAACCCAGTTCCTCGGATTGTGGACATTTTAGAAAAGGCGGTTGAACTATCTTTTGATGTTGTGAAACCCACTGGTAAAGTGTTCATGCACGCCGTAGACGTTTCTGGTTCTATGGGTAACTTGGTTGCAGATATGGGACTAAGTTGTTGTGAAATTGCCACCACAATGGCACTGGTGACAGCAAAAGCAGAGAAAAACTACATGATTCGCGGCTTTGCTACGGAATTCCGTGAATTAGGTATCACCGCCAAAGATAGTTTTAGTTCTGCGGTTCGCAAAGCTAGCAACCAAAACTTCGGCGGAACTGATGCATCTGTGGCTTACGACTGGATGATTAAGAACAAGTTCAAAGCTGATGTAGTCTGCTTTTGGACTGACTCGGAAAGCTGGGCTGGAAATAAGCATCCAAGTCAAGCGTTGAAGCAGTACCGCAAAAAGGTGAATCCCAACGTCAAGGCGGTGTATGTCAGCTTGACACCTTACCAGATTACTTTGGTAGATCCTGAAGATTCGCTGTCTTGGGATTTGGCAGGGTTCGATCCGGGTACGCCTCGGATCATCCAAATGCTGGCTACGGATGAGTTGTAGAGATTGGTGGAGGATAAAGGAAAACTTTATCCTTCATGCTTCATGGCGGGTTATCCCTGTTCGCAACTTGCCTTTCGGGGCCGAAGAATTTAGGGTTATCGGTTATGTCTCCACCATTGTGGGGATTAGCGGGTTCAAACCCCGCACCCGCCTTTGTTTTTGATTTTTACCTCACGCAAAGAAGAAGGCGATTTAATTTTTGAATGGTCGTTTTTCTCTTTCAGCGATGGGTAAGAGTAGGGTGTCTTCGATGTGCATTGGTGTCAACTTAAGGTTAAAGCCAGTCTAGAACCAGCTTTTAGAGATAATCTCGTTCCCAGTCAGAGACTGGGAATGCCTAATGAGAGGCTCCGCCTCTTGACTTGCGGCAGAGCCGCAATGAGGTGCATTTCCAGCCTCTGGCTGGAAACGAGGTTTTAAAGGGGTTTGAGCTTAAGTTGACACGCATGTTCGATGTGCCGCAGCTACGCCCGTCGTAGACATCGCAATTTTTTAGAAGCACAACACAAAAATTTGACACAAAATAATATAGCGATCGCTCATCATTGATTCAAGAACCCAATGGTTAAAACAATTTCCCCATGAAGTTGATAATTGGTTTCCAAAAGATACCAGTTAACACATAAGGAGCATATTGTAAAAGCGGTAAGCTTGACTGCTTAGACGGCTTGAGCGGTAAACACTCCAAAAGAAAAGGCACTATACAGGTAAGTCCATAAGCAGTTGCTAAGGCTGTATTCCACTTAGGTTCATCTCCTGGTATGGGGCTATAATAAATACCCAGCATAATGAAAGAGATCATTAAAAACTGATCCCATAAAAACCAGGATTGGGGTGGTAGAAAATAAACTAACTGGAGAAAGCTGTTGTTGTCTATTTTTTGTCGCATTCCCAAAAGTACAGCCCAAGTTGCAGCCCCAACAATACCATCATCTTTTAGTCCATAGGTTCTTTGAAAGCGTTTAACCCCTCTTTCAGTTTCCCTACTAAAATATCCATCAGGTTCTTTTTTGAAAAATCCTTCTTCATTGAGAAGAATTTGCAATTCCTTAACAGCATCCTGTAATTTTGGAGACATACTTTTTTGATTGCGGTAAAGCCTTGGGTAGAAAAGGCAAGCCCAACTTAGTGGCCCGACTATTCCATCCACCTGAAGATTATTGGCTTTCTGAAATTTTATTACAGCCTCTTCTGTTTCTAAGTCAAATTTACCACTAAGAGTTGAGAGAAAACCCTTAGCTTGCAGTCGCTCTTGTAGTTCATTGATTGATTCCTGTGCAGAGTTTGGCGAAAAGTCTCGATACAGTATGGGACGTTTATTGAATACACAGACTTGTTTTTCTTCTGGGAAATAACGCCGGGATTGTTTTAGCCCAAACAAGATGCTTACGAAGCTGAGTGCTTTATTTGTCATAGTTTTAGTGAGTAATTTGTGAAAAAATAATCTGGCAAAGTTTCAGAGCTTTAGAAGCCAATACGATCGGGTGCCTCTACCTACTAGAGACAAAAATAGACTTAGAAATTAGCTTACTGATTAAATTTCCGAAAGCAAATTGACACAGTTAAGAGAATGTTAGTAATTTGTCAAACTTTTGTTTGTTAAAATGTTGCTAATACGAGATTTATGATGGAATTATAGGGTGATATTTATGTCAGGTCAGTCAGAAGATTGGAATCTGCCCAAAACTTGGTATCGAAAGGTTTTGAAGGACTGGGAGATAGATCGACTACTGACTGATTTGGAGGCTAGAACTAAACAGCGATACAGACAAAGTGCAAAGAAAACCCTGTTACTTGGGCTACTGTGTGGGTATAGCTTGAAGAAGATTAGTAAGGACTTGCACAGAGATAACGGTGGTGTGAGAACAGGATCGAGCAATATATATCGGGACATCGAAACTTTGACAGGAGAAGCAGATAACAGTGTTAAGTCCAGCAATCTTGTCTACATTCTGGAAAAACATGGGTATCGTAAAGGTTCTGTTGTATCTGCTATCCAACGCTGTGACATCCCGCACAATCTTCCAGCACCAACCTATACAGAGTTTATCGGTCGGGAAGCGGATATGAACAAGCTACTGGAACGCCTTTCGCCGGATCATGGTGCTCATATGATTACGGTGCATGGTATTGGTGGCGTAGGTAAAACGGCACTGGTGTTAGAAACTGCTTATCTGTGCTTAAAAGCCAGTTCTGAAAACCTTGCTGGTACACCCAGATTTGATGCGATTATTTTCACTTCAGCCAAACAACAAGAACTCATCCCCGATAGTATTTTGCGGCGGCAACAGGGACAGCGTAACCTGCGCGATATCTTTCGGGAAATTGCCAATGCCTTAGACGACCCTACGATTATTCAATCTCCTCCCCATGACCAATTTGATCGTGTACGCCAAAGTCTCTCAAAACAGAGAACACTGTTGATTGTCGACAATATGGAGACTATAGAGGACAGGGATCAGGTTATTGAGTTTTTATATAATCTGCCTATTTGCGTCAAAGTAGTAATAACTACCCGTGAGCAAATTGCCTTGCTGCCAATCCGTCTGCGAAATTTACCTCCTGATGATGGTTTGCAGTTGATTCGACAACAAGCTGAAGAAAAAGCTATAACCATCAACGATGAAGACTCTAAGCAACTCTACGATCGCACTGGCGGAATCCCTCTTGCGATCGTCTATGCGATCGGTCAAGTATCTAGCGGCTACTCCCTAAACTCGGTATTGGAGCGGTTAGCCTCTGCTACAGGTGATGTGGCTCGTTTTTGCTTTGAGCAATCAGTGCAAAAAATGAAGGGACAACCACCCCACAAGTTACTGATGTCACTGGCGATTTTTCCTGACTCTCCTATACTCGCTGCTGTAGCTGAGGTTGCTGGACTAACAGCCGCTCCTGATGCTGTAAATAATGGCTTGGCACGTTTGCAGCAACTTTCTTTGGTGAATCTCAACACAGAAACTAAGCGGTTTGAGCTGCTCTCTTTGACTCGTGAATACGCCTTAGCAGAATTAGCAGCTGACCCAGATTTTGAGAGGGAAGCACGAAGGCGCTGGGTGAGATGGTATCTGAATTTTGCCCACAGTTATGCCGGAGAAGATTCGGAAAAGTGGATACATTACAACAAGCTAGAAGAAGAACAGGGAAATCTGCGGGCAGTACTTTATTGGTGTAAAGACCAAGAACACTATGAAGCAGTTAGGGATTTATGGCTTCTCTTAAGCCAGTACGCAAATCTCTACGCCTATTGGGACGATCGCCTCGATTGGCTGCAATGGCTCATGGAGCAATCAGAACGGCGTGGTGAATGGTCTTCTTTCGTAAAAATCATTATCCGCAAAAGCTGGCTACTAATTCGGGAGTGTTCATCTGTGAGTCTAAAAGAAGCAGACGAAATTTTGCGGCGGACGTGGGTTTTGCGTGACCATGCAGATTTATGTGTTCAGGCTGACTTAGCCGAAAGTATGGCGAGGCTGCAAATTAGACAAGAGGATTATAAAGATGCACGCCACTGGTTGACGGTAGAAGAAAAATTGGTGATCGAGGCTAATCTAGAGGAGCAACAGCACATCCGCTATTTTATTCCTGTTCTTTACCATCAGGCTGAAATCTTTTATTTAGAAGGTGAATATCTTTTAGCAAAGAAGCTCTTTCAAGAGGTGATGAAAAGTGCAGAAAAAATTAATTGGCATCGAGTCATAAATTCTGCTCAAAATTGGCTAGCTGATATTGCAATTGAACAAAGCGATCGCGATGAAGCTCAAAAGTTATTAATTCAAGGCTTAACTGTCGCCGAAAGCAGCAAAAATAAGCGGCGTTTGGCTCGCTATCAACGTTCTCTTGCTCGTTGGGAGAAAAAGTGGGGAAGTGCAGAGAAAGCCCGCCAATTCTCAACTAAGGCTATCAATAGTTTTAAGCACTTGGGAATGACACGGGATGCCGAAAAGATGCAAACTTTATTTGATTTGCCATAATCATGTGTAAACAACGCATCTCTAGTTTTTCTACAGGATGGCTGCTGTCCAGAAGTGCGATCGCAAACCTCTTAGGGGTGACTCTGTTCAAATATTAAACCGAGTCGGATAGCTTGGTAGGTTGCAAAACCGAACAGTTGTTCGACTCAATTATCAACCTTCTTCCTCCCAATCCTCAATCTTTAACCCATTCACGCGATTAAATTCACTCGTATTGTGCGTAACTAAGATTAAATTATGTGCCTGGGCAATCGATGCAATTTGTAAATCATAAGGGCCAATAGGCGTACCTAAAGTTGCCAATTCAGCACGAATTTGACCAAAAATTGTGGCGGCTACATCATCGAAACTCAGAGAGACAAAATTATTGAGAAAAGCTAACTGTAAAGCTAGGGTGCGTTGAGGATTCTTGCTTCTTATCGTACCATAAAACAGTTCAGCCTTAACAATTGAACAAACAGCAATATCCTGTGGTGATAAAGACTCTAACCGTCGTCGCACTCCAGATATTGGACGATTTAAATAAACAATGCAAGCATTGGTATCTAATAAATAAATCACTCTAACGGCTCCCGCACTTCATATTCACCTTGCGGATATCTCACTAGAGGATCATCTTGTAGACAACCAGCCGTCTGTTCAAAAAAACCAGGAGGCCACCCCAATTCTTCAGGTATTTTTACTTGCACTGGTGCTTCAATGTGACCTTTTGCTGCAAACAACTTGAGAGCATCAACAATTACTTCTTCTGCCGAAGCATACTTACCACTTTCAATCTGAGTTTGGATGAATTGCTCTATCTCTGGATTTAAGAACACATTCATAGATTTATTTACAAGGGTGTTTTTCCATAACTATTTTAGTCTTAGGTGAGATTGTAACTGAAGATTAGGCTGTTACTTATTGGATCAAAAGCGCGATCGCATACCCGCGCACCGTAGGCGATGTCTACGACGGGCTGTTCGGTGACGCAAACATCTACCTCTTGTAGAATAGACAAAATGCTTGTTTGGCAACATAATGTAATATAACTTAGCAAAAATCAAGCGATCGCTGTTCCTTTTGGATGTAATTGCGATTAATGCGGCAATCTCCTACATATCAGCCTGGTTTCATCCCAACTTGTCCACCCAAAGATAGTAGATGAAGTTTTGTGTGAATAACTATAAGGGATGAAATAGCTCTGCTTTCCAAACAGTAAAAAAGGAACAGATTTTTATGACATTTGATTACGATTTGTTTGTCATTGGTGCTGGCCCTGGGGGATTGGCAGCAGCTAAAAAAGCAGCTAGTTACGGTGTACGTGTCGCTATTGCCGAACAAGAATCCGTCGGTGGGACTTGTGTAAATCGCGGTTGCGTTCCTAAAAAACTGATTGTCTACGCTGCTGACTTCGCCCTGCAAAATCAAGTAGCACACAGTTATGGATGGAGTGACTGTCAAACATACTTTGACTGGACATTATTTATTAAGTCAGTACATCAGCATATTGGCAGCATTAACCAATCCTATTTTCAGCAATTGCACAAAGCTGGAATTGAATTAATTTCTCAATATGCCACTTTCATTGATGCCCATACTATCAATATTGATGGACACAAAGTTACAGCAGACAAAATTTTAATTGCTGTGGGAGGACAACCCCTCAAGCCCCAAATCCCAGGTATAGAATACGCCATCACATCCCGCGAGATGTTTCAGCTACCTTATTTGCCGAAACGTTTAGCAATTATTGGCGGCGGCTACATTGGCGTAGAATTTTCCAGCATGATGCACGCTTTCGGCTGCGAGGTGACGGTAATTGAAAAAGACGAGATGATTTTATCGGGGTTTGATGATGACATTCGCTCTGCTGTACAACAGGGTTTGAGTAAACGCGGAATTAAGTTGTTCACCAATAGCACTGTTCGTGAAATCAAATTCTCAGATGAGTGTTTGTTGTTAACTATTACTGGTGAGAGCCAAGAAATAATTACAGCAGATACCATCTTAGTTGCCACAGGTTACGCTCCCAATACCAAGAATCTTGGTTTGGAAAATGCCCATGTTGAACTTGGCGAACATGGTGCAATTAAAGTAGATGAATACAGCCGCACTAGCCAAGAAAACATTTTTGCTGTGGGTGACTGCACCAGCCGCGTGCAATTGTCTCCAGTCGCTCAAGCAGAAGGTATTGCCTTTGCCGATACAGTTTTTGGCAACAAGCCGCAAAAACCGAATTATGATTATGTGCCCACTGCTGTTTTTTGTCGTCCAGAAGCGGCTAGTGTGGGGATGACGGAGGCAAAAGCACGGGAAAAATTTGGTGAATCTGTACAATGCTACTGCACCCAGTTCCAACCACTGTTGTATCAGCTAATCGAACAGAATCAGCCAACCACTATCAAGTTAGTGTTAAATGGTGATTCTGGGCAAGTTTTGGGTGCTCATATGGTGGGTGAACACGCAGCAGATATCATTCAAAGTCTCGGCGTGGCAATTCGCAAGGGGATTACCAAGGAAGACCTGGATGAAACCATAGGCATTCATCCCACGGTAGGAGAAGAATTCCTGTCGTTAAAATAATTCGTAATTCGTAATTTGAATTGTTAATCTTGTCCCCTTTGTCCTTCTGAGCAAGATTTTGTGGGAGCGCCTAAATCGTCTAAAGTATTCATTAATGAATCATCCTGTGGTATAGGGTATATGCTTTGGGAATTTACAACATCGTCAAAAGCTTCAAGATCCTCAAGAGCCTCAAGAGCCTCTGATGCAGACTGATATCGCTGTTTGAAGTCATCCAGCACCATTTTACTAAGAATCTTCGCTAGGGCGTGGCTCACTTGTGGGCGTAGTTTACCGCCGTAGGCATCGCTCCATTTGATCTCTCCATCAGCGTCTCTATCTAGCTGACGGGGCGCTATCCCAGTCAAGGCTTTAATCCCAAGCATGCCGACTGCATAGATATCACTACTGTAGTGTGGACGCCCAAAACATTGCTCGCTTGGTGCGTAACCCTGAGTACCAATGCCAACGGTGAAGGGGGTTTGCTCTTGACTATCAAGCTGTTTTGTGCTAACTTCTTTGACTGCTCCAAAGTCAATCAGTACCAGTTTACCGTCTGAATGTCGCCGGATGATATTGCTGGGCTTAATATCCCGATGAATCACGTTGTTTTTATGGATAAATGTTAATGTTTGCAATAAATCCCTGACAATTTTGATCACTGCAATTTCATCAATTGCTCTACCTGCTGAGAGTTCCTGATTTAAAGGATGACCAATTATCTGTTCTTGCACTAAATAAAATTCTTCATCTTCTTCAAAATACGCCAAAAGTTGGGGGATTTGAGCGTGCGTTCCCAATTTTTCTAGTGTTTGCGCTTCTGAGTTAAAAAAACGTCTGGCAATTTGCAATCCTTCGGGTTTGGTGTTGGCTGGTTTTAGTTGCTTGACAACACATCGCGGATTACCAGGACGTTGGGTATCTTCGGCAATATAGGTTTCGCTGAATCCACCGGAACCGAGAACTTTGACAATTTTGTAGCGTCGAGCCAGTACTTTTCCTGATAAGGCTAAATCTCGTTCCTGGATTAGTCCTTGGAAGTCATCTTGTTGGCTGATAATCTCTTGGACAACGGTGGAAGTTTTATACTTCTGAAAAATATCTACTAATTGGCGTTTTTTGATGCTTTCTCTGACTAATGAGGTTCCCAGGTAGGAAAGTCCGATCATCGCGATCGCGATCGTTGGTACAGTAGTGGGAAAAATTAACTGACCATTGACAAATAACCCATAGCTTATTCCTACCCAAGTGCCAGAGAAGGCGAGGCTATATAGAAATCTATTGATACTACGCTTGCGTCGGCTAATCATCAAGGCTGTACTGCCAACTAGAATTAGCACAAACAAACCCTGCAACCGTGGATTGTTAATTCCTGGAGCGATCGCTTTACCTTGCATCAAAGTGGCGATCGCATTGGCGTGAATTTCCACGCCTGACATCGGTTTATTGCTGTTGCTAGCAGCAACTGGATAATAATCATTGTTTAACTTATCTGTTGCACCAATCAGCACGATCTTGTTTTTGAAGACCTTTCCCTGCTGTAAATAGGTGTTCCAGTTTTGTGGGTCGAGTACGTGCCAAAAGGGTATTTGCTCAAATGTACCCGCAGACCCCCAAAAATTAATGCGATCGCCCTTTGGTCGGGGATAATTTACTTGTGCTGTCCTGAGCGCTGCTTGATCAAAAGAGGGTAGCTTCTCGATCAAATTATCTTCAGGTAACAACTTAGAAAACTCACTCCCCAATCGATGAACTTTACCATCCACCTCCACGGGGAAATTCACTGAGCTAATCGACACTGATCCGGTACGAAACATCTGTTGGGGATCTATCAGTTGCATAAAAGACCCTTGGCGCGTCTGGGAATTTTCGTAGACGGCTGCTAAGGTAACTTTGCTGCCATATTTTTGTAATGCTGCCTGGAGTTGGCGATCGTCAGTAACTCCATAACTACTTGGCGTGTCAAAAACGACATCTACCGCTACAGAGCGGGCACCTGCTTTGATTAACTTTGTGATTACTTGAGCATATGCAGCACGTTGATAAGGATAAGATTTCAGTATTTCTAGGTAGGCATATTGTTTTGGATCTGTTTTATAGTACTGTTCGGGAACTGATATTGATTGATCGTCTATTGCTAAAATTACGATGTCTTCTGGAGGCACAATCGGCCCACGCAGTTGAAAAAAATCAGATCGCGCCTGATTTTCGCTCAATTCAACCAACTCCCAACCAGAAGCACTCAGCAGTGCTGCCCCGATTACCCAAGCACCAGCGAGGAGATGACCTAAGCGAACCATCCACTTGGACTGGCGAGCCGATACTGTCAAAGTTACTTTTGTCGGTTTACTTGACAGTCTATTGGCAGCAGAGACATAGTTTTTAGTTAAGGTAGATGTAGGTTCTTCTGCCATATCGTGTTACTGATTGATTTAAGTCCAACACTTTTATTTATTCAGACCACGTTTTAGTACAAGCTCATTGAAATCAGACTTAAATGACAATCTTATACATTTGTAAAGTATCTTCTATTCATCAACAAACTTTTATTACCAGAGCTAGCCCCAAAAGATTCCTACTCAGTCATTGGCTAACTTATTCTTTTTGTGTTGAGTGAGTTACAACTAGTGATTGTCCCACAGATCAGAGCCGGATATACTCCCCCTGTGTATTTGGTTGCGGCGAGATTTTACCCCAGCCCAACCAACAGGTAGGCTCTGAAGTCGATGATCTACCAGAAGCTGTCCCAAGTTGCTTCTGTCTCTGGCGCAATATTCGTACTTTCGACAAAGCGTGTCCTGATACTGAAAGCTTGACCTCTAGATAGGCATTAACTTATATCCTACCCTAAGTCTATGCTATACCTCTTTAGGAGTAAAATTTAGTGTTATGCAGCGATGAATGCTGCCACTCAGTCAATTTTATTGGTAGATTTTGATCACAGAGTGGCTCTTGCAGTGCCGGAGGTGAATAAGGTTTAGCACCCAATATCTCAACTCCAATATTGCAGCCGTTTTTATGCTTTGAAAGAGGTAGGATAAAAGCTATAGATAAAGAGCTACTTTATAGATATTAGCAAACTTGTCATTTGAGAATTGCTATAATCTATTGTTCCGTCTAAATTCATTTATATTATTAGGTGTAAATTTGTATGGGTTCTCCAATGAATCGTCTGTCTATTTTTGTAGACGGAAACAATATGTTCTATGCTCAACAAAAAAATGGCTGGTTTTTTGACCCCCGGCGAGTCTTAGAATACTTCAAACATGAGCAATCAGAAACAACATTAATTAATGCATTCTGGTACACTGGCTTAAAAGACCCACAAGATCAGCGAGGTTTTAGAGATGCTCTAATTAGTCTAGGATATACAGTCAGAACTAAAATTCTTAAAGAATATTATGATGATACGTCTGGTCGTTACTCGCAAAAAGCGAATTTAGATATTGAAATTGTTGTAGATATGTTTAATACAGTAGACCAGTATGACCGAGTAGTATTATTCAGTGGCGATGGAGATTTTGAAAGAGCAATCGAACTATTACGCTCCAAAAATACACATATTACGGTAGTATCAACAGAAGGAATGATCGCTAGAGAGCTACGGAATGCTACTGATAGATATATAGATTTAAATGATATCAGAGAACAAATAGAAAAAACCGAAGGTTAGTAGCCTTAGCAATTATTTACAAAGGTAAGAGTAAAAGAAAAACTAAGTTGAAGATATATTGAGCCGCAACTAGAAACTAAACAACAAACCGCAAATGAGAAACAAAACAGATCGAATCATCATTTTTGATACGACATTGCGAGATGGAGAGCAGTGTCCAGGAGCAACTCTGAATATAGACGAAAAGCTAGTAATTGCCAAGCAATTGGCGCGTCTGGGTGTAGACGTCATTGAGGCCGGCTTTGCCTTTGCTAGTCCGGGAGATTTTGAAGCAGTTAAGAAGATTTCCCAAATTGTCGGCACAGAAAATGGCCCGGTAATTTGCAGTTTAGCAAGAGCGATTAAAGCAGATATTGAAGCCGCCGCCGAAGCCTTAAAACCAGCAGTTAACGCCAGAATTCACACATTTATTTCCACTTCTGATATTCATTTAGAGTATCAGTTGCGGAAGTCACGGGCAGAAGTGTTAGCGATCGCCCAAGAAATGGTAGCTTATGCCAAGTCCTTCATGACAGATGTCGAATTTTCGCCGATGGATGCGGCTCGTACCGATCCAGAATTTCTTTACCAAGTGTTAGAGGGAGCGATCGCAGCTGGTGCAACAACAGTTAACATTCCCGATACTGTGGGTTACACTACCCCTAGCGAATTTGGAGCCATAATTAAGGGGATTATCGAAAATGTCCCCAATATCGACCAAGCGATTATTTCCGTTCACGGTCATAATGATTTAGGCTTGGCAGTTGCTAACTTTTTAGAAGCCGTGAAAAATGGCGCACGGCAACTAGAATGTACGATTAATGGGATTGGCGAACGTGCCGGAAATGCATCACTAGAAGAATTGGTGATGGCCTTGCATGTGCGACGACAATATTTTAACCCCTATTTGGGAAGACCAGCAGATTCTCAAGAATCCCTGACAAATATCGACACTAAGCAAATTTACAAAACTTCACGCTTAGTTTCTAATTTGACGGGAATGTTAGTACAAGCAAATAAAGCGATCGTTGGGGCGAATGCCTTTGCCCATGAGTCTGGGATTCACCAAGATGGTGTGTTAAAAAACAGGCTCACCTACGAAATTATGGATGCCCAATTGATTGGCTTAGCAGACAATCAAATAGTTTTGGGTAAACATTCAGGGAGAAATGCTTTCCGCACTCGGTTGAAAGAATTGGGCTTTGAACTGTCGGATACTGAATTAAATAAAGCATTTGTCAGATTCAAAGATGTAGCAGATAAAAAGAAAGAAATTTCTGATTGGGATTTGGAAGCGATCGTTAACGATGAGATCCAACAAGCGCCCGATTTGTTCCGTGTAGAGTTGGTGCAAGTTTCCTGTGGTAGCAACGCCCGTCCCACTGCTACAGTTACCCTCCGCACCCCAGAAGGTGAAGAATTAACCGATGCTGCGATCGGTACTGGGCCAGTGGATGCAGTTTACAAAGCCATCAATCGGGTGGTGAATGTGCCCAACGAGTTGATTGAGTTTTCTGTCCAGTCAGTAACAGGCGGCATTGATGCCATTGGAGAAGTGACGATTCGTTTACGTTATCAATCTAGGGTATTTTCCGGTCATGCGGCGAACACAGATATCATCGTGGCATCCGCTCAAGCTTATGTAAATGCGCTGAATAGGTTGTATTCTGCATTGCAAACTCAAGAAAAGCCAGAGGAAGTAACTGCACTGCATTAGACCTTTTGCATAAGTTGAGATTTGTTAAATAGAACGACAGATAAACACAGATAAATATAAGTGTTTATCTGTCGTTTCTTTTGCTCTTTTTCAGCTTTTTGTAAGAATGTAGAGACGTTGTAATGTAAGATCTCTAGACACCGAAAAATCCTACAAATAACTTTAACTGAACGGTATTGCATTATAAATATTTTTTACTTTTTCAGATTTTTAGATTTACCTCATATCCATAAAACTTTATGATCAAAAATGATGTTTATACTCAATCGGGTTGTATGAGTAACGAAAAAACTCCAGAATTGCCGCTCTGGGTACAAGATAGAGATATAGTTATTGCTCATGATCAAGAAGTACAGTGGCGAGAAGGAAAACGCCCAGATTATTCTTACACCAATGAATTTCTTCATCAAGAAAGCAAATTTCAGCATCCAGAAGGTTCTTTAGAAGCGATCGCTCAAAATTTAGTCCGCACTTTTGAGATGGAAGCTTCTAATAAATCTAATCCTCAACAGTGGCTTTCGATTGTTACTGATAAGTTTAGGATGAGTAGCAATGGCGGACAGCAATTCACTGCTCAAGAGGTCGCCCAGGAAGGTACTTATAACCTGTTTCTGGGTGAAAGTGAGCATTATAGCTCTGAAACAGAAACCTTTGAATCTTCATTTGAGGTTTTTCATAATGCCTTTCATAATGGCTTTCTTTGGGAATTAACAGAAGTCCTATCGGGGCCGCCTAATGTAACCTTTAAGTGGCGACATTGGGGAACATTTAATGGTTCCTATAAAGACTATGCACCCACAGGAGAAACAGTAGAAATCGTAGGAGTTAGTATTGCTCGCGTGACTGATGATTTGAAGATTGAGCTTTTAGAGCATTATTTTGATAATAATGTCTTTCTTGAGAAATTAACGGCAGGCGGTTGTCCCTTCCATTCCCAAAATCAGAACAGTCACTAATTTTTATTTTTTCGTAGTCAAATAGTTCGCTTGATCAGCGCTTTTAGTAAACAACTAGGAGCGCTATAGCGTTTCTCAATTGCGGCAGAGCCGCAAGTCTTGAGGCGGCAGCCCCCCATTAGGCATTCCCAGTCGCAGACTCTTGACGAGACAATCTCTAAAAGCTAGTTATAGACTGGATTTCACGTTAAGTTCACACGTATAAGCATTGCTGTGCCCTTACGAAAGATGTGGTTCAAATACATGAAAACTGTTGTAATAAATATTAGGACTTACGCAAAATATCTCTCAAACTCTGATTTCTCTGTGTCCTCTGCGCCTCTGTGGTTCGTTATTCCGTAACTTGTGCGTAAGTCCTAAATATATTAAATGCATAATAATTAATTCTAATTCATTCTTGAAGCCAGTGCGTTGCAACCTAAGATGATGAAAATACTGAACCATTAGCTGGATAAGAGAGGCTATATTCAGTATTCAAGGATATTGGTACATCTACCATTGATTATGAATCAGGATACAACAAAATCTTGGCAAGAAGTCCGCGCAGCTTTTCAAAAAATCTGGGGTTATGAAGATTTTCGTCCACCACAGGGAGAAATTGTCAGCAGTTTATTGGCACAAAAAGATGCGCTGATTATTATGCCTACAGGTGGAGGAAAGTCGATTTGTTTTCAACTTCCCGCACTGCTACAAACAGGATTAACTTTGGTAGTTTCGCCCTTGGTGGCGTTGATGGAAAATCAAGTACAGGAACTACTACAAAGCCATCAGAAAGCAGCACTTTTACATAGTGAATTATCGCCATCTCAACGCCGTGCAACTCTGCAAGCTTTAGAACGTCAACAGCTAAGATTACTTTATTTATCGCCAGAAACTTTGCTAAGTGCGCCAGTGTGGGAGAGATTATGTCAGCCACAATTGCAAATTAATGGCTTAATTTTAGATGAAGCCCATTGTTTAGTGCAGTGGGGTGATAGTTTTCGCCCAGCTTATCGCAGATTAGGGGCGGTGCGTCCTGCACTACTAAAATCAAAACCACCAGGAACAAAAATTAGTATTGCTGCTTTTACCGCTACTGCTGACCCATTAGCCCAAAAGATTATTCAAACAGTTTTACAATTACAGCAACCAGAGATTTTCCGCTTGAATCCCTACCGTCCTAACTTGCATCCCAGCGTTCGCATTGCTTGGACACCACGAGGTAGGAAACAACAATTATTAAAGTTTATTCAAAATAGACCGCAACAATCGGGATTAGTTTATGTTCGTACTAGGAGAGATAGCGAAGATTTAGCTGAATGGTTAGCAGACATGGGTTATGCCACAGCTAGTTATCATGCGGGATTGGGTGCAACAGAACGCCGTGAAGTAGAAGCAAGTTGGTTAAGTGGTAAAATACCATTTGTGGTTTGTACCTGCGCCTTTGGTATGGGGATAAATAAAAGCAATGTCAGGTGGGTTATTCACTTTCACGCGCCGCATCTGCTGTCTGAATATGTGCAAGAAATTGGCCGGGCTGGAAGGGATGGGAAACCGGCCGAAGCGCTGACATTAGTGAGTGAACCTACGGGGTGGTTAGATCCAGAGGATAAGCAAAGACAGGAGTTTTTTCAAGAACAAATGCGATCGCAACAACAAATAGCGCAGCAACTTGTGAAAAAATTACCAAAACAGGGAGAAGTTAATGCAGTGACGCGACAATTTCCTGATGGTGCGATCGCCTTATCTTTACTCCATAGCAATGGTCAGCTAAACTGGCTTGATCCTTTCCATTACACCATTGGGCAAAAAGCGGCAAATCAGCCACCGACACAATTACACGCTCCCAAACAAATGCATCAATATCTGACTACAAAGCAGTGTCGTTGGCAGTTTTTATTAAATGCCTTTGGTTTTGACAAAGAAGCAGCTAACTTGCGTTGCGGACATTGCGACAATTGCCGCTAAACAGCTTTTACAGATGGATGTATTAATTCATCGGGTACTCGGTTTCGCTCAATGTATTCATTAATCTCGGCTTGATGATCGAGATAAAAACTCAAGGCATCAAATACTTGTGCCAGCGTTAGATGTGGTAAATGGTTCAGGATTTCTTCTGGCATAATCTCCAATCGCCACAAACCGACAATGGCACAGATGTCCGAGTACCTATAATAATTGGCTCTCCGCTCAAAATTTCCGGGTTGCGGGTAACGTAGCGTGAGGAGGTTTCAGCAAACATAGAACGAATCACTCAGCAGAACTGGCGTTTAATTAAATAAAATCAAGTCTCAAAAATAAAAAGGTGGTTAGAGAAAGTCACTGACCACCTTGATATTTGTAAGTCCGAAGTCTAACGATGTATTCAAGAACTTTTGACTGAACCTCATTGAGGAATTTTTCTTGATTTTTTTCAACATCAAGTTTTCTAGCAAACTCAATTTCTGAAAGAATCTCCTGGCATTCGTCTATTGTTGCTCCATTTACTGCTCCATATAGTATCCCAGTTGGATATTCATGAATACAATACTGAAGCCATCGAATCTGAATACTTAGTAAGTCTTTATGTACTTCATTATTGTTGGGAGCGAGCAAGTAACATTCTTTGAGTAACCCATAGTCTGTTTTAAAGTCAATCTGCTTATGGAGATGCTTTACTTTATAAAAATTGTTGGCTGTACGAGCAAGCCATAAAACTGACCAAGGATCGCGCTTTTGATAACCGCTAAAAAGAACAGGAAATACAACCTGTTCATAAAGCTCATAGCGGATTATATGCCACCCAGATTGGTATTCTTGAGTTTCTAGAAACTTGTAAGTCCACAATTCTTTCTCGGCAAATGAACCAAATGAAGCAATAAACGCCTGAAGGTGTTGTCTGGCTTGGGTGCGAAAACCAAGTTTTTTATAATGCAAGTACTGTTTGTAATACTCAAGCTCCATACCTAACTCTGATACTCAGACTCTTCTTTTTGCAAGAGAAAATCGAGATAGTCTTGTAATTGTAACAGCCTCGCTCCAGATAGCTGGCGTAACTTGGCTAAAATCATTTCTTCTTGATGCCACTGGGCAATGGGGATAATTTGAGATGCTGGTACTTCGATCGTTACATGGGGCAGATCAAACCCTTCCAGACTATACCCGTCCTCTTCCCCTTCAGGCATGGGGTAATGTTCTATAATTGTTGCAATATTGCCTCGCTTCAGATTGTATTCTGGTAAGTCCTGCGCTAAGGCAACTTGGGAGAGTAGGGGGTGCTGTACCTTCATGAGTTGGGTTCTTGATCTGCCACGAAGGTGACAAATTTAGTTGTAAGGTTTGATAGCGATCGCACTTCTAAAATCTTATCCAGCGTTAAGTATTTGCTCTGTGGTTAGCTGTAATTCTCTTAAAATAGTAGAAGCGATCGCAGTATTTCCGACAAATCTGGTTTCTTCATAAAACCCGTCAACTAATATCAGTACGGTAACTCTGTTCATTTGTGGATCAACAATCCAATATTCAGCAATTCCCCTTGCGGCATACTCAGAACGTTTGTAGCGATAGTCCCGATCTTCGTTAGCTTTGCCAGGAGAAACGACTTCAACAACTAATGCTGGAGGTGGCATATCCAGAGTGATTGTGGATCGCGTTGCACCTTCTAAGGCTGTTGCAAGTTCATCCGTCAGCACAACTAAGTCAGGAATACGAGTTGTTACACGAGAACCAGCAACAACAATTTCAACTTTGTTACTCAACCGATTAACCGGGACGAACTTGAGGAAATTTACCAGCAAAAAGAGAGATATCTGGACATTTTTTGGGCTTTCGGGTGAGATTGCAACTAACTCACCTGCCACCAGTTCATATTGGCTATCCGTGCGATCGTCATACTTCAAATATTCCTCAAGCGTTAGATGTTTGCCACCTTGTTGACCCCGTTCAGCAGGTTTTCCGCCAACCCTCAGCACCGCTTGCTTCATCTGTTCTTCAGTCACTTCTGGAATGTCAGAAAGATCAATGTCCTCATCTTGCATTGCATCAATCCTCTCCCAATCAGTTTGAGAGGCTTTGAAAGAAAATGAATTGCTCACGTTTAGTTCCCTCTCTGATCGAAATGACACGAATTTCATCCCCAACTTCCGTATGGGCAATCACAACCACTCGCCCCCGCAATAATCCCAGTGTAATAAAGCGCTGTTCTCCATAAGCATAGCGTTCATCTTCAAACGTGAATGTTCCACCTTCAAAAACCTGAGAAGCATCTACGAAATCAAACCCGTGTTTGCCCAAATTTGATTGCCGCTTATTTTCATCCCAAGTGAACTGCATCAGCTTACACCATGCTAAATTTGGAATTATTCAATCCAAAATTAGTCAGTAGTAAAATACTAAGACAGCAGCTACAACTCAGTAAACTTCATCATGAGTGCCGATATCAATTAGCAAAATTTCCTCTTCACCAGATTCTAGATTTTGCACAAAGTTAAAGACAATGCGACAATCATAGTCAACTGAACACGCCCAAGCTCCAGACAGTTTGCCTTTAAGCTTATGGGTCTGTAACAGTGGATCAAATGGATCGGCGGTTAGCATTACTAACCGCTCTTCAATTCGCTCTTGTAATTCTGGCTGTCGTCTTACCAATCGCTTAAATGCTCGTTTAAACGATGATGCCAGAACTACAGTTCTCACTTACTTAACTCATCCATTATTTGAGTAACTGTACCACGGAACACTTTACCCGCCTGGTATTCTACCTGTGCTTGAGCGATATTAGCAGCAATTGCAGAACGCCGCCGTTCTGCCAGTCGATGACGTATCAGATCAATTAGTGTTTCTTGTTCATCTACTGATAAGTCTTCGATGCTTTCTAGAACTTGATCTAACCTGGAAACTGAGGTCATTATTTATTCTTACCTTGCTTGCAGTACATAACTATTACGTATGCCTAAAATTGCTGCAAAAACCGCAAATCGCTAGCATACAAACGACGAATATCATCGATTTGATGTAACACCATTGCAAAGCGTTCTACACCAAAACCGGCAGCAAACCCAGTATAAATTTCTGGGTCATAACCCACAGACTTAAGTACATTTGGATCGACCATACCGCAGCCCATCACCTCCAGCCAGCGCCCATTCCACTGCAAATCCACTTCAGCGGAGGGTTCGGTAAACGGGAAATAACTGGCGCGGAAGCGAATTGGTAAATCGCCAAATATTGCTTGTAAAAATACCTTAATTGTGCCTTTGAGGTCTGTAAAAGTTAGTCCCTCATCAATGGCTAAAAGTTCTATTTGATGGAAAACAGCTGAGTGAGTCGCGTCTACATTATCTCGCCGATAAACTCGCCCTGGAGCCACAACCCGAATCGGTGGTTCTTCTCTTTCCATGTAACGAATTTGTACTGATGAAGTATGAGTGCGGAGAAGATTCCCATCTGGCAGGTAGAAGGTATCCTGCATATCACGGGCGGGGTGGTCAGGCGGAGTATTGAGAGCCTCGAAATTATAGTAATCTGTTTCCATCTCTGGGCCTTGAGCCACGGTATAGCCCATACCAACAAAGATATCCAGCGCCCGGTCGATAATACCATTGAGGGGATGAATGCGACCTTGGGGGCTGTAAATTCCCGGCATAGTTACATCCAGAGTTTCCGCCTCTAGCAAAGCTTGAATTTGTGCAGATTCCAGGGCGGCGCGTTGCTTGTCTAGACTAGTTTGCAGGGATTCTTTAACTGTATTAGCGATCGCACCAATTTTCGGTCGTTCCTCTGCGCTCATTTGCCCCATACTTCGCAACAGTGCCCCCAGTTCCCCTTTCTTACCCAGATAGTTAACTCTGAGTTCCTCCAGACGTTCTAGGGTGTCGGCGGCTGCGATCGCTTTTTCTCCTGACTGCCGCAGTGCTAAAAGTTGAGCTTCTAAATTGCTAGTCATTAGTTATTAGTCATTGGTCATTAGTCATTAGTCTATAGTCAAAAGCTGTGAACTGCTCGATAAATAAACTTACAGCTATGCCATTAACATCATCAAAGCTGAGGGTCGAAACCAAACCTCTGTTTATCAGTTAGAGACGATTGAGCTAATACAGCTTGGCATAAATCCAGCTAATATCTCAATTAACAAGACTTGGGACTTAAGCCCCTTGTTAAAGGTTTTGTCATTACCAACATCTTTATAAATCTTTTGCTTGGTTGCCATAGAGCCTTGTCATAAATTCCGAGGCTAATAGCTTGCATTCCTCTCAAGAGGACTAAATACAAAATTTGAAGCGATTTACATGACTAGACTCAGTGAAAGGCAAAATTTCAGTCCACTTAAGTGGACTTGAGCTATTAGCCTAGAACTTAAGTTCTAGGCGGGATGTCGGTCAGGGTGACACTTTGACTGGTACAAAAATATGGGTAACTGTACTAGTGAGTATATATGTTTTTTTGCTGCTTGTGACCTGCGACATTGACAAATGGCTAATAACAAATAACAAATAACTAATAAGTAATGACCAATGACTATGAAATTACTAATTAGCAACGATGACGGCATTTCTGCCTTGGGGATTCGTACCCTAGCCAACTACTTGGCAGACGCAGGTCATGATGTGAGTGTAGTTTGCCCAGATCGAGAGCGATCGGCAACTGGACATGGGTTAACTTTACACCAACCAATTCGCGCCGAAATTGTTGAAGAGATTTTTCATCCCACTGTCAAAGCTTGGGCTTGCGATGGTACGCCTTCAGATTGTGTCAAATTGGCGCTGTGGGCTTTGC
This sequence comes from Nostoc sp., assembly GCF_036917675.1. Classification (GTDB taxonomy): domain Bacteria; phylum Cyanobacteriota; class Cyanobacteriia; order Cyanobacteriales; family Nostocaceae; genus Nostoc. The sequence goes on along the minus strand of NZ_JBALCT010000010.1, from coordinate 4,709 downwards.
TAGAAACTCCCCCTGATTTGGTTCTCTCTGGCATTAATCAAGGTGCAAATTTGGGAACTGAAATTCTGTATTCTGGCACTGTTTCTGCGGCAATGGAAGGTCTAATTGAAGGCATTCCGAGTGTAGCGCTGAGTCTTGCTAGTCACACATCTAAAGACTTTAAACCTGCTGCTAAGTTTGCCAAAATTCTCGTAGACCAGTTAGCCCAAAGACCGCTACCAGATTTAATGTTACTCAACGTCAATATTCCTGCCATCAAATGGGAAGAAATTGCCGGAGTTACTCTCACCCGTCAAGGAGTGCGGCATTACATTGATGTGTTTGATAAACGAGTTGATCCTCGTGGAAAAACGTACTACTGGTTAACTGGAGAGGTAATTGAGGATGTGGAACCCCCAACCGGATTAAATCTGCCTCAAAATGTACCGACAGACGTGCAAGTTGTAAGTAAAAACTACATCAGTATTACCCCGTTACAATACAATCTTACCTACGCAACTGGACTAGATAAATTGTCTGAATGGGAATTCAAGTTTCCGTGAATCATTTGATTTATCAGGAAAAACTGGGGCTATTCAAATGCATCCCAGAAAAAGTAGGCTATAACGTAGGGACACTCTTGAAATAAATGATACAGATATCTTCCAAAAACTGGAAAATTCTACCTGAGAGTATCTCATCCACATTTACACAATCAGCCGAAAACAGAGTATGCTGTTTTACCAAGAAATCCTCCCTCTGGCAAAATCGATTAGACAGCATAAACTTAGACAAAATAAGTAACAATTTTTCCAATTATCGCCCGCTCAGTCCAGCAAGCAACACCTATGTCTAGGATAGAGAACCAATTTACCGTACAATTTTGGGGCGTTCGCGGCAGCATCCCCACTCCAGGTCCAGACACCGTTCGTTACGGCGGTAATACCCCTTGCATATCAATGCAAGCGGGCGATAAACGCTTAATTTTCGATGCCGGCACGGGACTACACGTTTTGGGGCAATCTTTATTGCGCCAAATGCCGTTAGAAGCTCATATATTTTTTACCCACTCTCACTGGGATCATATGCAGGGTTTTCCCTTCTTTACCCCAGGGTTTGCCAAGGGGAATGACTTTCATATTTACGGCGCGATCGCACCTGATGGTTCTACCATAGAACAGCGCCTCAATGACCAGATGCTGCACCCCAACTTTCCCGTACCCTTGCAGATTATGCAAGCCAATTTAAATTTCTACGACATTCGACCAGGGCAACCAATCCACATCGATGACCTTACCCTGGAAACAGCACCTTTAAATCATCCAGGTGAAGCCGTAGGATACCGCGTCAACTGGCGTGGTGGCGCTGCTACTTATATTACTGATACCGAACATTTTCCCGACCGACTCGATGACAATGTGTTGTGGCTAGCTCGTAATGCCGACATTCTGATTTACGATTCTACCTACACTGATGAGGAATATCACTCCCCAAAATCCCCGAAAATTGGCTGGGGACATTCTACTTGGCAAGAAGCGGTGAAAGTGGCACAAGCTGCTAATGTCAAAACTCTAGTGATTTATCACCACGACCCCGCACACGATGACGACTTTTTAGATCGTGTAGGGAAAGAAGCAGCAGCAAAGTTTTCTGGTGCGATAATGGCACGGGAAGGAATGGTACTTGAGGTTCCCACATCAGTTTCCTTATCAGAATCTTTTCCTATTACGAAGTCTTCTGTCTAAAGATTGCGATCGCAGGAATTGGAGATTTTAGATTAGATTGGTGATCAGAGGCTTTCAGCATGAGAGCGTACCTGTTGACTGGACGGTGAGACAGCCTTGCCCAGAGTTGTCAGAGCGCCACAGGATCAGGGAGACAACAGGAGGACAGACTTTATAGATTCACCAACACAGCCAGACACCCACAGATGCCCTAAGATTGCGGCTGATGGTCGGGGTAAAACCTCGTGGCAGTCTCAGCACGGAACTAGAGCCTTTTTAGCTCTGGTATTTGGGGTTATCTGGACTTAGCAATTAGCTCTCAAGCTGATAGCACAAGATACCATCTTGGGCTACTTCCCGTGGATTAGGCTTTTGGCTGATAGCTAAAAAGGGTGGCATCAACATCCTGGCTGATCGCAGAAGACTTCATGAGCAGTTGGTGAAAGTTCAGACCGTCTACAAAAGCTGTCCTCCTCAAGACGGTTTACCATAAGGTAGCTTTCTGCTGATAGCTAAAATAAACCTAAAATCTCAGAATCCACGTGCTAAATTTGTCTCAAAATGGGTGTTCTGTGTGGCTTGCTTCTTCAAGCGAAGAACTGCTAACGCCGACTGCTGTTGCCCTTGGCAAGTTTGATGGTGTTCATCTTGGTCATCAAAGGGTAATTCAACCAGTGTTGCACGCTGGTAGTCAGTTGTCAGTAGCCAGTAGTCCGCAGTCAAATGAAAATCAACAACTGACGAATAGAGAATATATTTATTCAACAGTTGTCACCTTTGACCCCCATCCACACGAGTATTTTACGGGGCAACCCCGGACTTTGTTAACCCCACTGGATGAAAAAGTCCAACAATTGCGATCGCTTGGGGTAGAACAACTGGTACTACTACCCTTTGACAAAGAATTATCTGCTTTGACCCCCGAAGAATTCGTTGATAAAATTCTCGTGCAACAACTGCGATGCCAGCGAATTAGCATCGGGCAGGATTTTTGTTTTGGCGAAAAGCGCAGTGGTACTGCTAAAGATTTACAATTAATCGCCGCCAAGTACAATATCCCCGTTGCGATCGTCCCCTTACAAACTTATACAGGTGACTCGCCCACCGAAAGTAGTTGCGTCAGTACTACTCCGACTCAGGATGCCCGTATTAGCACTTCATTAATCCGCCAAACCCTTGAGTACGGCGACATCGAAAACGCAAATCTCCTGCTAGGACGCCCCTACACCCTAACTGGTGATGTCGTTCAAGGTCAACAATTGGGCAGAACAATTGGCTTTCCCACCGCCAACCTCCAACTACCAAAGGAAAAGTTTTTGCCCCGCCAAGGAGTTTACGCTGTCCGTGTTTTCACTCTCAGTGAAACATCAGATGTTACTCCTAGTGAGAGTTTGGGCGTAATGAATATCGGTAATCGCCCCACTGTAAATGGTACTTATTCATCTGCGGAAGTACATCTGCTCGATTGGTCTGGTGATTTGTATGGCAAAAAACTAGTTGTGCAGCTAGTTAAATTTTTGCGCCCGGAACAAAAATTTCCTTCTCTAGAAGCTCTGAAAACACAAATTCAACTTGACTGTTTTGTGGCTAGAGAAGTTTTAAGTGCTGGAGCGCAAAGTTAGGAGTTAGCCCGGATTTCTCACAAGTGAGAAATCCGGGCTACGCGCAGTCTACTCAAGGGGACATCCTGGCGTTGCTAAACCTGATCTAAATCGTGATTTGGTTACTCATTGCTTTACACTGAAATGATTTCAAAGGTGTCTCGATCGCTAATCCGATAAAACAAAAAGTCTGAATCGAGCGTGAGAATTTGACGATACCCTGTCTTTTCAGCTGCTAGAACCAGAGTAGCATCTGCCAAGTCCATCGGGCGATCGCTATATTGTTCCATCAGCGCCAATAAACGGCTGTAATCAGTCTCCTGAATCTCATAAACTGTCAGCAGTTTATCTAAAAGAAGCTGCCCTAACTGTTTTTGCATTTGCCAGCCGCCACGATGCAGGGCAAGATACATGGCTTCTGTCAGGCATGACCAAGTTGTGACCAGAGGCTTTGCCAAACGCATCACTGCGATTTTATAAGCATTGTGCTGAGGCTGAGTGTGTTCGCGTAGCGTGCCGTAGGCAATCGACCAAACAAAGCAGAACTCCTGCATCACACAGGATCATAGCTCTAGCCCTTGTTGCCGATACTTGCTGAGTAGGAGTTGCTGATAGTTACTAACTGGTTCAGATGGAGCTACGTCTAAGGAATCTACAACCTAAAACCATTGTAACCATGCTTCCACAAGCGTTTCATCAGGCTGACTGTCAGCAATTTTAACTTGGTGTTTGTGGATAACAAAATCAATGAAGTCGGTCACTTGTTGTAGGAGTGGTTCGGAAAGTTGCTGCAATTTTGCGTTAGCGAAGCTCGCCGAAGGCATCGCAGTTTCACGAATAGTCATGAGAATAATCCTTTTTCAGTCTTCTTCATTTTTACTCAAAAATTTGAATAAATATACGGTAAGGGCGATGTCTATGACGGGCTACGCCGGAGCAATCTCACAAATAGTCATAAGAATTGCCTATTTCAATCCTTTTCATTCTTAACACAATGCTGACAACATCTCGGTTGGCTAACCGGAAAAAGTGTTTGGCACGTTGGTAAACTTTGTCTAATAGGTAATCGTGATTTAATTATTTATTACTCTTATAAATACTCTTTTCCTACTCATATATCAGAAAAGCCCTAAGAACTTTTTCTTCTCTCCTTTAACCTTCAAAACAGCCTTCAAATTGTTATGAACATTTGCATAGTTAGGGTCAAGTTGAATAGCTTTACGGTACGCTGCGATCGCCTCATCCAACTTTCCTTGAGCATAGAGAGTATTTCCTAAGTTGAGGTGAGCATTTAGATAGTTAGGGTCAATTTGAATAGCTTTACGGTACGCTGCGATCGCCTCATCCAACTTTCCTTGAGCATAGAGAGTATTTCCTAAGTTGAGGTGAGCATTTAGATAGTTAG
>NZ_JBALCT010000009.1:0-8631 GCF_036917675.1 Nostoc sp. | reverse complement strand
ATGGCTGCTTTTTCGGCATCTAAGACGGTTTTGACATCTTTGTATTTGCCATTTCCGTGGAATGGGGCGATGGTACTACCAGAAACGTCAATGGCGAAGATTGTTAAGCAATATTTGGCGAAGAGTATCTTCGAGGCATGGATGAAAATTGCATGTGCTGGTTAACTGGAATAGGTAGCGATATCTTAAAAAGTTACAAAAATTGCTGAAATATCTCTATTGCGCCCTTTATTCGGTAGTTTTTTCCAGTAACTGACTTAAACCATCCAGTAAACGTTCGGCAGTATACTGCAAACCGGATGAATAGGGTGAATGAGAATTATTCAATGCCCATGCCAATTTGCTTTCTATAAAAGGTGTAGGATTGGTTTGAGAAATAATGTTTCTTTTCTGTTCATCAGATAATCCAAAATTCTCAATCCCGTTATCATCCCAAAACAATAACCTCTCTAAAGAAACTAAAGCTTGATAGGACTCATTTGTATCAAATTCAGAAGAGTAATTTTGAATAATGTCTAGTAAGGGTACAAGTCCAGTTTTTGATGAGGTTTTACCAATTGTAAATAATAAACTGCTAGTGAATTTATTTGAATCAATAATCTGTCTTTGGAGGAATTCAACAATTTCTGACTCTTCGTTCTCAGTTAAATTGATATCGATTAACTCCTGTTTGATTAAACTTTCATATCTACTCCTTCTTTTGTCTTGTGGTAACTGCCAAGAATAAATTTCTAGGATGAATGATATATCAGTAATTGCATTACTGCATATATGTTCGTCGTCAGATTTTATATTTACAAAAATTTCATTAATTAAATGGTTCATAGTTTTCAGCTAATTAATCTCAAATAATCAAATTTAAACAACTCAATTTTATCAAGTTTAGTTTTATGGCTTTGGTGATGGAGTTCTCAAATTTGTACCTCGGAGGTTTTCCACGTCAACTCTGTAATCTCCTTTTTTTACTACCCTTCCATCTCCATCCCACTGACCAGATGCAACTTGATATCTTCCCTGATTTGTCGGTCCTATATACTTTGTTTCATTACTGACATAAACTATAGCACCAACTAGATTTGACTCATATCTATTTAGAGGGAACCATGTTGCATTCCTACGAGTTTGCCATAGTTCAAAAAGTCCCGAAAATACTTGCGGCTGATTAACTCCCACTTCTGGAACATTGAGTAAAGCTATTCCATAATCGTACTGTTCTTTATACTGTAGTTGTACTCTCATCTGATTAACATCTTTATCATCAAGTTCGTCTATTTTTTTGCGCGTTTTTTCATTGTCTGGGTAAAGCTTGTACTGAAATTGATCTTTTTTACCTTTTTTCGCTTCCTCTATAAGAATATACGAAACTACCCCAGCAGCCAGAGCTAAAAATCCAGCAGTTATCCGTGCAGCTTGTAACACAAAAGGAGTGGTGGTGTAAAGAGTAGATTGTTGTATGTCAACCTCTTCACTTATAACGTCTGCTTCCACTTCTTCCATAAGTGTGAATAGACCTGATGGATCTATACCATTTACTGGATTTGAATTAGTGTAAATATACTTATTGAGAGTTGTAGGGTCAAAAACATTTCCTAAATAAGTATCTCTTCTTGTAAATCTTCCCGTACTACTGTTGTAATACCGTTGTCTTAAGTAGTAATCACCAAGGTTCTGGTCATATTGTTCACCCGCAAACAGGTATTTATTCTCCACCCCACCAGTAGAGTTAATTAATTGCCCGTAAGCATCATAATCATAAGTACTAACAACATTACCAGTTGCATCAGTCAGTATTCGTGTACTACCCAAGCCATCAACATGGTAGAAAGTGCGATCGCTACCCTTCTCCTGAGCAATCAAATCATTACCGTAAACATACTCGACCTGCACAGCACCGTTAGAAGAATATTCTTCCAAAACCTGTGCATACGGCTGCATTTCATCAATCAAGTAGCGCCTCTCAACTCCATCAACCGTTGCTGCAACTCGAATACCATTATCGTTGTACCGATACTGCATTGATTGTTGCATTGCACCATTGGCATCCTTCACCCTTGCAGCAATCAACCGATTCTCATAATTCCAAGTGTATTCAGTTGTAATGCCGTTTTCAGTCTTCCTTAAGGTATTGCCATTGTGATCGTAAGTATAATTAGCAATTATTTGCTGATTAACAGTCTCATTTAACAATCGGTCATTGGCATCATAGGCATAATTTGTAACCGTTGTAGCACTGTTGACAGTTTCACTCTTAGTTTTCCGATTTCCTACTTTGTTGTAAGTGTAATCGTAGATGCGGTTGCCATTAACTGCATCAGTGATTTTTTCTTCAGTCAGGCGATACAGCGAGTCGTAAGTATAATCAACGCTGCGACCAGAATATTCTTCGACTTTCTTACGATTGCCGACTCCATCAAGTGTGTATTTAAAGTCAGAGAATATTGTACCCGTGACATTTCTCGTTGTCACTTGGGTTGAGCGATCGCGTATATCATATTGCCGTGATTCAACAGTACCGTTATCCTGGTAGTGATCGCGCAAGTCATAGTTATACTGTGTTACGCCGCGCCCATCGGTTACAGTCTTCAATTGCGACGAAACTGGATCGTAAGTGTAAGAGACTGTTGCAACTCTGGGGTCAGTAAAGGTCTTTTGCTTGAGGCGACCATACTGATCAGAACTGTAGTTAATGGTGTTGCAAAATATCTGTTGGTGGCAAATAATATTTATGTTGGGTTTTGCTTTGCTCCACCCAACCTACGAGGAATTGCGATTCCACTAATAAATAAGAAAAACTAAGAGCAAATCTAGTACCGCGCGAATACCATTATCGTTGTAGCGATACTGCATTGATTGTTGCGTTGCGCCGTTACCATCCTTCACTATTGCAGCAATCAATCGATTCTCATAATCCCAGGTGTATTCAATTGTAATGCTATTTTCGGTCTTTGTTAAGGTATTGCCATTGTGAACGTAGGTATAATTAGCAACTACTTGCTGATTAAGAGTCTCATTTATTCATTCAGATCATTCAGACTTGATATCATTTCTCGGTACAGGCAAAAGTTGGATAACTTCTCCAGTATTTATCTTAGGATATTCACGCCAAAGTCGATTATACACTTGTAGTAAGGACTTTTTTTCAGGATCATCATCAGAATAACTTAATGCTAATTCGTAGAAGTCAGCAAAAGCTTCTTGAATTTCACAGCCTAAAAATTGACTAACGAAACTATGTTTTCCAGTAATAAAAAGGAAATCTAGCTTAGTACAAATAATGACCCAATCAGGCTCTCCAGAATAAAGCGCAAACCAAAAAATCCCACACTTCCAATTGAATTCTTCAATTGCTTCAGCCGTTGCTGGAAATACAAATGCAGGGGGGAACGCTTTTAAAGGCTCAAATGCTATTGCTATGATTTCTTGATTTTTATTCTCCAATACTGCTTGCAAGAGTTTAATTTCATCTTCTTCAGAAAAATGATCTCCGCTTTCAGTTGGTATGGCGATCCAATCAGTCTGCTTAATAATATTAAGCTTACTAGGCTCGACAGTACTTCCAGAACCAACTACAACTTTGTTTAGTGTTTCCCTAAGTTTATTTACTTCTTCATCATTGAAAATAGGCTTCAAAAATTTCCATTCTTCAGTCATAATTTTTCTCAATGCGATGGTGATTTAAGTAGTTAGACAGAATTAATTACAAAATGTCATTGCAAATGGAGCGAAACGGAATGAAGCAATCGCAAGGGTTGGGGTTGCTTCGCTTCGCTCGCAATGACTGTAAATATTTTTGTTCGATTACTTGTATCTAAATTTAGTGTGTTTTTTACTTCCTACTGGATCAACTTGTATAGTTGGAGAACCTTCATTACTTATATTCCGAACACTTATACGTGAACCATCTGGTAGTTCTGCTGACCGTGTACCACCTCCTTGGTCTTTTACTGTAGATTTATCTACTCCTAATTCTTCAACAACCTTATCAAACTCGTCATTGGCTGTATCAAAATCACCCAGTTTGTTATACTCTTTAGATTTTTCCGATTTCTTGACTTTTGGATTGGGAATTGCGCCTTCCTTTAGGATATCACTTGCTTTGTCGCCGTCAGTTGAACTGAAATAAGGAATATATAAATCTAAAAAAGCTTGTATACCTAAATACGTTCCCAATCCTAAAGCTACACCAGTACCTACTATTAGTATACTAACTAAAACTTTTTCAATTAGAGACGCAGCAGCAAGACCTCCAATACTGTATTCTAAAAACAATCCCCTGGGATCAGTAAAATTAACTGGATTGTCATGGGTATAAATATACTTATGCAGCGTGAGCGGGTTGCCTAACTCACCCTCATACGTATCCCGGCTAGTAAATCTTCCAGTATCCGCATCATAATACCTCGCCCGATTGTAATAATCCCCTAAAGCCTCATCAAACTGCTCACCAGCAAACAGGTACTTATTCTCTACCCCACCAGTAGAGCTAATTAATTCCCCGTAAGCTTCATAATTATACGTACTGACAACACTACCAGTTGAATCAGTCAACACCCGTGTACTACCCAAGCCATCAACATGGTAGAAAGTGCGATCGCTACCCTTCTCCTGAGCAATCAAATCATTACCATAAATATACTCCACCTGCACAGCACCATTAGAAGAATATTCTTCCAAAACCTGTGCATACGGTTGCATTTCATCAATTAAGTACCGCGTTTCAACTCCATCAATCGTTGCTGCAACCCGAATACCATTATCGTTATATCGATACTGCATCTGTTGCTGAACAGCATCACTAGCATCCTTCACTATCGCCGCAATCAAACGATTTTCATAATCCCAAGTGTATTCAGTTGTAATGCCATTTTCGGTCTTCGCTAAGGTATTGCCATTGTTATCGTAAGTATAATTAGCAATTATTTGCTGATTAACAGTCTCATTTAACAATCGGTCATTGGCATCATAGGCATAATTTGTAACCGTTGTAGCACCGTTCACATTTTCACTCTTGGTTTTGCGGTTGCCTACTTGATCATAAATGTAGTCATAAACTCGATCACCATTAACTGCATCAGTGATTTTTTCCTCAGTCAACCGATACAGGTCATCGTAAGTGTAATCAACAGTACGTCCATCGTGTTCAACAACTTTGGTGCGATTTCCTACTTTGTCCAGGGTATAACTGTAGCTGGAGAGAATAGTGTCACCCTTATGATTTTCTAAAAACTTCAAGCGGTTGAGGTCATCATAAGAACGAATTTCCTGCGTACCATTAGCTAAAGTAGTACGCACCAAATTACTTACTGCATCGTACTCATAATCTGCTGTGACAACAGAATTCTCTATTACTTGGTCAAGGCGGTTACGAGCATCAAAGGTGTAATATACTGTACCTGAAGCTGTAGTAACTGAAGTGCGATTACTTGCAGCATCATAAGTATACTCAATCTTGCGTCCATCTGGATCAGTTCGTTTTGTCAGGCGATCGCGCTCATCATAGTCATAATCATAAGTTGCAGTAGTTTGACCCGAAGCGTCAACAAACTTAATAACGTCTTGCAATCCGTAGGATGTGTGAGTATACGTTACCTTAGACCCATCCTGGAACTGCTTATAAGTCATCCAGTTCATCGGGTCGTAACTGTAGGTGATGGTATTACGGTTAAAGTCTGTGTACGTCTTCAGATTGCCAACAGCATCATAAGTAGTATCAGAACGCTGACCTATCGGCAAAATTACCGCCATGCGATGACCGACACCATCATATTCATAATTGGTGCGGCGATCGTTAGCATCCTCCATCCAAATCAGGTTCCCGACTTCGTTGTAGCCGTATTCCGTCCAGTCTTGAAGCGCATTCTTCACCCCAGTTAGACGACCCAAGACATCGTAGCGATATTCAGTACGCTTGCTGCTTTGGTCGGTCATTGCAATACGGCGACCCAGGTTATCGTATTCACTGGTGGTGTAAGTCTTGTCTTGAAACCCAGTTTTGCTTAACCGTCCCAGGTCGTCATACTTGTATGTGGTGGTATGGTTGAGGGCATCAGTTTCAGCAATTCTCTGCCCTGTTTTGTCATAAGTGTAAGTAGTTCTGGGGTTGTCTGTTAAAATTGCAGGTGTATCATCAGCATAAATTACCACAGTTTCTCGACCATCAGCATCGTAGCGAAACTCAGTGCGATCGCCCCGTTCATCAATCTCAGCTTTTACCAGACCATCGCTGTAATATTCAGTACGAGTATTAGGGTTGTCATCCCAATTATTTGGTGTTGTATCTGGATTGATAGTTTCAATTAACCTACCAACATCATCATAGACAAAGCGTGTTTCCCGTCCAGCTTTATCAATGGTGGCAATTGTGCGCCCAGCCTGATCATAACGGCTGGTTGAGCGTAAATTGTCATCAGGATTATCGGGCGTGTCATCTGCGTAGATAGTTGCAATCAACTGACCTTTTTCATCATATTTGTACTCAGTACGATGATTGAGTGCATCAGTAACAGCAGTTTGATGCCCAAGTTTGTCATACTCATAAGTTGTGGTATGATTTTCGGCATCGGTCATCGTTTTCATCCGACCGTTGTCATCATAAGTCCAGGTTGTGAGTAAAGTCCTTAGACCTGTGGGTGTGGTCATTTGACGAGTTTCAGTCAGCTTGTCGCCGTTGGCATTATAAGTATAGGCTGTAACATTACCCAAAGCATCTGTAACGCTGGTGACATTACCATTGTCATCGTAATCAAAGGTCGTGAGATTACCGTTAGCATCTTTGACAGACCGGAGTTGACCTCTGAGGTCGTAGTCGTAACCAGTAGTGTTACCAAGAGCATCAGTAGTTGAACGGAGATTACCACTCTTACTATAAGTGTTAATTGTGGTGCGACCTAGTGAGTCAGTCTCAGTCAGTAAACGACTATTAGCACCATAAGTATAGTAAGTGATGTTACCAAGAGGGTCGGTTTCAGTCAGCTTGTTATTCTGGGAATCGTAAGTATATTTAGTGGTAAAACCATTTCCCCCAGAACGGTCTGAAATGACGGTTTCTTCCAGAACATTGTTGTTATCGTCATAAGTCCGTTTGGTGATTTGACCAAGAGCATCAATCTCAGTGAGAACATTGCCACGAGCATCGTATTCGTAGATAGTGGCATGATCGAGTTGGTCTAGTACAGTCTGCCTGGAATTGTTGGGGTCATAGGACATTTCCACCTTCTGACCGTTAACATCTTCCAGATACTTCAACCGCCCATCATCACCGTACTCGTTCTTGACACCAGTCCTGCCAAAGGGGTCGATGATTTTGTCAAGGTAGTGCTTACGCTCTTGGTCATACTCCATGCGGGTAGTGTTACCTTCTCTATCCGTAACACTAACCAAATCGCCCTGAGCGTTGTAATCATACCGAATTACCTTCCCTGCCGGGTCAGTAACAGTCGCAATTCGTCCCTGAGCATCCCGCCCAAACGTAATCTTTTGTCCAGTCGAGCTAGTGATATCCGCATCTGTATAGGTTAACGTATTGCCGTTAGTATCCGTGACAGTCAACAAATCACCTGTTGCTGCATCAATTTGATAGACAATGCCCTCTTTCGTGGTTAAAACATACACACCACCATAATAGGTATCGGCAGGATTATAAGCACTGCCACCCAGCCCGTAGTACTGATTAGTGCCAGCCCCATGAATAATGCGGGTGTTTTGAACAGTGAGAGTATCGGTCACGCCAGCATCAGCGACAAATGAGGGGTGGTATAGATTTGGGTCAGAGTCAACACCACCAGCGCCTCTTAAATACTGGGAAATTGGGTCAATCGTTGGCTTAAAAGTGAAGCCTTTCCGTTTCCCTCCCGGAAGTGTAATGTATACTTTCGTGCCATCTTTGAAGGGGTTTTGCCCTCCTAATTCCGCAACTTCTCCTGTGGGTTTGCCAACTGAGGTTCGCAAATCCGTGTCCCTGAATTCCATGCGCCAACCGTATCCAAAGTCATCTGTGCTATCGGATTTTAGGCTGTCATAGGTACGAGTTAGTGTAATTGGAATTCCAGTTACAGGGATAGATAAATCCGTAAACGACAACCGGAAATTACCGAGCTTTAGTTCGCCAGACACATTAACCGTGTCTTCCACAAAGCTGACGTTCCCGCCCTTGTCATGAGCTTCCAGTCGCAGGGTGTACGAATCATTTTCCAGCAGAGATGGGTCAAACTTGCCTAGTACATCATTATTAACAGTGCTTGTGCCTCGGAAAATCTCTTTGAAATCGCTACTGCCAATCGGCGCAACTAGCAGTACGTAATAATCTAGATTATCGTCGCTAACAGTGCCCTTAATATTAACTGGCCTTGTAACTGTGCCGTTAGCGTAAGCACCCAAATCAAGACTGACATCAGGCGCATTCACATCACTGGTATCAATTACAGCCACATCGAATATCGCTTGCCCAATATTACCATTCGTATCAGTAGCGTAAGCTTTAGCAATAATCGTCCCTGCAATGGTTGGCGTAAAAGTCGCCATACCATTGCTATCCAGCACTACCGCAGTACCATCAATCAGCAATTGCAGTCCAGCCACCTTGGTATTATCTGTTGCCCGTGCTTGGAAGGTTATCGACTCGCCTAAATTAAT
>NZ_JBALCT010000008.1:0-54831 GCF_036917675.1 Nostoc sp. | reverse complement strand
ACGGTTTTATCCTTGAGGATGTCAGCGATGTCTTTGACATAGGGTTTGGCAGCCTCCCCCAGATTTCCCAATGCCGATGCTGCACCGGAACGAACATTTGGGTCAACGGTTTTATCCTTGAGGATTTTGGCAGCTTTTTGAGCAATATCTTCCGCTTTCTTTCCCAGAGATTTTAAATCTTTCAGATCATATTCAACTAATTTGTTGAATGCAGACCCCTTTACTCCGTCATTTTCATCATCAATGGCAGCAACGATACCGTTAATCTGCCATGCTTCCGGCTTGGGCTTAGGCCGTTCTTTCGCGCTTACCCAAGGCAGGGCGACGAGGAGAGTCAACAGCAGGATAAAGGGAAAAAGGAAAAAGGGCGATCGCTTTTTCATTTGGTGTAGATGCTTAGGCATGGTTGAAGGATAAAACCAGGTGAATTAGGCTCCAACAAACTCTTTCTTCCCCAACCCTAGAAGGGTTGGGGGCAGGTGGTTAGGTTTTTTACCAATCAATCAGGAACTGCTACAGCTATATCTTTACCGTCTGATAACTAAACCTAGCCAGAAAAAGAATATTAATGTAGATACTACAATAATTTGAAAATATCCGGTTAGAGGAAAACAATTAGCTTGATATTAGGGCAAAAATGGGAAATTTTGCGTGAGATAAATTTTCCCATTTGAGCCAATGTCTGATAGCGCTAGGGGAGAAAATCGGGCGATTTAGGAAAAAAGTAATTTCAGCAGAAGAATGAAAACGAGTTGATCTGATCAAATCGCCACATTAAAGTTCAATTAACTTGAAGCCCCAAGGTTTGAGAGCCGCTAGAGCTATTTCTGGATCTACACCTTCATAAGCCTCCCATTCCAAGGGATGCTCTTTCGGATGTCCGTCGCCGACATTACCTGCAACTTTGATGATCGGACAGTTGGCGATGCGATCGCGCTCCAGCCCTTTTGGAATTGCTAACTCGATTTTATGACCGATAAACTTCGCTGTACTTTCATTAGCGACAGATTCACGGATTAAACAAATATCACCAGCAGTCCCCCAAGTCGTTTGGTAGATGTGCAGGAACGATATATAGGTTGCTGGTTTGATCGATCTTTTTAGAACGTGCATTATCTGTAATCCTTACACTATGAGCAAAAAATCATAAATCATATGAGTATTTTGTATCACGTTCGTAGGGAAGAATGTTTTTAAATCACATTTTGCAACTAGCCCAGGCGATTTATAAATTCCTCGTTCCTAGTCAGAGACTAGGAATGCCTAAAATGGGGCTGCTGCCTCCCACAAAAGCGGCAGAGCCGCAATGAGGTGCATTTCCAGGTAGAACCTGGAAACGAGATAAAAGGAGATAAACGAGATAAGGAGCGATCGCTAGATGTGAAGCTCAAAAGACGATAATCGCCCACATACTAACTCCCAAAGCGATCGCTGCTAGGTGTTGCGGCATGAGCGATCGCACTCCTTGTTTTGCAATCTTTTGCGTTAATAACATAGTCAGCAACACGGAGAAAATTATGGTGGCACCTTGTAAAAAGGCAATCACAGCCGGGTGAGCAACCAATATTGGCAATTGTTCACCACTCAGACCAAAAGTAGCAAAAGTTACGGGTAAAATCCGCCCACCTTCGCCTAAGCCCAAACGTAGATAGTGAGCCAAGTTTCCCCCCAAAACTAATGGTAGGTAGCCATAGGCAAGTTCTACAAATGAGCGAGACTTACGGTTAAAGTTGAACACTTGCAGCAAGCCATAAGCCGCAAAGGTAAATATCGCTGGGATAATTAACACTAGCAGCGATAATCCCAAGTGCTGCCAAAACTGAGTTAAATCCAGTTGTAAGCCCAACCAAGATTGCAACTCTGGCAAGCGATGCAGATATATCCCACCCAACAGCAAAAACAATAATGCTACTTCATAGGTGCGGGGTACATGAGTTGTCCACAGTTCAATTCCAGGGGGACGCAAGTTGAACTCAACGGAACGATGGGGACAGGCTTTCAGGCAAGTCATGCACAGTACGCAATCTCTGTTATCTTCTAACTGCGCTGGATGCGAGTATAAAGGACATCCATTGGTTTCCATCCCTTCGCCTTTTTGCGGTCCACCTTTATAGCACTGATACGTGGTGCAACTGGCAGAACATATCCCTTGCTGTGCCCGGAGTTCCGTCATTGAGAGTTTGGCAAATAAACCATTCATCCCGCCGATGGGGCAGAGATAGCGACACCAAAACCGTCGCTCAAAAATGGCAGAGAAAATCATCGCCCCGGCGGTAATTAACAGCAGCAAACAAGCGCTGAGGTAAGCAGTATTTTCTAAATGCCAGAGTTCTTCCCATAAGAAAATTAGGGAGAACAAACCAAACATGAACCATCCGCCCAATTTTTCAGCTTCTTCTCTCGGCCAGCGCTTAAGTTTTCGCGGCCACAGCCATAAAGATAACTTTTGGGTAATTTCCCCGTAAATCATGAAGGGACAAACAGAACACCACACACGACCCAAAAAGGGAAAGAGAAATAGGAAGAAAGGCCACCACCAAGCCCAAAAGAAATTTAATACGAAATTGCGATCGCGGGTTTGAGGCCCAATAAATAACACTGCAACAATGATCGCAAAAGCCGTTGCAGTAAAACCATAGTTAATGCGATCGGGCCACCAGGAACTACGTAAAAACCGCCGTAAAGGAGGATAGGCATTTAAAAGATTCACCCGAAATCGTTTTTTCTTAGTTTCGGCTGGCCAGAAAATTTCTTCTGTTAATTCATTGGCACCCTCCGCTTGCACGATCGCTCTTTCAACCAGATTTTTCAATTCCTTGAGGTTGCCAGGAAAATCATAGGACTGGAGGCGACGTAAAGCTTCTGGGGTGATGTGCGGTTTCGGAACGCCTCTAGCCCGAATGTAGAGACTAGTATAATATTCAACCTGTGCCTGAACATCAGCTTTCCGCACCCGTAGCGGTGGTACTTTAATAATGTGACCAATACAGCGCTCAATTGTTGGCTGAGTTTTTTCTGAAACAATCAGAATTCTGGCTTTACTGGGGCGAGCTTGGGACGCTGGTTCTCCTGAACGAGTCACGGGGGTATATGTACTAGTTTTAAGCAACTGCGTCACGGGAGCTAATAATTCTTCGGGCAATTCTTGGATGTTGTTGAGAACTAGAGTTCCTTCCCCCAACCATTCCAACAGTCCTGGTTTACCGCCAGCGCGACCAAATAAGTCTGCACCGCTCGTTTGGAGAATACCACAATTTACTTTAATAATTGGTTCTCGCCGTTTTGGAGAACCAAAGTGGATTAGGGCTGCTATATTGTCTTTTTCTAAGCCTGGTTCTCCAAAAATATCCACTGATTTACGGTCAGCAGCCGCTTCTCGAATTTGCTCCCGCAGCCGCACCGCATAGCGACTTGTACCGATAATTCCGCGTTGCGCTTTGGTGACTAAATATGGTCGCAAGGCGAGGGAACGTTCTTGTTCGTGGCCAAGTGCAGATGTCACTTGAGCTAATTCTTGAACCAATTGGCGAGAAAAAGCCTGAGTAATTTCGGGGTATTGGCTGACTAATTCCCGAAATTTAGCAACAGGCACAACCCACAAGTGACATTCTGTTACCGTAGTAATTGTGAATGGAGTTAATTCATCCAACAACAATTCTTGAAGTTGAATCACTGCTCCGGGGAGGAATCCACAAGCTAAGGCTGGGTTGGTTTCATTAGTGCTATTGGTTTCGAGTTGACCTTCTACAAGAATATAAAGGGCTTCTGGAGGAGTGCCTTCGCTAACTAAGTCAGTTTCGGCACTCACTACTTGTTCTTCAATTACTTGTGCGATCGCATTTAACACTTCAGGCGAGAGAATTCCTAAAGTCGTCCGTTCTTGTAGCCATATAACCGTTTCTGGAGATGTCATCTTAAGTTCTCCGTGTAGGCTGCTGTATAACCAGAATTATCCCTGAAAGGGTATGTCAAACGATTTTAAATTTTGGATTTTGGTGAAGCAGCGCGGTCTTCTCGCTTGACGCTAGCCTCTCCCAATGTGAGAAACTACGGTGTACATACAAGTCTTTCTGAACGCAATTTACGGTTAAGTCTCATGGCTCCTCAGATACCTCACCCTGGTTTTACTACGTAAAACCTGTCCCTCTCCTTATTAAGGAGAGGGATTAAAGATAGGGCAGGGTGAGGTTTTAGAGGATTTTTGGGTAATCTGATAACTTGTGTGTACACCGTAAGACTATTAAGAGGACGAATTATGGCAATTTATCTAGACTCAGCGATCGCATCTGAAGCCGAAGTTGTTAAGCTTTGGGGATGGGTGAAAGGCATTACAACAAATCCCACGCTGTTAGCTCAAAGCGATACCCCACCAGAAACCACGCTCAAAAAATTGGTAGCCTTGACGAATGGCCCGTTATACTATCAAATTGTGGCATCTGATAAAGCTGGGATGCTAGCTGAAGGTAGAAAAGCTTTCAAGATTATTGGTTCACAAACAATTTTGAAGATTCCCGCAACACCGATAGGTTTTGAAGTGGTGGCGAGTTTATCCTCAGAAATTACTTGTTCGGTGACAGCGATTTACAGTGCAGCACAAGCAGCAGTAGCACGGGAAGCCGGAGCTAAAATTGCCATAGCTTATGTAAATCGAGCTACGCGGTTGTTAGGTGATGGTATTGCTTTGGTGCGGGATATGGCTAGCGTCCTCAAAGGGAGTGATACTGAAATCTTGGCAGCTAGTATCAAATCTCCCGAAGAAGCAGCCGCTTCATTGCAAGCCGGGGCGGATCATTTGACTTTACCATTGGCAATGTTGCAGGCGATCGCAACTCATGAATTATCACAAAAAACTGTTGAAGAATTCGCTAAAGAAGGCATTGGCTTAAGATAATTCGTAATTCGTAATTAAATATGAGTTTGTCAGATATCCCTAATCTCTGGGTTCCCTTGGTACTTTTAGGTTTAATTATTGTCGCTGCTGTATTTTTCAGCCGCAGCAGTTGATATTTAAGTATTACAGTGGAGGTGGAGGTTCAGTTGTATGTTCGCTGTTGTCACACCCGATACCATCCATTTGCCCCCTGGCGCGGTAATACGCCTACCCGGAAGTTGGCAAGATTATCAAGCACTGAATGAACAACTAGGCGATCGCTCCTCTCCTCGTATTAAGTATCGAGATGGAGAAATTCTCTTGATGGCACCGCTACCAGAACATGGACGTAAAGTAAGTGTAATTGCAGATGTAGTCAAAGTTTTGCTTGATCATCTGGGACGAGAATACGAGGCATTTACCCCAATCACAATGGAATTGCCACAGGAAAGTGGTATAGAACCAGACTACTGTTTTTATATTGATAACTGGGAGGCAATCGCAGGTAAAAACCGCATCAATTGGGGCATTGATCCGTCACCCGATTTGGTGGTGGAGATAGACATTACCAGCTACACCGATGTGAATGACTACCTGCCTTATGGAGTACCAGAAGTTTGGTTGTTGAGGAAAAACCAGCTTGTGATTTACAGATTGCAAGGCGATCGCTACACTATTGAAACCAGTAGCCGTTATTTCCCTAACATCAATGTCTCAGAACTAGTCACAGAGTGTTTAAAAATTGCCTACGAACGTAATACTAGCGCTGCTATTCGAGAATTACGGCGGAAATTGGCGAGTGAGAATTAAATATTTTGCGATTGCGATCGCTGCAATCTGAGGACAAATGGCTGCCAAAGACCTATTCCATGATGCTGTAAAACAAGCACTTTTAAAAGAGCAGTGGGTGATTACAGCAGATCCGCTAAAAATCAGGATTGAGCGTGTAAAATTTGAGATTGACTTAGGGGCAGAAAAAGTCCTTGCAGCTGATAAGGCAGGGCGAAAAATTGCAGTTGAAATCAAAAGCTTTCTTAACCACAAGCCCCATTTGTAGATTTTCTCGGCTTGGCGATCGCGATCGTCTCAGCCATTTTAGCCATTCGCTTCCACCTCAATGCTGCATGGCTAGTCTTTGGTAGCGCTTTAATTGGATGAGGTGCTTCACTCTTGGGCTACACTCGATAAAATTGCAAGTATTGTAGATTCTAGCATTTATAGAGATTTTTATGATTTTGCCGACTTAAACAAGTCAAAAAATAGATATATTAAATCTTGCTTTCAAACTATTTTTATGCAATAATTACCATTAACTCCGGTAAGGTAATAAAATTACCGTACTTTCCAAAAAAAGTTGAATAATTAAGCTTTCTATTATCCTCTGGAACATTCTCACCCTATAAAAGTTAACTTAAATTAAGGTGAAATATGTCAATTCAAGACACAGTAACTAATTGGGAACAACTGTTAGAAATTGCTCAAAAAAATACCCCTGCTAGACGGGTGCGTAGACCAGGGCAATCTCCTTCTACTGCTCCCATCCCTAGCAGTCTTCATAAACTACCACCAAATACAGAACCGCCAGTACTGCTCTACCGCGATACCAATTCTTGGTGTCCATTTTGCGAACGGGTTTGGTTTGCTCTCGAAGAAAAAGAAATTCCCTTTGCGACAGAGTTTATCGACTTGACTAATAAACCTAAATGGTATAAAGATTTAGTTCCCACAGCTCTTGTCCCGGCTGCCAAAATTGAGGGAAAGTTAGTCTATGAATCCAAAAACATTCTGTTAGCATTAGAAGAACAATTTGGGACTACCCTGCTCCCTGAAGACCCAGAGGAAAACGCCGTTGCTAGACAGTGGCTTGAGGATGCTGAAACCAATGGTTTATATATCGCCTACAAATTCCTCAGACAAGCCCCTGAAGATCCTCATGAATTAGCAAGCTTACAGGCAGCTTTTGAAGCCAAATTAGACGAACTGGAGCAACTTTTCGGAAAGTATCCTGGCCCCTACTTTTTGTCAAACTTTAGCCTGGTAGATATTACCTATAGCCCCCATTTAGACCGATTGGCAGCTAACTTACCCGTTTATCGGGGATATCACCTCAAGGGAAATCCCCGATATCCTCGGATCAACGCTTGGTTTGAAGCACTCAAACAGCGTCCCGCCTATCACCGTGTCAAATCGGATGATACGACCAACAATTTACTCTTGCGTCGCAGATGGGGCGTGACACCAATCGGCAATCCCTTGCCCCTAGACCCAGCAATTAGCCAGGAAATCCAATTTCGGGCAGAAGCGGCTGAGAGGTTGACTGATAACCGGGAAGTTGCTTTAGGAGACATCCTGAAAAACTCCGGGGTGCAAGCATTGGCGGTTAATGGCGACACAACAGCTGTTAAAGAAGCGGTTGATTTTCACCTCAGACTGCTGGCTGACTATCTGATTAATGCTAATGGCGGAGCATTACCGTGGGGGCGCGTGGGTGGCAAAGACAATGCTGATCCGATTGTGTCTGCGATTGGAGCCATCACACTCGCCTATGTGAGAAATCGGATCTGTGCGCCACGGGATATGAGCGCTGGTGCAGCAACTGCATTCCGGGCAGCAGCAGATAAGGTGTTGGTATCTATTTATTAGCGATCGCTAGTGACAGGTTAAGATTCTATTTCGCATGGTGGTAGTGTGAACAATTTTTAACTACCACCTGTTTTTCTCACCAATTTATCTTGGGGTAGATATAGCATGGCTGACACCAAGGGCAATAGCCGCGATTCGCGCGTTAGACCGTTTCGATACGGCGACCCCAAATATCCAATTTCCTATCTGTCATTTCTGTCATTTCTGCGATCGCCAACTAAGAACTCAGCTCGGCAACCATTTTTCACCCAAATACGATTATTCCTATAGCCCCAATTTCCTCTACAACTGGCATCAGACAATTGCCTAACAAACCTTACTCTGCCTCTAGTAGGTATTGAACAAGTATTCCTCTGATTATTCTGGCTTGCACAAGTGATTACCTCCTGAGCTGAAGCGGGAGCTGCAACGCCCAAAAGTGTACCTATACTAACGCTGGCAACCATGAAGGTGGCAGCAACTATGGGAAGACGCATTATTACCATATTCAATGTTACACTTATTCAAAAATTTCAAAACTAAAACTACAGTAATTGTAGTGAACTGCATTAAGAGCCAATTTTAAAATCAATTAAATGCAAATATTCTTTGCATTCTCAACAGCAGTTCAACGAACCTTTATCTACCTTGAACTTTAGTTCAAGTCTGTCTCTCTCCGAGTCGGAGAGGGACGTTTTTGCCTAGTAAAACCTCTTAGAGGTCTTTTAATTTAGCTAATTAGACAAAGACTATATGAGCCGTCTAATTCACGTTTTCTTAGTGACGAAAGCGAGCTTGACGTTCACGCAATTCACGAATATGTCGTTCACGGGCTTGACGTTCACGCAATTCACGAATATGTCGTTCACGAGCTTGACGTTCACGCAATTCATGAGCGCGTTGTTCCCGGACTTGACGTTCGTGTTGGACTCTACCATTATTAAAAGCTACAGTATTGCGATTCAAATAATCATGCTCAGATTTAAATTCAGCAGCATTAGCATTTTGGGAAAAAGCAGAAATTGAAGCAGCTGCTAATAAGCCTCCAAGAAGAATAGATTTAAAGCGGTTCATATATCCTCTATCTGCCTTGCATTACTTGATTTGTATACTCTCAATCTAATCGGAATAATCAGGTATATGCCTGTGACAAAAGTCATGTTTAAATCGTTACTTTTGTCACTAAGTAAGTAAGTCGGCACGATAAAACATATGTATGTTTAGTTTTGTAAAAACTGTGGAATTAGTCATTTATAAGCTGTTCGCTGAGGTTACATTTCATCACATAGGTTGATTTTTTAACGCCGACTTACTAGGATTTATATTTGATTTTTGAAATCCTGTAACGGTAGAAACCTTACCTGATATGGGTTATACTCTCAGGGCAGCCTAATAAAACTCAAGTCGGATTCCTATATTAAAAACCATCGCCAAGCTGTGATGTCATAGAGCATTGGTCTACACATCTCAATTCTTCTGTTACACTTCTTTAGGAATACGTATAATGCTGTTTTAATCACTAAACTAATAAGTATTTGAGATAACTGTAATGTGCCCAAAACTACCAATTAACCCGCGCTGACCATTTCAATCCCTAATAGGGATTTTAGGTAATTGCGATACTCCAGAAGGCATCTTCACACTACATTTATCCCCGTTTCAATCCCTAATAGGGATTTTAGGTAATTGCGATATTTGAGTGCGGCTTGCGTTACATTTGGATTTAAATTGTTTCAATCCCTAATAGGGATTTTAGGTAATTGCGATCGCTGGCTTCTGAAAACCCTGCCTTATTTGATTTTTAAGGTTCGGTTGCGCGAATGCAGAAATCATAACATGAGGAGTCGTGATTTTGCTAGAGGTAAATGGCTGAAAAGTAGTCCCAATAAGGGGCGCGGATGCTTTACAAATGCTAAAGCTCTCAAGTTATTGCATATAGCGCAATTCAGCCATTTTTGTAGTCATCCCTTCCCCAACACCTACCCATCCGCGCATTCAGCAAAAAAAACTAATCTGATTGGAAAGCTGCTATAAATATCCTACTCGATTAGATTAGCTGACTTTAGGACGATGCTTGGGTTGGGTTACACCTACGCAATACCAGCACCTCCATCACCAACTTTATTTGGGAACGTCTTCAAAGTCTGTTATCGCACAAGCAAATTCTCTAAAAGCTGTTTTAATCAGAACCTCTTTTGTTCCCCTTTCCAGCGAAGAATTGCGTATGAGGTCTGTTAATTCTATGAACAATAGCGAAAACATAAAACGATCTTGGCGGTCAACTTGTTTCAAGCAAGACGATATAAATTGATAAAGCTCTGTTTTTCTAGGTTTGGTTTGTTCATCCCATATTTGCAATCCAAGCCGCAAGGTTCTCAAGCGGATTTCATTACTATTGAAGGACGCGTCTTTGTAGCGGACTGATACGCGTTGGGGTATTTCCATGAGTTTTAGCTATAGATATTCAATGTAAAGTAATTATTCACTTATATTTCGCCTCAACCGGAAAAATCTGATATTTTGCACCAATTCCATCAACCGCCATAGGTTAGAAACGAATGACTTGTGTGGAATATAGACAATAAGGTATACCCGTTATGCGTGTCAACTTGAGCAATGACGAATGGAATTCGCCCAGTTTACGGCCACACTAACAGAAGCTCACCCTCTGTTAGCTAAGAGGAACAAGGGGCTTAAGCCCCTTGTTTGAAACCTGTAAAGGCAGGTAAAGTTTCGTGTAGACGCGGTTTCTAACCGCCTATTTCACGTTAACTATCATCAATTTAGAGGATGCCCCAGAAATGGAGTAACCCTTGACCAGAAAAAGCTTCAATCAAAATTGCAGATAGAAAACCAATCATTGCAAGACGACCGTTCCAATTTTCACTCTGAGGAGTGAAGCCAAAACGCACAGCATTAGGATCTTCTGAAACAATAGGCGCAGGATTCTTAAAACCTGACATAAGTAAAACTCCAAAGTTCAAGTGTTGTAGCAGTTACAACCGTCTGTAAAGTAATGTAACAGATGTTTAAAAAAATGCAACGAGTACTAATAGTTCTGCTTGCAGGTTGAGGTTGAAAACATCGTGCGATCGCAAAAAGCCATTTTGTGGCATTCCCTTGTTGTCAAATAGCGATAACACTACTCCTGATATCAATGTGGCGATCGCAGTAATCAGTGAGTTAAACTGCGTCTGATTAGGGAAAGTAGCATCACATTATACTTAGCTAGTAAGTTAAAATTTTATGCCAGTAGCTATTCATGCCACAGAGGAAGCACTATTCAGAGTTTTTAGTAACGACTTCGCATTTTCCATACCGCCTTATCAGCGTCCTTATGCGTGGACAAAAGACCAAGCAAGTGAGTTGTTAACTGATTTATTGTCTTTTTTAGGAGATGGTTCAGAAGCTGTAACTGATGCCAACCCTTATTTTTTAGGAAGTATAGTTCTGATTAAGAGTGAAGATGCCCCTGAAGCAGATGTAGTGGATGGTCAGCAACGTCTGACGACTCTCACAATTCTTCTATCTGTTTTAAGGAGCTTGGCAAATTTTGAAAGTGCTTCAGAAATTACGCACTATATTTATCAAAAAGGTAAAAAGATTGAAGGGAAAGAGAATCGCTATCGTCTTAAACTAGGGAAAAGAGATGAAGATTTTTTCCGCCACTACATACAAGACGAGAAGAAACTAGACGATATTTTACAACTTGATACCTCGCAATTAACAGATAGTCAAAAAAACATTCAAATCAATGCGAACTATTTTCTTGAAGAACTAAGGAAACTTTCTGAGCAACGGCGAGATAGTTTTGCTCATTAGATAATGATGCGCTGTTTTCTCGTTGTTGTTTCTACACCTTATCTTGACTCAGCTTATCGCATATTTTCTATTCTCAATGCGCGTGGTCTAGACCTCTCGCTCAGTGATTTCCTTAAATCAGAGGTTATTGGAGCAATTGCTCCATCTCAACAGGAGAAATACACAAAAATCTGGGAAACTGAAGAAGAAGATTTAGGTCGAGAGAAGTTTCAAGAACTATTTGCCCATATCCGCATGATTGAGCGTAAGGCTAAACCGCGTAAGACAACTCTCAAGGAATTTCGTGAGGATATATTGCCTAAGATAGAGCCACAGAAATTTATTGACGAAGTATTAAAGCCTTATTCTGATGCTTTAGACATTATCAAAACAGCCAATTACCAAAGTGATAAAGATGCAGAAACGATTAATTCTTTACTTCGATGGTTGAATCAAATAGACAACTTTGATTGGGTTCCGCCAGCAATTCTATATTTTTCTATAAATAGCCAGACTCCTGGTAAATTAAAACAGTTTTTTACTGATCTTGAGCGATTAGCAGCAGGCTTATTCATTTTGCGAGCGGACATTAATGAACGGATCGGACGGTATGCAAAACTTCTTATCGCTATTCAAGTAAATCTCGATCTATATGCACTTGAGTCACCTTTACAGCTAACTCCTGAAGAAATCAATCGAATCATTAAAACGCTTGATGGGGATTTATATATTCTCAAGCGAATTAGGCAATATGTTCTTCTGCCCCTTGACTCTACACTTTCCCAAGGGGAAGCGAGTTCCGACTATTCAGTTATTACAGTTGAACACGTACTTCCTCAGAACCCAAGTAAAGGCAGTAAGTGGCTTCAGTGGTTTCCGAATGAAGTAGAACGCATCCAGTATCTGCATCGCATAGGTAACTTGGCATTACTCTCTCGAAACAAGAATGCTGAGGCTCAAAACTACGATTTTGGCAAAAAGAAAGAAAAGTATTTTGCTGGCAAAAAAGGGATTTCTCCTTTTGTTCTGACAACCCAAGTTTTACAACAATCTGAATGGACTCCAGCAGTTATTAAGCAGCGACAAGAAGATTGTTTGCAAAGTCTGAAAAAAATATGGCGGTTATAGTGCGATCGCTAATCTTGTCGATTGGGTTGACTCTAGAAAGCATCGACTTGCAAAAGTCAATTTTCTGAAAATGAAAACACAGATGGATACAGATAAATACTAATTATTTATCTGTGTCCATCTGTGATTGTCTGGTTTCAATACCTGGGAATTAAACGATTAGACTTGTTGTATTCCGGGACGACCATCTTCAACCACAAATGAAGCCCGCTTACTAATCGTGCCAAATGGGGTTGTGACGTTTGATAAAACTAGATAGTCTGTCTTGCAGGTTGTGGGAGTCAGCGCACAGCGAACATACCCCCGTTGACCGTTGAAGAACTTAATGTGTGGGTTATCGGGTAAGTAAGCTTCAACATTTGGATTGGTATCTGCCCCATCTCCACCGGAGGTTATTGAGGTACAGACGAATTCACTCCCGACTGTAGTAGATTCTGGGTTATTAAAGTCAGCCTTTAAATTCATTGCCCAGTTGGAATGGATATCGCCTGATAAGACTACTGGATTAGAGGGTTTGCGCTGTTCTAAGAAACGCATGAGGCGATCGCGGGAAGCCACATAACCATCCCACTTATCCATGCTGTAGGTTCCGCCTTTCCCTGGTTTTGTGTCTATCTGAGCAACTACAACTTGCTGGGCCAAAACGTTCCACTTAGCTTGTGAGCTATTTAGACCATCATATAGCCAATCTTCCTGACGCTTGCCAGTAATTGTTGCATTCGGATCTAAATTTTGTGGGCAACGTTCTTTGGTACCATCACCACAGGGCTGATCGGTGCGATATTGGCGGGTATCTAGGACATGGAAGGTGGCTAAGTTACCAAAGGAGAGCCGGCGGAAAAGTTGCATATCGGGGCCAACGGGACGCGAGAAGGGGCGCAGTGGCATATGTTCGTAGTAAGCCTGATAGGCAGCAGCCCGCCGTTGGAGGAAGATTGCCCGATTCTGATCTGGTTCAGTATCAATTTCTGAGATATCGTTGGCGTAGTTGTTTTCCACCTCATGGTCATCCCAGGTGACAATCCAGGGAAAGGCTGCATGAGCTGCTTGCAGATTGGTATCGGTTTTGTAGAGGGCGTGACGGTTGCGGTAATCTTCCAAAGTCAGAATTTCTGCACTGTTATGCTTTCTGGGGCGATCGCTTGAAATTCCTCCTTCATAAATGTAATCTCCAACATGCACTACCAAGTTGAGGTCGTCCTGGGCAATATATTTGTAAGCAGTATAGTACCCCTGCTCATAGTGCTGACAGGAAACAAGGGCAAAGTTTAATTTATTTAAGTAGCCACCTGCTAAAGGTGCTGTACGAGTGCGACCAATGGGACTAGCGTCTTGACCGACCAGAAAGCGATACCAGTACCAAGTATCAGATTGCAGTCCTTCTACCACAACTCGAACTGAGTGAGCTAGTTGTGGAGTTGCCAGTACGGTACCTCTGGAGACAATGTGCCTCATATCGGGATCGGTTGCTACTTCCCAGCGAATTGGCACATTAGCAGATGGCATTCCACCTCCGTTTAAGGGTTCGGGAGCTAGACGAGTCCAAATCACTACGCTGGTGGGATAGGGATCACCCGACGCTACACCCAAAGTGAAAGGATAATTGGAAAATCTGCTTTTAGCGTAGACGCCTAGCGGCTTGTCGGCAGACATCGCTGTTTGATGAGAAAATTGGTTAGCGATCGCTAACCCAGACAATGCTCCTGCCCCGACAATTAAGTTGCGTCGTTTGATTCGACTATGCAGGAACTGCTCAAAATTCCGGTAATCTACCATTCTCTACTCCTGACTAACAGGTAAGTTAAACCACAGCAACAGCTAACACAAAGAAGCCAGGGTAATCGTAGGCAAACTTCGTAATTAATTCCCTTAGCAAAATCAGGTTTTAATTCCCAATTTTTATCTTAGTATCAATGTGTTAGATGTTATATTGCTACGTAAAAGCCTACTAATAAGAGATTAATCCTTGGCAAAGAAAGCGTTAATATCAACTTAACTAAGGTTAGACTTTAACCTTTTTCATTGATGCTCCTTTTCTCTTGATCATCCAGCCAAGGCTACAAGCAAAGAGAGCGCCAACTAAAGGTGTAGGTTCAGGTACTTGTGTATACGAAACTCTACCTGATATAAGTTCAGCATTTGGAGAGGTTTTAGAAAAAATTGTCAAATCATTACCGATGATTTCGTAACTGATAGAACTGGAAGGATTAGCTTTATCGTTGAACTGATAATCTAATGCCAAAGATGTTTTTCCCGTTAAGGATGTGGTTGGAAAAACAACAGGAAAGTCTGGGTAGTTGGCATCATCTTGTTCTGTGTAAACGGTAGAATCACCGTCAAATTTGAAAGAGAGTGACTTAATAGTAGCTTCGGGATTATAGTCATTACTAAAAGTTGAGTCATCAAAGCTAAAAAAACCATTTCCCTTAGTTACGGGGCTATCAACTGTGAAAGCGTAATTAATAATTGCAGCAGATGCAGATTTTGCATCTACAGTAGCAAAACCTAAAGTCAGACTAGCAGCAGCAAGCACTAATTTTGGAACTAATTTCATCTCAGCTTTTCTCACAATAAACTTTTGTCAGCAATCCACACTACAAAGTATAGAAAGAGTTAGTTTCTAACTTACTTATTTCGGAAATGGGTATTCATCACTGATGATAATCAATGATTTTTCCCTTTTTAAGATAAAGAAATAAGTCTCCAAGTCATTGGAGTCACCATATTTTAGAATGATCAGTTTAAGTAAACTTTAATTAGAGGTAAAAAGAGTTGGTGCGTTAGCCTCCGGCATAACACACCCTACGAGAATACTGGTAATCTCCTATTGTTCTAACATTTGGAAGAATCGGGTAAAATAATCTGGAAAAGTTTTCGCTGTACAACCAGGATCTTTAATTACAATTCCTGGAACCTTCAAACCAGTGACAGCAAAAGCCATCGCCATTCGATGATCGTGATAGGTTTCAATCGCCGCCGGGGTAATGGGGCTAGGTTCAATATAAAGTCCATCTGCAAATTCTTCAACTTTGACTCCCAGACGACGCAACTCGGTGACAACGGCGCGAATGCGTTCGGTTTCTTTATATCGAATATGTTCCACGTTGCGAATGGTAATCGGTGAACTGGCAAAAGGCGCGATCGCAGCTAATGTTTGCACCAAATCTGATATATCATTCATATCAATGTCGATGCCTTGCAATTGCTTTGGCCCTGTCACTTCAGTGTAATCATCCGAATCCTTAATTTCGCAACCCATCTGTTCTAAAACATTCAGCCACAGAATATCACCCTGACAAGATTGTTTAGTCAAATGTTTGACGCGCACCCGTCCACCCGTGACGGCGGCGGCGGCAAAAAAGTAAGAAGCATTTGACGCATCAGGTTCTATTGTGTAATGTCGAGCTTGATAACGCTGAT
Source organism: Nostoc sp. (assembly GCF_036917675.1). GTDB lineage: Bacteria > Cyanobacteriota > Cyanobacteriia > Cyanobacteriales > Nostocaceae > Nostoc. The sequence goes on along the minus strand of NZ_JBALCT010000008.1, from coordinate 38,990 downwards.
CGGCTTTAATCTGAAATTGATTCTCGCCGATTTCAATCACCTCTACGCCAAAATCCGCCATTAGGCGACAGGTCATTTTGACGTAAGACTGAGAAACCAGTGTACCCTCAACCTCAAAAATCGTATCCTGTTGAGCATAAGGGGCAATCATCAGCAATGCTGAAAGTTGCTGACTTGTTTGGTTGGCTTTCAGGCGAAAATTTCCGCCAGCGAATTGCCGACTATAGAGGGTGTAGGGCATAAACCCGGAGTTGCCCTCAAAATTAACAGTTGCTCCACCAATTTGCAGCACCGTCAACAAGTCGCCCATCGGTCGTTCTCGCATCCTAGTCACGCCATCTAGCCGATATTCGCCGTTACCCAGCGCCACTAGCGCCGAAATAAACCGTGCTGTAGTACCTGATAAACCCACAAATAAATCTGCCCGTTTAGCTGGGATGTCGCCTCCCCTTCCTGTAACCTGAATCTGAGCCAAATCAGGATTCAAAGTAATGGGAATGCCTAATTGCTCTACGCATTTGGCAAAATACTCGCTGTCTTCACTAAATAAGGCATTTTCTAAAATGGAGTCACCTTGCGCCAAAGCTGCGACAACCAATGCCCGATTGGTAAGACTTTTAGAACCGGGAATTTCTACCGTGGCATCCACTGGCCGATTTAGAGCAGGTATTGCAATGGTATCCACGTTAAACCTCTACCTAGGCGATCAGCTACAACTTTATATATTGCCATATTGTGAGCAAAAGGGGCAGGGGAGGCAGCTACCGTGTAGACACAAGTTATCAGATTACCCAAAAGTCGTCTAAAACCTCACCCTGTCCTATCTTTAATCCCTCTCCTTACTAAGGAGAGGGACAGATTTTACGTAGTAAAACCAGGGTGAAGTATCGCAGGAGCTATGAGACTTAACCGTAAATTGTGTCACCAAAGACTTGTGTGTACACCGTAGGGGGAGGCAGGGGAAGAAGAATTATAGATTATTGACCAATGCTCAATCTGACTAATTTAGGACTTACGCATCAAGAAATGTAGGGGCAATTCATGAATTGCCCCTACGGTCTAATCAAGGCTTTCACTGCCTTTTTGCATAAGTCCTGTAATTTAGCGAACAAGACATAACCTTTTAACTTAATCTTGATGGGATTTCAGTTATTGTTAATGATTAATTCTTCTTTAATGAAAGTGAATTAAATAAAAAAATATCTTACAATTGAAAAATAAATATTGATAAACAGGTGAAACTTTACAAGCATAATCACCTACATCATGCCTGGGAAACAATAGAAAAACGCATAGCCGATGACTAACGTACTATGGCTACAGGGTGGTGCTTGTTCAGGCAACACCATGTCATTTCTCAACGCTGAAGAACCGACAGTCTGCGATTTGATTGCCGATTTTGGTATCAATTTACTTTGGCATCCATCCTTGGGATTGGAACTAGGTAACAACTTACAAACACTGCTACGAAATTGCATTTCTGGCACAATTCCCCTAGATATCTTGGTATTTGAAGGCAGTGTTGTCAACGCCCCCAACGGCACCGGCGAATGGAATCGTTTTGCCGATCGCGCCATGAAAGATTGGTTAGCAGACCTCGCCCAAGTTGCTAAATTTATCGTCGCCGTGGGAGATTGTGCCACATGGGGAGGAATTCCCGCTATGTCACCCAACCCCAGCGAGTCGGAAGGTTTGCAATTTCTCAAGCGTCAAGAAGGCGGCTTTTTAGGGAAAGATTTCGTATCCCAAGTTGGATTACCTGTAATTAATATACCTGGATGTCCCGCCCATCCCGACTGGATTACGCAGATATTAGTTGCGATCGCTACTGGACGCATAGCAGACATTGCTTTCGATGAACTAAATCGTCCCCAAACCTTCTTCAACAGCTATACCCAAACAGGTTGTACCCGCAACGTCCATTTTGCCTACAAAGCCTCAACCGCCGAATTTGGTCAGCGTAAAGGCTGCTTATTCTATGACTTAGGTTGTCGCGGACCTATGACTCATTCCTCCTGCAACCGCATCTTATGGAACCGCGTCTCATCCAAAACCCGCGCTGGGATGCCTTGTTTAGGTTGCACCGAACCAGAATTTCCCTTCTTTGACCTCAAACCTGGAACTGTATTTAAAACCCAAACAGTCATGGGAGTTCCCAAAGAATTACCGCCAGGAGTGAACAAAAAAGACTACGCCTTACTCACAATGGTCGCCAAAGAGGCAGCACCACCTTGGGCAGAAGAAGACTTTTTTACAGTTTAGTTATTGGTCATTGGTCATTAGTCATTAAATTTTGTAGGGTGTGTTATCGCGTAGCGTAACGCACCACCTCAAATTTTAGGTGCGTTAGGACTAAAGTCCATAACGCACCCTACAAAACTACAAAACTTTAATGCTTATAAAAAATTAGGAGAAGAGAATGGGAATTCAATCATTAGATATATCGCCTGTCGGTAGAGTTGAAGGCGATTTAGATGTCCGAGTTGACATCGAAAATGGGCGGGTAGTCAACGCCTGGACACACGCCGAACTTTTCCGAGGATTTGAAGTAATCTTGCGTGGTAAAGATCCCCAAGCCGGATTAATTGTCACGCCTCGTATTTGCGGCATTTGCGGCGGTTCTCATCTAACTTGTGCATCTTGGGCATTAGATACAGCTTGGGAAACAGAAGTTCCTCGTAATGCAATTTTGGCAAGAAATTTAGGTCAGATCGTCGAAACAATCCAAAGTATACCCCGCTATTTTTATGGACTCTTTGCCATTGATTTAACTAATAAGAAATACCGTCATAGTCGCTTTTATGACGAAGCTGTGAGACGCTTTGCTGCTTTCACAGGCAAATCTTATGAACTAGGCATAACAATTTCCGCTAAACCTGTAGAAATTTATGCACTATTAGGCGGACAATGGCCCCACAGCAGTTATATGGAAATAAATTAGGGAATTGCTTATATAGTAAGGATTTGCGAGGATATGTGTAATGATTCCCTGGTTTTTCCTTAAATTAGGCGATAAACCCACGGCCAGCTACACCATAAGCAAAGATAGCAAGCAGTAAATCCATTTATTTTTCTCTGCTAAAAGTTATTTGCTTTTCTCAGGTATTACCTAATTTTTCCCTAACCCTAGATTAGCGATCGCGGTTAAGGAAGTTCAAGGCAAGTAGTTAAGTATAATTATTTTCTTCCTGTTGAAGTATAAATCCGGGTTTTCATCAATATAAATACGCAAAAAATTATATTGTAGCTTAAATAATCACAATGTTGTTTAAGTATAAAAGTATTGATTTATTTGTTTGGATATTGAGCCGATACTATTACTGAACTGATAGAGCATATTCCGCATCACTATCTGAAATCCGAATACGTTGTTCAAGGCGGACAATGTACGAAATAAACTCTATGCTCTCACCGCTCTCAAGCTTAAATGCTCGAATTACATAAGTGATTGTGTCCTTTTGTTCGTCACTCAAATCATCAATAATTAAAAGAATTTGCAGAGCCTTTTGGAAAGCTTCAGTGAGAATTCGATCAATCTCTCGGCCAACAAGTTGATCCGAAATATCTGGTCTAATTTGCTTAATCCAACTTGAAACTTTGCCAATATATTCGGGGGTTACATATATGTACTGTATGATCTTATCGACCCACATCTTAATAGTCTGATCTCGAATCTGTTTATCAGTGACGATACTAAATGCAGACGCAAATCGCATGAGTTGAGGAATAACTTGCCCATTGAGGTATTTCGACTTTTCTTGAGAACGGGTCTTGTTCTCGCCAAAGCATTCGTACTCAATCAGTGCAATTTTAAATGGCTGCTTTTCATACTCACTGTAGACAATCAAAAGTGCATCAGGAATAGACCTAATGCCTTTGATTAGTTTTTCACCACGTGCTTCAACGCCAGATGATAAGAATAGAGGATTTTCTGGAATAAGAAGGGAGTAATTAGAGCTATAGCGAGGAAATAGGTTATAAAAATTCTCATTTACCAAACTTTCGAGACCACGCAGGACATCTGTCTCATTTTTGAAGGGAATTGTCTGGAACGTACCCATAACATTAATTTTAGCTTCTGGAACTTCTAACAACACTTCTGACAATTCACTTGGATCGACTTCTAGAAGGGTATCCTCTTCCTCTTCCTTCTTTTCTGTATTTAAGTCATTTACCTTAAGTAACCGCACGGGTTGCTCAACATGGTGTTTGTCAAAAGCGTCATGAAGTGCTTGGACAGCTTTTTCGTCTTTTATAGCTTTTGCACCTTGTAGAAACTTAAGAGTCCAGTACTTTCCACCGTAGTCTAGAAGGAAACGAATATCAAAGGGATTAGCATACTCAATATCAATAAGTTTATAGGCTGAGACATAACGATCTGCATCAGGCCAAGGCTGTTGATCTGTTGGTTCGCCCAGTCTTGCTCGAAGTCCACAAAGAGTTCGCTTCTCATGGTTAACTGCGAGAAAAATAATGTCACCCTTTTCTGATCCTCGTGTACCGAAACCAGCAACTGAATACTCAATACAAAGATTGTAATTATTAAGTGACTTCCCGCAGTGAAGAATGCGACAGGACATTAATACTTTTCCTCATCCCTAATTAAAAGCATAACTACTTATTAGACGGAAACTTTCCCGATTACCCAATGAATTGCAACCACCTGTTAGGCAAGGGCAAAAAGAAGAACCAGGACGGAGAATTAGGGCTTTTTTGCAGGCTTGGGCACAGTCTTCCCCCCAACCTTTGGTATTATTTATTGATGAAATTGACTCCCTACAAGACCAAACACTAATTTCAGTTTTACGCCAATTACGAGATGGTTTTCCCAATCGTCCAGAAAATTTTCCCTCGTCCGTAGGATTAATTGGTTTACGCGATGTGCGGGATTATAAGGTTGCATCAGGTGGTAGTGACAGATTAAACACATCCAGTCCTTTTAATATTAAAGTCAGTTCGATTACCCTGAGAAATTTTAATGCCGCAGAGGTGCAAGAACTATACCAACAACATACAGAAGAAACAGGACAAATGTTCACTCCAGAAGCCACAGCAACAGCCTTTGATTTAACCCAGGGACAACCTTGGTTAGTTAATGCTCTTGCTAAAGAAGTTGTGGAAAAAATGGTTAAATATAGAAGTATTTCTATTACAAAAGAACATATTTTCCAGGCAAAGAAAATATTGATTGCCCGTCAAGATACTCATTTTGATAGTTTAGCTGAACGCTTACGAGAACCCAGGATAAAAGCGATTATCGAGCCAATGTTAGCGGGTTTCAAATTGGGGGATATACCCAATGATGATATTCAATTTGTGATTGATTTGGGTTTGTGTAAAATGCACCCCCAAGGTGGATTAACCATTGCTAATCCAATTTATCGGGAAGTTTTACCCAGGGTATTAACTGTGACACCAATGGCTTCCCTACCAGTGATTGCATCAACTTGGTTAACCCCAGAAGGAGAGTTAAATATAGATGCCTTGCTAGAAGCATTTCTCAAGTTTTGGCGACAGCATGGGGAACCGTTATTAGGTAGTACTGGCTATCATGAAATCGCACCGCATATCGTATTAATGGCTTTCTTGCATCGTGTTGTTAACGGTGGTGGAACCTGGAGAGGGAATATGCAATTGGTAGTGACAGAATGGATTTATGTCTGCGTTACAAGGATGTAACGTTAGGTATGGAGTTAAAGGTATGGCGCGAGAAAAAGCGTGACCCCCAAACTGAGGGTATTGAGCAATTAGAATCATATTTAGGGCGTTTGGGGTTGGATTTTGGTTGGTTATTTGTGTTTGACAGGCGTAAAAATGCCCTACCAATGGAAGAACGTTTGTCAACTCAGGTTGTGGTGACGGAAAATCAACGTGCGATTACTGTGATTCGGGCGTGAGTATTTTGAATGATTGATTTCTTTGTTTGGATATTGAGCGATCGCTTTTCTCAAAGATGTTTAACGGTGAAGTTAGACGGCTTATATTCATAACTTAGTTCGAGTGCATTACAAAAGCTATTAAGGCTATTCAGCAAAGCATTATAGTAAAGGTAAGCATCCTCTCGTTCATCTTGGAGACGTGCATACAAGGTTAGCTCTGGCTCTAGAACTAGGTGATTTTTGGGGATATCTAAACCTGCTTCAGTTAAGCGCATGGCTGCGATCGCCACTAGCAATGCTCCAATTGTATTGGACTCACCACTGTGAATATCTCTCAATCCAGGCAAGATTATCTCTGCTCCTGGCAACTCATTGAGATTCACGATTGATCCTCCTCTGGTTTATCTTCAGAACGTTCAATGAATTTCTCCACTTTGCTTCTAAGCAGATCAGGGTTAAGAGAAGGAAATCGGATGAGTTCGGGTTCAATCGCTTCAAAACCATTCTGTAGCTCATTCAAAGAGAACAATTTCTGTGCATACATGGCTTCAATGTCTTTAATGTCACGGTCAAATCCCCTAGATAGTTTAGCAAGAGCTTGGGCGGTAAAATCATAGTGATAGAATGAAATTTGACCTTGTTTGCCAATAAATACGCTCCTGTCACGCCATCCTGGAAGAGGAGGTAAGAAATCCTGTGGAGAAGCCAGTTCGATATTGATGTTCAATTCTTGTTTGAGTTTGGCGATCACTTGAAAAATGCCTAGAGGTTCAGGATCTAGACGAATATCAACATCAATCGTAGAACTACGTCACCCAATTAATAAGGCACTAGCACTACCTGTAAAGTAAATCCAGCCTTAACCTTGAGCTTCTCTACCCAAGGCTTGCATAAGTCGTTCTATTTTCAAAAGAGTCAACATTTGGGCGCATATTTTTTGACTGTGATTAGATTCCTCAATTTGCGACTTTTTTTGAGCATTGTCTATTCTTCATTCTATCTGACCAGAAAGTTTGAAAGGGACTCTTTCAATTCAAAAAGGTGCGTTACATTTCATTAAAGCACCCTACAAGATCGGCGATCGCACTAAAAGATCAGCGATCGCGCTATGGGGAAATTAGCCTGATTCTGCGATTCGGAGGAAGATTCATATACCTGCATTCCAGATACTTCAGCAAATCCATCATATCTACTTTTGCTCGTTTCTGGTTGTTGCATGTTTTATGAGCAAGTTGCAAATTACTGCGCTCATTACCCCCTCCATGAGCAAAAGGAATGATGTGGTCTACTTGCATTAACGGAGGATCTAGCTCAGTATTACACAATGGACACAAACCTTTCTGGACTTGATAAAGCTCATTCACAACCTCTGCCAACCATAATTTGCGTTGAGTTGGATGAATTTCTTTCAATATCGATGCACATTCCATGACCAGATCCCAGAGTTCTTGAGAGGTCTGCTCTTTCAGCCTTGCGGCTCGTTGTCCAGTCTCATTAATTCGCTTAATTAAATCTTCTTCCATTTTACGCCACCATTGCCTTTTTAATGCGTGTATAGTTATTCCTTAACCTCCGTTGAAGATTTTTGGCTCGCGTGATACCTTCTACATTGTCTAACGTCGATAAAACATCATCAATTTGATCCAAAAGGCGCGACACTTGAGACTCCATGAGTTTTAGCTCTTCATGAGTTCTACTCTTATAGTTTCCAAAGTCTTTAAGTATCAATTCAGTTGAATTCTCAAGAGATGATACACGATTTTCTAGATTATCTAGGCGTTTACGAATTTCGTTAATTCCTAGCATCTCACCGAGCCAGTTGAACAAGTTAACTTTCATACTCTTAGGCTAGTAACTGTGCAGATTTTGCTAGTGGTTGAGAAAAACTTGGGTGAAGCCACTAAGTTAGTTTACCCAGAAGCAAACAGTGACTAACAATTCTTAGCTCAAAAAATGACTATCCCCTCAAAGGAGTATTATACGGAATTCTTCAACGATAATTTATACTCATATTCTTAGCCGTGGTGATAAACCCGTTCCGACTTATTTGGATTTTTAATTCCCAACAATTTCCACTTTTCCGCTTCCAACCTTAACCTTTCATTCTCCATCCGTAGCGCCAATATTTCATTCTTCTGCAACTCAATTAACGACTTTTGACTAATTACTTCACCAAAGGCTTTTTTACGGTTTTCAATGCCAAACCAACGCTGGTAGGTTTTTGTATGTTCATCAACAGTATGACCTAAATTGTCTGCTGCGGCTTTGATGGGTATTCCCTGAAGATGCGCTCGAATCGCGCAAGCATGACGCAAATCGTAGGGTTGAAACTCAATTCCCACTTTTCTAAACCATCTGGATATATCTCTCCGCATCCAATTAATATTTTGCACAGATGCAATTTTTGTCACCTTTTTTTCTAAAATCTTTAATGGTTTGGGATTTTTTAAATCAAATAATTCTATCCATTCCGGTACAAAAGGGATAACTTCTCGATATCCAGTCTTTGTATTCTTATTGACTTTCCAAGTATGGTCTATATTTTGGGGAGACATCCACCAATTAATATCTGGTTCGACAAATAATTCCCTTGGTCTTAACCCAAAGGTTGCCAACATTCCATATACCCAACGCCACATTTCCCAGGTGTCTATTTCATCAGTGATATTTGTATTTCTGCGATTGAGCGCGAATTTTTCAAATAGGTCAAAAGAAGATAGTATTTTATCATTGTCAGGTATTTCTCGATGGGCAGGAGTGACATGATCCCGTCTCACATCAAGTATAAATCCCAACTTAAAGGTTTTAATAAAAACAGAAGTTACCGCAATCAGTTCATTTTTTTTATTTCCCTGAAATGAATTAATAATTTCCTCAAAATGATTTTTTGTTGACAAAGTTGTTAAAGGAAAGTTTCTTTTAATTACAGATATATAGTTAGAAAAGGTATTTTGACTGGTTATAGTTTTCTGACGGGTTTGATAATATTTTTCATCAAATGTATCTAATAATTCCCCAATAGTTTTTATCTCTTGCTTCTCTCTAGATTTAATTCCTAAATACTTCTCATTCCACTCGAAAGTGTGACGAGCGATTAATTTACCCAACTCGTAACTTTCCTCGATCGCAGTTTTCAGTCCCTCTAAATTTGCTGGTATCCCTAGAGACAAGTCATACTGCTTTTTTTCCTTGCCTAAACTGCGTTGGCTTTGCCCGCCGTAGGCATCGCCTGGTTTTAACGGTAGGGTAGCCCGTAACTGGAGAGAATTGCCAGTTTGTTTAATGGTGACTCTAATTCTATCCCTTTTTAAATTAGTATTGGCTTCGACAAACTTCTGCTCAAAAACTTCTTGATAGTGTAATTCTGTTGCTTTAATTTTCGCCATTGTTCCTCTGTAACTACCGTCTGTGGTGTTCTGCGGCTCAAAATCTGCAAAAATATCGGCGAAAAAGTCCCTTGAGTCTGCATTTGCATCCTCATCTGTAGATGGGGGATATGTCTCCGATATTAAATTTTGGCGATCGCAATTACCCTGGTTTTGATTTTGCCCGGTCATTCCCTAAATATTCCCTTATTTATAAGCTGAAATGGTGAAAATAAAATGTTGCCCTTGAGCAAAATCACTTTACATAATAAGTTACTCAGGAACATATTTAGCATACCACCAGTTGCCACAGCAGTTATATGGTGCCTGGTGGCGTGATGTGCGCCCCAACCCTCACTGACATTACCCGCGCTTGGGCGATTCTCGAATATTTCCGCACCAATTGGTTAGAACCAGTGTGGTTAGGTTGTTCTTTGGAACGCTACGAACAAATCCAGACTTATGATGACTTCAGGAATTGGTTAGATGAAGACCGAAATCATCGAGATTCTGACTTAGGTTTTTATTGGCGCATGGGTTTAGATATCGGTCTAGATAGATATGGTGCTGGTGTTGGGAAATATGTCACTTGGGGATATTTAGCCCATGAAGATAAATATCAAAAGCCGACTATTGAAGGACGAAATGCGGCGATGATTATGAAAAGTGGAGTGTACGACAGCTTCGCAGACACTCACACCTTAATGGATCAGTCATTTACCCGCGAGAATACAACTCACTCCTGGTACGATGAAGGAACAGCAGACATTCACCCTAGCGATCGCACCACTAAACCGACTGCAATCAATACCAAAGATTTCGATAACGCTTACTCTTGGTCGAGTGCAGTCCTTCACAAAGACTTCGGACGTTTGGAAACTGGACCCTTAGCGCGGCAATTAGTTGCGGGTGGTAAACATGGCGAATCTTGGCAACACTACGACGGCTTGATCCTTGATGTCTTCAAAAAGATGGGTGGCGCTAGTATTCATGTGCGTCAGCTAGCACGAGTTCACGAACTTGTCAAGTTATATCGTCAAGCTGAACACTGTTTACGCGAATTCAAATTAAACGACCCTTGGTATATCAAACCCAAAGAAAAAGATGGACGCGGTTGGGGTGCAACTGAAGCAGCGCGGGGTTCCTTATCTCACTGGGTGGAAGTAGAGGGCGGTAAGATTAAGAATTACCAAGTGATTGCCCCTGGTACATGGAATATCGGACCTCGTGACGGTGAAGGAATCCGCGGCCCCATTGAAGAAGCTTTAATTGGGACACCCATTTACGATTCTAGCGATCCGGTGGAAGTTGGGCATGTGGCGCGATCGTTTGATTCATGTTTGGTGTGTACAGTCCATGCCCATGATGCTAAGACTGGTGAAGAGTTAGCGCGTTTTCGGACTGCTTAATTCTCAAATATTAGATCGTCTAGCACAATGCATATTGGGTTACACTGGCTCTACAAGTAATTGCGATTTTGCTAGACATACTTTGTATGGCTGAAATTATTGAGATACCTGTTGAACTGACTCACTTTCAACTTCCTGAAGCTGTACAAGAGCGTCTGCAATTTCTGCTAGATCGCCAAGATGTAGGCGAAGTGCTTACCCTTGCAGAACGACGAGAAGCTGAAGGGCTGGTTGAGTTGGCAGAATTTTTATCTCTGCTGCACTTGCGTTCGCAGCGTGTGATGCAGCAGGGATAAATGGTAACGATTTCAGTTACTTTACGTCGATTAGTCATCCAAAGAGCAGCTGAACGCTGTGAATATTGCAGTTTATCCCAAGCAGGTCAAGCAGCTACATTTCATATCGATCACATCACTCCTGTGGTAGCAGGTGGTACAACAACAGCAAGTAATTTGGCACTTGCTTGCGTGTCCTGTTCACTCCGTAAGGCTGCCCGACAAATGGTTGAAGATCCAGAAACAGGAGAAAAAGTACCAATCTTCAACCCTCGTCAACAAGTATGGAAAGAACACTTTCAGTGGAATGGTGTAGAAGTTATCGGATTAACAGCTATAGGACGAGCAATCATTAATGCACTCAAAATGAATCGTGCGATTATGCTAGCGATTCGGGCAGAAGAAGAATTCCTGGGTCGTCATCCACCACCTTAATAAGCGACTGATGGTAGCGACGTTAACTGCTTATACCACCAACAAGAGCGATAGCCCTTGCCGACAACCAGATTAAACTTAGTTTACAGACTATGACTTGATTCAATTATCCTCTAGAAGCAATACCGAAAAACAGATTTATCAACGCCTTACCAAAAAATAGCCAATCTAACCAAAATACGATGTGAAGAATTGCTATCACCCAAAATACAACTTGATAAGAAACTTTGCTGCTTTTGTGACGTAGCTTCTCTTGAGCAACAAATGCACCTAACCAACCACCCATAAATTCGCACAGATGCAAAGTATTTTCTTGCCTTCTCCATCGTCCTTGTTGTGCACGAGATTTATCATCGGCATATAGCCTAAAGGTAATTAAACTCATAACAGGATAAAGAATTAGAGGAATTGGGTTGCCAGTTGTTAGTGCAAGATGGATTGAACCTAACCCTGGTAGTAAAGATAGAAGTAATGTCTGTAATGGTAATGATAAAGATTTGTCTACAGTTCTAGATACAGACTTCTTTGGTGCGGCAGAAGATGAGAACTTTGATGTAACTCCTTCAATAGAAGCATTACAAGCGCGTAGTTTGCCATCTTTACTAGCTGTTAGTTGATAACAAATGAAATCACCAACTTGGGGACGACGGTTAACGTCTTTGAATCCTGTAATGTGTAAAAAGACATCTTGACTACCATCATCGGGTTGTATGAAACCAAAGCCGTGATCGTCCTTCCATCTGATTAGTTGCCCTTTGTGTAAAGTAGGTTTCATGAATAAATCATATATTTATACCTACTTTATAGTGTGCCCTTGTTTACACAAATATACAACACCAAAAATGCGCTCGCCCCACCAACTCTTTTAATTTTGTAAAAATGTGGTGATAACTAATGGACTATGCCCAATGCCTGATATTCAAAACTCGTAGCGTAACACACTAAAACTGATAGAAATAGTGGGTTAGGCTTACCTTAATTCACTTCAACAAAACAGAAATTTACAAGGTAAGCTTGTGTCTGATTTAGCGCTACACGAATATCTCCCTCGCGTTCCCGATGCAGGATTGCAAGAATACATAGAATGGTGTGTTTTAGAGCAGGCAAAAGCCGCAGAATGTAACTTTACTCCTGATAGAAGTAAGTTAGATAATTTGCCACCAGAAGACTACATCCCTAAACTTGTCGATCAGTTCATGAAAGTTAAACCAGACCCAATTAGAGCAGGTCTAGTAGCAGCGATCGCAGGTAAAGAAGCTGACAAACATGCTTTATCCGGTTTAGCGATCGCAGCCGATTTTGTATCCCTTTATATCAAGTACTTAATCCCTAAAGAGGGAAGTACTAGAGAAGAGGCTGAAGAACTCTTAACTAAAGCATCACAACATCAGTCTGAGAAACTTACTGAAATTGCCAAGAAACATGGTGTAGAGTTATAGTTTCCTGCTGATAACTTAGTTTTTCAGAGGCTTTGTCTGTATTTTGGACTTTGGACAAAAAGCTTTGTTTGCGAATGTCATTTGCAAACAAAGCTTCTGTCCATCATAAATTACCTGATTCTAGTAATACAACGCGATCGCTAAACTTAGCCGCCAGTTTGCGATCACAAGTCAGCACTTGAGTATCAGCTTGAATTGCTGCTGCCACGAATAACGTATCGTAGAACGAATGACTTGCATCGACTGCCAGTTTTAGAGCAACATCCCGAATTTGAGAACTAGAAATAATTACATCAACCAATGCCTCAGCATCTTGCAGCGCATCTAAACCTATTTGCAACGGTAGTTGCCGGAATTGTATCCATTGCCAAATCACATTGCCCAACTCGGCAAACAACGAATCAGGCACCACAATCTGATCTACAGTTTCTAAAGCAGCGATCGCCTGTTCATACTAGTCCTCTACGTGTAAGAGCGCATAGGCAAATACCATTGTATCAATCACCATCAGGGTCGCCCTTCTGATTTCCAAGTCTGCGCCCGACTTTCTGATTCCATCGGTAATGCTTCCGCCCGTTGACGAATACGAGTAAGCACTTCATCACGTTGACCATAGCGTTTTTGCAACAAATCGCGGACTTCTTGCTCCATCGAAATTCCCTTTTGTCCCGCCAAGCGTTTAATGCGATCGACTAACTCATCAGATATATTGCGAATGGTAATTGTTGCCATACTGCCTCCTTTGCTAGTGCTATTCGACTAGTGGATTATTACCTTTATGCTAGCAGTTTGCTGGCATCCGAGTAGCCTAAATTATTTCAGCATCCCTTCCTGAATATTCGCCTCCAGCTTTGCCAAATTAGCTGAAGCAAAAAGAAAGTTTGAAAACACGCCTTAGTGGTTAAGCAAGGCGACTGTTTATCTTAAAATTGAGGAAACACATTTAACTTTATAGTTAATGGACAAAATTGTAGTTAACTCGCAAATTCATTTTGGTAAACCTTGCATAGCAGGAACACGCATTACTGTACAAAGCATTCTTGAACTACTCAATGATGGGCTTTCTTTTGAAGAAATTATCCGAGACTACTATCCAGAGCTACAAATTGAGGATATTCGTGCCTGCTTACGATACGCGATCGCGCTAGTGGCAGCTGAAGATATTCGCCTAGTATCTATTTGAGCATGAGATTCTTACTGGATCAAGATGTGTATACATCTGATTAAAATTACAGAACCTCAATATCAACTTTATTTAGCAATCAAGCAAAGTACTTCTGAAAAATTTTTCCAGCTAAAAGCAGTTAAAATAGTAGTCCAGCAAAATCAACTATTGTTAATAGTTGTAGATGTAGAAAGTGAGGTGATAGTTCAATGGATAAACTAAGTCACTATAGAAACATCATTAAAAACATTCTCATAGAATATGATCGCCTCTGCAATAGCTCACCTGATGACGACGTAGAGAGCCTTTTAGCACTCGATGATGAACGCGATCAATATCTATGGTTCCAGCTTGGCTGGCAAAAAAATCGCCGAATTAAAGGCATTACTGTACATATTCGCATTAAGAATAACAAAATTTGGATCGAAGAAGATTGGACTGAAGAAGGTATCGCCACCGAATTATTAAACGCAGGGGTTCCTCAAAGTGATATTGTGTTAGCTTTTCATCCTCCAAGCGATCGCGCTTTAACTGAATTTGCAACCGCTTAAACAATTAAATCTCATGCTAACTATTATCGGTTGCGGCAATCTAAATCGCAGTGACGACGCAGTAGGCGTTATCATTGCCCAACGCTTACAAAAATATCTAGCTGAAAACCCTTATCCTAATGTGCGAGTATATGACTGTGGCACCGCAGGGATGGAAGTAATGTTTCAAGCTAGAGGTAGTAAACAATTAGTGATTATTGATGCAAGTTCAACTGGTTCAGAACCAGGTGCTGTGTTTAAAGTTCCAGGAAAAGAACTGGAAGCAATGCCCGAACCTAGTTATAACTTGCATGATTTTCGTTGGGATAATGCTTTAGCCGCCGGACGGAAAATCTTTAAAAATGACTTTCCCGAAGATGTCACAGTTTATTTAATTGAAGCGGCTAATCTTGATTTTGGACTGGAGTTAAGTCCTGTTGTCAAACATTCTGCTGATTTGGTTTTTGAAGAGGTAGCTGTACTTATCAAACAGAATATCAACTTTTAGTTAACAATCCCAAATCTAAAATCCAAAATCCAAAATCTAAAATTGAATCACGCCCAATCCCGATAAACAGAAAGTTCATCTACCCTCATTTCAAAAGGTACGGCTTGAATCTCTGGCGGACAAACACGGATTTTAGCACTGCTGACAATTGCATAGAGTAATGTCCCCATTGGCACGATTTGTTGCAAAATACGCCAATTAGTAACTTGATCGGGACATTCAATTACTAATGTTAGAGCATTGGCATGGGTTGTGACATACCAGCGACAATTAGATAGAAGATTTTGAATGGTGCGATCGCACGCATCATAAAAGTATCTACTAATAGAATACTCTAGTTGCTGCCGCAGTATAATATCTGCCGATGTCGGTTGCATAGGATGTGAGTCATCACCATTAAAGTAATACATCTTTCTAGCCATCTCTCTTTAGCTTCCTGCTTATATTCCAATTACCATTCCATAAAGTACATCTTTATTTGTTTCTAATAATTCCTGGGTTTCATCATCATAATAAGCACCTATTCCACTACATTGAATTCCCAAATAATTACTAGTTAAATAAAGTCTCTGCCCTAGAAAACCAGCTATTTGCATAGCAGTTTGATAATTTAAATAATCTGACACAAAAAATAAAGTTACAGCGCTATCTTTAGCAATAGCCTGATTAATACATAAGTAACCCGTCTTTTCACTAAAATTACCCGTCTTAACCAGATACGTACCTTTATATAACCCAGGTGTCATTCCCTCTACTAGATGCACCACTGAGTAAATTTCTATTTCCTCATAATTTTCTGTCGGTATTGGCTGCTGAAGTTGCTGCACTATATATAAATAGTCTTCTTGAGAAATAGACTCTTTCCGGAAACGTCTAATAGAACGTCTATCCCAAACTGTTTGATAAAATTTATCCTTGTCAAAGTCAAATTGAGGATACTCTAATTTCTGCTGACGGCTCTTTTGTAGAGTAGTTGCTTTATAGGCATCTTCAATAAATTGATTAGATTCAAAATAATCAGTACCGCAGACAAAAGGAACTTTCAGCCTTAAGTGTCTGATTTTCTTGTCTTGTACTTCTCCTGACACCGCACAAGCAGTAATAAACTCCTTATTCTCAAATCCCAAATCTGAATTGAGCGTAAGTTTATCAAAGTCGAAAATTAATTGTATATCTCGGCTGTGGAGAAAAGCTGAAGCTGCGATCGCACCTAAATGATGCCCGCTATCTAATAAGCAATATCTTATGCTTCTATTTTGATATTTCCAGCTAGACCTATAATAAACACAACTAATTAAAAAGATGAATCCGTTGATACTTTTCCCCGGTATAATATAACTCTCTAACCCATCATCAATTAATTTATAGATAAGAGTTAGACAATTATTCTCAACTTCTAGATAATATATACCATCTACTATTCCCTCGATACCGCGAACCTGTACGTAAACTTCTGTGGGGTACAGAGCGCCTGCTGATGGATTCACTCGCAGTTTATAAGGGCCATCTTTATACACTTTCTCCAGGGTTATTGCACTGGTTAAGGAGATAAAAGAATGAACAGGATTATTGAGATTTAATTTTACTCTCCGATAAAATTTTGGATAAACTTTAAATGGAGATGGCTGTGTTGAAGCATCTACATAATTTGGATCAATTTGTACAGATAAGTAAGAATGCTTAGTAGCTTCATGATAGGCTTTGCCCGATATTTGACTTTGTGGCATTTTTAAGTATCCTTAAAACTTCTACATTGCTGGCAAAATCCATCGCTTTATAGTCGTCTAAGTTTTTCAAATCTAAGTTAGGATGATGCTGTAAAAGTAACTTAACGACTTCTGTCTTTCCGGCTGATGCTGCATACATTAAAACAGTTGCACCATTATCATTTTGATTGTCAATATTAATGTTGACAGCCAATAGTAAATTAATTAAATCGTAGTGATTACCAAAACAAGCAAACCACAAAGCATTGTTGTGATCGCTATTTCGAGCATTGATATCCGCACCTGCATCAATTAGTTCTTTTACGACTGCATAAACTCCCTCTCTTGTAGCTTTCATCAAAGCTGTATCGCCATTTTCACCTGGCTGATTTAAATCTCTAGTATTATAGCCTTTTGCTATTAGCCATTGGGTTGTTGCTTCACTCAAATCTTGCCTGCTTACTTGACTCATAATTGTTCCTTAAATATCACAAACCTAAGTTATTTATCAGCATAAACTTGCTTGCAAAACTTAATGGTGGGTATTACCCACCATTATTTGAAAATGCTATACGAGTAGCTAAAGTCTATTAGTTGAACAAACCAACTAGTAATAAGTTGACTAGCAACAATTGAACTTAGTTATATATTATCACTCTGATAATTTTGAATTCTGAATCATTTATAAAGAAACAATCTTGAGAAACACTGAAAATGCAGCATTTTTTACAATTTTATTTCATTATCTAGACTAATCGCAGATAGTCTCAACTTAACGTTAAAATGGCGGTTATAAAACGTAACTAGATGAGGCAAAAACCACCAACCTGGGCTGTGCTACTAAATACTAGCGATATCTAAAATGTGAGATGCTTACCCATGATCAATACCTGAAAATGCTCAATTTTGATGTAATATTTTCATTGAATATTATCTTTAATCAAACAGAAATATTACACTGAGATTTACTTTATGTCACTGACACTTATTAAGAAATATAAACTAATTTATTTTCTTTACAAAAATGTGCCTAAAAGTATGCTAGTTTATTTAAGTATTAAGTAAAACAGACACAAAAAATGGAAATTAGCGCTCGGAATTCTCTCAAAGGTACTGTCAAAAAAGTTGTGCATGGTTCAGTTAATACTGAGGTAACTTTAGAATTGGCACCAGGAATAGAGTTAGTGTCAATCATCACAAAATCATCTGCGGAAACGCTGGGACTTGTAGAAGGTAAGCAGGCTCATGCCGTGATTAAATCATCAGATGTGATAGTTGCTGTTGATTAAAAAATAGGCAAGTTGTCTTTTCTTGCAAGCGGCTCTATCTATAATACCGAATCAGGGTTAGCGGATTTCAAAACCTATTGATAAGCGGACTTATTTGATCTGTAACCTCGGTTTGAAAGTGGCACTATCCGAGTTAGGGTAGAACTCTTACCATCTAGCCGCAAGATCAAAATAATGCCAACAGGATTTGAGAACAAGAAAAGTAAGAAAAGCAACAGCAAATCCCAAACTCAACACTCTGCTAGAATCCACCTGTAAATAGGGTTTGAGACGCGCTAACTCTGGATTTACTTTTCTTTCGTATTAAAGTTGTCAAAGCTTATAAAGACAGTAGAAAAATTTATAAAAAATTAGATGCAGCTTATCTTCAAATAGAAGCAAAGATTGATAAAATGCCTAAATTAGGCGAGTAAGAATCTATGGTTGCAGCGAATTTAACTGACTTAAAAAAACCAGTTAAAAGCTTTACCACAGCTAGCAATAATATATACCCGTCTGCTGCAAAATTTAGAAGATTACCAAAATATCCTTTTTGTATCACTCTCCGAAAACAAAAATCAAAGGCAAATTTTAAAACTCTGACTGGTATTAGGTTTGTGGCTTTATATTTTTATGGCAAATACTATTTTAATTACCGATCCCCTGGTTGAAAATCCTGTATCGAAACCAGTAATCATTCGACTAGAAAACATTTTCAAGATTTATGGTAGTGGCGAAACAGAAATCCGAGCGCTGAATGATGTCAACCTAATTGTGGAACAGGGCGAATATTGTGCAATCATGGGGCCTTCAGGTTCTGGTAAATCCACAGCCATGAATATTATTGGTTGTCTAGATCGTCCTACTTCTGGACATTATTACTTAGATAATCTTGACGTAGCGCAAATGGACGATCGCTCATTGGCACACATCCGTAATAAAAAGCTGGGTTTTGTGTTCCAACAATTCCACCTATTGCCCCAACTAACAGCATTAGAAAATGTGATGCTGCCGATGGTGTATGCTGGCCTAAATCCAAAAGAAAGAAGCGATCGCGCCACAGTTGCACTGACACGAGTCGGTTTAGCAAATCGCCTCAACAACAAACCAACTCAACTATCTGGTGGACAACAACAACGAGTAGCGATCGCTCGTGCGATCGTTAATCGTCCCGTAGTACTCCTAGCCGATGAACCCACAGGCGCACTTGATTCCCACACAACCCAAGAAGTCTTAGATATTTTTGGCGAACTAAATGCCAGTGGAATCACCGTTGTCATGGTGACACATGAACCAGAAGTTGCTCGTCAAACCCGGCGCATCGTTTGGTTCCGTGATGGTGAAGTAGTACATTCTAACCTCACCCCAGCCGACTTGAATCACCTTGCTGTTTAAAGTCCGCGTTCGCCCTTAGCATTCTAGCATGGTAGGCGAACTTCCTTTGTGCAGCCAAGCCAGTGCGGTCTTGGGGGTTTCCACGCCACTTGACGGCAGTTGCTTCAAGTCGGGAAACCCGCCCAACACACTGCCTCCTTTATGCAGGTGTTCCCGTCCACCGCAGTGGCTCCCCATGAGCAACTGACGTGCTACTTCTAGTCGTCAGGGCTGATAAATGCGGTTTTGATCTGATTATAAACTCGGCGTTTTCCCAGTTTCTGCTTGCGTTGCGATCGGCTTAACATCGGTGTAACCCACTTCACCAGCTATTGTCCGAAACACCGACATTTGTTCTTCAAATTCTAATCCTTCAATTTGCGAAAGCAAATCTTTAATTTCTTTAGTTGGCTGGTAGGTGCTTGGCAAATCAACCACCGTATCTCCCATAGCTACCGCCCAAGCATACCAAACTAACAGCTGGTTGTTTTCTTTTATCGCCCCATAAGCACGGGAATATTCTGTATCTTTGCGGTTAACAATATCCCGCATAATATCTAGTTGCTGCTCATCTGATAATTCAAAATAATCTCCAAGCAGAAGTGGTGCTAACTCTGGTTCGGCCGCAGCTGGAGCAGCTGGGGTGATCGAGTCACCCATTTTTTTATAAACTAAATAGAACCAGGCTAATTTTGCATCAGTATCTAAGGCGTTAAACGCATCCACCAATTTTTGAGTTTCATTGCTCTGGGCTTGAGAAATAGTTTTATCGTAACTTGCAGTCATAAATTTGTTTCCAAGGAAATTTTACACGCCAAACTAAGTGGTACCAGAGTTTGATAATCAGATTCTACTACCCATAGAAAGAGTTAAATTAATTTAAAATTGCAGCTTTAATCTACCTTTTAATAGAGGTAAAAGTCTCCCCCAAGAAGCAAGAAAGCAGTATAGTACTTTGCTAGAATTGCCACAACAATAAAAAATTTACCTAAGGTTTTAATTATGCCTGATGAAGAAGTGAAGCCCAATTTAAATGAAGCTTCCACCCAGGATGCACAATTAGCTGCCGATAGCATAGCTAGTGGTGAAGAAAAAGCGCCAACTGTCAATTTTGATGCTGATTATGCAACTGCACAAAAATTTAGTGTGAGTGAAGTTGATCGCACAGGTAAAGGTGCAGCAGCAGCCGAAGCAGCCACTGCACCTAAATATCAAACCTCTAAACCACAAGAGACAAAAACCCAAACCCAGTCAACTGGTAATCCTGATGATTTTCTCGAGTTAGCAAAGGAAGTTGGGAATTCTCCGACTGAGGGTGTAACTAATGTCAGTGATGAGCTAGTACAACAAGCTTTGGAAAAGGGTGAACGGAAAAATTAAGTTTTCCGGATATCTTACTATTTTGTCGGGTGGGCAATCTCACAAATATTAAAATTGAAGTTATGGGCATTGCTAGACATTGCCCACCTTACTGTTTTAGTAAATCGTCAATAGTTAAGATTTTCACTATCTACTTTTGAATATTGATTGATTAATTAACAACCATTCATCACTTCTAATAGTTCGCTAGGTTGCTGAATTAAATAATCTGGATTTTGCTTGGCTAATACTTCTCGTGAGTTAAAGCCCCAAGTCACTGCAATCACTTGGATATTTGCTTTTCTTGATGCTTCTATATCTCTGGTTTCATCTCCGACATAAATAACTTCTTGAGGTTGGAGTTGATTTTGCCTTAATACATTATTGATTATGGTTGTTTTGCCAAAAATTGTAATTCCTGAGTAGATAAAATCAAATAGGTGATTTAAATCATTAATTGTCAGGAATTGCGTCACATTTTCTTTAGAATTAGAAGTGATAATGCCCAGCTTATATCCTTGATTTTGGAGTTCTATTAATGCTTCTTTAATTCCCGGAATGGGCTTTAATTCTGGAATTTTATTTTTTAATTCCCCTTTAACTTTTTTAACTAGAAAAGGTATCTTAAATAGAGAAACTCCTGAGTACTTAATAATTTCCCTAGATGTGAAGTTTTTAAGGACGGCTAATTGATCTGGGCTTATTTGTCTATAACCAAAGTCTACAGCTAGACGATTAGCAATACTTACAAGGGCATCTACTGTATCAGCAATTGTGCCATCAAAATCAAAAATAATTACTTTCGGGGTCATTCTTTCGCCTGGATGCGTCAAGATTAGCTAGGGCGTTGCGTCGTAACATTTCTGGCTTAATCCGCCGCAAGGCAGATGCTGGAAATCGTTTATCCCACTCCTGATCTGAGATTTGGGCTAATTCTAGCAGCTGGGGAGCAATATTCCCAGGATAAGGCTGAAACTCTGCAATATCAGTTGTGCTGGCAAAACGTTGATTCCAAGGACAAACATCTTGGCAAATATCGCAACCAGCAACCCAGCCTTGCAAATGGGGTATGATTGTCTCTGGTAATTCCTCGGCTCGATTTTCAATGGTATGATAAGCAATGCAGCGATTAGCATCCACCACAAAAGGCTGAGTAATTGCACCCGTAGGACAAGCTTGAAGACAAAGAGTACAGCTACCGCAGTGTTCTGTATGCGGGCGATCGCTCTCTAATTCCAAATTGGTCAACACTTCTCCCAAAAATACCCAAGAGCCATATTCTGGTGTAATCACATTACCATTTTTGGCAATCCAACCAATTCCGGCTTGTTGAGCTAACACTTTATCTTGCACCGGGCCAGTATCTGCATAATACCGAGCTTGTACGCTTTGATCAAGTGATTCTAGCCATGTAGATAGCTGTTTGAGTTTTTTATCTATCACCTTGTGATAATCCCTTCCCCAACCATAACGGGAAATTTTCGCATATTCCTCGCCTTCGGGACGTTGATCTGGTGTGTAGTAATTTAGCGCCACACAGACTAGCGATCGCGCCTGTGGCATCACTAAGCTGATATCCTGACGCTTGGGATTAGCCATCCATTCCATATCGGCGTGATAACCCAGTTCAATCCATGCTTGTAACCTCTGCGCTTCTGTGGCATCTACCCTATCTACAGCAGCAATTCCAACTTTGTGAAAGCCCAATTCCCTGGCTTTTTCTTTCACTACACTGCTGCTTGTTACGGAATACTGATTCATTTTTTTATTGGGATTTTGCCTAAATAAAGGCGATTTAATTTTATATTACATAGTCAATCCCTTTGATTAAGATTTGTTACTTCCATACATATAAATTTTATTTATAGCCCAATGCGTTACCTGCCCGATCTTGAGTGAGCTTAATTTCCTCCTTTTTAAGGCTACGGTATACACATCTTAGGCTATTCGATAAACCCTAAATTGCGTCAAGAAAGACTTGTGTGTACACGGTAGCCTTTTTAGGGACTGACAAGAAATAAATTATCCATCTTGTGGGGTGGGACGAAAAGCCATTGGTGTCAAGTTAAGGCATTAGCCCAGATGTCAAGAGAGTGAGCAGCCGTTCATCGGTGACGTTGACGGACGGCTTTAACTAAGCCCATCCAAGGATAATGTTCCACAAGCCAAGGAATAAGTTGTAACTTAGGGTTAAGTAAAAGTGGGCGGTGAAAAAAATATCAGATACGAAACACCATTTCTACGGAAATGCGTTCAATAGGCTGTCGTAGAGCGATGCCTACGGCGGTAAAGTAGGCTACATCAGCACACAAGTCATTCAGAACAGCGTAGAAAATCCAAGTAGCGTATATTTACATTTGTACACCGTTTGTGCCACCAACCCAAAGATCGGACAAGCCCAACAATCGCTTAGTCAATAAAAATGCCTCCTCAATGGGCCAAGGTCGTCAGTATAAATCACAAATTTCTTGTGCCGAAAGTTGTTGTGGGTCAAGAAGATTAGTCAAATGTCTTTGAGACAACGCTTGTTTACTGACTTTCGTTGCTTCTACCCAGATTAATCCTTCTATTTCTAGCGATCGCAATACATCCGTGAGATGTTGTACTTGTCGATACACTAGACTCAACACTATTGCTGCCATGACTGGTAAGGTCAGTACTCGTGAACGCAAGCTCCGTTCTTTGTCTTTTATCCCTTTGAGGTTAGTAAATGTACCTGGGCTGATTAGTTCAAACAGGCGTGATTCTATCTCTTTACTGCCTGGAACCCAGGTAATGAAGACTTCCCCCTCGATTACATCCCGTAAGCTTTAGATGAAATTTATGTTTTGACACATGGTCAACCATATTTAGTGGAACTCGTGGGTTTTCAATTAGTGCGCCGCTACAATGACTTTGTTTTTGAGCAAGGACGACTAGCCAGTTTTCACAGTGGAAGACGTGGAAGCAGTTATCAATGACCCTGAGTTTTTTAAGCGGGGACGCTACTACTTTGATGGGGTTTGGGGTCAGGCGGCGCGGGGTGCTGATGGTCAGCAGACAATTATACAAGTACTTCCACCTCACCCAGAGGGGTTAAGTCTGGATGTCTTGGCTCAGTCTATAGGTATGAACGACCCCAATTTAGAGGAAGCGCTGAATACTCTGAAGCGTCATGATGTCGTTGAGCAAAATCAGGGAAGCTGGCGAATTATGGTAGAACTGTTTCGCCGTTGGGTTTTGCAGCAGGAGCGGATTTTTTCAGCTAATAGAAGGCGAATGGAATTCGCGGCTACACAGGCAAAGTCCGCCTTCGCGGACTAATTTGGGCGATCGCATTTGCTATTCTAAGAGCTTATCTTCTCAAACTGCGGGGGTCGAGGGCATCTCTCAATCCATCACCCAGTAAGTTGAATGCTAACACTGTGAGGATAATCAGCACAGCTGGCGGCCAGATTAACCAAGGTTGCAGTACCAAAATTGAAGCATTGCTAGCCAGAGAAAGCATATTGCCCCAAGAGGGGTCTGGTTGTTGAATTCCCAAACCGATGAGACTCAGTATCGCTTCTGCACCAATAAAGCTGGGAATTGCAAGAGTAGCAGAGATAACTATATAACTAGCCGTTTGCGGCAAAACGTGGCGGAGGATGATATAAAGTGGATTCCCGCCCATTGCGCGTGCCGCTTGGACAAATTCTCGCTCTTTAATTGATAGTACCTGTCCGCGAATCACCCGTGCTAAACCAGCCCAGCTAATAACCGAAGTAATCACCACAATCAGCAAAAAGCGCTGGGTACTGCTTAAACCAGCTGGTAAGACTGCTCCCAAAGTCACCAAAAGATAAATACTAGGGAAAGTCATTAACACTTCTGCCAAGCGCATAATCACGCTATCAGTCACACCGCCCAAATAACCAGAAATTCCACCGATGAGCAAACCAAGGGGATAGGTAATGATAATGCCAAAAATCCCGATAAACATACTGATGCGACCGCCATGCAGGAGGCGACTAAATTGGTCGCGCCCTTGGTCATCAGTGCCGAAGATGTTGACTTTTACCCCACTTGTTGTCCCAAATAAATGCCAATTTAAGGGAATACCAGCAAAGATTGTGACTTCATCCCACTTCGGGGGTAATGGCAAACTCATCTGCAACAATCGGTATTCTGGCCCGGAGACAAATAGATGCAGGGGTGAGGGCTTTTTGAAGTCTACAATGAGTTGGCGATCGCCTGTTTCTAAATTTGTGTCCCCCTGAGTCGTCGGATAAACATGGGGCCCGATAAACTGCCCTGACTGAGAAACCCAATGTATCTTAGTTGGTGGCAGCAGTGAACCATTAGGCTGTGAAGCATAGGGGTCATAAGGAGCTACCAAATCAGCTGCAATTACTGCTATGTAGAAAACTAACAGCAAAATTGCCCCAAATCGTGCCAAAGGATTTTTCTTCAGTCGTCCCCACCAATCCATAGTAGTTAGGAGTTATAAGTTATGAGTTATCAAAGTTTTATCTTAATTCATAACTCATTCATGATTAATAATTCTTAACTCCCCATTCCTAACTCCTAACTCCCAACTCCTAACTCCTAACAGACGCGATTCATCGCGTCTCTACTCCTAACTCCTAACTGGCAACCCCTAACTTCTCTAAATACTGCTGCTGTTCTTGCTGTTGTTTTTCGTGTTCTACAACAAACACATTTGAGTAGAGATTAGCCAGAATTTGTTTTCCCTGCTGTGTCAGTGATAGATAATGCAGTCCCTCTTGAATATAAGGAAAGACACCATTCCAGTAAAACTTAGCGTAGTTATTACGTAAATCGGCAGGGGTTTTATAGCCCAAAACTTTATTTACACCAGTTTCTTCAAACTCGTAAAATAAAGAAGTAATTTTCTTCAAGTAACGCGGGTCACTTAGTTGCCCAATCAAATCAGCAGCACGTACTATTCCTGCAAAGCACTTTGTATCTTGCTGATCTTCTGCCGCAGGCACAGGAAATCGAGTCAATTCAATATTGCTCTTAATTGCCTCAGCATCTATTAACTTGTGACCTCCAAAACGCTCATCAATAAAAAGCTTGGCTCTATCAACATGATACGGTGTGAGACTGGCATCAGAAGCGCCAGACGCTACAGAAATCATTCTGCCATTTTTACCTGTGGAATATAAGTCTATTGCTTCTCGGTCTTGTCGGCAAACTCCCTTAACGTAGCCAATATCATGACACACTAAAGAAATAATACAATGCAACCAGTCTTCACTGGAAACACCGCCTTCTCTAATGTGTTTGCCACGTAAGATTTCTTGTCCCACTAGGGTTACAAGGACGGTGTGTTCAACATTGTGATAAAGAGCGTCGCTATTGGCAATGTTTTCCAAAGCCATGTTACCAGCCCAAGCGATAATGTCCTGATAATCATTTTTGAAGCAGCCATAGGTGCGACGGTAGCCTTCTCGAATTTCATCTACAAAGGCATCAATTAAAATTTCAGTGGCATTGAACATATCTGGTTACTCTGGTAAATACCAATTATTTATTGATTTGATTGATTTGAAAATTCCATAATCAGGGCTACCCTTGCTGGAATCTAGGGTAATGGAGTTTGCTCCTTTGTAACTCATTTGTAGCTGTGGACGCTAGCTTTACCTATGCTTGGATTGCATGGTATGGCCAATGATCGGGTCAAAAGAGGCAGGGGGCAGGGGGCAGGGGGCAGGGGGAGAGACTGAGACGGAGCATGGAATGGCGGCTTGCGTCTAAGCTCCTGGAAGGACGGGGCTTCATACCCATGTTCCGGTTTGCTCCACACAGAGTGTTGGGCTTGCTCCCCCCGCTAAGAGCTCCCTTCCCCTCTGCCTCTTCGGTGAGGAACTTTAAACCAGAGCAAGTTTGGGGTTAGGATATCCCAGGAAAGTGAGTATCCCGCCGTTTGTCCTTTTTCAATTGAGCAGATTCTAGATGAAGATTTTTACGGACTGTAGAGAATTGCGACGCCGAGTAGCCCGTCGTAGACATCGCACTCATATTGGTTTGCATCTAGATTGATGGACAGGTTGACCGAAAGGTTCTACAATTTGACTTAATTGCGGTAAATTTACCTATTGCCCAATCCACATAAGCATAGTAAAGATTTTCTAGTGATTGCGTTTTATTGCGGAAGCACTAAATTAATATAGGAAAGTCTTTGAGTTAAGGGACAGCAAACAAATGGACGTAAAGCTGATTTTAGCTGGATTAACAGTTATATTTACGCTTTCGTGCTTATTTTTTGGCACGAAAAATGGATTCTATGATTCAGATAACTATCACGGGAATGGCTCCGCACATTGAGATAAATCTGTAGATGCTTGGGCGACTTACCGTAGGGTGAATTGGCTAAGATAGCTCAGAACTTACAAAGGGAAATATAAACAAGAGCCAAACTCGTTTAGCTCCTAATTTGATGGCTTCTTGTTAGCCCACCTTTCCGAACCAGCGCGGGTTCGGTGGAGGCGTCCTCCCCAATCAAAAATCCGTATTCTCAGGGTGTAGGGGCGCACGAGAAAACTTACCCCTAAGTCACAAAACCAAAATTTGTGTAACTTTTGGCTTTTGGGATATGTCCATGATGATGAGGTTTGAGGGGAGGAAGCATGAGGGATAATCTGTCGGCATCTTCTCGCGTAGATGCTGCGGAAGCGGGTAGTGAATTAGAATGTTTGCCCTATAGTGTCCAGCATGACAATGAGGGCGTCTGTTTATTGGTGAAAATGGGACCACATCACATCTTGTTGGACTGTGGTTTGGAGGATATTTCATCGCTGCCTAAGGGGCCTAGTAAGTCGGTAAGTGCAACTAGTTCGCCCCTACCAGCAGATTTAGTTTTGATTAGTCACGCCCACCCAGATCACGCCAGAGGCTTACTGGAACTGCATAAAGCTTTTCCTAAGTTACCTATTTATGGTAGTGAGGTGACTAGCAAGTTACTGCCGCTGAATTGGCTAGACCAAGACGCTGAGGAAATTTCCCAATTTTGTCACGCTTTGCCGTTGCGATCGCCTGTGGAATTACAAGAGGGTCTGGTGGCAGAATTATTTCCCGCAGGGCATCTACCAGGGGCAGTGGCAATTCTCCTTACCTACACTACCAAGCAGCGTAGTTACAAGTTACTGTATACAGGTGACTTTTTCCTGTCAAACTCCCGGTTGGTAGAAGGTTTGCGTTTAGAGGAATTGCGGGGCTTAGACTTAGATGTACTAATCATTGAAGGTAGTTATGGCACATCCCGTCATCCTCATCGCCGCAACCAAGAAAATCAACTAGCAGAGCGAATTAATCGGGCGATCGCTGACCATTGTTCTGTAATCCTTCCCACCCCGGCTTTAGGATTGGGTCAAGAACTGCTAATGCTGTTACGGTCACATCACCACTTCACCGGACGAGATTTAGATATCTGGGTAGATGGTGCTGTCGCTACTGGGTGTGATGCGTACCTAGAACTGCTACCACACCTCCCCCCGTCCGTGCAGAATTTCGCCCGCCATCAACCCTTATTTTGGGATGAACGGGTGCGTCCTCGCGTGCGTCGTTTGCAACCAGAACATCGTCCCACTGTGGGCAAGTCACCTTGTATAGTCCTTACCGACTCTAAAGATGATTTGGGTAAGCACTGCCAACTAGACACCGGACCTTGGCTGATCCTCCTACCAGAAAAAAGTGATATAAAAGTTGACAAAGAATATCTAGCGCCTACCAATGTCGAAACCTATCTTTTGGCTCAACATAGTGATGGGCCTGGTACTACGCAGCTAATTCATAATTTGCGACCCCAGCACGTCATTTTTGTCCACGGTTCTCCTGCCTATTTGGCAGACCTGACTAGCTTAGAGGAGTTACAAAACCGCTACCATGTACATTCACCAGCAGCTAACACCTTAGTAGAACTGCCCATCGGCGATACCTTTTTACAACCAGCAGCACCAGAAACTAACTACGAAGGTGAACTGACAGAGTTGGAAACAGTAATCACCATCACCATACCCAACATGATTACTACCGATCCGCGTTGGCGGCAATTTGCCGATACTGGTTTAATCGAAGCTCGTTGGCAAGGGGAAGAACTAGTATTAAGGGGATTGTCTCAACGAGAACTGCTCAACCAAAATAGCGATCGCTATACATGGACAGATGTAGACTGTTGTGGTACTTGCCGACATCAAAGGGGGCAGAGGTGTTGGAACCCAGCTTCTCCGTTGTATAACTTTAAGGTAACTCTAGAAGGTTACTGTCCTGCTTTTGAAGGTTTGAATGAGAGCCAATAGTCATCAGAAATTTGGGTAGAAACCCCGTGCTAAAAGCACGGCTTTCTATTTCCATTACCGCCTTGGGGTTGCTCTATTCGGTGTACCTTTGTTTTGTACTTTCAACGGGACAATTACCGTTTCAAATCTCGCAACCCTGTACGCATAATGTTTTTGCACGCTATGTGCCTCCCTTGCGGGGTAATGTTAGCTTCTCCCAAGGGGAGACGCAAGCGCGAACGACCTGTTATAAGAGCTTGTTAGACTTGCAACACTGTTCCAGTGACCTTAGAACTGTTTAATTGGAAATGACAGAGCGGGGTACTAGCTACGCATTCCACAGTGTCATGACTCAAATAACGGCTACTCGTTTTACCGAGTGGTCTGGTCAGTACGGCTTGTTTGATTGCTCTTTCAAGCCTCACGCCTTTAGGCTGAGGTTCCTAACTTTTAATTAATGACTAATGACTAATGACTGAATTATTCTGGATTCGAGTCAGTGTAACGGTTGTGGATGCGTTCAGCTTCGGGACAATCTTCAGTCATTAGAGGTTCCACATTTCCGCGTGGTACTGAAGCCAATTTTTGCGTTACAGCACCAATGCTCTCGAGGCGAACCATTTCTTCCCAAGAACAAACTTCGTCTTCTTCTTCTGTTTCATAGCGTAGGGTCACTAAATCTCCCTCTATGTCGATGATGCGGGCGCGTTCAATCCAGCGTTGCTGGTCCCGCAAGAAAACACATACCTCGCGCCCATCGCAACACAGTTGATAAATCTTGCGGTGTAGCATGTATTGTTTCTGCCTTTTTAAACAACGTAGTTAAACCTGTCAAATTCTGGGTTCTACCCCATTACATTACACCTTTAAGAGGTTAATTTCACCGTTGAGAACAAGTACGCTTCATGAACCAATCCCAAGATTTGCTTGTAGTTGTCAAAATATCGGGAAATGTTGGGTCATCAATCAATGGTTGCTCTAGCAATGAACTCAATCTCCCTCTGGCTCGTTCTAGGGAATGTCTGCTTTATAAAAGTCAAACAATTCGGTACCTGTCCTAATCAGGTTCATATTTGTTGGTGAGTCATTCTTACCATTATGTAATAAAGAATACTCCAAAACAATCGTTGATTGCGGTTGTTTAACTTGCCTACTTTTAATCATTGGCATTACTGGGAAGTCCGGGCACTTGATTTTACTTTTACCCACTTGTATCTGATCTTAACTCATTCTCTTGCTGACCTTGATAGTTTTCAACAACAAGACCCAATGAGTTTTGAGTTTTTAAGGTTTTTGCCTGATCATAACTAAGAAAAAAGCAACGGAGTATAAGCAAGAGGCAGAAAGGCAAAGGAGATAGGGGCAGAGGGGAAAAACGATGAGAAAATTCCCCTCTGTCCTCCATCTTGTGTGGGAGTATCAACAAGATTTATCTGGTAGGGGAAATTCCATAAGCACATTCGACGAGGAAGCTTCTCGTTTAATTTGACCTGCCCTAACTGCATTGTATAGGGTTGCCAGGGCTGACAAATCCTGCTCCTTCCAGCATTTAGTGGCCAGCACTTGCTGAAGTAAACCCTCAGATTCAACACTAAGATATCCAGTTTGGAAGGCAGATTCAACGAGTGTGCGAATCATCTTGATTAGGGCAGAGTGAACAATTTGTTACGTCAAGTGTGGAATATTTTCTTCTGCTACTAGTTGATATGGAACATAAGTATTATGTGATTATAGTTACACATAATTGGTGATTTGCATCACAATAATGGATCAGAATATTAGCTCTAGGTGCGTCTATGTATTAATATACTGAATTCATAGTATGCGGTAGGGCATTCCGTGGACATATAGTGAAACATAAGCAATCAAGCAAAAAACTGGCGGAAATCTTCATCCTTTTGACTTAATTGCACCCAGTCTAGGTTTAAGGACTGGAATTTTTGCACCAAGCGATCGCAAGCAGGACGTTCGGTAGCATAATGTCCGGCATCGATTAAAATAAGATTGCAATCGCGGCTTTCTTGAAACTGATGAAACTTACAGTCAGAAGTCAGATAAGCTTGAGCGCCAGTTTTGGCTACGGTCCAAATGTAACTAGCCCCTGAACCACCCAAAACGGCAACTCGTGAAATTGTTTGCTGTAAATCAGCAGTTGGAGAAAAAATCAAATTAGGGGAAGCAAGTCGGGTTTGAATGGCTGTGAGTAATTCCTGTAATGTCAGAAATGGCTCTAGCAAACCAACACGCCCATATCCTAATCCGGCTTGTGTAGGTACTATGGGAGTAACTTCTTTGAGTTCTAATATCTGAGCCAAAACGTCAGCAGTACCATCCTGCACTTGGTCAAAATTGGTATGAGCAGTATAAATACCAATATTGTGAGTAAAAGCTAACCGTACCATTTCGGCGATCGCTTCACCAGTGCGTAAAGATTTGGGAGGAGTAAAAATTAATGGATGATGGGCAAATATCAGATTAGCATTCAGAGCGATCGCTTCTTGGATTACTGCCAAAGTCGGTGTCAAACATACCAAAACCCGTGCTTTTTCCTGCAAAACTCCTGGTTCAATCTGCCAGCCACAATTATCCCAGCTTTCACACCAAGCGGGATTTGCCCATGCTTCAAACCAAGTAATTAAATCAGCAATTTTCATACTATATTTCCAGGCAATTATTTTGTATGCAGCAAGTAGCTAAATACTTGCCTTTTAAAGCGTTCCATTTTTGATTTTTGAATTTATGATCAGTGTCTCTGTGGCTGAATATCTAATTTTAATGCTAATTGCTGGCGCATTTCCTGGAAAGGTTTGTTCCATACAGGGCTAGCATTCCAGCTCCACGCTGCTACTGGGATAAGTTGTTCTTCAGCAAGATAAGTTAGCAGACGATATTCATCTTCTGGTTCACGAGAAAAAGTGAAGGGATTGCGGTAGCCAGTCTCACACAGTTTATAAGATGTAATTTGGCCGTGACTAATACGTTGTAAAAGTTCTTTACCTTTGACGAGCAAATAATCTAAAAAAACCGGACTAAAAGGCTCTATATGTGCGCGTTTTTGTGGCTCTTTTTGTACCCATCTTGCCCAGTCAAATCCATATATAAAATCGTGAACATAACGGAAGCGCATTTCCGTTTTATTTCCGAACATCTCCGTCAGGCAAACCATCTTTTCACCAAAAACTGTTAAGAAAGGAACCGCGCCCTCCTCTGCGATTAAAGCTTGCCTAAGCATACTACTTACGAGAAAATCAAAATCCCAGAAGATATTTTCTGGGAAATTTCGTAACTGAGTATACACTATAGATTCGAGAGTTGCCTGAAGGGTTGTGAGGACTTTAATATCGGTATTTTGTTCAGTAATCAAATTTCCCAATTCGGCAAAGTTGGTAATTAATGTTTTTTGGGGATTAAGTGAGAATAGGTTTACAGGCTGCTGGGAAAGGATTTCATCAATAAATTGGAAAGTATGAGTTGGTGTCAGTTCTTGCTTCATAGTAATTGAAATAGCCCAGGCAGCTTACACTAAATATTAGTTTACATTGGAATAACTAGATTATTAAATAGTCACAAATAAACTTAACTTTTAAATTTACAAATTGACACGAATTATTTAGCGTATATCTGGTTAATTTTGGATCAATCATTTTTATTAAAAAGCTATGACCGTGAAATTTACGAAATTCTACCCAAAGGATACGCAGTATAACCAGGGTATTTAAACTCTACAAAACTATACCTTAAATAAATAAAACTTGATAATCCGCTATCCAGAAATGTGGACAACCAATTCTCTTAAATAACTACGCTGGCGATGTTCCCAAATATAAATTCCCTGCCAAATTCCCAGCACCAAATGACCACAATTAATGGGGATATGTTCCGAAGTGTGGGTGAGTGCGGTACGAATGTGTGCTGGCATATCATCAGCACCTTCTGCATCGTGGATGTATTTTCCAGATTCTGGGACGAGTTTCGCCATAAAGTTAGCTAAATCCACAAGAACATCAGGATCGGCATTTTCTTGGATGACTAAACTGGCTGAAGTGTGGCGTAAAAATAGAGTACAAAGACCAGTTTCAACTCCTGATTCTGCAACTATGGCTTCAATTTTTGCAGTGATGTTGTAAAAAGATTTACCAGTGGTGGAAATTTTTAGTAACTTTTGGTAGTGACTCATTTAAAACAGTAATTATTGATGAAAGTAAAAGCTAATTAGCAGTTGAATCTGCTTGATTTGGTTGTTCTTCTGCCGTTGGTTGATTGCTAGACTGAGTATGTCTTCTCTTAAAGAGACTTAACACCGCATTTACAGAATCTTTGAGAAAATCGGGGATTAATAGGTGTACTAGGTAGATTGTGAGACAAAGCTGTAATGTTATCTAGGTTTGGCTCTGGCAATTCTAAACTCTTTTTAGAGGATGTTGTATTATCTTGGTTGGTATTCATAGTTTTTGTAGTTCAGGAATGAAATAAACTGTTACTTGATGTAACAAGGCAAAAACAGCGATTCCGGCAGTCACACCAGTAGCATATTTCAAGGCTAGGGAAATATCGTCTACTTGCTTCTGGTTATTATTATAAGTCTCTCTGAAGTCAGCTAACATTCATAGTTTTTGTAGTTCAGGAATGAAATAAACTGTTACTTGATGTAACAAGGCAAAAACAGCGATTCCGGCAGTCACACCAGTAGCATATTTCAAGGCTAGGGAAATATCGTCTACTTGCTTCTGGTTATTATTATAAGTCTCTCTGAAGTCAGCTAATATCTGTAAATTGTATTCTTGAGGTGTAAACATCTAATAATCTTCTGGAAATTTTAGATTTTCTTTATTTCCTTGGTTTTCTTCCTTTTTTTCTAGATTGGGACTAATAAAAAACTTACGTGGCAATAAAGCCCGGATTAGTAACAGAAAGTTGATGGAAAATAATAATATCTCTAACGCACTGAAGATACTAAATATAGTAATCAATCTCGATATTGTTAGAAAACTTAGTATAGCGCTGTTTGTGACAAAGAGAATATTCATCTGGGTGATTAAAATTTGCCGTTCTTCCTTTTGCCTTTCAATCACTCGACGCACATCTTGACTGGCTAATTCTAAAGTTTTTTTATCTATTATTGGAGATTCCATTATTAATTGACGTTGTTTTGAATAACTTTATTTTGTCTGTAAATAATTGAGAACAGCATGAGCGATCGCTTCATTACCATCCTTAGCAATTGGTTGAGATTGCTTTGGTGGTTGGGGTAATTCATGGAGAAAATCCCAAGTCCCTCGAAAAAACTCCGATGGGGTGATGATTTGATGCTGGTTATAATTAGTTATGGCTTCTACAAGAAAAGTTGCTTCGGCAAAGTCATCACGCGGCATGGTAACAATAGGTACTCCTAATAGTGTGGCTTCAGAAAAAGTACCGTAACCAGGTTTAGAGACAACTCGCCCACAAATAGGCATAAAATCTACAGGGCGGTATTTACGATCGCTAATTTTCACTAAATTAGGTAAATCAGGCGCAGACTGATCAAAGACGATAAATTGCAAATCTGGAAATCGCCGCAGGTTATGATATGGTATTTGCTGTAAACCCAAGCCGCCAAAGGTCAACAAAATAGTTTTTTCAACTGGTGCAGTTATTCCCCAAAGAGAGCGTAAATCATCAGCAGAGTGACGGGGAGAACCGCCGGTTAAGCCGACATCTGTGATATTGTTAAAGGCTTGCATTGGTTCATGGAAAGGGAGACGAAATAAGCGATCGCACTTTGAGTACCAATCACTAATCCAATCAGCAATTGCGGTAAATTCGCCTCCCCAATCCCGGTAGATCAAGTCCCAGCCAAAGTTACTCATCATCCAGCAAGGAATATTTGCAGCTTTGGCAAACCCCGGAGCGAAGAAGGGAATATCTGCCAAGATGAGATTAACGCGATTTTGGCGGATAAAATTCACTTCTGAGGCAATCAGCGAATTTTGATGCTTCTTAATATCGAGCAACTTTTCTAAAGTCGCTACTTTATCCATTGTCAAACTATCGCTTTGCACCACACCCAAATCAAATGCACGGGGACGATAGATAAAATCGCCTTCTATATAGCATTCTAGCAACCAACGTGGGGCAGTAGTCGCTAGAATTAGCAGAACTTCTGGACATAATTTTTGAATTGTCGCAGCTACAGAAGCCGTGCGAGCAGCATGACCAAAGCCGTGGTTAGTTATGGCTAAGTATAAGATTGGGCGTTCCATTTATAGTTAAGAGTTAGGAGTTAGGAGTAGAGACGCGATTAATCGCGTCTGTACAGGAATGAGGAATTAGGAATTAGGAATTAGCAGTTTGGAGGTAGAAGTTAAAATCATAATTCCCAGACTGATATGGCGTTTACTAATCAGATGAGGTACATCATAGTCCCCTCTCGAAGAGCGGGGAGGGGTTCTTGTACCTAACTCAACCGAGAACCACCATAACTTATAACTCCTAACTTTTAACTAATTTTCTGAAAACTTTGAATCGCCTCAACCAATTGGTCAATTTCCGATTCTAAAGTAAAGTAATGGACAGTGGCGCGTATACAACTAGGCTCGGCAATTGTCCGAGTTAATATTCTTTGTAACTCAAAAAAATGCACCAACTTGAGACTAGCTTGGGGCTGATTATTTGCAAGTTGAAAAGAAACTATACCGCTTTCAGGTGGGGAAGTTCGCAAACATTTAATATCAGGTAACGCTGTCAATTGTCGCCAGAGATACTCACTGTTGTGGCAGATTTGCTCGTAACGTTCCTGTGAGTTTCCCCATTGCTGATGAATTGCGATCGCCTCCAGTAACCCAACATACAACGGATAAGCTAATGTAGACACTTCGTATCGTCGCCCATCTGGAAGCCAACCCACAGGCTGAGATTGACTATCCACAACAATCCCATTCAAGCCAATAAATGTAGGATTCAGGCTTTCTCGTGCTTCTGGTCGAACATACAAACCACCAGCACCCGCAGGACCACATAACCATTTGTGACCAGTGAAAGCATAAAAATCTACTCCCAATTCAGTCAAGTTTAAAGGCAACAAACCAACAGATTGGGCAGCATCTATCAATAATAAAGAATGATTATTTCTGCATACTTCGGCAATTTTATCAAGAGGTAAAACTTGACCAGTGTTCCAGAAAACATGACTCAATATCACTAGGCGTGTGTTGGGGCGCAAGTGCTGGATAATAACTTTTACGGGGTCGCCCTCATTTAAAGTCGTCTTTAGGGGACAGGTGGTAACTTCCACAGCGAATCTCCGCGCGATTTCCTGGGCTGTGGCAATCACGCCTGGGTGTTCACAGTCTGAGAGTAGTAGATGGTCGCCAGCTTGCCACTCAATGCCCCACATGGCGATATTACAGCCAACTGTGACATTCTGGGTGAGAGTAATTGTTTCGCTTGGTGCATATAACTCCGAAGCGATCGCAACTCTAGCGGCTTGAGTCTGAGGTGCTATCCAGCTATACGCCTCATTGCCAAAGGGGCCTATGTGCTGAACATGAGCTTGAGTTTGGGTCATAGCATCCATTGCCCTTTGGGGCATGGGTCCTTGTCCCCCATAATTGAAATAAGTCTTATTTGCTAAAGCGGGAAATTGCTCTCGATGGGTATGCAACCTGGTTTGTGCGACAGAAATACTAGTCATAATTTACAACGGATATCTGCTATTTAGAGGCTATTAATATAATAAATATTTGTACTTTATACTCGTAGCAACGCTAAAAATAGGGATGATAAATCTTGCACTGCGTTTCTATCCCGTCTCGGAATGAATTCCGAGTCTCATAGCTGAAGTCCACTCAAGTGGACTGAATTAATCATTTAGTCCACTTGAGTGGACTTCAGTTATCAGCACTGAACTTCAGTTCTGGGTGGGATTGCCTGTTTGTGTGAGAGTTTCACTCTGACAAAAATGTGGGTAAAGCATTTTTCGACTTGTGTGTACACCGTAGCATTTGTCACTTAGAGAAACGCAAGCGCCTATCTGTTTACGTCACTAGCTAGCTGTTGACAGTATAGAATAAACGGCAAATCAGATGTAGAGGCGTTGGCGTAGCCCACCGAAGGTATCGCCACTTCAAAACTTTAGTTGTCTGAGTTACTCGCAGAGTGTGCTAATTCTTGTTAACTTAAAAGAATGCTAATTAATGCTGAACTCCTACTGCAATACCAACGCTGTAAACGCCGGCCTTTTCTAGATATCCACGGTGACAAAAGTCAGCGCGATGCTCCCAATGAGTTGCTACGGAAACTACAACAGGACAAAATCGCCCATCAGATGAGTGCTTTGGCACAGGTGACTTATCATCAACCAGATTATTCATACGGAAACTGGGAAAACGCAGAGAAGGCAACTTTAGAATTGATGCAGCGTGGGGTTGAGTACATATATAAAGGAGTACTTTTAGCAACTTATTCTGAAGCATACACCTTACTGAGTCGTCCAGATTTACTTGTGAAACGGCCAGGAAAATCCTGCTTTGGAGATTGGATGTACGTTGCGGCTAATATTGAACTGGGTAAGCGCCCTAAGCAAGAATATCAAGTTGTTGCCGCCTTTCACACCCAAGTATTGGCAACAGTACAGGACTTGGCACCAGAAACAGCTTGGCTGATATTGCGTACCAAAGATAGAAATTATCCTGTGGATTTGCTCAAATGGACACCACGGATGCAGCAGATTCTAGAGGAGTTTATTCAAGTTTTAGAGTTACCGAATCCGCCAGAGGTGTTTATTGCTCGGCAAAAGTGCAATCTCTGCCATTGGTATAGTCAATGTTATGCTGTTGCTCAATCTGAAAAACATCTCTCACTGTTACCAGGCGTAACACCCATTCGCTACACTCAACTGCAAGCCTTAGCCATCACCACACTAGAATCTCTCGCTAACACCAGCCCCAGCACCTTAGAAAACCTGCTTGGTTTTGACACTGAAGTAGCGCCCAAGCTAGTAGTGCAAGCTCAATCTGCATTGGAAAAACGACCGCTTGTTTTACCATACCCGCTACCAATAAAAGATATTACATTCACAGCACCCATAGAGCTTTACTTTGATATTGAGGCACAGCCAGACTTAGATTTAGATTATCTTTTGGGGGTTTTGGTCGTTGATAGACTTGCCAATACAGAACAGTTTTATTCATTTTTAGCAGACAAACCAGAAGACGAAGAATTAGTTTGGCAGCAATTTTTGGATTTGGTTTGGCAATATCCCGAAGCACCAATTTATCATTTTTGTGTCTACGAGTTTGATACAGTCAAACGGTTGGCAAAGCTTTACAACACTCCCTACGCCTCAGTGCGTCCTGTATTGAGTCGATTTGTGGATGTGTATGAACAATTAACCCAAAGTGTAGCATTGCCCGTAGAAAGTTATGCCCTGAAAGCGATCGCTCGTTGGTTAGGATTTGAGTGGCGGGAAAAAGAAGCTAGTGGTGCCAAGTGTATTTATTGGTATGATCAGTGGCTAGAAACAGGCGATCGCACCTTACTAGAAATTATCCAAAGCTACAACGAAGATGATTGCCGCGCTACCCGCAGAGTCAAAGATTGGCTTGTCAATTTTTTTCAGGATGAATATGGTTTGCGACTAGCTTAAGTAATTTCGTATTTTCTAAAGGTTTTCAATTGGTTGGAATATATCTTATTTGTAGCGGCGCACAGATGTGTATCCCTAAGCTGACTTTTCGCGGTTTCTGTAAAACCTCACTTTTGCAAGGAGGAGCCACTCTTCTTGCACGTGGCGTCAGAGCCTTTGAATTCTCCCCTTTCCCTAATCTACGGTGTACACACAAGTCATCGAATTACCCAAAACAAAAACCTCACCCTGTCCTATCTTTAATCCCTCTCCTTACTAAGGAGAGGGACAGGTTTTGCGTAGCATAACCAGGGTGAGGTAAGCTGTTGTGCCTTTAATTTGCACAAATAGCGTTACCCTTATTTTTTATCCTTCTTCCCCATTTAATAATAAGCTCTCCATCATTTAAGAGT
>NZ_JBALCT010000007.1:0-1406 GCF_036917675.1 Nostoc sp. | reverse complement strand
ACAGGGTAAGCGCATCTCAAACCCTATTGACAAGAAGCATTTGAAGCATCATGATGGTGTGATAGACAAGCAGCAAGAATCGTCAACATATAGTTGTTATCCATAGCGGCTCGATTTGATTTTTGACGATTACTACGCTTGAGCGATCGCTCTAAATTTAGTGCATTAAGTGCTAGACGTCGCAGCAACGACAAGTTTTGTGGAGCATGGCCAGTACGGACGCGGCAAGCATCTTCATTGAACGTAACGTCCAAACTCCAATGCAATCCATTTTCAACGCCCCAGTGGAGACGGATAGCTTGTCCTAATTTATGAGCATTGCAGTCTAAACTAGTTAGATAAAATTGCACTTCACTAGTTGTTTTATTCCACAAATGTCGTACCCGCACAACCATAACTAAACATTTAAGCCCGACCCAATCTGAATGATTATGTAGAGGTGGTAGTTGAGAAACGGGAACACACCACACTTGTCGCTTTTCGGTACGATGATGACATGAATCTACCCGTTCGTCGTAACTATTGGTAATCCCTTCAAACCCAAAAGCCAAGCGTGCAAGAAACCAGTCTTTAACTTGTGTATAAAGTGTAGGATGATTACCTTTAAGCGCTAAAATGTAATCAGCTTTCGCATTGAAAATTTGAGATGCAATTGCGGTTTGCGTATCCATTGCATGAATTGTAATAATACATCCTGCAATATCTAATAACTCTAATAATGCGGGAATTGCGGTAATTTCCTTTGACTTATTTGCGACTTTGACTTGCCCCAAAACAAGACGATGCTGACTCGACCATGCACTGACCAGATGTAAAGCTGTTTTTTCTAGCACTCTATCATTTGAGCTTCTAAGAGTTTTACCATCAATGGGGATTACCTGCGCTCCTGTTGTCTCAACTATTGATTCAACCCAACGTCTAAAACATTGCTCAAATACTTTTGGGTTTATACGCTCAAATACTCTACGAAATGTGTCCGGACACGGTATACCTTCAGGTAATTTTAAGAACTCTGACAACCACTCGTATTTACTTAAACCATAATTCTGCATATCCTCCCACCCTTTAGCCCCTGCGATTACTGATAATATGGCGATGATTAAAATATCTGTTAATAAATGCACACGTTTCCTTTTTACACGGGGATCTTTGATGTCGCCAAAAATTGATTCCATCTTTTCTGTTAACGCAGTCGCATTCCCTATACTTAATGCTTTAGGGCTTTTAACGAGAGAATTATTAGGAGACTTGAAACCCAATACCATGAGACTGACCCCGATATACAATAGACGCTTTGCTAAAGAGCGTACTACTTAACGTATTTAATACTCAAATCCGATTTGCATATTTATATATTAGTCAAATAATCTGTATTTTTGACTACAAAATTAAATGCGCTTACCCTG
>NZ_JBALCT010000006.1:0-62902 GCF_036917675.1 Nostoc sp. | reverse complement strand
TGCCCAATGCCCAATGCCCAATGCCCAATGCCCAATGCCCAATGCCCAATGCCCAATGCCCAATGCCCAATGCCCAATGCCCAATGCCCAATGCCGAGTGATTCTAACTTTCTGCTTCTTGCTGTGTTTCTGGAGATGCTGAAAAATAGCTATTAATCCAATTCAGTAAGGGCACTAATGATACCAGCATACAAGCAGAGTAGAGATCACCACCCCAACCCTGATGCAACCATTTAAAAGCCGCTTCTTGACCTGTGCCGTGAAAGAAAGTCAGTAAAGTATTACGAATGATATTGGCAGTAGTACTAACGATCGCAGCAATACATAAAAACGATATGGTTGTGCGACGTGAAGACAAACCATCTGTCCAATAAAGCAGCATCAAGCCTACGTAGAGAGTCGTAAACAACATTTTCAGCCCTGCACAATAGGGGGCAACTTCCACAATCCGTCCTCCCACGTAGAGATTTGTCTCATACACGGTTACTTCCATACCAAATTGATTCAGTATGAATCCTGCTGTGCCAGCGATGAAGCTTTGGAGAGGGAAGGTATAGGGAGCAATGAGATAGGGTACTGCTGTTGGGGTTGCCAGAAATACTAGTAGCAGGGGGAATCCTTGCGATCGCAAACCTGATATTCCCTTAAACCACAAGCATAATCCTGCCAATATAAGGGGCAAGGAAAGGTTAACCCACTCTGTAACACCGCTAAGATAAAAAACTGCGCCTAATAACAAGAAAACAGCGCCCAAAGGATGGCTGGTATCTGGCAAACGTCTCCACTTTTTCCGGTTCACCCAGCCCAGATAAGCAGCAAATGGTAAACCGATAATCCCGTGGCTGAAATATTCGTGTTCTGTGCTGATATTTTTGTTTAGCCAACCATCCAACCAGTGCAGCAATATCGGAGCATAAAGCAGCAGCAAAACGCCTAAAATGGCTAGATTTAATAAGCCTGATACGTCTCTGTTTTTAATCTGTTGCTGGAGTGCCATGATTTTAAGTAATTTAAAAACTGTTAGTAGTCATTGGTCATTAGTTTTAGACAAAGCACAAATGACAAATCTCTAATTATTTAGATGCACATTAGGTATGAATTAATTTCAGGCTACCACGCTGCCAAGGTCAGCAGGAGATAGGTTATCTGCCTTATAACTCGTTGAGACTGCATGAGCGATCGCTGCTACAACTTCTTTGATTTGACTACTGCTCAAACCAGGATACATCGGTAATGATAATATCTGCTTTGACAGTTTTTCGGCTTGGGGAAAATCTCCAAGCTGATAGCCTAAGTTAGTGAATGCTGGCTGGAGATGACAAGGAATTGGGTAGTGAATGCCAGTTTGAATTCCTACTGCTGTGAGCTTTTCCTCAAGTTGCTGGCGTTCTATTGGGCAAGAATCATCAACTTTAATCACATAAAGATGATAAACGTGTCCTGTACCACTTTGATTTTCTATAGGGATAATGCCAGCTGTTGCCAAGGGTGCTAGTTCAAGATCATACTCATGGGCAATAGTCAAGCGATCGC
This sequence comes from Nostoc sp., assembly GCF_036917675.1. GTDB lineage: Bacteria > Cyanobacteriota > Cyanobacteriia > Cyanobacteriales > Nostocaceae > Nostoc. The sequence continues at coordinate 61,369 of NZ_JBALCT010000006.1, read as the reverse complement.
GATTCCATTGTGGCAAATATGGTAGTTTCTGGTGCAAAATTGCTGCTTGCAAAGTATCCAAGCGGCTATTCGTACCTGATTCAGTATGAAAATACTTTTGCGATGCACCATAATTTCGCAAGCGCCTCATCTTCTGCGCTACATCTGAATCTCGTGTCAGCACCATTCCTCCATCCCCAAATGCGCCCAAATTTTTGCTGGGATAGAAACTAAAAGCTGCTGCTATTCCTACTGAACCAGCGTGATATCCGTCTCTTTCGGCGAGGTGTGCTTGTGCCGCATCTTCAAAAATTAGTAGTTTGTAGGTATCGGCAAAGTTGAATAGTTCACTTGGTGATACCATCTGACCATAGAGATGCACAGGGATAATTGCTTTGGTATGAGGCGTAATTGCCTTTGCGGCTTCTCTTAAGTCAATTAAGGCTGTTTGGCTGACGCAATCTACCAGAATTGGCTTGGCACCAGCACGTAGCACCCCAATTAAGGTGGCTACAAAAGTGTTTGCTGGTAAAATCACTTCATCGCCAGCACCAATATTACACGCTTGCAATCCCAGAGCGATCGCATCTGTTCCTGATGCCACACCAACTCCATATTCTGCCCCAGACACTGCCGCAAATGCTGCTTCAAAATCTGAGAGTGCTTGCCCTAAAATAAAATCTCCCCGTTCCAATACAGATTGGATTGCATCTTCCAATTGCATTTTAATTGGTTCGTGTTGTAACTTCAGGTCTACAAAAGGAACTCTAATAGTCATTTTATTCATTGCGAGTTATCCTCAAAAAATATTTACTCGTATGGAAAAAATAGAAAAGCCTGCACAATTTTCAGCCTGAAATTGTAATAGGTTTAATCTATCGGATGAAGAGTTCTAGAAACTATCTAGTATTGTCAGCGATCGGTACTAACTGTCATCAGTAAAATTGGCTATAAAAATCACATATATATAGCTTTAATAAGTAAAACTACGTTGATTTTTTCCAGAAAAATTTTCTCTTCTGTACATAAAGAATGACAGACCTTTGATATTGTATCCTTAGCATTAGCTTACCCTGACTGAATCGAAATCTAACGCAGTCTGATTACAAAATCTCAAACAATAGAGATTACACCCGTGCTAAATAGAGAACATTCAGCACCAGTAAATAGTAAGTAGTAAAGAGCGCGTTGCCGACTTAATCGAAGGGGTAAAAAAATTTTGTCCCAAACTTGTTTGTCAGAGGCAAAATTAGGGAATGCTTAAAGATAGGAATTGATAACCTAGAAATAGGACTTGTATCAATTACAGTATCGATAAATTATTAAGGTAACAGTGGCAATGTTAGAGCCTGAAAACAAATTATTTGCCCTAAAGGATGGTTGGGATTCTCCTGAATCAAGAGAACAACAACGCCTCAAAGCTTTGTCAGATTTAGGTTTGCGGCAACCCGAAACGATTCCGGTTTTTGAAGAAGCTACACAGACTGCCGCCCACTTTTTGGAAGTACCAATTTCCATTTTGGGATTTGTGGATCAAGAACGCCATTGGTTCAAGTCGGCGGTGGGCTTATCTAGGCTGGGATTAATGAATCATTTGGCACAAAGCCGCCAACTATCACGCCGGGAATCCTTTTGCACTCAGGTAGTGGAAACTTCTCAAGTATTTGTAATTAATGATACACATAAGCTTACAGATCCAGTCCTTGCTAGCAGCAAGTTGGTGCAGGATTATGGTATTCGTGCTTACTTAGGAGCGCCACTGATTGATGCTGAGGGAAATTGTTTGGGTGCATTGGCGGTGATGGATTTAGTGCCGCGCAGTTTTACACCCCGAGACATTGAGTTTTTACAAATCATAGCTCGTTGGAGCATGAGTGAATTTGAGCGTAACCGACTCCTGCAAGGGAAACTGAAATCAAGGACTCCCAAGAATACTCCGATATTTTCACTGAATGAGGAACGTAACACCGAGATTAAAATCACCCCACCCACTAAAGATAGCGACTCCCTTTCTACTAAGCAACTGAAACTGGAACTTTTGGGTCAGCTAACTCACGAGTTACGCACGCCCTTAACATCTGTACTCGGTATGGCTAGTGTTTTAGGACGTGAGATTTATGGCCCTTTGACGACTAAGCAGAGAGAATATTTGGAAATTATCCAACACAGTGGTCGGTACTTACTTTCCCTAGTAAACGAAATTACCGAACTAGGAGCTATGGATGAAAACTCTACTGTGCTGAATGTAGCTCCTGTGGATATCGAAATGCTGTGTCAACAAGCTATCAATACTCTAGAAGAAGTGGCTAATCGCCGCGAGCAAGATATTCGCCTCTCTATAGAACCGGGACGCAATCGCATTTTGCCTTTAGATAAAGACAAGGTGCGGCAAATTCTCTATCACCTGGTTTTCAGCGTGATTCAACTTGCGGCTACAGGTAGCATTGTTCGCATTCATGTCTCTTATAAGGAAGATACGCTCAACATTACTATTTGGGTTTCCCATCCTTGGCTAGGGGACGGCATAACTGAGGTTGATCCCTACTTCCGTCTGAATTCTTTATCGCTGTTGGATCTGACAGGTGAGGTAGCAACTTACAATACTCATACAGACAGTCAAGAGCAACCAGATACTTCATCAGTAGTGAACAATTCAAAAAACTTGAGTGATTCCCACTCGAAATTCTTTGCTAGTAGTTCAGGTATAAATTTAGCTAAATCACATGGAACTCTTTCTCGTGAAAGCTTGGGTCTATTACTAAGTTGTCAGCTGGCAGAGTTGCACGGTGGACAAATTTTGATTCAAGGTACACCAGAATCAGGATATCGTTATGTGCTTTCTTTGCCACTGCAACTGGCGAGTCCCTCACAAGCAATTAACGGTGTCTGATTACAATCTATAGGGAACATCTGACAGGTGATAGTGTATGGGAACTGGGGAGTAGGGATTGGGAAAGAGGTAGTTTACCTATTTGTTGTGTACTAAGTAGATGAAGTGGTTTCAGATTAAAGGTAGTGGCTGATGGCTAAGAATAAGAATGCCATCACGGAGATTGCAATCTTCGTTATTACCTTTTTATAGCCATAGGCATTATGATCAATTCCAAGTTCTGCGTCGGCAGGCTAATTGATCGCAATGTTTTTTATGAATTTAGTCTGGCAACGATTTACTTTATCATCTTTACCGCTCAAAGAATATCTTGCTACCAGTTACGTACATCGTTCTCTGGTTGGACTGTTGAGTTCTTGGCGGCAAACCAGCGTCTTACTCCAGTGGGGAGATGCGACAGCAGCGGCTTTACTCAGCTTAATATATGCCCTTGCACCTTTTGCTTCAAGTACATTGGTGGGCTTGTTGCTGGTGGCTTGTGTGGGATTTTGGCTGTTGTTGACTTTATCTGATGAAGTCACACCAGCAAATGTCTCGTCAGTCACTCCCATTCACCTGCTGGTATTGCTCTACTGGGGAGTTGCTGTAGTCGCAACAGCATTATCACCAGTGAAAAAGGCGGCGCTTAATGACTTGGGAACGTTGACCTTGTATTTGCTACTATTTGCCCTCTGTGCCAGGGTATTAAGGTCGCCTCGCCTCCGGTCGTGGATTATCATCCTTTACCTGCACGTATCGTTAATTGTCAGTATATATGGGTTGCGGCAATGGTTTTTTGGAGCCACAGCACTGGCAACTTGGGTTGACCCAGAATCTCCGATGTCTAAGACTACAAGGGTCTACAGTTATTTAGGCAATCCCAACTTGTTAGCTGGATACCTGCTACCAGCAGTTATTTTTAGCTTAGTGGCAATTTTTGCATGGCAAAGCTATCCTAAAAAAGCTTTAGCATTAACAATGTTAATTGTCAATACTTCCTGCCTGATCCTAACTTTTAGTCGTGGCGGTTGGATTGGATTAGTAGTGGCATTTTTGGCTGCGATCGCATTGCTAGTTTATTGGAAAAGCGACCAAATGCCTCGTTTTTGGCGTACTTGGTCGCTACCGATTGTCTTAGGAGGTTTGATTGGGGTATTGCTGCTAGCAGTGATATTTCTAGAGCCAGTTCGCCTGCGGGTGTTCAGTATTTTTGCCGATCGCAAAGATAGCAGTAATAATTTTCGCCGAAATGTGTGGGATGCTGTCTTTGAGATGATTCGCGATCGCCCGATTTTCGGCATTGGCCCTGGTCACGGCTCTTTTAATAAAGTTTATCCCCTCTACCAACACCCTCGTTACACTGCTTTGAGTGCTTATTCGATTTTGTTTGAAGTGACTGTAGAAACTGGCTTTGTTGGTTTAGCCTGCTTTCTCTGGCTAATAATTGTGACATTTAATACGGCATTTTTGCAAGTGCAACGATTACGAAAATTGAGAAGTGTAGAAGGATTTTGGTTAATTGGAGCGATCGCTATTTTGTTGGGTATGCTAGCTCATGGCACCGTAGATACTGTCTGGTATCGTCCTGAAGTCAATACTCTGTGGTGGCTGATCGTTGCCTTAATTGCCAGTTACTGGACACCTTTAACTCAAAAGCAGACAAATTCATCTAACTCAGAACCAGCAGTAAATTAACATGATTAAGTTGTCAGTTGTTTTTCTAGTGAACAACTGACAAATGAGTGAATTTTGAATTGTCTAGTCCTTGTAGGTGGTGCCACCTGGGGCATTAGGGTCCCGATAAGCGGTCGGTTTGCCATCACGCTTTTTGCCAGCCAAACCAGCTAAACCTAATAGACCAATTAATCCTAACCAACCCCAATCAAAATCCTTGTGATCATCGTAAGTCGTCGTTGTTGGAGCAGTAGTGACTCCGGGGTTAGCAGTGGTCTGAGCTTGTGCGGATAGAGTTAAGGGTAAAATTGCCATACTCAAGCCGAGAACGCCAGCGCCAACAGATGTAATGAAATTACTTTTCATAAGTTGTGACAATTCTTCATGCCATCCGAATTTACTCACCATTGTATCGAGTCCCATCTTTAGCAAAATCAATCTGCGGCTATAAATTAGGCATTTTCATAACTCACGCTATAGATATACAAAATGCTTTTCACCGCAATCCGTTTCTGACTTTGGTGTGATAGTTTAGCCACACTGACCCTTAATAGTTTTTCATTGCCCGTTGAATGTCACGCTGATCGTCGCGTCGTTTCAAGTCTTCTCGCTTATCGTGGAGCTTTTTACCTTTGCCAAGGGCTATACTCACTTTTACCCAACCTCGTTTGAGATACATTTTCAAAGGGATTAAAGTTAAACCCTGCTGTTCTACTGTGCCAATTAGCTTGCGGAGTTCTTTGCGATGCAACAGCAGCTTGCGTGTACGCCGTGGTTCATGATTGAAATATTGTCCACTAGCGGTATAAGGCGAGATATGCACATTGATCAACCATGCTTCGCCATTCCGAAGCAATGCATAGCCATCTTTGAGATTAACTTTACCGGCACGAATCGACTTCACCTCGGTTCCTGTCAATTCAATTCCAGCTTCGTAAGTTTCCAGAATTTCATACAAATAACGGGCTTGACGGTTGTCACTAATAACTTTGTAACCTTCGTTCTTGTCGCTCATTGATAATTTTGTGTGCTTTAAATGTACCTAAAAAATTATTTGGATTGGCTTATGAATTATAGGGTTTATCTTATAACCGCTATAAATGTTGAACTGTATATCACTAATTTAGCTTTTCTGAGTTCATAATTAAGAGTTTTTCGGCAAATTTAAATTACCTGGAGCCAATAATAAGCGTGGCTAATGGTTTGGAATATCGGAGAACGAAGTAGCAATGGATACCATTGGTGATTGGAGCTAGCTGGACTTGATTTTGATTTCCTTAGTTAATTTAGCAATATCATAGCGATCGCTGCTGCAATGTCTTTTAACTCAAATATGCTCTTTACGATCGCTTCTTGAAAAGTTAACATCATTTTAGCCATTTAAGAAGAGGTTTAAGATAAGTTTTCTCCCATCTCTTTACCCTCAAACAGATGCTTGAGTTTTTGCGTCAAACCATAGTTGCGCTCTATGGAATCGTCTGTGAAGTTTATCTTAGCTAAGGCTTAATTATCTACATACATATATCATCATGAGAAACAAATTAGTTTTTCTTAGCGTTGGATTAACCATGCTACTGACACCGAACCGAAGTATGGCTGGAGTAATTACTCTTTATGATGGTGCATCAGGTGTCACGCCCGATCAATATAATGCACCATCCCCGTGGCTAAATTTCGGCTCTCCCAATGGTGGAACACAAAGTGTTAGTGGTGGGTTAACAAATTTAGATACCAGTTCTAATAATGCTGCATATGCTGGCTATAGCAACTACAAAGTCGCTAGCCCGCCAGTTTCTTCTTCTGTCATTACCCCTACTACCCTGGTTAACTCATCATTTCCTTCTCTAGATAGAAATGCTGGTTATAACCTGAATTTTACTGTGAGGATTAACTCTCAAGCCAATGATGGAACGAATGGCCTTTATCGTGCTGGCTTCAGCATCATAGTTCTCAGTAGTGACAAACAAGGGATAGAAATAGGCTTTAGAACTGATGATATTTTTGCTCAGGTTAACTCCTCTTTTAATTCTATTCTTCCTGCTGAACAAAAAATTGGTATTAACAGTTTGCTATCAACCCTCACTAATTATAATTTAAACGTTTCTGGTAACAACTATATGCTAACTACTGGTGCTACTACTCTCTTCAGTGGCTTACTACGCGACTACACCACAGCTACTGGATTTGGTAGTGATGTTTATAGAACTCCTAACTTTGTTTTTCTCGGAGATGATACTACATCTGCACGAGCTAACATCGACCTTAAATCTATAACTCTTACCACTAATACTGCTCCCGTACCCTACGAATTTTCACCAAATGCTGGAATTTTTGCATTAGTGGCTGGGAGTATTATAAATCATTTGTGGAAAAACAAAAAGTCATGAAAGCATCTCATTTTGATATTATAGAACAGCTAAAAAAATCTAGCTTTTGGCTATCTGCGATCGCTGTTGGTTTAACAATCATTCAACTCGATTTAAATTGGAAACTTATTGGTAATATTGATGCTCTAACTCTCAGAGGTTTATTTTTAACAGCTATACTATATTTAATTTGGAAGAAACAGCATATCCTTAATCTAAAAAGTGATTTATTTTCTACTTTAATTGGCTTATTATTGATTAGCTTTATCCTAATAAAAAGTTTATCTTTGTTCTGGTTTGAATCTTTTTTTATCAAAATATTTGCTTTATTTTCATTTTTAGGGCTGGCTTTAATAGCATCAGGAATTAAAGGATTAAAGCAATACTGGCAAGAATTTATAATTTTGCTTTTATCCTTATCTGATGGATTACTCCTATCGTTAGTTGCAGCCAAAGTAGATGTTAGTTTATTAGCTGCTAAGGTTTCCAACTTTGTGCTTTGGTATCTAGGTTTTAGCGTGTATCGTCAAGGCGTGAACGTCATTCTTCCCACAGGAGGCATCGAGATATATCCTGGTTGTTCTGGCTTAAATGCCATATTATTATTATTACAATTGTCACTGGTTTTTATTTTCATATTTCCTATTAATATATTTCAAAAAATTTTGTTGCCAATTGTGGCTGTATCTCTAGCATTTATTATTAACATTTTCCGATTAGTATTGATGACATTGCTAGTAGCAAACTCCAATCATCAAGGTTTTGAATACTGGCATGGAGAATCTGGAAATCAAATATTTTCTACAATTTCGGTTTTAGCTTTTGGATTTGTTTGTCATTGGATACTAATGCAAAATAAACCAGCATGATTAAATTTACTCAATGGAAAAAAGAAATAAAATTTTGGGTACATATCCGAATATCATTGCTAGCTGTAACTTGTATTGGGGTTTTTTTGACCTTAGGAAAGTTAATATTTGATGCTGATGCTGCTAGTCATCAAGTTAGCAAGTTTGTATTTCCAGCCAATGTCTTATTAACAGACACGAAAATCTTAGAAAGTCAATTATTGATTGATAAAGTGGCACAAGAATCAAGAAGATATGATGCTGTCATTGCTGGTAGGCGCTATCGATATAGCTATAACAGCATTCCTGTGGATATAGAGATGCGTTATGTGGTAGGTACATTAGGGAACGTCGAAGGATTAATAATAAATAATACGACTATAAATTTGCCTCCTGGTAAGGTATTTAAAACAGTGCGCCAGCAGCTAGGGGTAGGATATTATGGTTTGTTTACCTATCAAAATAAGGCATATCTAAGTAGCTGTATAAATCCCCAAGGTGATAGTACAGTTACAACAGAACAATTTCTTCACAATAGACACATTTATAATATTCGCTTCAATCGTTTTCTACCTTGGTTACTTGGCGAGCAAAGCTTTTTAGATAAACGTTGTTTATGGGCACATTTATCCATTAATGTAAATAATGCTGACTATCAAAGTGCCTATAAATTATTGGAAAAGGCTTGGTTCTCTTGTTATCGTTGGTGGAGTCCTCGCTTTCCTAAACATTAAATTTTAACAAATATAAATAGTTGATTATGAATAACTTAGATAAAGATTACTGGCCTTCTATTTTTAATTTACGTTTAATTGGTTATATATTATTAATATTGTCTTTTATTGATGTTGTTAATATTTTTATTCCCTTTCAGTTTACTAATCCTGTCTGGGAATTTCAAATGATCGGAGCGCTAGTAGAACATGCACCTTTACCTTTAATAGGATCAATATTTGTATTTTTTGGAGAAATGAATTATCGTAGAGAAGTAGAAATATATCTATTAAATTTTATTTCATGGGCTGCTCTATTAGCTGGAATTTTATTTTTATTGCTGCTGCCTTTAGGAATTAAAAATACCTCGCGTATCGATAATCAAAATTGGGTGCAAATTGCAAATCATTCATCACAACAGATTACCCAAATGCAACAAATTAAGAAAGTATTGAGTAAGGCGACAACAAACCAAGATATCAATCAAATCATAAAATCTTTAAACCCTCAAGAGAATACGCCAGAGTTAAAAAATCCTCAAGATGTGAAAAGTCAACTTTTATCACAAATTGGGCAATTAGAAAAAAACACTAATAATCAAACTCAATTAGTAAAAAATAATACACACAAACAACTCATTATAAATTCTATAAAATGGAATTTAGGTGCTTTAATTTGTTCATTTGCTTTTATTTGGATTTGGCGTGTTACAAAGTGGGCACGTTGATCGAAATTCGTAGCTTTTTTAAACGCAAAGGGAAGGCAGCGCAGTCTTGGGGGTTTCCCCCATGAGCGACTGCCGTCGCAGAGGGGCGCTGAGTTTTGCCAATTTTAATTTGCTCGCTATAAACTTATGAAGTTTTATACTTAGCTTTTGGAAAATTATTAATTAACTTAAGAATAAGTTACACTACGGTAAGGATTTACTCTGGCTTATTCGTGAGTTGTTACAAATTACAAAGCTCTCTGGTCCTTCCAAGCAGAGGGAGTCAAAGGTGAGTTAGACTTCTTTAACCAATCCTAAAGATTTAAGATTTTCTTTATAAATCAACCTTGAAGCGTTTATTAGCTGGTCATAATGTCATAGTATGAAACATAAGAACACTATTCTTACCTGTGTTCACTGTTGAAGTGCGTAGAAGCAAATTTCTGAGTAAAAAAATGCTAGGGATATATTGTCCATGCCCTTGACGATCCTTGTAGTGGATGATGATTTGGGTACTCGTCTATCTGTTAGCGACTATCTTGAACTGTCTGGCTACTCAGTGATCATGGGTAATGACGGTCAAGAGGCTTTGGTTATGGTGGATGACTATCATCCTGATTTGATTGTCACGGATATCGTTATGCCACGGATGAATGGCTATGAACTGGTGCGCCGGGTGCGTCAACAACCGGTGTTTCGTTTATTGCCTGTAATTTTATTAACTGCACGCACTAAGACTCAGGAAAGGATTCTGGGCTACCAGTCAGGATGCGATTTATACTTACCCAAGCCTTTTGAACTCGAAGAGTTAGCAGCAGCAATCCGCAATCTTTTGGAGCGATCGCAAATCATTCAATCGGAGTATCGGTTTTCTCATAAACAGAGTTTGGGCATTTCCGCCTCGACAAAAGCCGTGGATGTCCAGAATTCTCTTTCCACTCAAATTCAGAAATCCCACTTGCACTTATCCCTAACTCCTAGAGAACAGGAAGTCCTAGAGTTATTGACTCATGGTCTTTCTAATGCCGAAATGGGTCTTCAGCTACACCTGAGTCCTCGAACAGTGGAAAAGTACGTTAGTAGTTTATTGAGAAAAACTTCAACCAGCAACCGAGCAGAATTAGTGCGTTTTGCGATTAAGCATGGACTGGTGGAATGAAAGTTAGGAGGAGAGACGCGAGGAACATCGCGTCTGTACAGGAGTTTTAACTCATAACTCATAACTCCTAACTTTTGTCAATAGACCTTCACAAGCATCGATTAGTAAATCAATAACCCGATTAAATCCTTCTTCACCACCGTAATAGGGATCTGGAACTTCCTTTAAAGTGTGTCGAGAGCAAAACTCGCACATCAAACGCACTTTATGCTGATATTGCTTAGTTTCGTCAAGAGTGAGGATGTTCTCATAATTTTCTTGATCCATCGCCAAAATCAGATCAAAGTCTTGAAAGTCTGACTTTTGAAACTGGCGTCCTCGACCGCGCAGTTTAATTCCCAACTTTGTAGCCGCCGCAGCACTCATGCGTCTGTCAGGTGGGCTACCAATGTGATAACTAGATGTACCAGCAGAGTCACAGAGGATGTGTTCGCTCAAGCCAGCCTGCTCAATTAGATGATTCATGATGTTTTCTGCCGATGGCGATCGGCAGATGTTACCTAAGCAGACAAATAGCAACTTGTAAGGCATAAATATTTTTTGTCATGCGTCAATAGTCATTCGTCCTTTGACCAATAACCAATAACCAATAACCAATGACCAATGACCAATGACCAATGACTCTTGACTGTTGACCAATGACCAATGACTCTTGACTCTTGACTAAAATCCAGGAAGTTCCAGTCCACTGGTTAATTCTTCCATACGTTCCCGCATTGTTGCTGTGGACTTGTTGTAGGCTTCTTTCATTGCTACTGTCACGAGATCGGAAAGTACTTCTGCACCTTCCCCTAAAGCATCTGGAGAAATCTCCACTCGCTTGGGTTCTTGGTTCCCACTGACAATCACCTTCACCAGGCCACCGCCAGATTCACCTTGAATCTCCATTTGCTCCAATTCTTCTTGGAGTCGCTTTGCGCCTTCTTGAACTTGCTGCGCTTTCTTAAAAGCTTCGGCTAATTCTTTCATTTTTCCTAAGCCAAAGCCGAATCCCTGTCCTTTTCCTGTCATAATTATTTGTACGCGTGTGCGTTGAATAACAAATCAAATTCAATTATAGATGCGGTAAGTAATTTGCCTCTTTTTTTACCAATAATTAATGCATTCTGGAATTGGGCATTGGGCATTGGTTACACGCCATCTCCCTGATCTCTCTCATCTCCCCAGTTCCCAATCCCCATCCCCTGAACTGAAAGTTTCAACAAGCAGCTTGAAACTCTCCGAGCATTTTGACTTCTGGCTCTAAATTAATAGACCAACGTTCTTGTACTTGATGTTGGATGTGGCGAATGAGACAGAAGATATCACTAGCTTTGGCTCCACCACGGTTAACGATAAAATTAGCATGGAGTAGTGCTACTTGTGCCCCACCAATTTGGTAGCCTTTGAGACCAGTTTGTTCAATTAACCAGCCAGCACTGTAAGGTTTGGGATTGCGGAACACACTGCCACAACTGGGGAAGTTGTATGGTTGGGTGCTTAACCGATGCTTTTTGTGTTGTTTGGTGATTGCCACAACTTTTGCTGGGTCAGTACCTGGGGTGAGTTGTAAGGTGGCTTGGGTGACTATGCGATCGCCACCTTGCAATAATGAAGTCCGATAGCTATAACCTAACTGTTCTGGGGTGAGAGTTTCCAGTGTACCATCGGGTGAAAGTACCTGGGCGCTAACTAACATATCTGCGATACAGCTATTATGTGCCCCGGCATTCATCACCACGGCACCTCCGGCTGTTCCGGGGATGCCAACAGCCCACTCCAATCCTTGCCAACCTAATTCTGCTGCCGCCCATGCCAAGCTGGGAATTGATTCTCCCGCAGCAACGGTTAATTGACCTGTCTCTGGGTCAAAGTAGCTGAAGCGGAGATGACGAGTAGCAATCACTAAACCTGTTATACCGCGATCGCTCACCAGCAAGTTAGAACCTGCTCCGAGTGTTGTCACCTTTAAATCACGTTCTTTTGCGTATTTAAGACTTGCTTGCAGTGCTTCTAAGTTTCGAGGGGCAACATACAAATCAGCTGCTCCTCCAACTCTATAGGAAGTAAACGCTGACAAGGAAGCCTGGGACTTGATCGCACAATCAGTATTGGGTAAGTAAATTACTTCACTATCTACCGAATTAGTTGTTTGGTGTTTCTTTGTATTCAAAGCAGAAACTGTGCAGACGTTTCCAGCTGCCTGGGAAATTGTCATCTTTACTTTATATTGGTAAAATTTTTACATTTATTTACCGCAAAGATACGGTAATAGAGTTAACCTATGGAATCGTTGCCAGACAGGCGCTTTGCTCAGAAATAAAACTTCGCAAAGTCTCCACTTTAGGATGTGGCTTTAGCAGGTTCGCAAAGTGTCGTCATTACTTCAGGAATCACCTGATTCAAGTTCCCAGCCCCCAAAAATAGCGCCAAGTCACCTGGGCGTAGTGTTTGCACCAAAAACTCACACACTGAAGGTAAAGTTGGTTGATAAACTACCTGCGAATGCTGTTTAGCAATTTCCGCCGCTAGATGTTCACCACTAATTTGCCCTAAATTTGGTTCACCTGCACTGTAAATATCAGTCAGCACCACCAAATCAGCATGGGTAAAAGACTCGGCAAATTCTTGTAAAAAGGTCAGTGTCCGGCTATAGCGATGGGGTTGGAAGATAGCAACCACTCTTTGCCCTGGTCTTGCCTGTAAACGGGCTGCGGCGAGAGTCGCGCGAATCTCGCTGGGATGATGAGCATAGTCATCAATGAAGGTAATACCATCAACTTCACCCCGGAACTCAAAACGGCGTCTTGCTCCTTCAAAAGTGGCGATACCTTTGGCAATTGCTCCAAATTCTAAGTTCAAGGCGCGACCAACAGCAACTGCTGCTAAGGCATTACTGAGATTGTGCCGACTGAGCAGCCGCAACTTCAACACGCCCAAAGCTTTGCCTCTTTCCCAAACTAGAGCCGTGGTCCCATCAGCACGATAATCAATATTAGTGACGGTGTAATCAGCGTCTGTATCTGACTGTAAGCTGTAACTGATTGTGGGTTGCAAGCGATCGCGCACTGTCGCACAATCAATGCTACCTATTAACGTTTTACAACCCTTAGCAAATGTCTGGAAGATGTCAATGACTTCTTCTAATGTATCGTAATGGTCAGGATGATCGAGTTCAATATTGGTGATGATGCCAATCTCTGGAGCGTGTTTTACCAAGGAACCATCAGATTCATCTGCTTCGGCTACCAAATATTGGCTTTGTCCCAATCGAGCATTACCGGACCAAGCATTAACTTCGCCACCTACTAAAATCGTTGGGTCTAAACCAGCTTGCAGAAGCATATAGCCAATCATACTACTGGTTGTTGTTTTGCCGTGTGTTCCTGCCACTGCAATACTGTAGTAATCGGCAATTAAAGCTGCCAGTACATCTGAACGATGTAAAATTGGACAACCTAATTCTAGCGCTGCTTTGTATTCTAAATTATTCGTGTTAATTGCTGTTGAACAAATGACTTGAGGCAGTTCTGACTTAGTATCAGTAGGTAATTGTTCTTGCGAATTTAATACTACTGCATTCGCCAATACCTGAGGGCGAAAGAATTCGAGATTGCTGGCCTCTTGTCTATCAAAAATATGAGCACCGATAGATTCTAACTTGTGCGTAATGTGGTTGGGACGAAGATCCGAACCTGATACTGGAAATTGACGCTTGGCGAGAACGTATGCCAGAGCAGACATACCTATGCCACCGATGCCAATGAAATGAAATGGTCTACCACTAAAATCTACAGAATTAGTCATTTATTGCTCCTTTTACACCACACCACACCATAATCGCAAATGACACGCGTATCATAACAGGAATTTGATTTATTACCGTAACTGCTCCTATATGATGTTTATGTTTGATGCCCGAAGGATGTTTCCGCTCTGGCTTTCCTTATTCAGAATGATTTTACCTTGGTTGGAGGTTTTTGCTATTTTTGAACTGTTCTTAAGATTATTCTGAAAATTTTCGCCGCATCGGGAAAGAAATTCTTGTAATGTCAAATACATATTTTTGGCTACCTTACTGGAATTGGCTACATAATACATTGTTGAGTGAAACTGATTTGAAATTGCATCAAGTCTAGACGTGAATTGAGTACAATAGTACATTGGTAGTGAAACTATTTTTCAATTGCATAAAACCCAGGCATAACTGGATGCAACAAGTTGCAATTTTTGGTGGCACATTTGATCCAATTCATTGGGGACACCTGCTCGTAGCCGAGACAGCTTTGCATCAAGTATCCCTTGAAAAGGTAATTTGGGTACCATCCCTAAATCCTCCTCATAAAGAAGCAGCTTTGTTTGAGCATCGTGTCCAAATGCTGCAATTAGGCATAAAAGATAACCCAGCGTTTACTGTCTCACTAGTGGAGGCAAATCGCTCTGGGACTTCCTATGCCATTAACACCCTGTTCGATTTATCTGCTTCTTATCCAAATACTCACTGGTACTGGATTGTGGGCTTGGATGCTTTCCAAACCTTACCCCGTTGGTACCGTGGACACGAACTAGCACAAATGTGTGATTGGTTAATCGCACCCCGACTGCTAGGTGGTGAGACTATAACTCAAAGCAGATTAATCTGCAAGCAAGTGGAGGAACAAATCAGGGAGCAGTCACATACCATTTCCTGGCAACTCTTGAATATACCTTTAGTAGGAGTTTCGTCAAGTCTAATTCGCAAATTTTGCCGCAAACGCCAGTCAATTCGTTATTTAGTCCCGGAATCGGTTAGATCATATATCACTAACAACAACCTCTACTCTCACAAATCTGAATAAATTATGTGTTTTTTTATTGATCTAACAGTTTATGGTTAAGAGTCCTTCCCCCCTTTGCGATATGATTGGGGTCAATGATATCAACATATAAGCATAAATACAGAGGGCAAGACACTGTGATTAGAGTTGCAATCAACGGTTTCGGGCGGATTGGACGTAACTTTACGCGTTGCTGGGTGGGTAGAGAGAATAGTAAAATCGATCTTGTCGCTATTAATGACACATCAGACCCGAGAACGAATGCTCACCTGCTGAAGTATGACTCAATGCTAGGGAAGATCAAGGGTGCTGAGATTAGTGCCGATGATAACTCTATCATCGTTAACGGTAAGACCATTAAGTGCGTATCCGATCGCAACCCAGAAAAGTTGCCCTGGAAAGATTGGGGAATTGACCTAATTATCGAAGCAACCGGGGTGTTTACTAGCAAAGAAGGAGCGCTCAAGCATGTGAATGCTGGAGCCAAGAAAGTTCTGATTACCGCTCCTGGTAAAAACGAGGATGGCACTTTTGTGATTGGTGTGAATCATCACGACTATGACCACAACATACACCACATTATCAGTAATGCTAGCTGTACTACCAACTGCTTGGCACCAATCGCCAAGGTGTTGAATGATAAGTTCGGCATCATCAAAGGCACGATGACCACCACCCATAGTTATACAGGCGATCAGCGCTTGCTAGACGCTTCTCACCGGGATTTGCGACGGGCGAGGGCAGCAGCGATCAATATTGTACCCACTTCCACGGGTGCAGCAAAAGCAGTAGCGCTGGTAATCCCAGAGCTTAGAGGCAAGCTAAATGGCGTTGCCTTGCGTGTACCTACCCCGAACGTCTCAATGGTAGATTTCGTAGTTCAGGTTGAGAAGCGTACTATTACGGAAGAAGTTAATCAAGCTCTTAAAGATGCTGCTGAAGGTTCACTCAAAGGCATTTTGGAGTATAGCGAACTAGAACTGGTATCGTCTGATTATCAAGGTAATGATGCTTCTTCGATTGTCGATGCCAACTTGACTTTTGTCTTAGGTAATGACCTAGTGAAAGTTATGGCGTGGTATGACAACGAGTGGGGTTACAGCCAACGAGTTTTGGATTTGGCTGAATTGGTAGCTGAAAAGTGGCAATAATTAGTCATTAGTCATTAGTCATTAGTCATTAGTCATTAGTCATTAGTCATTAGTCATTAGTCATTAGTCATTAGTCATTAGTCATTAGTTTTTGGACAAAGAACAAATGGCAAAAGACAAAGGACTATTGACCAAAATGTTGAAATCCCTGGCTAAGACTCAGAACTTGGTCAGGAAGTTTTTTTTGTTCGTCGTGCAATAATACTGTTGATCCGGCTGTAATCCTGCCTACGATCGCAGCACCTTCACCAAGATGTTGCACTAAGTCTGATGCTAACTCTTGTGGTAAGCACAGCACTAATTCAAAGTCTTCGCCACCGTATAGAGCATATTCTAGCGCTTGCTCTTGTGGCAACCAATGGTTAAAAGTTTTTGGTACGGGAATTTGTCTGCGTTCTAAGACAGCGCCAACGCCACTGGCGCGGCAAATTTGGATAATCGCATCTGCCAAACCATCACTGCTATCCATACCAGAAATGGGCATTGGGCATTGGGCATTGGACATTGGGTATGGGGATGCTAAGATTTTCCAGAGGATTGGCAAGACATCTAATCGGGGCTGTGGGCGCTGGTGTGCGCGGATTAGAGCCGTGCATTCTATATCTTTGAGGTTTTGTCCTACTTCGGGATGCAAGAGCAGTTCTAAGCCAGCTCTTGAGGCTCCATGAACACCTGTTACAACGATCGCATCTCCGACAACAGCAGCAGAACGGCGGATAATTTGACTAGGGTTAACTTGACCAAAAGCGGTAATTGCCAGAGTGGTAACAGGCGATCGCACAATATCACCCCCAACAATTGAGGTATTGTATTTTTGCAGGCATTCTGTCATTCCCTGGTATAGTCGCTCAACCCAACTCACCCTAACTTCACCGGGGAGTCCCAACCCGACAGTGATTCCCAATGGCAAAGCACCCATTGCTGCTAAATCTGATAAATTGGCAGCAGCTGCTCGCCAACCAGCATCTTCTGGGGAAGTGGTGAGGTTGCTAAAATGTACGCCATCAACCAGCACATCTGTAGTTACCACCAAACATTGCTCTGGTGCAGTCTCAAGTACTGCTGCATCATCGCCGATAATTTCAGGAGGACAGAAGCGCTGCAATCTTTCTAAAAGACCTTGTTCACCAATGTCTTTTACTTGTAGGGAAGATAACTCACTGTTCATTGGGCATTGGGCATTGGGCATTGGGCATTGGGCATTGGGCATTGGGCATTGGGCATTGGGCATTGGGCATTTCTCCCCCTGCTCCTTTATCTCTCATTTCCCTCGCTTTACGAATTAAGATATGGGTATTGTTTAGGAGACAGTTGGGATGGTCAGTACACCAGTAACCAGCATCACCTTTGAGGAGTACTTAACTTATGATGATGGCAGTGATTTCCATTATGAACTAGTGGATGGCAAGCTGGAGCTAATGAATCCACCTACTATTCAACATTTCCTGATTGTCGATTTTTTCGATACTGCCTTGAAAGCAGAAATCAAGCGTTGTAGTTCTCCTTGGCTATGTTTTCGGGAAAGTGGGGTGAGAACGGGTAGAAATAAATCTAGGTTGACTGACCTGTGTGTAGTGACACTGGAGCAAGCCAGAGAATTGTTAAATGCCTCAGCAGTATTTCAGTCACCCCCGTTACTAATTATCGAGGTGGTTAGTCCAGAGTCGGTGAAACGGGACTATCGCCATAAGCGATCTGAATATGCGGCCTTAGAGGTTCCTGAATATTGGATTGTAGACCCACTGCAAGGGAAAGTTTCAGTGTTGCTACTGGAAGATGGATTTTATGAAGAAACAGTTTTTACAGCGACTGGGCAAATTGGAACGCGGACTTTTCCCGAATTAGCGATCGCAGTTGATCAGGTGTTCACCGCCGGGAATCTGAGTTAGGAGTGGGTTTTGAATATACTTTACAACTTTTCAGACAACCTCATGCCTGTTGCGGGATGGGGTTGTTAAACTTTATGCAAAGATTACCAGCGATTAATACTATGCAGCATTCACACTCAAATTCACCTGCACAATGACATCGTTGTAATCTTTATCACCACCATTTGGTAAATCCTCAAAACCAAAGCTGTTATTCCCTAATAGGCGAATGTGATCTACTTTATCTGAGCTAGCGCCCAAGAATGGGAAGTAAACCTTCGCATCGCTATTGGCATTGCTATGGAGAATGGCATCGGCTCTAGGATTAACAATAATAAATGGCGCAAAGATAGAACCGGGCTGGAAAGTTCCTGTGTAATTTGCTGTACCTTGGTTATTCACTGTCAAGTCAATGCCTGCAACACGCCCATGCAGGGCGGCTTGGCTGTAACCAGCCTGTCCAACGAGAATATCTGCTTTACCATCGCCGTTGGTGTCAATGCCACCATTCTCATCAGCCACCTGATAAAAGCCCACATAGTTGTTGTAAGATGCTTCTCTGTGAACTGTAAAGTTAGCTGTTACCGATTGTGTCACACTCCGTAAATCAATCAGTTCCCCTTGATATTTGCCTTGCAGACCTGTACCCAAAGTTGCTTGTTTTTCTGTTGGCTGAATATTCACAACCAAATTCTGGAAGTTGAAAGAAAACCCTCCATCTTCTACGTTGTTATTTGTAGCAGAGGAAAAAAGGACATTTGAGAGGGAGGTTTTTCCAGACAGCACGGACTGAGTAGTACTGTTAGATACCAGATAGAATCGGAGTTTGGTATCAGAGTCAAATTCTAAGATGTTTGTCAGGTCGCCGGGATTAAAACCATTGGGCGCATTGGCAAGGGCAAAGAAAATCACCTTGGAGCGCAAAAGAGCCGCTTGGGTATAGCCCTCTGCACCAGGGGCTATGCCCTTAATCCTACCTTGTTCATCATCAACGAAAAATACACCCAGTTCATTTACCTCTTTGGAGGTACTGGTTTTAATCTTAATTGAGAGTTTTCCTTTATTACCTTTAATCTTATACTTAGTCTTGACACTAAAGATATCGCCTGTAATTTTTGTTAGTAGAGTAGTCTCGTCAGCGATCGCAAGTTTAAACACATCACTGACTTTATCTCCAGCAACATCCTTAGCGGTAACTTTGATGTTTAGACTACCGACGTCCCCATTTGCGGGAGTACCATTGAACCTACTGGTAGTAGTATTGAAGGTCAACCAAGTGGGTAGAGGGCTATCGTCGTCCAGAGTTGCAGTGTAGGTGAGGCTATCTCCAGCATCTGGATCGCTGAAGCTGTTAGCTGGTACGGTGAAGTTGAAGACACTATCTTGGGTGGCTTCTTGATTAAGTATTTCATTTGCCACCACTGGAACTTGGTTGACCAAGTAACGCGCTATGGCAAAGTCATTATTTGTCCCGTTATAGCTACCTCCCGCCACGAGAATCTTGCCGTCAGGTTGCACTTTGATACTGTAGCCAGAGTCATTATTGCTGCCAAAGTCGGTTGTTACCTTCCCAGTAGTGTTAAAGCTGGTGTCGAGACTGCCATTGCTGTTGTAACGTACTATGGCAAAGTCATAATTTGTGCCGTTATCGCTTTCTCCTGCCACGAGAATCTTGCCGTCAGGTTGCACGGTGATACTATAGCTAGAGTCATTATTGCTGGCAAAGTCGGTTGTTACCTTCCCAGTAGTGTTAAAGCTGGTGTCGAGACTGCCATTGCTGTTGTAACGCACTATGGCAAAGTCATTATTTATGCCGTTATAGCTACTTCCCGCCACAAGAATCTTGCCGTCAGGTTGCACCGTGATACTGAAGCCAAAATCATTATTACTGCCAAAGTCGGTTGTTACCTTGCCAGTAATGTTGAAGCTGGTGTCGAGTGTGCCATTGCTGTTGTAACGCGCTATGGCAAAGTCATTATTTATGCCATTATAGCTACCTCCCGCCACGAGAATCTTGCCGTCAGATTGCATGGTGATAGTGTTGCCATAGTCATTATCACTAGCAAAGTCGGTTATTACCTTGCCAGTAATGTTGAAGCTGGTGTCGAGTGTGCCATTGCTGTTGTAACGCGCTATGGCAAAGTCATTATTTATGCCATTATAGCTACCTCCCGCCACGAGAATCTTGCCGTCAGATTGCATGGTGATAGTGTTGCCATAGTCATTATCACTAGCAAAGTCGGTTATTACCTTGCCAGTAATGTTGAAGCTGGTGTCGAGTGTGCCATTGCTGTTGTAACGCGCTATGGCAAAGTCATTATTTATGCCATTATAGCTACCTCCCGCCACGAGAATCTTGCCGTCAGATTGCATGGTGATAGTGTTGCCATAGTCATTATCACTAGCAAAGTCGGTTATTACCTTGCCAGTAATGTTGAAGCTGGTGTCGAGTGTGCCATTGCTGTTGTAACGCACTATGGCAAAGTCATTATTTGTGCCGTTATAGCTATCTCCCGCCACGAGAATCTTGCCGTCAGGTTGGACGGTGATACTGGAGCCATAGTCATCGCCGTTACCAAAGTCGGTTGTTACCTTGCCAATAGTGTTGAAGCTGGTGTCGAGTATGCCATTGCTGTTGTAACGCACTATGGCAAAGTCACTATTTGTCCCGTTATCGCTAGTTCCCGCCACGAGAATTTTGCCGTCAGGTTGCACGGTAATACTGTTGCCATAGTCATTATTACTGGCAAAGTCGGTTGTTACCTTGCCAGTAGTGTTGAAGCTGGTGTCAAGCACTACTACACCTAGTACTGAAGCGTAAGCTGCCATTACTTCTGGTTGAAACGCCAGAGCCGGAACAATTGCCCCCGTAGAAACCTCCAGTTTCCAATCAGCACCTAATGCAGTACTCCCCGTTAAGTGATCAGACGCCGCTACTACTGCACCTGTCAATTTACTCAGGCGCTGTAAAAATGCTTTACCTTCCTCTGTTTGTCCTATTTCGCAACCATACAAGAGCAGTTGTGTATCTGCACTCAAAACATTTGCCCAGTCCATGAGTTGCCAAGCATAACGGTCGAGAGTTTCGTCGCTGAGTTGACTGTTCCCCAGATAGACTTGCCCTGGTGCGCCGTGAGAAACAATGTGTAGGCTGTTGATTACCCCATGAGTTGCCAGCACTTGGCTAATTTGTTCAATGCCATTTTGGTCAGCATCTAAGACGATAACAGTCGTGTTGGGCAATACACCTGCTACCAGACTTTGGTAGTTCTCAACCTGTGAGTCGATGAAAACTAGGCGAGTAGCAGGTATTTGCTCATGCAAGTCTTGAGTTGGCTCTTTTGCGATCGCGCTCAGGATGGTGTCTGACATAATTACTCTTATTAATTAATAGTTTTTTCTTGGCAGCCATTGCGTGCTATATCCTGGAAATCACGTAAAAACAGGATTTTTTTGGCATAGCAGAGGAGTCAACCATTAAACGTATATAAAAAACTAATACTTAACTTCAGTAAATTCACTGTTTTAATATAGATTAGATAAAATTTCTCTGAAAGACTTGCCTGTTCTAACTCCTGCTATTTTTTAACCTCGTCGCACTGATGTTAAAAAGCTTGTTTTTCGTTGTACCTTCCTCTCCTACGAGGCTACGGTTTACACACAAGTTTCTCTTGACGCAATTTACGGTTTATCGAATAGCAAAAGAAACCTCACCCTGGTTTTGATACGCAGAACCAGGGTGAGGTTTTTGTTTTGTTTTGGGTAATTCGATGACTGACAGCAGATTGCAACAAGCGCCTCTGTACAGATTATTGTAAGGGCACAACATTGTTCATTGGTGTAAACTTAAGCGCAAACTCATTTAAAACCTCGTTTCCAGCCAGAGGCTGGAAATGCTGCTCTTGGCGGCTCTGCCGCCAGCAAGGGAGGCTCTGCCTCTGAGAACGGCATTCCCAGTCGGAGACTCTTAACGAGATAATCTAAAAGCTGGTTCTAGGCAGGTTTTTACGTTAAGTTGACACGTATGAACATTGTTGTGCCCCTACCTGTGTACCTCATTTACCTGAAAAATGCTGTATGTGTAGACGCTAGCCCTTGTAGGCGAGGGGTTGGGGATTAGGTTTGAGAGCAAGTTGCACACGGGGTGAGTTAGTAATTGTTCTCCCCCTGCTCTCTTGTTATGCTGCTTGCGGCTGAACCAGATTTTCTATTCCCTGAACCACAGTTGCCGATTCAATTTTGTCACCCGCCTTCAGTTTATCCAAAACTTCTTTGCCTTCGGTGAGATAGCCAAAAACGGCATAACGACCATCCAATAGGTTGCGTCCGGCGGGGGTGAGTTCTGGTTCAAACAAAAAGAAGAAAAATTGTGATGAACCACCATTCACTTCACTTTCGGGACGAGCCATCACCACTGCACCAAAGGCAGAGAAAGGCAGAACTGGCATATCAACGTAACGACCGGCTTCTTCGAGAGTAATGCCATAGGTAGGCGCTTTATCACCCTGAACCAGGACTTCTAAGGGAATGGCGCGATATTTGCCCGTTGTTGGGTCAATGAAACCCACGTCTTTGCCAGCAGGATCTCCAGTTTGCAGAAAGTAAGATTCTTCAGAACGGGTAAATTCTAAGCCATTATAAAAACCCCTTTGCACCAAATCTACAAAATTACCAGCAGTGACAGGGGCGCTGTAACCGTCTACTACAAGGGTCAAATCGCCTTTATTAGTTTTGAATTCTACAGTGGCACGACCTTTAAGTTGCGGCAGATTACTGAACTGGGTAGGCACTTCAAAGGGGAATTGTTTCACCATTGACTCTTCTAGCTGAGTGACGAGATTCAGCAGTTTAGCTCTATCTTGCAGAATTTGTTCTTTATCTTTGCTGTCTGCCAATTCTTGCAGTTTACCCACCCCAGATTTCAACTCGGTAATCCAAGCTTCGGCTTGGGGTTGGCGTTCTTCGGGAACGCTTGTTAAGATTTGGGAGGGTTTATCGAGAATGCGGGATGCTTTGCTGATGTCTTTGGAAATAGCACCCCACCGCCGATTCGCCCGCAGTTGGGCAGAAATGTCCTCTAAACTGGCTTGTAGTTGCCGCACGGGTTTGTTATCTATCGGGAGTGCATACCGCAACAGAGCCTTACCGTCAGTAATTGCATTGCCAGCTGGCAGCGCGGCACTACTAGAGGGAGTCCACCCAGATGTAGTTATGCCTAAAAATATTGTTACCAGCAGTATTGCCATTAGGCTGTTCTTCAGCCACGATTTTAATAAGTTAAGCATGGGATAACTCAAATGCAGCATTGAATTGTTGACTGGACGTAACCCATCAATAATCTTCCCACAGTATGAGTGCTGAGTGGGGAGTAGGGAGTTAGGAGTTAGGAGTTAGGAGTTATAAGAATTCTTCCCCAATGCCCAATGCCAAATGACTAAATAGCTAATTACTCCGCTTGAAGGGTACAATAAATGCCGATTGTCTTCCAAAATTTGAAAGTTTCATGATCTCCAGTAACGATTTTCGACCTGGTGTTTCAATTGTCTTAGACGGGACTGTATGGCGAGTGATCGAATTCCTCCACGTTAAGCCAGGCAAAGGTTCCGCCTTTGTCAGAACCAAACTGAGAAATGTCCAAAGTGGGAGCGTGATTGAAAAAACGTTCCGAGCAGGGGAAACGCTTCCGCAAGCCACCTTAGAAAAAAGCACGATGCAACACACCTATAAAGAGGGCGATGAGTTCGTCTTTATGGATATGGAAACATACGAAGAAGGCAGATTGACCCGCGCACAAATTGGCGATCGCGTCAAATATCTCAAGGAAGGTATGGAAGCGGAAGTTATTAAATGGGGCGAACAGGTACTAGGAGTAGAATTGCCTAAGTCTGTGATTCTGGAAGTTGTACAAACAGATCCAGGTGTAAAAGGTGATACTGCCACAGGTGGCTCAAAACCAGCAACTCTGGAAACTGGTGCAATTGTGATGGTTCCTTTGTTTATTTCTCAAGGAGAACGCATCAAAGTTGATACTCAGGAAGATAAATATCTCAACAGGGAATAACTTTCATCTCCACTGAGATGTTTGTCCACCGATTTAAATCCCTACATAGGGATTAAATCCCTGCCCCACTTAAAATACTAATTTACGGATAGGTCGAGGTAATAAAAACTGTGCCATTGGACTTTAATGAAATCCGCCAACTACTGGCAACAATCGCCCAAACAGATATTGCAGAAGTTACGCTCAAAAGCGATGACTTTGAACTGACAGTCCGTAAGGCTGTGAGCATCAGCAATCAGGTGTTGTCGGCAGGTCAAGGGACCTTGGGCGGTGTGGTAGGTTCGGGTTTGATGTCGGGTTCATCTTTGGGAAACCAGGGGGTCGCAAGTCAAGTAACGGAGGTGGCCACAGGTCGCGTGTTTGATAATGCTGGAACTGGCACACAATTGCAGTTATCAGTAAATGCCCCCTCAACTATTGACCAGAGATTAGTAGAAGTGCTTTCCCCAATGGTAGGAACGTTTTATCGCGCTCCTGCGCCGGGGGAAGCGACATTTGTGGAAGTGGGCGATCGCGTCCGCAAGGGTCAAACAGTCTGTATCATTGAGGCCATGAAGCTGATGAATGAAATCGAAGCCGAACTCTCCGGCCAAGTGATGGAAATTCTCCTCCAAAATGGTGACGCTGTAGAATATGGTCAACCTTTGATGCGAATTAACCCTGATTAAGTATTAATGTATATATGAAGTGAGTCATCGTTAAAACTTTCAGTCCTTGCGGGTTAATCCTGATGAAACAAACGTTGCCTTTACCACCAGAAGTGGTGCAACAAGTAGCTGAATACTTCAGCCTGTTAAGTGAGCCAATGCGCTTGCGGCTGCTACACTTACTACGGGATGAAGAAAAATGCGTGCAAGAGTTGGTAGAGGCAACACAGACTTCTCAGGCAAATGTGTCAAAACACCTGAAGGTAATGTGGCAAGCAGGAATCCTTGGCCGCCGCAGTGAAGGAACTTGCGCCTATTACCGGGTGGAAGATGAAATGATTTTTGATTTGTGTAATCGGGTTTGCGATCGCCTCGCCACAAGGTTAGAACAGCAAGCTCGTAACTTTCGTGTGTTAAATAGCAATCGGTAAGCTTCATAAGAGTTATGAGTTATGAGTTATGAGTTAAAACTCCTCACTCCTGTACAGACGCGATTAATCGCGTCTCTTCTAACTCCTAACTTTTTTAAAGAGGATAATTTTTCTGAAAGCTTTCACGAGTTAGTGGCTGTTCTAACTCTAGACCCTCACCGCCTAAAACATCCAACGGTTTGCCGTTCACGTCAATGTACACCTTGGCTTTAGGATTTAAAGTTGTCGCAGTATAAACAACTTGTCCCACGCGCCCCATCATTGAAGTGCTACCACCACCACTGGTAAAATCTTCAGATAAATTAACGTGAACCTCGTCATTTTCTGACTTCAGCCCCAACAGCTTGGTTGCTTTGGGGATAGTAGTTGTTGAATCTGTCCCTGTTGTTGGGCCTGCTAACAAAGTTTGGAAAGCTGCTTCTAAAGCCTGGTTGGGCTGTACAGAAGCTACTTTAACAGGCTGGGGTACCAAAGCAATATTTTTGTCTTTTGGTGTGAGCCAATAAACGTTAGCAGTTTGCTCATTACCTGGCTGCTTAGTTGATGGCTGTGCTGGCTGAACGATTCGCGCGGAGGGATTTGACGGCGTGGGAGTATTGCTGGAGTGTGAAGTAAACCAAGCTACGCCGCCACCCACCGCTACAACAGCTGCTGATACGGCTGCAATTACGCCTGAAGAAATACGATTAGATCCTTGTTGGTCTTTCATGTTCAAAACTTTCCTGACTGAGGGCTGATATAGTAGTTATGTGAGGAGCAGCCTGGTTAAGGACGATACTTACAAGTGGAGAGTTTCCCACAACCTGGAAGAGACTTTATGTCTCAAAAAGCATTAATCCTGTGAGTCACTGACTCAATTTTAGAATTTTTACTTCTAATCCGTCACCTACCAAATTATGTAAATTTCATTCTTTTTGGAGATGATTAAATTTACAACGCAAAGGAACGCTGAGGAAAACGCAGAGAAACGCAAAGTGAAGTATTTATTCCTCTGCGTAAATCTTGGTGTTTAATTTTTTACCTGAATTGCGGCGGTAATCCACTGTTTGAGTGTAGATACAACTTCATCAATGACAATTTCTTGCGATTTACGGGTGGCTCTTTCTACAACTTCGACTTTGCCATTAGCGATCGCCCGCCCGGTTACAATTCTATAAGGGATGCCAATCAAGTCAGCATCTTTAAATTTCACTCCCGCACGTTCATCGCGGTCATCAAGTAGGGTTTCAATTCCCGCTTGATTCAGTTCTGTGTAAAGTTTTTGGGCGATTTCGACTTGTTGAGCATCTTTAATGTTGGGAATTGTGATGATCGCGTGATAAGGTGCGATCGCAACTGGCCAAATAATCCCATCTTTATCGTAAGATTGCTCTACGGCAGCTTGTGCCAATCGTGACACGCCTACGCCAAAACAACCCATAAGGAGCGGCTTTTCTTCACCCTGTTCATTGGTATAATTTGCTCCCATCGCTTGAGAATATTTAGTGCCTAATTGGAAGATGTGACCTGCTTCAATTCCACGAGCGCTTGCAAGAGTTTGTTCTGGGTTATGGATGGCGCGATCGCCTGGTCTTGCCTTCCGCACATCTACTACACCACTTGGTAATTTAAATTGCTCACCCCAATTAGCACCAACTACGTGATAGCCCGCTTCATTCGCACCCGTAACAAAGTTTTTTAAATCAACGACTGTTTGATCCACCAAACGCAAAAACTTGGGATGGATCTGTTTATTAGCGGTAATATACTCATCTGCGATATCTGGCGCAATGCAGCCTAAAGGTAGACATTTCGCTGTCCATGCTTGCTGGGCTTCTACATTTGGTACATTCAAACTAATAATAGTTTTAGCGCCATACTCAGAAGCTGATTTGGTCAATTCATTTTGTAACTTGACCTCATTAACTTCCTGATCGCCTCGGATGCTCACCAGAACTAACACCGTTATACCATTATCATAAACTGTCTGATAAAGGACATTTTTCACTAATTGAGTCGGAGAACAGTTGAGGAGTTGACAGACTTTTTCAATGGTTTCTGTTACAGGTGTATCGCGTTTCTCATAGGTTGTAAACCGTGAGGCTTCAATATCAATTGGTAAAGAAACAGCCTTTTCTACGTTAGCGGCGTATTTGCCATCCTCAGTGTAGAGAACTTCATCTTCACCAGCTTCCGCCAAAATCATAAATTCTGTGGAACCAGAACCACCAATTGCACCAGAATCAGCTTCTACTGCCCGAAAAGCTAAACCAGAACGCCGCAGGATATTACTGTAGGCTTTATACATATCCTGGTAAGTTTCTTTGAGGCTGGCTTCATCGGCATGGAAAGAGTAGCCGTCCTTCATGATAAACTCTCTTGAGCGCATCAAACCAAAGCGGGGACGAATTTCATCACGAAATTTAGTTTGAATTTGGTAGAGATGTAGTGGTAGCTGGCGATAAGAGCGAATCATATCACGAGCGATCGCTGTAATAACTTCCTCATGAGTTGGGCCTAATCCTAATTGTTGCTCACGGCGGTCAATTAAGGAAAACATGATCCCCTCAGCTTTGGTGTAAGTATCCCAGCGTCCCGATTCCTTCCATAAATCAGCCGGTTGTAATTGTGGTAAAAGACATTCTTGTGCGCCTGTAGCGTTCATTTCTTCCCGCACAATCTGGGAAACTTTTTGCAGTACCCGCCACATCAAAGGTAAATAAGCATAAATACCACTACCGATACGACGAATGTAACCCGCACGGAGTAATAATTTATGGCTGGGAATCTCAGCATCAGCTGGATCATCCCGGAGTGTAACGAATAACATTTGTGATAGTCGCATCGTTTATTGCCTTTCCAGAATCTCTAATTTGTTTATAAACCACCTGGCGATTAGAAATCGCGGTTAATCTTGCACACAAACTTTTGTCCGCCTGGGCGGACTAAGAAGGTATCCTAGTTTTTGAACCTGCGTGGTGAGCGCGATCAGCATCTTACAGCCGTTAAGATATGGCATGATATAATGCTTTGCAACTATTTAATCTAGGTCTAGGTTATGAGTCCTCTGACATTAAAACTAGACACCGTTAACCTAAGTGACGAACAATTTTATCACTTATGTCAAAATAACCGCGAACTGAAATTTGAACGCACTACCAAGGGAGAATTAATCATTATGTCCCCCGTTGGAGGAGAAAGCGGCAATCGAGAAGCAGATTTAATTATTGATTTGGGAATCTGGAATCGGCAAACTGGCCTCGGTTACACTTTCAGTTCTTCTACTATATTCAAATTGCCCAATGGTGGCGATCGTTCCCCAGATGCTGCTTGGATTCAACGAGAACGTTGGCAAGGACTTACACCTGAACAAAGACGCAAATTTCCCCCCATTGCACCAGATTTTGTCATTGAATTAAGGTCAGCAACAGATGATTTGGAAATGTTGCGTTCCAAAATGCAAGAATATATGGATGCAGGAGTACAATTGGGATGGTTGATAAATCCCCAACAACAGCAAGTAGAAATTTATCGCCAAAAACAAGATGTGGAAGTGCGAAATCTACCCACACAATTATCGGGTGAAAATGTATTGCCAGGATTTAGCTTGAGTCTGTCCTGTTATTAAGATTTGCAAGTGTTGCTAAACCTCCACTATCTACCCATACTTTCTATCGCAACAGAAAACACTCTATAAGTCTGCGTAGGTGCGGTTCATTAAAATAATTCGTAATTCGTAATTCGTAACGTCAGGGGATTTTACAGCCGTTAAGATAACTTAAAAGAAATAACCCTGGGCGATCAGAAATCGCGGCATCTTTAGGAGAAACTACCTTGGCAGATGTAATTTATCAAGCACAGGCACCCTTAGAATTTATTCCTCCGGCGTTTAACCCCTTATTTTTACAAGTTGTCCAGCTTTTACTACCAACTTACATTAACTGGCAAACAGCTATTACCCAAATTGAAGCAGACAACGTAGAGGTTTTGGTGGATCTCTATCGCCAGTTTCAGGAAGGTAAGATCCGTTTTATGTTGGCATTTCGCCATCCGAAAACAGACGATCCATTTTGTTTGAGCTACTTGTTTTCTCAACTTGTGCCGAAGGTAGCGCGATCGCAAGGTATAGCCCTAGAATATCCGATTCACGCTCATTTTATCTACGATCGCGGGATTCCTCTATGGGCAGGTTCTTATGTAGGTTGGATTGCTTCTCGTTTAGGTGCTACTCCGATTCAGCGCGGTAAGGCTGACTGGACGGGGTTACGTTCGGCGCGTGACTTGTTCGCCAATGGGAAATTCCCGATGGCGGCTGCGCCAGAAGGTGCTACCAATGGTTTATCAGAGAATATTAGCCCCTTAGAACCTGGTATCGCCCAATTAGGCTTTTGGTGTGCTGAAGATTTGCACAAAGTAGGACGCGACCAACAGGTTCTAATTGTACCAGTTGGGATTAAATATAGTTATGTTGATGCTCCTTGGGATGCGATCGCAAATCTTTTAAGTGAATTGGAAACGGCTAGTGGTTTACCTGTGAATCCACCAGAACAGGCTTCTATAGAGTCGCTTTATCCCCGGTTGTTGACTTTGGCAGAACATTTACTTTCGTTGATGGAAAAATTTTACACGCGGTTCTATCATCAAAAACTGGCAGATGTCAAAACAGTAGAGATCGAAGATAGAAATGAAGCATTAGCAGTTCGTTTACAAGCTTTATTGAATGCGGCGCTACAAATATCAGAACAGTATTTTGATTTGCAGGCAAAAGGTAGTTTAAGGGATCGATGTCAGCGAGTAGAACAAGCAGGTTGGAATTATATATTTAGAGAAGATTTTAAGGATGTAAAAGGAGTATCTGCTGTAGAGAAAGCTTTAGGCGATCGCGTTGCTGAAGAAGCGAATGCGCGAATGTGGCATATGCGTTTAGTAGAAAGTTTTGTGGCAGTTTCTGGTAATTATATTCGTGAAAATCCAACAGCAGAAAGGTTTGCTGAGACGATTTTAATTTTATGGCAGATGATTGCTAAAATCAAAGGTGATAAAGCTATACAACGTCCACAATTGGGTAAGCAAAAGGTAAAAATTACCGTGGGTAAACTGATATCTATTTCTGAGCGCTACCCGACGTATCAAGGGAATCGTTTGGCTGCTAGGCAGGCTGTTGCTGATGTAACGAATGATTTGCAACATGCGATGGAAGGTTTGATTTGATTCGGAGGGTTGCATCTTTAGCTAAGAAGCAGAATAACAATTCAAAATTCAAAATTCAAAATTCAAAAATTTTAGATATTTTCAGACGAAGATGAGTGCAGTCTTGGCGTCTCCCCAAGAGGAGCAACTCCGGGGGATTTAAACTCCGACTGAAACTGGGGCTACCTGTAGAGGTAGCGGTCTTAATATTATGTCCGTTTGATTGCTCATTAAACCCGAAGAACCCCACCCCGCCAAAGCTATGCTTTGTCTCCCCTCCCGAAGAGCGGGGAGGGGTTGGGGGTGGGGTTATTTATTTCTAGCGATCGCGGGTTTAGATGCCCTGTACGGAGATGCTCGCGGGACATAGTTTATTGAAATTACACAAACCTAAAAGTTTTTCAAAATTATCTAATTAAATGGGTGCAGAAAATCGTAGGCTACTAGACCTGCTTGGCTTTGCTCCTATTTCACCTTTAATATAATTGGGTTAGATAAAAGCAATTTTAACTAAATATGTAACTTGTTTTTTGAGGTTTATAAAATTCCCGTTAAGTTATCCAAATTATATTTCAGAAGAATCACGCTTCTCTATTTTTGTAATTGAAATTACAAATAGAGAAGTCCAGAAAATTGTGATTCTCTTAATCAATTTATAAAACATGAAAACTCACGGCTTATTCAATTTACTCAAGGTTGGTGTTGCCACTTTTGGAATCTTCTTTGTGGCTGGTCAAGGAGCATATGCCTCCGACTTAAAGGGAACAGCATTTAGCATATCTTTGGAGTGTTTGAACGACACTACCGGTCTTTTGGTGGGTCAAAATCCCAATGATGCTAGCGGCTGGCAGTATGCATTTGATTCAAACAAAGATGGGATGAACGGAAACTACTGGGTTGGTGCTGCACCAGGGACAGTAAATCCCTACGATATCTCTGGTATGGCGATCAAAGAAACTGCTACCAGCATCATTGTTGCAATCAATGGCAATATGAAGTTAACAGGAGAGGCTGAAGCGGGTGCTACAGGAGGTCAGATTGGATATGGTGATTTGTTCTTCAACATGGCCGGTAAGACCTTTGACAATGCTATGAGCAGTGGGGATTTATTTGGTATTCATTTCGCTTCAGCGAACGCTTCAGGGGTACAACAACTAGGTGTTTATAGTGGTGTTCAGGCAAAGACAGTTACTAATATCAAAGAAGGCTATACTGTTGCTACATATGGTGGTTTAGCAGGAGGAGGTAATTCTTACGAAAGTCAGGTAAAACAAGGTGGTGGTGTTGCCACTTATGGTGATTTGACTAGTAGTTACTTTACCAACAACGGCCAGGACAATACATTTAATCTTAATGTCATCAACTCTGGAAATTATCTTAATGGAATCTCGTTTCTAGCACAGGGCAATGTAACGCAGCAGTTGCTAACCACTGGCTATGATGCCAACAAATTCAACGGCACACAAACCATTGCATTTGAATTTACTAAATCTACTATTCTCAAATCGACTCCTGAGCCTGCTAGTCTCGCTGGTTTAGGAATCGTCGGTCTGGCCTTAGCTGGCAGCAAGCGCCGCAAGAAATCAATCATCGTAGCAAATGGGTAGAGATTATTCGCAGCAATAAAACTCTATAGATTCCCGCACGAAACATTAAATAAGTTAATTTCAATGCTCTTACTAGAAAGTAAGGGCATTTTTTATCTCAGAGAGTTATCAAATACAAAAAAGACTCAAGTGATTCTCCAAATAATCTTGGGAAAGCTCATAATATTTATCAAATACAAGTAGACGAGCCGCTAGTTATTCTGCAACTCTAGAGATAGGTGCATCATACTGATGACTTTGATGAGCCATTAGAATATTTCCAGGATTATATGTAATCCAGATGCTATTTTTATAAAAATGCTATCAATTGCTTATGAACAATATTATTAAGCAGGTAGGCGTAATTAAATATAAGATCAAACCTCACCCTCAATCCCTCTCCTTACTAAGGAGAGGGAAGCCGGAGGCAGGGTAAGGCTCATAACAACTACGAGAATGCAGAGTTATTTTTATTTTAATAGAGTTACAACTGATTCAACTCCCCCGATAGAAGATGATAATATATCTGGATCTTCTTCCTGATCAGCTTCTGTAGCTGTTTCTATACTTACACCCTTCCAGTGAAAGTCAAAATATTGTTCCTGAACCGTTTTTAATTCCTTTATTGACTCTTGGAAAAATAATTTAATAGCAGATAGCTGGTTTTCTTGAGATAAAAACTCTTGTAGGCTTTTTCGATAAAATATACCTGACCATGCTGGCAAAATTTTTAAATTAACAGGAGTCCATATATTAGGCTTATCGTTAATTATTTTCTGCATAGATTCAATAATTTTTGCGCGTTGTCCAAACTTATGAGAAACTTGCAAAAACATACCTAAATATGGATAATCAGTTAAATTAATTGGATTTAAATTGAAGTATCCAAGACCACACCATAAGTCCCATGTTGAGGGAGAAAAATGGGTGTAGATAATAAATCTTCCGTCCCATTTCCATTGAGTCCTACTTGCTGCACCTCTGATAACACCTCCAAAAGCTAGCTTGAATTCGTGCTGTACTTCTTCGCTGAGAGTTGATTCCATGAGATTGAGAGTTTTGTTAAAATTCACCATTGTCAATAAGTCAACTGATGAAAATTGATTTGTGGTAGACATTGCATTTCTCCTCATAAAAATTAATATTTCTTGGGCTAAGATATCAGTTGCGTGTTGTTGTAAGCGGGCATAAAATTGATGCCACCTCAGTTGATAAAAATTTATCTTTGTCTCTAAATTAAATCCTGGAGTTTTGATTTCGTCTTTTGGATCATAATCACGGGTGATATAAATCAAAATTCGATGTCTAACATTTTTTAATTTACTCAGAATCTCAGCATATTTTTCTAACTGTCGCCATCCTTCTGTAGAGCCAATTTTTGATTCAATAAATATTACATCTGTATTTAAACCATCTGACAGTTCAACTACAATGTCCAATCTACTATCTTCAGTATGGGTTTCAAGTCGTTTGTGTTCTTGTTGGGTTGAAATCTTGATGGTGGAATAATTATCATCACTAATGATTGAGTGATGTTTTAGCCAACCAATTAAAATATCATTATTCAGGGACAAAAAATAAGCAACAATTTCAGTAAAAAAATCTTCAAGCGGCTTACTTGTTGAATGTAAATTGAGTAAATTGCTAAACAAAGACATTGATTTTTAGCTATTTAAGATATTTGCGGAAATTTATACACAATAACTAGGGGGAGTATCTCACCTTTGCAAATATACCCGGCGATTAGAAATTGCAGGCAGGCTATTACTAGCAGTGCAGCAGTTATAACTTAGCCGATCGCAGTTTGACAAGAGTGCTACATAAACCAATACGCTTGGGTTAAAGTCAAAAACCAAAACCAATGTAGGTTGGGTTGAGGGACGAAACCCAACATTTTCGGTACTTTGTTGGGTTTCACTACGTTCAACCCAACCTACAATTATCCTTAACCCAAGCGTATTGCTACATAAACAATATTTACAACAAATAGGGGTAAAAATTTTACCCCTACAAAGTCGTGTATTATTTTAAGAATAGCTAGAGAAGGTTATGACTCTGTTAAGTGATTTTCTAGCAAAGATGCGATCGCATCTGGATGAATATTCTTGTATTTCTTTTTACCAATCTGTAAAACACAGTTGGGGGCGCTGCTACAGCATTTTTGGCAACTAGTATGTTCAATGGTAACTTTGTCTGACAAACCGCGATCGCACAAAGTTTTTTCTAATTCCGATAATAACCCTTTACCACCACGTTTAATACAACCGCCCTTTTGACATACCATAATCCTCGCTTTGGGTTGGAGTGGTAAATCTTGATTTGGACACGCATCAATTGGTGTCACCCGATAGGCTTTAATTTTAATTTTACTTGTGCGCGAGTCTAACTTACTATGACCACAAACGCGAATTTGCTGACCAGGAACTAAGGATAAACTTAGAGAACGGCGTAACTCTTTAGGCAGTTTAATTTCCACATTTCCAGATGGAACTGCCAATTGCATGTATTTATATTTTCCTGGTTCACCACCAACAAAACCTAGTAACTGTCCCTCAAGATTCAATTCTGATAACGTCAAATACTTGTCACCCATGATTGATAAAAAGTTAGTAATTAGTGATTAGTCATTAGTAATTAGTTAGGAGTCAGAAGTGAAAATTCATAATTCATCACTCATAGATTTTCACTGCTAAAATCTTGCACCTGCTCCATCTCCCGCCAAGAAATAAATTTCTTGGCTAATAGCTTAACTCCACTAAAGTGGACTAAAAGCCTTACTTAGTCTTCTTTAGAAGACTTTAGCTATTAGCCTCAGAATTCATTCTGAGGCGGTTGTGGGAACTGGTGCAATATCTGAAACTCCCTACTCCTAACTATTTCTAAGCGAGGCGTTTAGCTTCTACAGTTTTGGGTAAATTGGCTGCATCTGGCAATTCACGAAATTCCAATTCCCAACCATTTGCTAGGGTGAGAATCTTCCCATCATTTCCATCGGTTTGTTTGACGACTTCTTCCTCAAGGTCTTTTTTAGCAACGTAAACTACTAAAGTACCGGCATCATTCATGCGTAGCATTACTTTCATGAGATTTCTCAACAGATTCTAGTTCTTTTTTCATACAGCCGACGACGAACCCTGTTTCTAAGAAATGCACAGCATAGATATAGGAAGTCTGCAAATATGTGCCTATACTCGATATGTAGCCCATATCTCCCTTGTTTACTAAAACTTGGCCGACTTCCTTACCAGGAAAAGTACCATCGTTTTTGAGCAGTTTACGAACTCTTACTTTTTCACCAATTTCAAAAGCAGGTGGCAAGTTTAGTTCTAATTCATCACGTTGCATGAGAATACCTCTGTTCTCTGACCAAATTTAATAGTTCTTCTGTCGTCAAACTGCGTTTTTTCTGTACCGATTTATGGCGCACTGCATCTAAAACAGACTGGGTTTCTTCTGAGTTCAAGAAAATTCCATGCTGTTCTAGCAAGTTTGAAACCAAATGCCGTCCAGAATGTTTACCTAATACTAAACGTCGTTCCCAACCCACTTCTTCAGGGGCAAATGGTTCGTAGGTAATGGGGTTTTGCAATACTCCGTGAGCATGGATGCCAGATTCGTGAGCAAAGGTATTTTCGCCGACGATCGCTTTCCACGGTGGTACACTAGCACCTGATGCGGCTGCAACTAGTTGAGACAGTTCCAGCAAACTGGGTGTCTTAATGCCCAAATCGATGCCGTAGATGCGTTTGATCGCCATGACAACTTCTTCTAGAGCTGCATTTCCCGCCCTTTCACCCAATCCGTTGACTGTGGTATTCACTGATGAAGCTCCGGCTTTGATACCCGCAAGAGCGTTGGCAGTTGCCAGACCAAAATCATTGTGGGTATGGATTTCTAGGGGAATCATCAAAGCTGAAACTAGCCGTTTTACCTTGGTGTAGGTAGTGAAAGGGTCGAGAACTCCTACAGTGTCGCAGAAGCGGAATCTGGATGCACCCCATTCTTGAGCATAAAGCGCTACATCTAAGAGGAAGTTTTCATCAGCCCTGGAAGAATCTTCTCCGCCGACTGCTACCCAAAGACCTTGATCGAGGGCGAAGCTGATAGAGTCTTTGAGTTTTTGTAAACTTACTCGCCACTGACCATGAAATTTAGTGGCAATTTGGATACCAGAGACGGGAATGGCAATATGCACTCGGTTCAGACCACAGGCGATAGAAGCCTTAATATCTGAGATGACAGCGCGGTTCCAGCCCAGGAGTTTTGCTTGTAAACCCAAGTCAGAAATTGCAGCGATCGCTCGCGTTTCTTCGTCACCCATTGCCGGTATACCAACTTCTAATTCGGGTATACCAATGGCATCGAGAAACTTAGCGATCGCAACTTTTTCGTCTAGGGTAAAAGCAACACCTGCTGCTTGCTCGCCATCACGTAATGTAGTGTCATTAATTATGATTTGATTCATTGCAAATATCCCTCTTTTGGAAGTATTCTTAATATCCTTTCTCTCTACAATCCCCAGCGATGGCAAATGCTAAAAATATCACAATTCATAATGTAGGATACATGATCCTTAATTATTGCCCTATTATTAGCATCACATCTGTATGGCAGCGAACTAAAACCATGTATAATTTACTAATCGTTTTTACCGATGTCAGATGAATGTTGTTCGAGTAGTAATGAACTAATATAACTATTAGCAAACGCTGAACAAAGTAAAACACAGAAACCAGCAATTAAGGATGTAATCATCTTAGTAACCTCAGATTTTCTAGAGAATTAGTGTGTAATTTAGGCAGGTAAAGGTACTCAAAGCTAAAGGGTAAAAATTTGCTAACTATGTTCTGCTAGCCAGTCAAAAATTTTTCCTAGCTGCTCCAAGTCAACTAAACCATACTGCCAAAGGAGCATCGGTAATGGTCCATTTTCTAATTCCCGGTGTCGCAGAGCTACAGCAATATCAGCTTTTGAAAGTTCAAGTTCATTTTGCAAAAAATTGAGGAGTTTTATATTTCTGTTACGAGTCGCCATAATCGAACTTTCAATTTCTTAATTGGGGAAAAGGTTAAAAATTAGAAATTCCAATTTTTATTTGGGAATTTCGTCTTTTTAATTGTTGCTATATGTCAGGGAAATTTCAGATTTAGTAGACTGAACAAAATCTAAAAGCGATCTAATCCATCTCAGTCTGCAACAAATTCTATTAACATACAGTAGCTTCAACTTCTAAACCTATTGAAGGTTTGTGCATCTATGAACAAAGAGGGGAGTGGGGTATGAAAAACTTAAATATTTTTCCATTTCTACTCAGGATTCATCACTGTAATGCCAGCAACGCTCTAGCCACTCTAATAATTCGTGACGAGAAGCAAGAAATTGCATAACTATACTACGAATTAGAATCGCTTCTAGCAAATTATTCACTTGTACTCGTAAAGAACCATCGGGGGGACAAGAGCTATTAATTTTTAACTCTTGCAATCGGTGATAGATTCGCCAGCGATCGCTCAAAGGAATCTGCAAAACTTGATCGCCTAAAGTATTATTTGTCATTTGTCCTTCGTCCTTTGTTCTACCCTGCGGGAAACCACTGGCGTGTCTATGTCATTTGCTAATGACAAATGACCAATGACTAATGACTCTTGTCTTAAAGTTTGCAGTTGTTTTTCCAGTTGTTCAATGCGCGAGAGCAAAGAACGAATCACGGTTGCTTCCATATCAGGTAGCTTTCCATGTTCTAAAGGAGAAAGGCTGGCGCTTTCATTTCGGGAAATAATTCGACCCGGAACTCCCACAACTGTGCGATCGCTAGGGACATCCTGCAAGACAATGGAACCTGCACCAATACGGACGCGATCGCCAATTTGCAGATTACCTAAAACTTTCGCACCCGCCCCGATGACTGCATTTTTGCCCACTGTAGGATGACGCTTACCAGTTTCTTTACCAGTTCCGCCAAGGGTGACACCCTGATAAATTAATGCATAGTCGCCGACGATCGCAGTTTCACCAATGACAACACCCATTCCGTGGTCGATAAACACGCCCTGACCAATCTCTGCACCGGGGTGAATTTCAATTCCGGTGAAAAATCGCCCCAAATGAGAAATTAAACGGGGGATAAAACCCACTCCTCGACAATGTAACCAGTGAGCCAGACGATGCAAACATAGCGCGTGCAATCCAGGGTAGCAAAACACTACTTCTAGCCAATTACGTGCTGCTGGGTCGCGCTCAAAGATAATGCGAAAATCACTCAATAACGGCTCAAAAAAAACGCCAGAGAGTAAATTTTTCAGCAGGGATGTATGTACAGAATCCTGAGTTTTGATAATCTGGGGTTCGCTGATACTGTCTAAAGACTGTTGCATCGGTAATGTCTATCTGGTAAAAGAGCCATCTGCTATTTTTATGCTTATATCAGGCGACTTTCAAATCGATAGAAAACCCAATGTTGATTGGATTTATTGGATTGATTAAGGTTGTACTCAAACGCCAAAACCCCGACTTAACATAACTTGAAAATTAGTCTTGGGGTAGGGGTGCTAGTATTTAATGATGGGGGTACTAGTATTTTTGGGGCAGGGTTTAAGAATTTATGTACTCGCTACAATAAACTTTACCTGTAAGTCTTTGCAAACATTTCATCAAGATATTTTGCAATATATTAAGCTGTACTCAGATGCACTCAAATATGAGCTAGATGAGGCTAAAAATCAATTTTTTGTATACGCTACTACTATTATTATCTTATTATTTGGTTAGGCGAAAAACAAGTTTCTTTATTTTCTTTTAGGATTTACTGTCTGTATGTATGCATACGTTTCAAAATATAGTTATAGCTCATAGTGACTATCTTATTATATAGGTATGTGGAAGTTGCGATCGTCAAAATTTTTATAAATCTCGTTTTCAGGTTCTACCTGGAAATGTACTTCATTGCGGCTCTGCCGCGAATTCGGGAGGCGGAGCCTGCCAATAGGCATTTCCAGTCAGAGACTGGGAACGAGGTATCTGAAGATTCATTAATGGAGTTCAAAGGCTGATTAATGGAGTTCAAAGACTCATTAATGGAGTTCAAAGACTCATTAATGGAGTTCAAAGGCTGATTAATGGAGTTCAAAGACTCATTAATGGAGTTCAAAGACTCATTAATGGAGTTCAAAGACTCATTAATGGAGTTCAAAGACTCATTAATGGAGTTCAAAGACTCATTAATGGAGTTCAAAGGCTGATTAATGGAGTTCAAAGACTCATTAATGAGTATCAAAGACTCATTAATGAGTATTAATTTATTAAGAACCGGACACAGCTTTAGTTGGTCTACCTTTGATAGCTTTAAAGCGTTCGCCCAACTGTTCAGCGACAGTTTTTAAGCCTGGAGTCTTTTTTGATGCAGTTTTCACGTAATCATAAACAGTCAAACTGCCAGTCATAGCTTCACTACCGACTGCCATTAGAGTATCATCTACTTGTTCGCTGAGTTGCTGGATTGAGATTAAAAGTTCGGTCAGCGCTGCGGCTAATTGATAATCCCGAACAAGTTCTTCAACGTCAAAAGTGGCTG
Organism: Nostoc sp.; assembly: GCF_036917675.1. Lineage (GTDB taxonomy): Bacteria > Cyanobacteriota > Cyanobacteriia > Cyanobacteriales > Nostocaceae > Nostoc. Next base: position 21,775 of record NZ_JBALCT010000006.1, on the reverse strand, counting down.
GGAGGATTTCGCGGTTAGACTGAGCAGCAGTGACGCTATTGTTCACAAAGGCTAGGCTTTTGTCGCCCATTTTTACTAACTTCCGGCGTTCTTCCGTGCTGAGAGTAATCAAGAAGGGAAGCTTTTGTTGGACTTTCTGTAGCGCAGCTTTAACTTCTTGGATATCTTGTGAAGAAAGGGAAGCTGTGATATTTTGATAGGCCATTATGTATTTACCTTGGGAGTTATGATGGTGAAGTAGCAATAGTTGCTAAGTATAGAGTTCCCATTAGTAGATGCGATCGCACATCATAACCTATTTATTTATCTGTTTTAGAAAATTTGTAGGTTGGGTTGAACGGAGTGAAACCCAACAAAACCCAAAAATGTTGGGTTTCGTTCCTCAACCCAACCTACACCGAAGCGATTTTTTAGGCTTAACCGAGCAGCATTACATCATAACCTATTTATTTATCTGTTTTAGTGCCGATGCCGAGGGATATTGACCAGATGCTATCAAAGCTTGTCGCTCTTGAAGCCTTTCATCGCCGTTAAAATCTAGGATACGTGCGGTGACTTCTCCAATCTCTGTTTGATGTTGAATCACAGCCTCATCTAGTCGAAAATGCTCACCCCAAAAGTCTCTGCGTGGGTTAAAAAATCGCACAAGTTCCCCAGTTTGCCAATTAATTGACTCCAAATCCGTCCCTTTTTGCAGATTACAGAAAATACAGGCATAGCAGAGATTATCTGCTGTTGTAGCGCCACCGTGTTTAACGTCGATTATATGGTTAACTTGAAAGCCTAAGCCGTCTACTTCTGGATATAAACAATATTCGCATAGATGGGCGGCGCGATCGGCAACTAAACGCCGCAGTTCTACATTAATATATGGACGAGACATTTTGAATACTTACTTAGGGTTAATGTACTGATGAGCTTTTGCTTTTGCTAACCTCATAATATGCTCTAGGGTGAGGAAATGATCTAACTCTCGCTGGTCACTTCCATTAAGACCTTCAGTTTTTGCCTGATAAACCAGATCCTCTAAACGCTCTTTGGTTGCATCCGAGAGTTTGAAATCGATAACACTTTGGGGTGTGGTTCCAGCAGCAATAAACTCTATAATTTCATCGTAGACTTTGGTTGTATTTACAGATGTAGTCATAAGTTACCCCTTTAATTCCTAAATTTTATGCAACTTCCAAAGATTTTCCTAGCGTTTTAGGCTCCGGGAGAGGTTCACCATCAGCCAAAGATGATTCAATTATCATTTCTAAAACTTCCTGAGCATTTTTAAGCGCATCTTCATAAGTCTCTCCGTGAGTGCAAGGCTGCATTATATCTGTAAACTCAGGTAAGAAAACTACATAACATTGGTCTTCTTCTGACCATTGAATAACGATTGTATATTTCATTCTTCTGTCTCCTGGTCTTGTTTAATTTTATTTAGTTCTTCAAGTGCTTCATTGACTTGCTTTTCTAAATAAGGTTTGGCGTCGCTACCATCTTTGCCAGCGATAATGATAGCTTTAGGCAATTGCGGATGCATCCATTTACTGTGGCTACCCTTTGCAGGTTTATAAATAAACCCTGCTTGCAATAACAAGCTTTTGAGTTCTCTAATTTTCTTGGGCATATACTCAGCTTACATTTACCCTTCCCACTGCTTTAACTTCTTCTGAGCAAATTCCCGCACTTGTTTATCTGGGTCATTCTCGGCGCGATCGCGCAACAGTGGTAAAGTCTGGTCATGCTGAGGAAATTGCTTGATAATTATCTCTAGTGCAATGCGCCGAGGATTAGGTTTAAACTGGGGATTATGGCTACCTTTAAAGGCATTATCGACAGCGCAGTGATAGTAGATTTCAAGCAACTCAGGTTGATATTTAAAGTGTTGAGCTAATTCTCGGACTGCTGCACCTTGCACATCTTCGTGATCATCCTGGGTAGCGCGTTCTTTGAGCCAGGTTTTGGTGTCGGGGTCATCTTTGAAGTTCTGAGCTAATGCCCAGATTGCTGCACCTCTCACATCTTCGTGATCATCCTGGGTAGCGCGTTCTTTAAGCCAGGTTTTGGTGTCGGGGTCATCTTTGAAGTTCCGGGCTAATGCCCAGACTGCTGCACCTCGTACATAATTATCATCATCCTGAGTAGCGCGTTCTTTGAGCCAGGTTTTGGTGTCGGGGTTATCTTTGAAGTACTCGGCTAATGCCCAGACTGCTGCACCTCGCACATCTTCGTGATCATCCTGGGTAGCGCGTTCTTTGAGGAAGGTTTTGGTGTCAGGAGATTCTTTGAAGTTCTGAGCTAATGCCCGGACTGCTTCAAGTCGCACATCTTCGTGATCATCCTGGGTAGCGCGTTCTTTGAAGAAGGTTTTGGTGTCGGGGTCATCTTTGAAGTTCTCGGCTAATGCCCAGACTGCTGCACCTCGCACATCTTCGTGATCATCCTGGGTAGCGCGTTCTTTGAAGAAAGTTTTGGTGTCGGGGTCATCTTTGAAGTGTTGAGCTAATTCTCGGACTGCTGCACTTCGCACATCTTCGTGATCATCCTGGGTAGCGCGTTCTTTGAGCCAGGTTTTGGTGTCGGGGTCATCTTTGAAGTTCTGGGCTAATGCCCAGACTACTGCACCTCGCACATCTTTGTGATCATCCTGGGTAGCGCGTTCTTTGAGGAAGGTTTTGGTGTCGGGGTCATCTTTGAAGTTCTGGGCTAATGCCCGGACTGCTACATCTCGTATAAACGAGTGATCATCTTGGGTAGCGAGTTCTTTGAGCCAGGTTTTGGTGTCGGGGTCATCTTTGAAGTGATTCCCTAATTCTCGGACTGCTGCACGTCGAACAAACGCGTCATCATCCTGGTTAGCACGTTCTTTGAGCCAGGTTTTGGTGTCGGGGTCATCTTTGAAGTGTTTCGCTAATTGTTCGACTGCTGCACGTCGCATAAGCCCGTTATCATCCTGGTTAGCACGTTCTTTGAGCCAGGTTTTGGTGTCAGGAGATTCTTGCCAGGTCGTTGCAATTGCTGTAACTGCTTGAGTATGAATTTCGCGTACTAGCTTAGTTTCTTCTTCATATAGTTGGGAGTAGTAATAGTACCAGAGGTCGTATTTAGTTAAATCTTTTAGCTTGTCAAGTAATTTATTAGCAGTTAACGCGATCGCCGAGCGATTTCTCACCTCCGCAAGACACTTCGCTGCTAAAAAAAGATTGACAAACTTTTCCTCTTCGCCATCTTGCGCCATTAAATAATCAAGAATTTCGCCAACAAATTTAGACTCAATCATTCCCGCAATTAACAGTAAGACCTCATGCCAACTTTCATCTTGCCAGTGTTTGCCAAAAACTTCATTCTTAAGTTCCTCAATAGTCAGCGTTTGCGTTTCTTTAAACTGCCAGACAAACTCCCAAGCACAGAAATATTCTAAAAATGTCCGATGCACAAAAGCATAATAATCTGCACCAAGGAAACATAACATAAAGTTGCGAGTCCGCAATTGATTAATCATCACCCGCGCCACATCTCTGGGTTTATCAAACTCTATAGTTTTGAGATAATCACTCAGAACTTTGACTAAATCATTTTCATAAATCAAATTCCCTGCCAAACCTTTCTCACCAGTTTGCATAAGATAAGCAACCTGACGCAGCATCGCTTGCTTATCTTTATAATCAATTGTCTTGGGATCGACTCTCTTATCTTCAGTCAAAGCGCGTTCCACATCCCATTGATGTAGCAGCACCCGCGATGCTTGATTATAAAGCTCCGCTCTATCTCTTGGTAGCTCTTGATTCCGATTAAGAATTGCCATCATCGTCAACAGCAGAGGATTTCCCGCCAATTCTGCAATAGATTTGGAAGCTGCAATTCCTCTTTGTAGCCGTTCCCGTTTTCTCTCTTTATCTACTGCATCGGTAAAAGTTAACTCATGCCAACGGTTGATAAAATCCTGAATTTGTTTTGAGTCTAAATCTTGTAAAATAAAGTGGCGAAACTCAGCATTAAGCAATCGTTGCGGTTTATAGCCAATAATCCGAGAAGTGACAATTACCTGCACATCAGGATAGTCATTAGTAAAACGATGAATATCAGTAATTACATCCTCTCGCTTACCAGGGTCAAATATCTCATCCAAACCATCAAACATCACTAAGGCATTACCAGCTTTTAATTGTTTATCTACTTCAAGCTGATTGAGATGATGAATTGCACCACTACAGTTATGAAAGAATTCTAGAAAACTATTGCACTCTTTATCTTCCCGTCGCCGCATATAAGTGCGTAATTCAATTAGCAAGGGAATTGGTAATGAGATAACATTATCCAGTGGAGACTCAGCCCAATTCAAAGCCAGAAATTGCAACAATGTAGACTTACCAGAACCAGGATCGCCCAAAATCACAATATATTTATAATCTTGCTTTTTATTGACAACATCTAAAACCGAACGGATCGGCTGTTCAAAATAAACCCGTTTGTGGCGTTCTAATTCTTCTAATTCAACAGCTTCTACTTGGTCGCTTTCTCGCAGCCGTCTAAGATGTTCTTTAGGCAGTTCGTGAACTTGTGCTAAAACTTGATGAGTTTCCCGGACATTTTGAGCAGTAAAAATCCGCCATAATTTAAGTTCGTTATAGGCATAGCCGCTTGTATCTAAGCTATCTAATTTGAGATTGCCATAGCGTTCGCAGATTCCTTCTTGATATTTAATTAAATTAAAATCTACAATAACACCAGCAATTTCTTTAGTATTTATTTCAATATCAGATAACTTTTGTAATTCTAGGATATGGTGTAATTCTTTTGAATCTAAAAGAAGTTCTTGGATTTGTATCAAATACTGTTCTGTAATTGATTGCCAGTTAAACTTAGATGGCAGAGCTTTTAATTGCAGCCTGTTCCAACTATCTTCTAGGGTTTTAGCGTCTAGAGATTCACAATTAATATCAAAAGCCTTACCAAGAATTTCTGTAACCAACTTATCGCTGATAAATTTCTGGATGTCTTTGGTGTACTCTTTAATCTCAGTTTCAGCAAGTTTGCAACGAACCTTTAACTGCTGCTGCATAAGTTGCAAAAATTCCTTTAAGGCTTTACCAGCAGCAATTTCTATGTCTTCCTTCTTAAGTTTCTTTAAAATCTTGCCAGGGATGCCTTTTAATAAATCTTTAGCCCAATCTTTAGCAGCATCTTTGGCTAAGTCTTCCAGAATGGGTTTAAAAATAAACCCGGCGGCCTGAGTTACACCCCAAATAGCTAACCAGTCCAGCATAATACTCGCTTCTGTTGAGAGTTTGACTACGAGTATATACACTAGCTTGAGTAATGTCTTCGACTTTCAGAGTTATTGTAGAAACATCTTGCACGATCGCACTTAACCCCATATCCCGCCTGGAAATTCATTACCAGGCGATTGTTGGGACTAGCAATCAATTGGAAACCGCGATGTCTACGACGGGCTGCGCGATCGCAATTTTCCCCACTGCACGCCCAGTTTCGCTATATTCATGAGCCGCCGCGAGTTCTTGTAAAGGATATGTGCGATCAATCACCACACGAATTTTACCCGCTTCAATCAATTCTTTCAGGTAAACCAAATCTTGAGTGTTAGGTTTTTCAAAGAGAAACTTAGCTTTTTGACCGGGAAGGAATGCCGTTAAGACGCTCTCTAACAAGACTTCCGGGCTAGGTACCGTGGTGATGTAAACTCCGTTGGGTTTGAGGACTCTTTTGGTTTGAGAGAGCGATCGCTTACCCACTGCATCAAAGATAATGTCATACTGCGCTGTATCTTCGGTGAAATCTTGCTGCGTATAATCAATCACGCGGTCTGCTAAGAGAGATTTCACCAAATCCAAGTTTTTAGTACTGCTAACTCCCGTCACCACTGCCCCTAAAGCTTTGGCAATTTGCACCGCAAAAATCCCCACACCGCCCGCAGCACCATTAATCAAGACAGTTTGCCCTGTTTGAATATTTCCCTGATCTCGCAGTGCTTGCAGAGCCGTGAGCGCTGCTAAAGGCACAGCCGCAGCTTCTTCATAAGATAGGTTTGTTGGTTTAAAAGCTGCCAAGTTTTCTGGGATAGCTGCAAATTCGGCGTAACCTCCTCCAGGGAAGCTAGTACTGCCATAAATAGCATCTCCTGGTTTAAAGCGTGTGACACCAGAGCCAACGGCTACGACTTCTCCCGCCACATCAAACCCCAGAATCTTCGGAAACTTATAGCCAGTAATCAAGCTCAACATCCCTTTGCGGATTTTCCAATCAATGGGATTAACGCTACTGGCACGAACTTTCACAAGTAACTGCGTTGGCTCAATTTTCGGCTGTTGCACATCTTCATACTGCAACACTTCAGCCGCGCCATACTGACGGATAACCACTGCTTTCATCGCATTCCTCCTGTTACTCTGTTTAACTCACATAACTTAGACAGCCTGTTTTTCGTTATAAATTCAGTGTAGCGATGTCTACGACGGGCTACGCCTACACATGGGTTGCTAGGCGCAGTGAGAAAATAGAAATATCAATATTCAATCAGAAGTAGTGTTTGATCAAAGCCGTGTTGGCGCAGCCTCTCTGAAAGAGACTCGCTATTTGTGGATGGATATAGGTTGGGATGGCGAATGCCTACGGCACGCTACGCGATCGCCGCATTCATGGCTGTCTGGTTCATATTGACTTAATTGATGGTAAAATCTGGATTCAACGGGATGGCACTGAAGAAGGCATTGCCGCCGATTTAGAACGGGCTGGAATTCCTAAAGAACATATCGTCCTTGGCTTTCGTCCACCAGAGTTAAGACCCTACACAGGTTATGCAGTTGCTTAAGGAGCGATCGATCGCTTTTCATTCTTCAGTCGTAAATACAACATTTTCATACAGCAGTTCAATCGGACACTCAAATTCAATGCTCGATAAAGTGACGATATCTCCAGCCGTGTAGGGATAGTAAAGCCACATCCTACCCTCTCCTCGACAGTAACGCTCAACGGAGATTTTTTCTGAGTCAATCAAGATATACTCTTGCAAACTGGGGATTGTCAGATAATAAGTGAATTTTTCATCCCGGTCTTTAGCGCTTGTACCTGGCGAAAGAACTTCAGCAATCAGCTTGGGATGTTGAATAAATTTGCGGGCATTGAGGTCTTGAGGGTCACAACTGACAATAACATCAGGATAATAGTAGCGACTCTGGGGAGTGAGTTGCACTTTCACGTCTGACACATTCGCTCGACAACCTCTGGAACGCAGATGAGGGCGTAAAGCAGTGTACAAGTTAAGTGCAATGTCGTTATGAGGAATTGTACCGCCTGTCATGGCAAATACTTCGCCATTGGCATATTCATAGCGAACGTCTTGCTGAGGTTCCCATTCCAGATATTCCTCAACGGTCATTTTCGGCGCTTCTTGGGGGATGGCTATCATAACTCAGATTTTTTCACGCTTGGTTTGATTGTAGCTTTTAAACCTCACTCTTAAAAGGACAGAGACTTTGATTTTTGCTAGTCAGGAGCCTACATGAATGCATTCCCATACTCGGTATGAGAACGAGCAAAGCTTCATCAGGCTAATTGCTTTATAAAAATACCTGATTACTTTCACAAAATGACCTTTGACTTACTCAAACCCCAGTTTGCTTTCTAATATCAGTGTTTTCCGCAAGCAAAAGCCAGAGCGAAAGTCAAAATTATTTATGACTTACGCACGAGTTACAGAATAACGAACCACAGAGGCGTATTGACACGGAGAAATGAGAGTTTGAGAGATATTTTGCGTAAGTCTTATTATTTTTAAAATCCTTGATTTTCCGTTAATTATTTATGAATAAACTCAAAACCTTGCCAATATACGGCTTTTACCTTACCAGGCAAGGATTTTAGGACTTGTGTGTACACTGTAGCCCTTTAGGAAAGAGACTTTAAATTGGGAGCATCTCAATGAGTGTAATAAAGCCTTGTAAAACCTCACCCCAACCCTCTCCAAAGCATCGGAGAGGGAGCAAGAATCTTGTTTCTTATCTGGTATATTTGCAAAACTGAGATGCTCCCCTTTAAATTTCCCTCCTTAGAGCGTCGGGAAGGGGGTTAGGTTTTTCGCTAAGGTTTGTAATGAGCAATTCAGAAAATTCATTGCGATCGCACAATCATGTTAGATTATAGTTTGTTGTTTCTCTCAAACACAAAATCTGAGAGTTTCCAACTCATCTCCTCATTGTCCGAATAAAAAAAAGGAGTTGAAAGTTAAGTTTCTTGAAAATTATGTGCAGCAACATATCTATTTCCCCTAGCTCAAATGGCTTCCTAGATAAGACTTTCAACCCCAATTGAATATCATTGTCAAAGCAAAAATTAAAAAAAGATGAAGCGCATTTTTACCCCCAAAAAAATGATATGTTAGATACAGAATTGAATTTCGCTTTTTTTCTGGAGTAGAACAATATAGACTATTCCAGTTTTTCACCCTCAAACCCTTGGCATTTATTGCTTTTGACGGAAAATGAGGGCAATCTGAGTACACATTTAAATAACCCAAACCCAGTTTTAAGTTAGTTAAAGTCCTTGCTGGGATTGGGTTATGACTGAGTACAAATAAATCCTGAACCCCTATCTATAAACACTAGAACCCCAACCAAACAATACTAGAACCCCTACCCGAAAAATAAATTTTTAATCCTTGTAATGCTTGAAGAATTAGGGTTTTTATTATTTGAGTACAAGTGTAATAAATCCAATAAATTCTATCCTAGAGAGACGCAACATCTGGCTGGGAGACGGCTGCTATAAATCTTATATCGCCAATCACTTAACGCTCCAATGCAAAACGAAGCGAAAAGTGAGTGGAGGGATGACATAGCACCATGCCTGAAGTGAAGAGAAGTCGCGGCTGTAAGCACAAATTCTACCCAAGAACCGAACGTTGACACACACCAGCCGAACATCAGATATCTATTGCCTGCCTTACTTGATAACAAGTCACCCGAACCCAAGGGTTTGCAGGCACTGTGGAAGACGCGACTTCAATTCCTCGGCATATAAGAGTAGCAACACCATCTCCCACAGTGGCAGCCAAGTCCACCGACCTTTTGCGAAACTCAATGACATCACCGTCTACACGACTCCTCAACTCCGACGCTACGGAATCGCCAACCCAAGCAAAATCAGGTGGTTGCGGCTGCGACAGCCCCAGCAGCGCCACCGTGGAAAGGGACGAAACGCTCGAAGAACGCATTGCGAAACATCCCTGCTACAGCGAAGACGCCCATCACCACTACGCCCGGTTGCACGTTGCAGTTGCTCCAGCTTGCAACATTCAATGCAACTATTGCAACCGTAAATATGACTGTGCTAACGAAAGCCGTCCTGGAGTAGTTAGCGAATTGCTAACCCCAGAAGAAGCTGCACACAAAGCTTTGGTCATTGGCGGCAAGATTCCTCAAATGACAGTTGTGGGAATTGCTGGCCCTGGCGACCCTCTGGCGAACCCAGAAAAGACTTTCCGCACATTTGAGTTGATTGCAGCCCAAGCACCAGATATTAAGCTGTGCTTATCAACCAATGGTTTAATGCTGCCTGACTACGTTGATCGCATTAAACAATTAAATATAGATCACGTTACGATCACCATTAACATGGTAGATCCAGAGATCGGTGCTAAGATTTATCCTTGGGTTCACTACAACCGCAAGCGTTACAGAGGCATTGAAGGCGCAACAATTCTCCACGAAAGACAGATGGAAGGATTGCAAGCCCTCAAAGATGCTGACATCTTATGCAAAGTTAACTCGGTGATGATTCCCGGAATTAATGACCATCACTTAGTCGAAGTGAATCGAGTTATTCGTGAAAAAGGTGCATTCTTACACAACATCATGCCATTGATTTCTGCACCAGAACATGGCACACACTTCGGTTTAACTGGTCAACGCGGACCCACACCCAAAGAACTCAAAGAAGTTCAAGACAATTGCTCTGGTAACATGAAAATGATGCGTCACTGTCGCCAGTGCCGTGCCGATGCCGTCGGATTATTAGGAGAAGACCGCAGTCAAGAATTTTCCAAAGAGAAATTCTTGGAAATGACTCCAGAATATGATATCGAGAAACGTCAAGAAGTTCACCAAGGGATTGAGAAGTTTAAAGAAGAACTTAAAGTAGCTAAAGACAAGGCGCTAGAGGGTAAGAAATTTGCCAACAGTCCCAAAATCCTAGTTGCAGTAGCAACCAAAGGCGGCGGATTGGTTAACCAGCACTTCGGTCATGCCAAAGAATTCCAAATTTACGAAGTGGATGGAAACGACGCTCGTTTTGTCGGTCATCGCAAAATTGACCAATACTGCCAAGGTGGATACGGCGAGGAAGCTTCTTTTGAGCATATTATGAAAGCGATCGCAGATTGCAAAGCAGTTTTAGCCTCTAAGATTGGTAATAGTCCTCAAGAAAAATTGCAAAAAGCTGGAATACAGAGTGTTGAAGCTTACGACGTGATTGAGAAGGTTGCTTTAGAGTTCTACGAGCAATACGTTAAAGAATTAGGGAATAGGGAATAGGGAGTAGGGAGTAGGGAATTTCAATATTCACCACTCCCCACTTACCACGGGCTAAATGCCCCGCTACCGCTAACACCACTCACCACTCCCCATTCCCCACTCCCAAAAAGGAGAATAATCATGGCTTACAAAATTATTACTAGCCAGTGTATTTCCTGCAATCTCTGTCTATCGGGATGTCCGACAAATGCAGTTAAAATGGTTGACGGACAGCACTGGATTGACCCTGAACTTTGTACAAACTGTATTGGTAGCATTCATACCGTGCCTCAGTGTAAAGCTGGTTGTCCTACATGCGACGGTTGCGTTAAGCAGCCTAGCGACTATTGGGAAGGCTGGTTTGCCGATTACAACCGCGTAGTTGCTAAATTAACAAATAAACAAGATTACTGGGAACGTTGGTTTAACAGCTATTCCCAGAAATACTCCGAACAGTTGCAAAAGCGTCAGCCCCAAACAATGGGAGCAGAAGCTTTAATAAATCGTAATTCGTAATTGAAAACAACAATGCAAAATAACTGCATCTATCTCGATAATAATGCCACCACTAAGGTAGACTCAGAAGTTATAGAGGTAATGCTACCTTACCTGACAGACTTTTACGGCAATCCCTCCAGTATGCATACCTTTGGTGGGCAAGTCGGTAAAGCACTGAGAACAGCAAGAGAACAACTTGCAGCCATCCTGGGAGCTGATGAGTCAGAAATTGTCTACACAAGTTGTGGAACTGAGGGAGATAACGCGGCGATTCGAGCCGCACTGTTAACGCACCCAGAAAAGCGACACATCGTTACCACCCAAGTTGAACATCCGGCAGTACTCAATGTCTGCAAACAATTAGAAACCCAAGGTTACAGTGTTACCTATCTTTCAGTAAATCATCAAGGGCAGCTCGATCTAGATGAACTAGAAGCTTCCTTGACGGGTAACACCGCCTTGGTGACAATTATGTATGCTAATAACGAAACTGGCACGATTTTCCCGATTGAGCAGATTGGGTTGCGGGTGAAAGAATATGGCGCTATCTTCCATGTAGACGCGGTGCAAGTAGTGGGAAAAATCCCCTTGAATATGAAGACTAGCACCGTGGATATGTTAACCCTGTCTGGTCACAAGCTGCACGGACCTAAAGGAATTGGTGCTTTATATATCCGGCGCGGGGTTCGGTTCCGTCCCTTCATCATTGGCGGACATCAAGAACGTGGACGTAGGGCAGGAACAGAAAATGTTCCGGGAATTATTGCCTTGGGCAAAGCTGCGGAACTTGAACTGTTACACTTAGAAGAAGCAAACAAAAGAGAAACAAGGCTGCGCGATCGCCTAGAACAAACTTTACTTGCGACAATTCCTGATTGTGTAGTCAATGGTGACCCTACGCAGAGATTACCCAATACCACCAATATCGGCTTCAAGTATATTGAAGGTGAAGCTATCTTACTATCCTTGAATAAATACGGTATCTGTGCCTCATCCGGTTCTGCTTGCACCTCCGGTTCACTGGAACCTTCCCACGTCCTTCGGGCTATGGGCTTACCCTACACAACTTTGCACGGTTCCATTCGCTTCAGCCTTTGTCGCTACACCACAGAAGCCGAAATCGATCAAGTGATAGAGGTAATGCCCAGTATTGTGGAACGTTTACGCGCCCTCTCACCTTTCAAAAATGATAATGCGGGTTGGCTGCAAGAACAAGAGCAAGCACTGGCTCATCGTTAATTAGGGAATAGGGAATAGGGCATAGCGCATTAAGAATAAAAGCAATGCCCGATGCCCCCCAATGCCCCATACCTCAATCTAAAATCCAAAATCTAAAATCTAAAATTCATTATGTGGGACTACACCGATAAAGTATTAGAACTGTTTTACAATCCCCTGAATCAGGGAGCCATTGAAGAATCTGGCGAACCTGGGGTTAAGCTTGCAATGGGAGAAATCGGTAGCATTGCTTGCGGTGATGCTCTGAGATTGCACCTGAAAGTGGAAGTAGAATCTGATAAGATTCTAGATGCTCGTTTTCAAACCTTTGGCTGTACTAGTGCGATCGCATCTTCTAGTGCATTAACCGAAATGATCAAAGGTTTAACTTTAGATGAAGCCCTGAAAGTATCCAACAGAGACATTGCAGATTACCTGGGTGGATTGCCAGAAGCGAAGATGCACTGCTCTGTCATGGGACAAGAAGCGCTAGAAGCGGCTATCTATAATTATCGCGGCATACCTCTAGCTACCCATAATGATGATGATGAAGGCGCGTTAGTTTGCAGTTGTTTTGGGATCAGCGAGGCCAAGATTCGCCGCGTCGTTCTAGAAAATAATCTCACTGGTGCCGAAGAGGTAACAAATTATGTGAAAGCTGGTGGTGGATGCGGTTCCTGTTTGGCGAACATCGATGATATAATAAAATCAGTTCAACAGGAATACGCCTCACCTGCTCTCAACGATTACGGCGTAAAAGTTGCCACAGAAATTGTTACGTCTAAAGAGCGATCGCTAACTAACGTCCAAAAGATTGCTCTAATTCAAAAGGTTCTGGATGAAGAAGTCAGACCCGTACTGATTGCAGACGGGGGAGATGTAGAACTCTATGATGTCGAAGGCGATCGCGTTAAAGTTGTCCTGCAAGGTGCTTGCGGTTCCTGTTCTAGTAGTACAGCAACTCTGAAAATTGCGATCGAAGCCAGATTACAAGATCGTGTCAGCAAGAGCCTTGTAGTCGAAGCAGTTTAGGAATTGCAATCTTTGACTTAACGTACTCTACAAATACGCCCTAATATGCATTCAGCCAGGAACAGAAAGTAGGATTTGAACCGAATCATTGTCTCCACTCAATGCTTCATACCAATTCGCCAAAAGAAAGTCACAGATTCAAACTTAACTTTCTTAATTAAGAATTACGTAGACACCCGAAGGATTGCTCCCCTCAAGGTATTACGAATTACGAATTGGTATCAGTCCTACCACTATTACTGCTAACAGCATATAGGCTTCATAGATTAAGCGCCTAAAAAGCAAATTTCATCATCTAACTCGCTTCAAAGGAACAGAATATGGCCACATTGTACGATAAACTGGGCGGACAACCAGCTATTGAACAAATAGTAGATGAACTCCACAGACGCATTGCCACAGACAGCCTCCTCAATCCCATTTTTGCTGGTACAGATATGCCCAAGCAACGTAATCATCTAGTTGCTTTCTTATCTCAAATTTTTGAGGGACCAAAGCAATATGCCGGTCGTCCAATGGACAAAACACACGCGGGAATGAATCTACAGCAACCACACTTCGATGCGATCGCCAAGCATCTCGGTGAAGCAATGGCTGTGCGTGGAGAGTCAGCAGAAGACACCAAAGCTGCACTAGAGCGCGTCACAAAGATGAAGGGCGCTATTTTGAACAAGTAATCGGACTTATGCATTGATTGTTGACAAATAGCAACATCAAGTCCTATTTAGTCTTTCAAGCTGAAACACATTATGACGTATTTGTAAATTGCGTAATCTCCTAGTCATTAGTCAGGATAAATGATTAATGACTAGGGGCAAAAGAAAAAAAATTTAGCTAGGAAATATATGTACTTACTTTCGATCATTTTAGCTGTAGAGCGATCGCCCCCGGTGACGTTCTACATACCCTCACTGCTGTAGCTCAACAGGTGTGAGAGCCAACAAACCCAAAAAACCCACCAACCAATTGCAGGATAACACCAATCATGACAGAAGAAAAGATAAGACAGATAGCTTTCTACGGTAAGGGCGGTATCGGTAAATCTACCACCTCTCAAAACACCCTAGCAGCAATGGCTGAAATGGGTAAACGCATTCTTATTGTCGGTTGCGACCCTAAAGCTGACTCCACCCGTTTGATGCTACATAGCAAGGCTCAAACAACCGTTCTTCACCTCGCCGCAGAACGTGGTGCAGTAGAAGATATAGAACTCCATGAAGTGATGCTGACCGGTTTCCGTGACGTTCGTTGCGTAGAATCTGGTGGTCCAGAACCTGGTGTAGGTTGCGCCGGTCGTGGTATCATCACCGCCATCAACTTCTTAGAAGAAAACGGTGCTTACCAAGACCTAGACTTCGTATCTTACGACGTATTAGGTGACGTTGTATGCGGTGGTTTCGCAATGCCTATCCGTGAAGGCAAGGCACAAGAAATCTACATCGTGACATCAGGTGAAATGATGGCGATGTACGCTGCTAACAACATTGCTCGTGGTGTTCTTAAGTATGCTCACACTGGTGGCGTGCGTTTGGGTGGTTTGATTTGTAACAGCCGTAACACTGACCGGGAAATCGACTTGATCGAAACCTTGGCAAAACGGTTGAACACCCAAATGATTCACTACGTACCCCGTGACAATATCGTTCAACACGCAGAATTGCGCCGGATGACTGTTAACGAGTACGCACCAGAAAGCAACCAAGCTAACGAATACCGGACATTGGCTCAGAAAATTATCGACAACAAGAATCTATCTATTCCTACACCCATCGAAATGGAAGAACTAGAAGAATTGTTGATTGAATTCGGTATCCTCGAAAGCGACGAAAATACCGCAATGCTAGTTGGTAAGAGTGCTGCTGAAGCTCCTGTAGTATAATTCGCTGCTAAGAAATAACGCTTTAGCACAAGGAAAAAGGTAAGATTGATATCTTTCCTTTGACCTTTGCTCCTCTAGCCTACATCTCCCCCCTAACCTTAGAGGGGACTCCTAGTCCCCCTATGCCCCCCCGCCCCCCATCCTTACGAGTCACAGAGACAAAGTATGACACCTCCAGAAAACCAAAACATCATCGAAGAAAGAAAAGAACTAATTAAAGAAGTTCTCACTGCTTATCCTGAAAAAGCTGCTAAAAAGCGGGAAAAACATTTAAACGTATACGAAGAAGGTAAGTCCGATTGCGGCGTTAAGTCTAACGTTAAATCCCTTCCTGGGGTAATGACCGCTCGTGGTTGTGCTTACGCCGGTTCTAAAGGTGTGGTCTGGGGTCCCATTAAGGATATGATCCACATCAGCCACGGGCCTGTTGGTTGCGGTTATTATTCTTGGTCTGGTCGTCGTAACTACTACATCGGTACTACAGGTATTGACTCCTTTGGTACCATGAACTTCACCTCCGACTTCCAAGAACGAGATATCGTCTTTGGTGGAGACAAGAAACTTACCAAGCTCATCCAAGAACTTGATGTACTTTTCCCACTCAACCGTGGTGTTTCCATTCAATCTGAATGTCCCATCGGTCTAATTGGGGATGACATCGAAGCTGTTGCTCGGAAGACATCGAAAGAAATTGGCAAGGCAGTTGTACCTGTGCGTTGCGAAGGCTTCCGGGGTGTTTCCCAATCTTTGGGACACCACATTGCTAACGACATGGTTCGTGACTGGGTGTTCACCAAATCCGACCAAGCCAAGAAAGACGGCACACTCAAGTTTGAAGGTACCCCTTATGACGTAGCCGTTATCGGTGACTACAACATCGGTGGAGATGCTTGGGCTAGCCGCATCCTGTTAGAAGAACTCGGCTTGCGCGTAGTCGCTCAGTGGTCAGGTGATGGCACGCTCAACGAAATGTTGATGACCCCCAATGTGAAGATGAACCTCATCCACTGTTACCGGTCGATGAACTACATCAGCCGTCACATGGAAGAAGCTTATGGTATTCCCTGGTTAGAATACAACTTCTTCGGCCCCACCAAGATTGCTGAATCTTTACGGGAAATCGCTTCCAAGTTTGACGAAACAATCCAAGCAAACGCTGAGAAGATTATCGCCAAGTATCAGCCCACAATGGATGCGATTCTTGGCAAGTATCGCCCCCGCTTGGAAGGTAAGACTGTTGCCATCATGGTTGGTGGTCTACGTCCTCGCCACGTTGTCCCAGCGTTCCAAGACTTGGGCATGAAGATGATAGGTACTGGTTATGAGTTCGCTCATAACGATGACTACAAACGTACTGCTCCCTTCATCGAAGACGGCACCATCGTTTATGACGACGTTACCGCTTACGAATTCGAGGAATTTATCAAAGCGCTCAAGCCCGACCTTGTAGCCTCTGGTGTGAAAGAGAAGTACGTCTTCCAAAAGATGGGTCTACCTTTCCGTCAAATGCACTCTTGGGATTACTCCGAACCTAGCGATGCCTCCGGGGGGCTACGCGCCAACGCACTTCAACATCATATAAGGCAAGGTTTTTTAGTGGCAGGAGAATAAAGAGCTTCTTTCTAGCCTAAATGCGACTTGTAGGGTTATCTAGGAACAATTTGTTTTTGTGCTTTAAACAATATAACTCTTATGCAGTCTCGTTTTTAGATTTTGCTTGCATTTTGCTCAAAGAAAAACTGTAAAATAGAAAACTATTTTTAATGACGATTTTTTAGATTAAATGGTGCGATCGCCCGTTGTAGACATCGTTTTTATTCGACAAGATGATAGGGGTGGAATTAGCAAAAGCAAGATAGGGTATACCAAACCTAAAGCGGTTATATCTGATCAGAATTGATAAACTGGTAGGTACGGAACCGGAGGTGAAAGACTTATGCTTAAATACTCCCCAATTATCAGCGCATCCCTTGAAATTATGGGCGGTACTCCAGTTTTTGCTGGAACTAGAGTTCCCGTGCAGACGCTTCTGGATTATCTTAAGGCAGGCGAATCGATTAACGATTTTTTGGATGGATTTCCAACTGTTACCAGACAGCAAGTTATCGCCTTGCTTGAGGAGGCTGAAAAGTAGCTTGTTGGCATGGTGGCATAGCATCAAACTCTTGTTGGATGAGTGTATTGACCGCAAACTAGCGAGGGAGTTTGTTGGCTATGAGGTGCAAACGGTTCCTCAGATGGCATGGGCGGGGGTAAAGAATGGTCAACTTCTTGCCCTTGCAGAAGCAAACTTTGATGTTTTCATCACTGTCGATCGCAACTTGTCATTTCAACAAAATCTACCACAGTTCGATATTGCGGTAATTGTTTTACAAGCACAATCTAACCGTTTGATAGATATGAAACCTCTAGTACCGAAGGTTTTAGCTACTTTAGCCACGACAGTTAAAGGGCAAGCCATAGTAGTCACTTTGTAAAAATAGAGCCTAGTAGTTATGACCTTCAACTTCGGAATGCGCTCAGTTTTGTAGTTTTCAATTAAAACACCAATAAATTCCATTAGCGATCGCACTTCAACATCATATAATGCAAGTTTTTTCGCGGCGGGAGAAAAAATAACCTATTTCTAGCCTAAATGCGAGTTGCAGGGTTATGTAGTAACAATCTATTTTGATGCTTTAAACAGTATAACTCTTATGGAGTCTTGTTTTTAGAATTTGCTGGCATTTTACTCAAAGAAAAGCTGTAAAATACAAGACTATTTTAAATGACGATTTTTTAGATTAAATGGTGCGATCGCTTTATGCTTGATTATAGCGTAGGCAATTGTATGATAGGGGATGTGATAGCCAAAAGTAGGATTAATCTACCTGCGACATATCAAATCTAAACTTACTTCAATGACTAAAATCGGTGGTGGCAAATGTGGCAAATGATTTATAACGCAGATATGTAGCCTGAACTAGCTGTCCACTGTAATGAATTATTATACATACCGCTAGAGGTGATAAGTTTGACTATTTTGAACCACCATAACCTTTACCCTCTGCTCTTCTTTCATCCATGATGTCTTCAAAAATTGAAGAATCATCAAATGTGTATTTTGGAGAAGCCTCACGAATAGGTTGAACATTTTGTCTTCTTGATTTTTTTCTAGCTTCGTCTTCCTGTTTTGCCAATGCAACACTTGTCCTATAAATCTCTAGCATTTCCTCTCTACTTTTTGCCCGGATTTGATCGTTTCGATTGATTATAGTGTATTGTAATTTTTTCGTTTGTTTTTGCTTTTTATCTGGGCTATTTCTATTACTTGCAGAATGTTTTCGTCTTCTGTTTTTTTTAATTTTCTCAACTTTTTTTGGAGAAGCAGTAAGGTTATTACTAAAGTGTTTATTTGGGGAATTATTTTTTGATTGTATATTTGCAAGCAATTTTTGCTTCTCTAATTTTTTCTTTTGCCGGATAAGTTGAAGTTTTCTTTCCTCTTTTTCAAGCCTTAGTTTGATTTCAGGCTTTTGCAATAAGGAGTAAATTTCATCAAAAAGATCACCCCAAACCTCCCTAACTTCGTCTTGTTTTCCATTGAGGCAACCATTGATAAACCGAATACGATTAAAATTATTATCTGTTATCTTCCCTTCCCGTTGAAATACTTCACAGAACTTTAGGTAAGTATTAAGAACTTGATCCGCTTTAGCTTCTCCTAGTTCCATTGCTAAAGAAACCCTGATAATAGCTCTGCTTACTTATATTACAGTATCCCCTTGGCGAATGGGTAACTACTCCCTTCCCGGTCTAATATTACCTATAATTTTCCTTATTTGCGCCTTTGCGCCTTTGCGTGAGCTAAAAATTCTTTCGGTAATCTTCTAGCGGGAAGGGAGTAGTTTGATATGATGGTGCGTGGCGCTTCGCAAGAACAAACCCTACTCAATTATAGCCATCGCCTTCACTCAACAAACATCTGGCGATCGCGTGATCAGGGGATGCGATGTCTACGACGGACTACGTTTACGCTCTCACTCGACAATAAACTAGGCGATCGCATTAAACTGTCCAATCCTCAATTAACAATCCGGGTATCTTGCTGAAATCTTGATGATTGCGCGTTAATAAAACTAATTTACGAGATAGTGCGATGTCTACGATGGGCTACGCCTACGCATGACAGAGATTATATGTGAGATGGATAAGAAGTAGACTATTGCTGCGATCGCATTCACTCGACAACCAGATTGCGATCGCGTGATCAGGGGATGCGATCGCATTAAACTGTTACTACCTTTATTAATATTCACTTCAGGCTACATCCGTTTAAGCAACTCATCATACTCATCATGTGCGCCAATCCAATACCAGTAAATGCGATCGGACTCCAACAAACCCAGAACACGATAGTTAAGACTGACACGAGCAGAATAAATCGGTTGTCTCTGGCTGACTTGCTTAAATTGAAGACTCGGGTGATATGGATCTGCTTACCATAGTGCATAGGCTTTTGCAGACTGTTCTTGAACTGATGCAGGAAGATCGCCCAACTGCTTACGAAAGGTTTTGGTTACACTTGATTTCATTTTTGAGGTGGAAAAACAGTATCAAGTGGAACTGTTTCGCCACTTGCGATCTCTTCTCGTACCATTGCAGCCATCTGATCCCACTGAGCATCGGTTGTCGCTGCAAAACGATTTTCCCAGTTTTGCTCATCTTGCACTTCTGCCAAAAGCCTAGCTGCGATCGCATGATCAGGGGATGCGATGTCTACGACGGGCTTCGCCTACGCTCTCACTCGACAACAAACTAGGCGATCGCATTAAACTGTCCAATCCTCAATTAACAATCCCGGTACTTTGCTGAAATCTCGATGATTCCGTGTTAATAAAACTAATTTACGAGATAGTACGCTCGCATGATGAGAGTGTGCGTGAGATGCATAAGAATTAGACCGTTGTAGCGATGCCTCCGGCGGGCTTCGCTTCGCCTACGCCCCAAATCGACAACACGCCACTGCATATTCATACTGGGTGAAGTTAAGCGTAGACGCTCTTAGCGGCTTGCCGTTCGTGCAGCGTCTCCGTCAGGAGAAGGCATCGCCTCTAACTCAGGAATGCGTTCAGTTTCGTAGTTTTGAATTAAAACACCGATAACTTCCATTAGAGACGCAAGCGGATGGATTTCGTCTTCACCAACTTGATCGATGAGACAATCGAGAATTTCAACCAAGCGTTCATATTCCTCTTCTGTGTGGGGAACAAAGACGTTTTCGCCAATGGATGACCAAGCAGTGATGGTTTGATCGAGGTTGAAGCTTTGCATTATTCCTTCCACTTTCGTATATCATATTCTGAATGCGTTAATACAGCCCGAATGTAGACTTTTCGGCGGTTGTAATGAATTGCGGCAATGAGTCGAACTTTATTACCACCAATATTAAACACTGTCAATTTACCCACTTGATCTGCTGATGGAAACATTTCACGGAGTTCCACAAATGAGGCAAACTCATTTCCCTTAACCAATTGATACCACTGAGGCAAGGCGTTATTTGTATCTGGATAAAGTTTAGCAAATTCATTCAGCCGTTTACGAGTAATAACATGCATCTCAAAACCCCTGACGTCTTAATAATTCTGTCATCCATATAACTCACCTGCGATCGCTAATCTTATATTTTAATCATTGCCCCAACTCAACAACACGCTACTGTATATTTAGAGATTGTGTGTGAGATGCACAATAAGTAGCCCGTTGTAGCGATCGCATGATAGAGATTATCTCTGAGATGCATAAGAAGTAGACCATTGGTGAGTCACCACAACTCAAAAGTAGATTCATCTACTTGTGAGAACAAAGTGTTACACAAATTAACTACTGAATTTCTGAACAATTGTCTGTACAATTGCCAAAATAGCTCCTACATTATCCAAGTAATATCTTTGCTTATCAAGCAAAGCCACTTTTTGTGAAAGTTGAAGAAACTGCCATACTTCCCCTGTTGTCACGCATCCATAGACGGGTATTTCTGCTTGTCCAGATGAACGATTGAATAAATGTGCCGCCACCATTTGGGCGATGCACTGTCCTAACCCAGCTTCAACATCATTTTTCTTCGCTTCCACAACAGTGAGAATTGGCGATCGCAACGGTGGTAAAGGTGGAGCTATTGCTAAAATAAAATCACATTCTCCAATCAAGCCCTGTGCAGGATCAACATCAAGTCTTTGTCCAGAGAAAATAGCCAAGCTATCTTGGCTGAGATCGCGACAGGTTAGTAAAATCGGTACAATAATAAATTCGCTCCGAGCCTTTTCACTAATCAGAGCTAATTGGGTGCGCTTTCCTAAAGTTTCATTTAACCACGAAGGAATAGAAAGAGGTACAAGCTTGGGAAACAAATCTGCTTCTTGGGTGGTGATTCCTAAAACAGCCGAAACTTTTTCTAGAGTAAAGTCACTGTACGCCATAATTTTGCACTGCTTTGAGTATATGACGTTTTCAATAAAAGGGAATTGCTTCTATTTTACCCTGTTGTAGAGTTGTCTAAGAGGATGTTTTAAAAGTTGAAGCGGGTCAAAAATTATGCAAGTCGCCTGACCATAATACGTATCATCGCAATATAAATAAAAGTCTCAGA
>NZ_JBALCT010000005.1:0-128640 GCF_036917675.1 Nostoc sp. | reverse complement strand
CATAACTGTTGTTAAAGTCGGTAATAACTTTACCAGTAGCGTTGAAGCTGGTGTCGAGAGTGCCATTGCTGTTGTAACGAGCGATCGCAAAGTCAGAATTGCTCCCGTTATCGCCGCTACTTCCCGACACCAGAATCTTGCCGTCATCTTGCACGGTGATGCTTTTGCCATCGTCATAACTGTTGTTAAAGTCGGTAATAACTTTACCAGTAGCGTTGAAGCTGGTGTCGAGAGTGCCATTGCTGTTGTAACGAGCGATCGCAAAGTCATAATTGCTCCCGTTATCGCTAGTTCCCGCCAGGAGAATCTTGCCGTCAGATTGAACGGTGATGCTTTTGCCACTGTCAGAACTTTTGTTAAAGTCGGTAGTAACTTTACCAGTAGCGTTGAAGCTGGTGTCGAGAGTGCCATTGCTGTTGTAACGAGCGATCGCAAAGTCATAATTGCTAACGTTATAGCTAGTTCCCCCCACCAGAATCTTGCCGTCAGATTGGACGGTGATGCTGTAGCCACCGTCAGAACTGTTGTAAAAGTCGGTAGTAACTTTACCAGTAGTGTTGAAGCTGGTGTCGAGAGTACCATTGCTGTTGTAACGGGCGATCGTCAAGTCATCATTGTTACCGTTATCGCTCTCTCCCGCCACCAGAATCTTACCGTCATCTTGCACAGTGATGCTGTAGCCAACAGCATTAGTGCCGTTAAAGTTGGTAGTAACTTTACCAGTAGCGTTGAAGCTGGTGTCGAGAGTGCCATTGCTGTTGTAACGGGCGATCGCAAAGTTATCATTGCTACCGTTATCGCTCTCTCCCGCCACCAGAATCTTGCCGTCAGATTGGACGGTGATGCTGTAGCCACTGTCATAACTATTGTTAAAGTCAGTAGTAACTTTACCAGTAGTGTTAAAGCTAGGGTCGAGATATACTTTTCCTAGTACTGAGGAGTAGGCTGCCATTACTTGTTTCTGGAACGCCAAAGGAGAAGCGATCGCCCCGGTACAGACTTCCAGTTCCCAGTTACCACCTAATAAAGCACTTCCCGTTAAGTCATTAGATGCCGCTACTACCGCACCAGTCAGTTCACTTAAACGATGGACAAATGCCATCCCTTGCTCTGTTTGAGCAACCTCACAACCATACAGCAGTAGTTGTGCATCTGCACTCAAGGTATTTGCCCAACCCATGAGTTGCCAAGCATAGCGATTGAGCAGTTCATGGCTAAGTTGACTGTTCCCCAAATAAACTCGCCCAGGTGCGCCGTGTGAAACAATGTGCAGGCTGTTAACTTCTCGATGAAATGCCAATACTTGGCTAATTTGCTCAATACCATCCCGGTTTGGATCTAGAACGACAATAGTCGTGTTGGGCAAAACACCTGCTACCAGACTTTGGTAGTTCTCAACCTGTGAGTCAATAAAAACTAGTTGAGTCGCAGGTATTTGCTCATGCAAGTCTTGATTTGCCTCAATATAGTTACCTACCATCAAGTAGAGTTTGTTATTACCGCCAATATTTGTCACTCCAACGGAATTAGGAGTTGTCCCAGCTAGGAAGTTAGTGGCATTCGTAAATGATCCGGTCATAATTATTTTGAAGTATGATATTTGGTTGCCTCATACCTGTTTCTATTGAGATTCCAAGATTTAGCAATCCTAATCATTGGTGAAAATTTGAAATTGTTGCTACCCTCCTTAATTCCCCAAGGCACTGAGGAAAGGGGGTATTTTTTTTACAACTAATTTAGGATTGCTATAGTTAGTAAAAGTAATATTCTTCTTGGTTAGCAAAGTGAGGCGCTATAAACTTTATTCTCGAAATTAGAATAAAACCTCAGTAAATACACTAGATTATATCCAGCTTACGACTTATGCAAAGGCTTTATTAGCGATCGCACAGTGCCAGTTGCGTAAGTCCTGTTCAGATGGGGATTCAAACCCCACCTGCAAACAAGCGACTACATCTCAGCTTTACTCGGCGCATGAAACCCGATGAAGTTGCCGCAAAACTTGGGGATGGTGAGACAACACCTCTTGTCCATTGTCCTATAATGGTCAGCTAAACTGAAGAAGAAATAGCTTAATAAGTTTTAATCATTCTGTTATGAGTACTGATTCACCTGTTAATTCTCCCGATCAGTCTGAATCCGCATTCGGGAAGCGTTTGAGAAACTTCTTAATTGTAATGGTAGCGATCGCCCTCAGCGTTGCCCTCGTCTTAGGATTACGAACTGAAAAAACCTCAGCTTCTCTTGCCAAATTAAGTGATGCGTCCACACCGTTAGAAGTAGCCGTCAGCAACGGCAAACCATCTCTAGTGGAATTTTATGCTGATTGGTGTACTGTCTGTCAGAAAATGGCACCGGATATCACTCAACTAGAAACACAGTATGCAGACAAGATGAATTTTGTCATGCTGAATGTGGATAATATCAAGTGGCTACCAGAAATGCTGAAATATCGGGTGGATGGGATTCCCCATTTTGTATTTTTGAGTCAGCAAGGGGAAACCATAGCCCAAGCGATCGGCGATCAACCTCGGAGGATTATGGCTAGCAACTTAGAAGCTTTAGTTACTGGTTCGTCTCTCCCCTATGCTCAAGCTAGCGGGAAAGTTTCCAAATTCTCAGCCCCAGTAGCACCAACAGCTAGTCAAGATGATCCCCGCACTCATGGCAGCCAAGTGGTAAATTAACACTTTGGAGGCACGGGGTAGCAGCCCCGGAGGGCGTGTACTTTTGCCTAAATGCTAATTTTATTTGAGAAAAGCAAAATAAGGTCCCGTATTTTTACGGGGTGAAGAAGATGCTTAATGTCGCTAGGTTATAGCAAATGAGATATCACTTGCTTTATTTATGTGTGTTTTTGAAATTCACTAGCCAGATAAGCATCAAAAAACCTTTGGTAATAGACCAGCTAGAAGCCAGCAAGTTCGGGAATTGCGGCTTTTAACTGGGGTTGGCACAAGAACAGTTAAAAGCAAAGTTGGGTGTCACGTATCCCACGATTAATCGGTGGGAAAACTTACGTACTACGCCTTCACCTTTGGCTATTTACCGATGTTTGGCTTCACTAAATCGACTGCACAAACAGAGATTTAATATGTGCGCTCGCCGATCGCCACACCGTCAGCTTTCTACTGTTGAGCCATTTACGCCAATTCAGACCTATGCACCCCTTGTTCAAAATAGTTCCCATTTTCAGCCTTGCGATCGCAACTTCCTTCCCCTTTTCATTAGTACAAGCACAAATCTCCAATCAAACCTGCCAAACTTTGTTGAACAACGAGCGCAGTTATGCCGACTGGTATCCGGTAAAGCCATTGCCCGAAACTGTTGCTACAGATGCAGTGGCACGTCAACTTGATGAACTCCAAGCGATCGCAGTATCACCCAGTTCCTTAGATTTAGCTATACAGCAGGAGTTAGGACAATGGTTGATCGAAAAGCCAGATCCAGGACCGCCTGACACAGGTGCTCCGGCCCGAATGGATGCATTGCTCAAAGCACTACCCAAGAGTCAGAAACCTCAACTCACTGCCATTTTCGACCAATTAGCAAATCGGATTGAAAAGTTGCCATCGTTGACTTTACGGGCAGAAATGACTGGCAAACTAGCAGGCTATTACCAACAGTTACAGGGTAATGACCGTGCTGGTCTACTTCTCAACCAGGCGATCGCCAAGGCATTAAAGTCTACCGATGTGCAAGGCCGCGCTGTTCAATTAACCAAGCTTCTTGATGCAGTTGTGGATCTGGGACTGTCCAAAGCTATTGTCCCACAGTTGCCGCAAATTGAAACCGTTCTTTCCCCTAGCGTCCCAAGTTTATCTTTAGCCCGCGTTTATGCCAACACCAACCAATCGCAAAAAGCACTTCTACTTGCCGACCGTCTTGCCAAAGCTACCCCCGCAGGACAAATCGTCAATTCAGACCTGATTGCGCTGTATCTACAATTAAATCAGCTATCACGAGCCAACCTTTATTTTAAAAGAACCTTTCCTGATGATGATGCTCCCTACGGACGTTTAGTTGCTGCTTACGATCGCGCTAAACAGACCGAACAGGCTGATAAACTCTTTAAGGATGGATTTAGTGTAGTGCACAGGGGGATGACAAACGATCACTTTTTGTCCGCCTACTTAAAAGCTGGGGGCAATCCCGATCGCCTTTTCACGGGGTTGCCGACACTTGAAGGAGTGGGAGTTATCGATTTGCGTAGCGACTATTCGTTGCCAGCCGCAGGCGAATATCGCCGCCGTAACCAACCTGAAAAAGCCTTAAGAGCGATCGCCCAATTCGTGCAACTTGCGGCATCTCGAAATTTGCGTCTTGACGACCTTCTAATGACAGCGATTAGCGATGGCAATCTCCTAGAAGCCAAAACAGCTTTTGAGCAATTACTTGCCCAGAACGCATTTGCAAAAGTTGAACCACCTATTAGCTTTGCTGCTGAAATTAATGCCCTAGATGCGATCGCACCTTTTGTTCAACGCTTGTCAAAAAACCCTGAGCGCCGGATTGAATTACTCCAATCTCTGGCAATTGCTTACGCTAAACAGAACCAACCCAACAAAGCCATCTCTATTGCAGAGCGGATTCCGCGTCAAAGGCCAGGGTATTCTTCTGCAATTGATACATTGGGACAGGTTGCCACAGTATTTGCCAAAAGTGGACAAAAAACTCCAGCTCAGATGATATTTGCGAAAGCTTTAAGCTTGTCATCAAACATCAAAGAAATTGAGACTCGTGCCGAAGCTTATGCAGCAATAGCTCGTGCTTATACTAATGCTGGAGAAACAGCCGCTGCGGAAACGACTCGTCAAACTGCTGTCAAATGGGCTTTATCGTCATCTACCGATCCCAATGTGATCTCTATGCCGTCCTTAATCTCGCAAGAGTTTTTGAGTGCCAATCAAGTCGAAGCAGCCTGGAAAACGCTCCAGGAGAATTCTCAGGATGCTTACAAAGACGCAAGCATTGGCAATCTGGTATCTACAGCGTTAGCAGTGGGTAATTTATCCATTGTTCAGCAAGTGGTTGATTTACAGTATAGCTACGGAGCGCCAGAATTATTTTTAGCTCAAGCATCTCAACTTGCTAAAGCTTACCTCGACCGCGATCGCCCTGAAGAAGCAATAAAAACGCTCGAACGGGCTGTAAATGTTCTCAATAACCAAAAGAAACCTAACGTCAGCCTTCTCCTACCAATTGTGCGACTTTATGCAAAAGCCGGACGCATCGATGTTGCTCGTCAGCTGATGACAAAGTTTCTGAATCCGATTTCATCTAATGATGTTTCTTGGCGACAAGAACTTCAGCAATATGTGGATTGCCACCAGAAAGCTTTTTTATAAATCTAGACCAAAGTTGTAAACAAGTCGCTTAAATGCAGCAATGCCACGCATCTTCGAGATTTCTTTATTATTTAATTTCAACTCTCGTCTGATCCGATTGGAGTTTTAAAACCGAGTTTTCTCGCCCTCTTCATCCAATAGATTGTCGCTTGAGATGTTTCTCAGCGTACATTAATTCGTCAGACCTGGCGATTAGTTCTTCTAGTGACATATTGCTTTCTGGTGAGTAACGCTCTATCCCTATACTCATCGAGAGTTCATAACTACGGTTTTGCTGTTGATTAAAGTTGGCGATATTTGCTTGCAGACACGCTTGGATGCTATCAGCGTCCTGAAAGTAGCTGGAGATGAAAACAATGAACTCGTCTCCACCTAAGCGAGCAACAATATCCGAGTTCGGAAAACTTTGCTTGAGTAATTGAGCAGCATCAACAATCAAGGCATCTCCCATGTCGTGACCAAGGGTGTCGTTAATCAGTTTTAGCCCATCTAAATCAATGAAGATCACCCAGCAAAAAACTTTCATGCAGTGAGCAGTCTTTAACTGTTGTTCAGCCAACAAAAAGAACCCACGTCGGTTATGCAAACCTGTTAGTTCATCTGTCAGCGATAACTGCCTTCCTTCCATCTCTGCTTGTTTGCGGTTGCGAACTTCCTGAATCAGTTCCATCTGAGCGATCACCTGCCGAGTTAGGCGGCGCAGTGCATCCAACTGCTCGTAACTTAGGATACGAGGAATGGTATCGATCACACACAACGCTCCGATCGCAAAACCATTAGGTGTAACTAGTGGGACACCAGCATAAAAACGAATATTGGGATTACCTTTGACTAGGGGATTGTTATTAAAGCGATCGTCCTTGAGCGCATTCGGAACCACTAATATATCGTCTGGTTGAAGAATGGCATAGGCACAAAAACCCAACTCTCTGGGTGTTTCCGTAGCTTTTAGTCCAACTTTAGATTTAAACCATTGGCGATCGGTATCTATTAAGCTAATTAAAGCAATTGGAGTCTTACAAATGTAGGCAGCAAGAGCAGTTAGGTCATCAAATGCTTGTTCAGGTAGGGTATCCAGAATATTGTAATCAGCCAATGCTTTGAGCCTTTCTGCTTCATTTTCAGGTAGAGGAGCAGCTTGTGTTTTTACAGATGAGTGTCTGAGCTTTAGCCAGGAAAGTCTGGTATGGTGGAAAATTTGCAACAAACGCCGGATTACCCCTATAGCATCAAGGCTGCGTGATCTAAACATCTGTGCAACAAAAGTTAATATTCGCTTGAATATAGAGAAATATTGTATTGCATGATGTTCTTCATGCCTTTGGTTTGCTCTGTTGCTCATATCACCCTAACTTTCACTGTACAAATTCCCTGAGTATATAGATCCTTACAAGCTCTTTTGCCCAAAGTCAGGTTGGAAATGATCAGTATATGCGAAAAATTATCAAAGCTTATTATACTGCCAGAGTTCTTCGTCACAACTTGACAAACAGGAGAAATTATAGTTATTAGCGTGGATGGAAAGGGTGTAATTATGCGTACAGAAGATTTACATCCAGATACTCAAAAACGAGTTTCTAAAAGAGCCGCACTCAAATCTATTAACACGGTGGAATAATTTTCTCTACCGGGAGCAATTTTCAGTATCAGATCAGGCTCGAATTAGTCTTTATATGACTCCAAAATCCCACTGCGAATCATTAGTTGCGGCCAAAATAACACAAAAAATCCCATCCACGTCACTACAGGGATAGAGACGAGAACTGTTAGCCAGATAGTTTTAAATAGTAACCAGCTACCACCAATCAGTGTTACACCTGTGAGAACTATAGACCAGGGCTGACACCACCAAGGTTTGTAATTCCACGGGCTTACGGGCTTTTGTTCAGACATTGATAAACTCCAAATTTTCCGGTTCTGGCATTTTAGACGATGGTAAATTACCAATTTACAACACAAAAAAAGCAACAATTAAGCGGTCTTAAAGAATCGAATAATTTCGCGGACATGATCAAGAAATTGCCCGTCAGTTGAAAGTTGCGCGATCGCATTTCTTGCCTCTCTTCCCAAACGCTCATGTTCAGTTTGATTTGTCGCCCGTAATTCTTCTAAATTAGCCGCCATTCGAGCTAAATCTCTGCGAGTTTCTTCGGCAAAGCGTTGTTGAGTCGCGGGTAAGGAATAAGATTGTTCCGGGTTGAGCTGCTCTTCCAATGACTGGATTTTTTGTTCCAATATAGAGAAGCGATCGCGCAGTTCAAAAATATCTTCGCGCGGATATTTCCATTCTTGGCGAATCATCGCTAACCGTGCATATAAATACTCATAAGCTCGAATCGCTGGACGCAGAATTGTTAATAACAAAGCTGCACCAGAACTGATATACCCAACCGTACTAATGCCAGTGGCAGCCAGAGTATAAAGACCAACGGCTGAGAATAAGTGTAAAGCAATGGCAACCCAGAGCGATCGCTTTGCCAACATTGTGACATACTTCACTTGTTTCTCATCGACTGAAATTCCTTTTTGAGTTGATTGTGCTGCTTCTGCTAAGACTTCTTTGGCTTGAAAATGCACATTCCACGGTACGGTAACAATTACCAACAGCCACCAAAAACTAGCACCACCAATCACCCAGTCAAGAAAGTTACCAGCAGGGATGTGCAACCATTGCAGTAAGCCAAAAGCCGCTAGCACCACAACCACAATTCCAGCAATGGAACTGATGAAAAAGTTAATATACATCTTGTCCTGTCTCCAGTGAAACTATCACCTCGATCATGACTGTAACCTAGCATTTATACGGAAATGGTTGTGATGGTTTTTCTAGTAGCACATATCCACCAACCCAAATGGGGAATTCACACATTAGCCATCCTCACCCATGAATGCCCTGTATTATCTTCATCAAATCTTATTATTTACCTAAAATCTTTAATAAAGCCTGCCGATAAATATTTATTCCTTGGTTATTCAAATGAGCGCCATCTTCTGAACTGAAGTTATCTTTCAAAGCATCGTTCTGATTTAACGACTCAACTTCTGAAATTTCAAATGGGATCTGATTTTTAACTGCAACTTGATTCATTACTTTATTAATCTGTTTTACCCGATAATTTGTTGCCGAAATTCTAGGATCAACACTTGCTGCAACTGTTGAGTAAAAAGCGGGAATTAAAAATATTTGATGACTGCCTAACTTTTGCACTAAGGAAATTGATTCTTGAAGTTTATTCGCAAACAAAGTATCACTCAATCCATACCAAGCATCATTCCCTCCAATAGCTATCACAGCTTTTTCACATTTAATTTTATTTGGAATTAGTAGTTTCAGCTGCTCAACAAGTGAAATTCCACTTAAACCATCTAAAGCAAAATTAAAAGTTCCTTTCCCCAGAGTTTTCCCTAGTTCAGCAGTTACAGAATCCCCAAATAAGCAAGCAGAAAATTCCTTTCCTTCCGTCACAAATTCCTGATATTGAACTGATATTTGCCATAAAGATGTAGAACTTAAGTTATCTTTAGGCGGGATTTCATTTGAAAATATATTTAACTTGCTTGCTATCTTTAACACTGCTGGAATGTTAATAACTAGTCTTTGACTGGGATAAGCTTCTAGAAAGCTAATAATTCCCAAACCTTCTTGAGAATTAGCTCCCAGAATAACAGCAGCGTTTAGTGCTTGTACCCCCGCGCTGTCACGACGAGCAATGCCTTGGGAAACAACTGATAGATTTTCTTTCGCAAGTTCTGTATTTAACAGCTTATCCAAAGCTGCAAGCTCAAGAGGCATTTTTACTTGTAGCGCTTGATGAAACTCTTTTTGTTCTGACAAACTGAAAAATTTGAGAACAAATTGCAAAGAAGAAGAAACTTCTCCCTTTTGTGCATACTTGCGTAAATCGGCTACAGGTAGCGATTCTTCAAACACTCCGTAGCGAAAAATAATTTTCTCAGCCGCAAAACAGGGGATTGAAGTTGTCTTCAATAGTATTACACAAGTAGATATACTCAGTACCAAATGATGTAAATATCTCATAAATCCTAGCAGAGTACTTCTTCAGCTTCTTATTTTGGCATTTTATTTCTCAAATAGATTTACTATTGTATTTAGAAATATTAGGACTTCTGCGGATAAAGCGATCGCCTCCCATGTTTGCAGAGCAGTTCTGGGACAAAGGAGAGCGTAGGCGCAGCCCGTCGTAGACATCGCTGTTTGCCAACTTTTCCTCTGATAATTTAAGTTCGGCATCACTTAAAAAATTCCCTTCATTAAAGCAAGAAATTTTTACTTAAAAAACACAAATTACGCGTATTTACTGATGAAAGCGGAGATTTTGCATGGTTAATATATAGCAAATAATACAGCATTGGCTGCTTAAGCTGCCAAGAAAATTAGCGGAATTATTTTAGTTTCTATATCTAACTGTTGACAGCAATTTTAAACATCATGTGAGGCATCTAATGAACGGTGATACAAACATGAGAACTAATCAGCAAGTCGTTGAAATCACAGGCGCTCCCGCCCAAGTTTGGGGAAATATCTTAGTGCCAGCAAGAGGAACAATTATTGTCAAAGTTACAGGCGATACTCTTGTTGGGACAGCAAAAACTGGGTTAGAAAAGAGAAACACTTGGATACGCATTCAAAATATTGATTCAGTAGAAACATTAGAAGCCCCTATTTATGCATTATTGGGTTTTGGAGGATTCCTAGCTTTTTCAGCTTTGGGTGCATTCAGTAACTCTTCTGTACTAGGTTTCATTTTACTTGTTGCAGCAGTAGCCCTAATTGTCTATGCAATAACTAATAAACGTCGATATTTAGCATTTTACAGTCATCGCAATGCAATTGTTATTTTTATGAATAAGTCCCCAGAACTTTATCAGCAGTTTGCTATGAATGTGCTGGCATTATCCCGCAGGTTAAATACACCTAGCAATACACAATCAAGACAGGCTCAAACTTCAATTCAAGCTTAGATAGTTATCAACGTGTACATGAGTTGAGAGGTTAGCGATCGCTCTATCAAATTTATAAATAAAAATAATATTGAACTACCAAATTAGTGAAGGAAAAGATGAAAATACAATCACCATTCTTAAAACTTTTATCAACTTTCTTAATTATCAATACATTAGCTTTATCATACTCACCAATATCAGCTAATATAACTCATAATCAAGCTAAATTTCAACCAGCTTCTCAAAAAAACGCATCAGCTATAAATACTATATCTGCTAAGATATTTATTCATGGTAATAATAATACTCCTATCAAGAATGCACAAGTAATATTAATAGGTAATAATAATACATATTTAGAAAGTTTAACAAATAATAATGGTATAGCTGAGTTGAAGATAAAGTCAAAGCAAAATTATACTCTTTTAGTTGCACATCAAAATTTTGCAGGCATAATAGTTAGAAATTTTTCTCCAAACAAGGATTCAGAAAAAAAACTGGAAAATAGAGGAAATGTTGGTTCTGTTATTTTTCCTAATAGCACTGGATACATTAAAGGTTTAAAAGGTCGTTTGAATCCCATTTTAGATACATCAGATAGAACTTATCTTTATGCTGATAATATAGCGGTGAATGGTGGTCAACAACAACCAGTAAATTTTCAAATTGGCAAACCACTAAACCTGGAAGATTCTGAAGCTTCTACCATGCAAATTACTATCCGATTTGCACAAGGTAATACTTTTCTTATTGAATTTGTAAAACCATCTTACTGATTTATTTCAAAGTGAACCAATTGATGAAGAAGCCAAGGAACGAGTATTACATGATTAAGCGATCTCTCCTACCGTTCTTAGAGGAAAAGTAGAGTATGCGATCGCCTCGCCCCCATAAAAAACCGTGTAAACATCTACCTATGGCTACTCTAATTCCCTTATTCAATAGCTGCTCAATGCGGATGACCCCTGGCGAGAGGAGGTTAGCGCAGCGCCTGGAGGAGAAATTAGAGGATGATTACCTGCGTGGTATGACGTGCCAGTAGGTAAAAAGCGTGTGCGTTCTGCAAACATGGACATTGCGCGGGAACTCGCCGGAGAATAAATAAACTATTGCGCCGTGGTATTCCTAAGACTTTAGGCTAGGGGATTCTAGCCTAAAGACAGGGGTGTTGACAGGGGATTTCTAATTTTTGGCTCATGTCACCTGATAATTCAGGTTTTATAATTAAAGTTAAAGGGGTTAGAGCATTAAGCATAAATGAGGTTAAAGGCTGTGAAGAAAATAGTTTTTGCTGCAATATTTAGTTTAATCGCTGGCTCAACATCTTTACTTTTTCCCCAAGCCGCTAAAGCTGATAGGGTTGTTTATTGTCATCCTGTTACTGACAATAGGGTACTCAAAGAATCGGCGCCTGACCACCCCCATGCTTATGCAAATGGTTATCGAGAAGGAGAACAAAGCGCTCGGAACAGAGAAGCTTATAAACCTCGGACTGCGGGAGGTGAATTTGCTCGTGGTTTTCAGGATGGTTATTTGAATCTACCTTATGCTGGGCAAGAGAATGTTGTATCTAAAACAATTGTGCAACAGACTACTCAGGTTTGTAATGAAGATGGTTATTACACCGTAGCGCCTCCTCCTGCTTACATCTACAACCCCTATGCCATCTACGGGTCGCCCTATCCTACTTTTGGCATCAACTTCGGATTTGGAAGAGGGGGCTACAGATGGGGTCACTATCGAAGATGGTAGAGGGTGGGGAGTTCCGCACTAGCCAGTTGTGGCGTTCGCGCAGCGTCTCGTAGAGAGGAAAACAGACATAGCGTCGGCCTGTTTCCTTAAGTGTTTCCTCGCTTGAAACTGAAAGGGGCGATCGCATTTTCACCTCAGCCAACAAATAACAATAACCAAAATCTGTATATTATGTAGTAAGATGCATTCGCAGAAATAGCTCCGAATTAAGCAGAATTATTACCAAATTTCACCATGATAAATAACTGGTTTGATACAGCTCGATTGGGGATGTTTATTCATTGGGGACATAGTTCTCAACAAGGGTGTGAGTTATCTTGGCCGTTAGTTGGGGGTGTATTCAGCCTTCCCTTTTGCCAAAATATTCCAGTTGATAAATATCACTACACAGCTAATACTTTCAATCCACAACAATACAATCCTCAAGAATGGGCACATTTAGCAAAAAGTCTAGGAATGAAATATGCCATATTAACAGCCAAGCATCATGATGGTTTTGCCCTATTTCATACCCAACAATCAGACTTTTCAATTGCATCTGCACCTTATAAAAAAGACATTGTACGTGAATTTATCGAAGCGATGCGCTCTGTAGGATTGCGTATTGGTCTTTATTTTTCTCTTAGTGACTGGCATCATCCTGACTATCCGGCTTTTACAGAGGCAGATAAACCTTATCGCTTTGACCAACTACCTCAACCTACACCACAACAGTGGGAGCGATATATTCAGTTGCTGTTCAATCAGATACGAGAATTATTGACCAACTACGGTCAAATTGACATCATTTGGTTTGATGGGAGTTGGGAACGCACTCCAGAGCAATGGCAAGCTCAAGAATTAGCAAAAATGATTCGTGATTTACAACCTAATATTCTCATTAACGATCGCCTACCTAATTGTGGAGACTTTGAAACTCCTGAGCAGTTTATTCCTCCTCAACCACCTGCTCATTCTTGGGAAACCTGTCTGACTATTAACGAGAGTTGGGGATATAACTCAGATGATTGCAACTTCAAATCCTCTCGTCAATTGATTCATACCCTTTGCGAAGTAGCAGGCAAAGGAGGCAACCTCTTGCTCAATGTTAGTCCAATGGGTAATGGACAAATCCCTCCTGAGCAGTTAGAGCGTCTCAAAGATATAGCCGATTGGATGTCTAGCCACTGTGAAAGTATACTTGATACAACCCCAGGATTAGAACCGTGGCAATTTTATGGCCCCTCAACTCGTAAGGGCGTTCGCATTTATCTACACCTATTAATGAAACCTTACGAGACAATATCAGTTAGGGGTATACCAATCAAACGAGTAAAATCTGTGTTTGTTCTTGCTGACGGCACAGCACTAACCTATACAAGTCGTTGTGCAATTATTGATTCTATCTTTAATTCTAATCCGTTAGGAGAATTAACAATTGATGTACCTGAATCAGTAATTAATCCATACGTTACAGTGATTTGTATTGATATTGATTCTTGAGTAATTAATGTAACGTCAGTTCGGGTTAAGGACTCAAATTTGATTACTTGGACAAAATAATAAGGCTTTTACACTGTCAAAACTAACGACAGAATAAAGGTTTCAGCTTCCCGCGAACTCAGGTTAATTTCTATCATTAAGTACCAATTACTGGATGAGATAGCTACGCCAAATTGATTGAGTACCTTTACTACCTTTTTCTGGAATTAGCGATCGCCAAGTTTTACCTTCTTGCTGAATTTGCAGGTAAACGTCAAAGGGTTGTTGTGGTTGCGTCAAGCGCCGTTTTGGTAGCTTAAGAATCAAGTCGTAGGTTCCCCGAACCCGGAAAGCTGGTAAATTTTCAATCGTCTGGGGTTGTTCCTGGGTAATTGATAGCCGCTTGATTTCAAATCCTTGAAAATCTAGATCCAACTGTTGGCTAAGTTTTTGTTGAGTTTGCTCTAGCCCAAGTGCGATCGCTTTTTGCACTAACTCGCTAGTCGGTAGCAGTCCAATACTGCCACAAGCTGTAACCAGCACCAGCAATATTGCTGTCAAAACTAACCGCACTATATTATTCACTGCCTAATCTGCTATTTTCGTCCTTATCAGTTTAACCGGACGGGCTGCTGCTTTTTCTGCGTCGAGTAACTCCTTTCCTTTTCAGCAATATTATTTTTTAAGCGCGTTCGCCGAACCTCAAAGAGTCCGATCTTTAATCCCTCTCCTTAGTAAGGAGAGGGACAGGTTTTACTACGTAAAACCAGGGTGAGGTTTTTCAGGGGCTATGAGACTTAACCGTAAATTGCCTCATCAAAGACTTGTGTGTACACCGTAGGCGTAAGCAGAGGGGAGTGTTTGCTTTACTCAAATACGGGGTGAGGTTGCACCGAAGCGAGAACCGCTAAATACTAGTAAAGGCACGGTAGAACCGTGCCCTAATTCGCAAAAAGTATTATTTTGACAGGTTTTTGCTTTACAGTAAATTTAATACTGGCGTAAAAGTGCAGATAATGAACTATCTTTACGAAGATCCATCAATTCTGCCAAAGGTTCTGTGCGCTTATCCAAGTGGTGCTTGTGTTCTGCTGGTAGAACTGTCACCAGATGTTTTGTTTTCGGTTGCATCTGCATAAGGGGCATCAGTTGTTGCTGTGGCACAAAAATTGGCTGGTTCTTGGGAAGCTGTGGTTCCAATTTTTGGTAATTGCTCTGTGCCAAGCGTACCTGATGGCGGTTAATCTGTTTTTGGACTTTTTGCGGCTGCTTCATCCACTTGAGCATTCGGAAAATCAGCAAGCAACCACTACCACAACTGAGGACGATCGCCGCCACCATCCATAAAGGTGTAGGATTACTGTTCTCAGAGGGCGCATTGATTGGTTCTTCAACTATAACTGGGATTTTTTCTGGTTCTTCTTGTGCTACCGGGCCAGCGTTACCTAAGCTATACAGGGCAAAGGCACCACCTGCCATAAACATGGCTAAAAATCCAGTTAACAATAGCCAAGGATGATGTGCAACCAAATATATCAGAACATTCGAGCTTTTTCTTAGTCTCGATTTCCTGTTTGTCAGCTCTGGAGTAGCCCGTCTTAGTTGGGTTGGCTCGCGCTGTACACTCTGACTTTTTTCCATGATTACTTTCAGATTTGTACCCCTCTAGTCAATAAATTGTACTGGAGGAGTCAAGCATCAGGTATCCGTAAAAAAATTCAGATTTCAGTAGCTTTTTTGTAAAATATACGTTACCAAATCTGGCTAACTTTTGCCACAATTCTGTATTTCTGATGACTTTTTGCCGTAATAATCTGAAATCAGTTCGCTTATTTTCTCCATCAGCTAGGAGAATGTCTAGCGATCGCCAGTTGAATTAACCGATCAACTAACTCTGGAAAGGAGACTCCACTATCAGCCCAGAGTTGGGGATACATACTCGTCGCAGTAAAGCCTGGTAAGGTATTGATTTCGTTAATCAAAACTTCTTTTGTCGCTTCCACATAGAAAAAATCTACCCTTGCCAACCCCGCAGCGTCAACAGCTGCAAAAGCTTGCAAAGCCATATCCTGAATTTTACGAGCGATCGCATCTGGAATTGGTGCAGGTATCAGTAAATCTGCTCTACCTTCAGTATATTTAGTTTCATAATCATAAAAATCGCTGTCATAAGTAATCTCTCCAATGACAGAGGCTTGGGGTTGATCATTACCTAAAACGGCACACTCGACTTCCCTCGCTACAACACCAGCTTCTACAACTAGCCGTCGATCATAACTGGCAGCATTATCTAAAGCGGCTTCTAATTCTGGACGCGATCGCACTTTGGCAATACCCACTGATGAACCCAAATTAGCAGGTTTAACAAAAGCCGGATAACCTAATGCTGCCTCAATTTCATCACAGAGTTTCGGAAATACGCAAGGATTAGACCAAACTTGCGCTCTAGTTATCGCCTTGTATTTTACCTGCGCTAGTCCGGCTTGCTCAAAAGCCATTTTCATGGCAATTTTATCCATTCCCATTGCCGAACCTAACACCCCAGAACCAACAAAGGGGACTTGCATCAAAGTGAGTAACCCTTGAATTGTCCCGTCTTCACCGTTGGGGCCGTGGAGAATGGGAAACCAAACATCCACTTGGGCAACTTGAGAGGGAGATTGCCACTTGCTGAGGATTTGGGCTTGAGGGTTGGATGTCAAATGTCCTTGGTAAGTTGATTGTTCAGATTCCAGTAGTGGACTGCCGGTTTCCAAAACCTTTTGGGGTGCTTCTCCGGCAAGCCAGCGTCCATCTTTTTGGATATAAAAAGGCAGTATTTCGTACTTATTAGCATTTTCCTGTGCACTTAAGGCTTTAGCGATCGCCCGTGCTGAATTGATCGAAACTTCATGTTCTCCCGAACGACCGCCAAACAGTAACCCCACGCGCAGCTTAGTCATTTTCGGTTCCTCGACACTTCTCAAGGAGATAGCGTATCACAACCTACAAAAGTTGCCATATTTTTCTATATTATTTTATTGCCTTTGCCTCCTGCCCCCTGCCTCCTTGCCTCCTGTCTCCAATTAAAACAATCGTGTGATCAGCTACAGTTATATTCCAGGAAAATGGGCAACAATATTGATAGATAACTAGAAATGCAGCTTTAACTATAAAAGATGCTGCCGTTTCATGAAACCCCGAATTATTGTTTGTGGCTTAGGACGTACCGGATATAAAACCTTTCGTTTGCTGAGACACCAGGGAGCCTCCGTTGTTGGCATTCATCACCAATCTATCCCTGGCGAAACAGCACCAGATGTAATTGTTGGCGATTTACAAGCAGCTTCTACCCTAACAGCAGCCGGAATTCAACAGGCAGACACTTTAGTAATCGCTGGATCTAAAGATGCTCTGAATTTGTCAATAATGATGCAAGCGCGGGTGCTGAATCCCCAGATTCGGATTATCAACCGTTTTTATAATACAAATTTGGGGGAGCGCCTAGATCAAAGTTTGCCAGATCATTTGAGTCTGAGTGTTGTAGGATTAGCAGCACCCGTATTCACTTTTGCAGCACTGGGAAACCGAGCGATCGGACAAATTAAATTATTTCAGCAAACTTGGCCGATTCACGAAGAATACATTGATGAAAACCACTTCTGGAAAGGTTTAAAGCTGAGTGAATTGTGGGAAGACCGATCGCGGATGCTAATTTATTACTTGCCAGTAGAAGGTGAGATGGATTTGGTGTCAGGTGTAATATCTGGACAAGAGATCAGGGTGGGCGATCGCTTAATTGTTGGTACACAACCCCGCATCCGTTCTCCCCGGAGATCATTGATTAAAAAACTGCTGAAAGTCCTAACTAATCTGAGGCAGTTTCAGCAACACGGGCGATCGGTAATCGTGGGTGCGATTGTACTATTGGCGGTTATTGGGATTGCTACACTCACCTATATGTCGGCTGAGTTGAATGTGTCTGCTGTGGATGCTCTATATTTTTCTGTAGGCATGATTACCGGAGCGGGTGGTAATGACAAAGTAGTAGAAAATGCTCCTAACAGTATTAAGTTATTTACTGTTGTGATGATGCTAGTTGGAGCAGTGGTGATTGGTATTTGGTATGCAATGCTCACCGATTTTGTCTTAGGAAGCCGCTTTAAGCAATTTTGGGATGCAGCCCGAATTCCCCAGCGATCGCACTATATTGTCTGTGGACTGAGTGGTATTGGGCTAAGAATTGTCCAGCAACTCCACGCCAGTGGACATGAAGTTGTAGTAGTTGAACCCGACTCCAACAACAAATATATCAACACCGCCCGCGAACTCGGTATTCCTGTGATTCAGGGTGATGCCAGTTTCCGCACAATACTTAAAGCCAGCAATATAGACTCTGCCGCCGCAGTCCTTGCTGTTACTAGCAATGATGCTACCAATCTGGAAATTGCCCTCAAAGCCAAAGGCTTGACACCCAGCATTCCGGTGATTGTTCATTATGCCGATCCCGATTTTGCTGGCATAGCCCAACAGCTATTTGGCTTCGAGGCCGTACTGAGTTCGGCTGAACTAGCAGCCCCAGCTTTTGCTGCTGCTGCACTAGGGGGACGCATCCTTGGCAATGGCATCACAGCAGATAGTCTTTGGGTGGCTTTTGCAACTGTGATTACACCTTCACACGCCTTTTGTGGTAAGTGGGTGAAAGATGTAGCTATGTCTGCTGAATGTGTCCCTTTATACGTAGAAAAAAACCACCAAAGCCTTCATGGCTGGGACTTATTAGAAACTAATCTCGATATTGGAGATGTTTTATATATGACGATGCCAGCGACGCGGCTATATCAATTGTGGCGGGACAAGGGAGTTTGCGAATCAGACGTTTAAGGCGATTCCCACAGCCATTGCACCCCACCCCGCTTGTGGGGCTACGGTGTAGACACAAGTAAGTCCGCAGCCATATCTTTATTTATTAATTTAGGACTTACGCACTGTACAAAATAATCATGTTGTGTATTAACGTAAATACGCCGTTCAGGTTTTTATTAATCAATTCATTGATGGTAAATAGACCCGCCTCGTAGGCGAAATTCATGAATTGCTCCTACGACGAATGTGGTTTTTCAAATCATCTATACTTGGTCTTTTCTGTCAATGCGTAAGCCCTATAATTAATAAATCTCGCACTGCGTTTCTATCCCGCCTCGGAATTCATTCCGAGTCTCATAGCGAAAGTCCACGCTTAGTAGACTAAATGATCAATTCAGTCCACTAAGCGTGGACTTTCGCTATCAGCCCTGATCTTTAGTTCTGGGCGGGATGTCGGTCAGTGTAACAGTTTCTAACGCACCACCCAAAGGTTTTGGTGTCGTACTCTCGGCAATAACAAACCCTACAAGAATCATCCCTTGATTCAGCAACGCCAGCAATCCTTATTTCCCACCCACTCTCATTTATTTTTTAACTACTCGTTGTTGATATTCCTGCTCAGTGATCATATCGAGAGTGTTCTCTAAACGATCTACAAATAAAATACCGTCGAGATGATCATATTCGTGTTGAAAGATCCGAGCGATAAAATCGGTTAATTCTTGCTTTTGTAAGTTGCCTTGACAGTCAGTGTATTCCACTTCAATAGCTTTATACCGAGGAACTAACCCCCTAATTCCTGGAACACTTAAACAACCTTCCCAATCTTTGACAACTTCAGTTGAATGAGCAATGATTTTGGGATTAATCATGGCAGTAGGTTCCATTTCCGGGGCGTTGGGATACCTAGCATTAGGATGGGAAGCCACAATAAATAAACGATAGGATTGTGCTACTTGAGGCGCAGCAATTCCTACGCCGTTAGCCTTGGCAACAGTGGCGATTAAGTCTTCAATTAATTTTTGGATATGCTCATCTTGAATATTCTCTACCCAAGCAGCTTTTTGGCGCAATGTTGGATTGCCTAATTGAATTATTGGCTCTAATTCAGTCATCATAAACCTCCTTTAGGGAATTGGGCATTGGGCATTGGGAGTAGGAAAATTTTTATAACTCCTAACTCCTGTACAGACGCGATTAATCGCGTCTCTAATCCTAACTTCTAACTTCATAACTCCTAACTTTAGCCTTCACGTTTCATGGGCAAAGCAGCAGGTTGGACACTTACTTGGACAATTTGCCCATTGCGTTCAACTTCTAATGGTAACTTAGTACCGATTTTGCTGTTTTCTACTAGCTTTTGTACTTGTTCAATTTTAGTAACAGGCTGGTTATTAATGCTTTTAATCACATCACCAACTCGTAGTCCAGCTACAGATGCAGGCGATCGCGGTACAATTTGAACCAGCAAAACGCCCTGATCTGCTTTAAGATTTAAGCGATCGCCTG
Source organism: Nostoc sp. (assembly GCF_036917675.1). Lineage (GTDB taxonomy): Bacteria > Cyanobacteriota > Cyanobacteriia > Cyanobacteriales > Nostocaceae > Nostoc. The sequence goes on along the minus strand of NZ_JBALCT010000005.1, from coordinate 108,760 downwards.
CATTATTTTTTATTCTTTCTTTAATTTCTGGTGTCAGTGTCACCATCTGAACACCCAAATAAGGATGATCGACTTTACCCGTAGCAATTAATTCTTGGGCAATTTTTTGCACAGTATTAATGGGAATAGCAAATCCTAAACCTTGAGCGCCTTGAATAATCGCTGTGTTCATCGCAATTACTTGGCCACGCGTATTTAATAGCGGCCCACCAGAGTTACCAGGGTTAATCGCAGCATCCGTTTGGATGTAATCAACCCGCTTGTCACTAGCACCGATATCGCTACTAGAACGACCTGTAGCACTAATAATCCCAGAAGTGACGGTATTATTCAAGCCTAATGGATTACCAATGGCAATTACAGCCTCTCCTGGTTGCAAAGCATCGGAGTTACCCACAGATAGAGTTGGCAGATTATTAGCATCAATTTTGATCGCCGCCACATCCGTTACTGGGTCTTCACCCAACACTTTACCATCAAAAGTCCGGCCATCTTTGAGTGTGACAGTCACTCTATCAGCACCATCTACCACATGAGAATTGGTCACAATTTGACCTGAAGAATTAATGATAAATCCAGAGCCACTACCCCGCTCTACCCGTTGTCTAGCTTGTGGCGCACCGTCTCCAAAAAACCGCCGGAAAAATGGATCTTCGTTAAATTCGTCTGGTACGCGAGAAGTAATTGTTCGGGAAGAATCAATGCGAACTACCGCAGGCCCCACCTGTTGCACTACTTTCACGATAAAATTAGGATCTCCAGAAGAGATAATTGGTGGGGCGACAATTAGTGGATTAGGTTCTATTGTCTTTTGGGCTTGAGTATCGCTTGGCTGAGTCTGAAAGGTCTTGGCTGGTACAAGAGAGCAGCTTCCCAAGAACACCACTGCTATCCCATATGAGAGCATCCCCAGAATATTATTTGCTCCCCATCTGTGGGGCAAACCCCTGGTATGAATATTTTTGGGCGCTGAGTGATGGTTTGTGATCTTCATGTGTCCTTGCTTCTCCGTGTCAGTCAGTGGGTGTTAGGATCTTGCCTACCGAGTATGTCCCAAAATCATTACAACTTAAAGCTTATTCTAGGTCTAGCGTGTCTCAATGCTAAATTAGTGCTTTCTCTTCTATTGTGACGATTAGTAGCAAAGGTGGTGGATAATGGAAATTCCCATAGAAATTCTGTGGAGTCAGGTACTAGAGCGTCTACAGCTTGAACTATCTCGCCCCACCTTTGAAACTTGGATCAAAACTGCTAGTGCAGAGCGATTAGAAAATAATTGCTTGGTAATCCGCACTCCTAACCCATTTGCTCGTAATTGGTTACAGAAGTATTACATCAACACCATTGCTCATGTAGTACAAGATATTCTCGGTCATCCTGTGGGAATTTATATTACCGTTGCTCAAGGTGATGAAGTTTCTCATTTTAGTGAACGAGAGGTTTCTTGGGAATCACCAAATCCCAGCAGTATTTCTGAAGCTATTCCTAATCACAATCAAAAAACTACTCAATTAAACTCTAAATATGTCTTTTCGAGATTTGTAGTTGGTGCTAACAATCGGATGGCTCACGCTGCTTCTTTGGCAGTTGCAGAATCTCCAGGTAGGGAGTTTAATCCTTTATTTTTATGCGGTGGCGTAGGTTTAGGTAAAACTCATCTTATGCAAGCTATTGGTCATTATCGCTGGGAAATTCGTCCTGATTGTAAAATATTTTATGTTTCAACTGAGCAGTTTACTAATGATTTAATTACAGCAATCCGCAAAGATAGTATGCAAACTTTTCGAGAGCATTACCGTGCTGCTGATGTTTTATTAGTTGATGATATTCAGTTTCTGGAAGGGAAGGAATACACCCAAGAAGAATTCTTTTATACTTTTAATACTTTACATGAAGCTGGTAAACAAGTTGTGATTGCTTCTGATCGTCCTCCTAACCAAATTCCTAGTTTGCAAGAACGTCTTTGTTCTCGGTTTTCTATGGGGTTAATCGCAGATATTCAAAAGCCGGATTTAGAAACTAGAATGGCAATTTTGCAGAAAAAAGCCGAGGATGAAAATATTAGTCTTCCCCGCGATGTAATTGAGTATATTGCTTCTAACTATACTTCTAATATTAGAGAATTAGAAGGAGCTTTAATTCGGGCAGTGGCTTATATTTCCATTTGGGGCTTACCGATGACGGTGGAAAATATCACACCAGTTTTAGAACCTCCTAACGAAAAAATAGCAGCTACCCCAGAAGCCATTTTAAAGGTTGTAGCTGGTAATTTCGATCTTTCAATAGACGACCTCAAAAGTAACTCACGACGAAGAGAGATTAGCTGGGCGCGTCAAATAGGAATGTATCTCATGCGTCAACATACGTCTCTGAGTTTGCCGAGAATTGGAGAAGAGTTTGGTGGTAAAGACCATACGACGGTGATCTACAGTTGCGATAAAATTACCCAACTTCACCAGAGCGATCGCACTTTAGCACAAACCCTACGCCACCTGAGCGATCGCATCAACATGACTAGCCGTTCCCAAAAACCATCCTGAAGATGTATTTTAAGTTTTCCACAACCAGCACTCTGATAATTAGCATTGACGGCTAAATAATTACTCGAAAATATTAAGTAATGTATAAAAATTGATTAAATTTAACTTAGATTAGGGAAAAAACATTACTTTTTCTGGAAAAATCTGTCGAAAACTTGATATTTTCTTGTAAAACTTAATTAAGTATAATTACCTTGTGGAAAAGTACTTGAGTTTTTCCACAAGTTTTCCACAAGGTAAACTTGCCTAACTATAATTGCAATAGAAGTGAAATTTTCTAGTAGTCAGTTAAGTTTTCTCAGTTTGTAGTGAGCGCTTTAACCTTTAAATCAAGGACTAAAGTCCTTACTACAAACTCATTCACCCATCAAATAATAAATGGGATGAGCCGAATAACTGTTCGGCTTCGCAGCCTACCAAGCTATCCGACCCGGTTTTATATTCGGAGATTGTTACCAACCTCACTGGAGTAGGTCTGGACTCTTCTTGGGTACGCCCGATAAATTCCCATTCATCAGTTCTGACAGCAGAAGAGTGCTGAGGGGAGCCGCAACCACAACCCGAAAACCCACGTTGTTGTTCCTATTGTCACGCGCGTTCCTGTTGCGATTGGCCGAGCGGCAGTTCCTCGGATTGTTGTTCCACGAACCACCGCGCAGCAGCCGGAAATGCCTACCCCAATCTTCATTTTAACACGGTAGTATTCTGTATCATAACCTTTGAAAGGTTTGTAGTGAGCGATTTATTGCTCTAAATATTTGCTGCCGTAGATGCCATGTATCACCATGTTTTAAATGAGCAACCCAACTCTGTATTGACTGAGATACTTCTTGATATCCAATTTTGCCTGCATCATAGTCACAGAACATCTGCCGCAATCTTTGTCGTGCCTGACGCAGATTATCATTGCGGACTCTAATTCGGTCTGACAAGATGCGAAACCCGACAAAATTAGCCCCATATTTTGTTTCAAATAATTGGCTTTTTATCGGATGTATTTTGACCCTTAGACCAGCAAGATAATTCTCTATTTCAACTCTGGCATTTTCTAAAAAAGCTCTATTATCTGAGAACAAAGCAAAATCATCAACATAACGAATATATTTAGCAGCCTTGATTTTTTCTTTTACAAAATGATCAAAACTATTTAGATATACATTGGCAAAAAATTGACTGGTTAGATTCCCAATTGGCAAGCCATGCCGTCTTTCGAGAGGCATGAGCAAATCATCACCAGGAAAGTAATTAATTACTGGTTCTTGGGGATTACTGCTATCAATAAGGGTGTTAATTAGCCAGAGTGTATCAGGACATTTAATTTTACGATGCACAAATGACTTTAAAATCTCATGGTCGATGCTAGGAAAGTACTTCTGAATATCAGCTAGCAAAACATAGCGGCTCGAACGGGCAAATTTAGTAAAGCGACGCAAGGCGCGATGAGAACCAAAACCGACACGGTTAGCGTAGGAATCACTAATAAATGTGCGTTCAAATATGGGAACAATTACGTTGCAAAGAGCATGATGCACAACTCTGTCACGATAGGGAGCGGCTGAAATCATTCGCGGCTTGGGTTCAAAAATTTGAAATGTCCTGTATTCTCCTGGAAGATATGTTTTCGACTGGAATTCTGCTTGCAGGTGAAATAATTCTTGTTCTAAATTGTAGTTGAATTCTAAAACATTTTCTCGAAAACGCTTACCCCGTTGTGCTTGCTGGGCGGCTTTTAGTAAATTACTAAATGCAATAATTTCATTCCAAAGATTTCCATATCGTTTCATTGTTTTAATTACAGCTATGGTAGGGTGTGTCATGCCAAAGGCTAACGCACCGTTTTTATGATCTATGGTGATGCATTATGGTATTAGCCTAAGGCACTCTATTGGTGGAATATTTTGTTAATTGGAACGGAAAAAAATATTTGTAGGTTGGGTTGAGGCAATGCGTTACCCAACAAAACTAGGGATTGTTGGTGTTGGGTTTCGTTCCTCAACCCAACTTATAGTCGCCCTGGCGAGTAATAAATTAGACTGGTTTAATTTTTTGTTGTTTAATCCAGCCACCTAAATCTATACCAATGTCATTTAAAAGCTTTTGTGCATATTCATAACGCTCTGTTTTAATTAAACTAAACTCTAAAAGTAACCGAGTTTGATAACGTAAAATATCTAACTTGCTATTTAATACTTCTAACTGGGCTAATTTTTGCTTTGCATACCTTGCTACAATTAAACCATCTAATACATCATATAATTCTGTAATTATCCGATTTCCCAACAAAAACTTATGATCTCTAGGCAGACGATTTAAAATTGGCACATACCACTTGATTAAATCGTATGTTTTCTGTATTATTGGTAAATCACTCATTCAGAATTTAGCTAAAAAAATTTTATCGCGCAGAGCGCGAGAGAAAGAAGAAAAGAAGGGAAAAGAAAAAAGCGAAGAGTGCAAAAGGACAAGAGTGTAAAGGGATACTAAGTCCTGGGGGGAGCCGCAACCACAACCCGAAAACCCACGTTGTCGTACCTAACGACACGCGCGTACCTGAGGCGACCGGCCGAGCGGCAGTACCCCGGATCGTAGCTCCACGAACCACCGCGCAGCAGCCGATTATCATTATCACTCATCCAATCGCTGCCGTCTGTTGGCGCTCCGTTATAATTTTCGTGCCAAGCATCCTGACACCATTCCGATATATTACCATGCATATCAAATAAACCAAAGGGGTTTGGTGAAAATATTCCGACATCTGTTGTTTGCTCACGATATTCACCTTTGGGGCCTTGACCATAATTGCCTGGGTACAATGTCCCTCGATAATCCCAATCTGTCCCGCGATAATTCGCTAAATCAGTCGTAATCGTCTCACCAAAATAAAATGGGGTAGTCGTTCCCGCACGACAGGCATATTCCGACTCTGCCTCACTAGGCAAGCGATAGGTTTTCCCCGTCTTGTTAGACAATCGGGCACAAAACTCAACTGCATCATCCCAAGACACTTGTTCAACAGGTCGATTAGCGCCTTTGAAGTTGGATGAGTCGGGATTTAAATCAATCTTTACCTTTTTCAGCGCCGCTACAACAGCCCATTGGCTTTGTTTAACTGGAAATTTACCCATGAAAAAGGGTTGAATGGTAACAGTGTGCTGTGGACTTTCAGAATCGTATCGTCCTAGCTCATTCTCTGGGGAACCCATTAAAAATTTACCACCAGAAATTGCAACCATTTCCAGAACTACGCCATTACCCAAATTTTCTGAGAAAAACTCGGCTCGTTTGCGACTGCGATTGATTTGTTCTCCCTTAGCATTTACCGTCACCACCTCAAACTCAAACTGGTTATTTTGATTTTGTTCTGGGGGTACAGGCGTTTGTTCTACGACTACAGTCGGTTTTGGCTGACCAATAATCCCTTCTTCTATTGAAGCTACATCTTCATCCCTCAGCCCTAAATATTGCTGATAATCTCTCAAGTCATTAAATGTATTTTCGCTTAGGGTTGTTTCAGATGCATATGAAGCAACCAGCGTTGCTTCATATTCTTCTAATTTATGCTGATAATCCTGATAAGGTTGTTTAACTTCGGCTTCGATCGCATCGGCTATCTCTGAGGTAAGTTTTAATTGCAGGCGTAGCGAATTTAGCATCCGACGGGCGGGTATAGTAAACTTGCCGCGATTGATGCGATTTTCCACTTCCTTGCGATACTTCAGTATGGGGTCATCTTTAGGCGATTTTGCCAACAGAATCTTATGACCTTCTTCAACTGGGTAGAATTTGGGAGTCATTGCAGGCGCAGCTTCTTGCACCTTCGTGCTAGCGTACTCGTGCAGTTCATCAATAGAAATCCAGCCATCAGTATCTTTATCGGCTGCGCCTGTTTCAATACCCTCTACCAAATAGCGGGTGTAGATGGAGAGTTCTGAGCCTTCTTGCTCAAAGGAATATTGGGTAGAAGTGGAAGAAGTGAGGATTGCTCTGCCTTTACCGCCTAGTTGCTCTTGCACATTGATGATACCAGCATCTTTGACAGTCATGCCTTGAGCGATCGCCCCACTAAAGCAACAGTCTAGAATTACAACTTGTCTCTGCGATCGGCTATCGTTAATATTCTCGTGCAGAACACTAGCTGCAACTGCTGAAGGTGTTACCAGCTTGCCATTTTGTGTTTTGGTTGCACGAGTTGATAGATAAAGTTTACCTCTATCATCTTTAATTCCATGCCCAGAAAAGTAAAATAGCAGCAAGTCATCTTTCTGACGGTTGCTGAAAAGGTGGTAGATAGCATCTTCTATTTCCTGTCTTTGGGGATTTTTCAACATCGTGATATCTGACGCAGCAAAGCCACCCATTTCTGGGTTTACTAACACTCGCTGAATCGCCTCGATATCTTTGACAGCACTAGGTAGCGGGTTCAACCCCGGCTCATATTCACTAACCCCGATTAGTAATGCTACTCTTGCCATGTTTGCTGTCTTATATATCTTTGGTATTTTTCATAAAATCCTCAGCTTGCCGTCTGGCAAATTCAAACTCTTCTTGATTGCTGGCTTTGACTTTGAGTTTCTTGCCATTGATTTCTACTTCAATTTCAATGGTTTTTCCAGAAAGTCTAGTACTCAAAAACCCAAACAAAGGCTTTATCAAGGCTGGATTACCCACTGCCTTTAATGTCGCCAACAAGAAACCCCCTAAAGCTTTTGAACCTTGGGGGGCTTCTGTAACTGCCACTAAATTTGCATCTTCTACCCCATCAACTTCTTTAATCTGTGGGAGTAAGTTTTCTACTTCTGCTTGCAACTCCTCTTCGTCTAAACCCTGTTCAGACAGGGAAATAGTCACCTGAATATTAGATGTCGTTGCCATTATGAAGAGTCTCAGTGGTGTTAACAGTATCTATGATAAATTGTACTATTTTTTGGGCGAATGGAATAGAGCTTCCGGCACGCTGACGCGAACGCGGCTACACAAACAAAGTCCACCTCCGTGGACTAATACAAAATCAAGACTTTTAACCCAGGTCGGTGGGTTTTGCCTGTGTAGATGCGGTTTCTAACCGCCTTTTTAACTGACGATCGCAGGTGATGCCCCATTCATAGATCCATTTACAGAAGAAAGCTTAACAGAATCAATTGCTAAAAGATTAGTGAGTTTGGAATTGCCTGATGCACCTCGCTTCTTTTTGGTATTACCTCGTCGCATACCACCCGCCATTTCGTATTCCTGGCTGGTTTTACCGTAACGGCTGCCAACTCCTAGTAACATTTTTTCTGACATTGTGATTACAGCCTGTTCTGCGTTCTTCACGTCGTCGGCAAGTTTGTCAATAGAGGATAAAGCAGTGTTGTAGGCAGCAAGCTTAGACCGTAGATCGTTAATTGTCGTACTGTAAGCTTGTATAGTCAGTCCCTCGCCAAAGTCAAGTTCTACGCTGATAGATTGTAAACTTTCAATCCGGCGATCGCCTCGTTCTAAAACGCTGGAATTTCTTTTACGACGTGCCATAATGCATCTCTGCCAGTAAGTTAATAGTACTGTTTTATACAAAAATATGTTTGATGTCATGGGAAAATATAACAAATCAGTGCGATCGCATCTCAAAAATTTTAGTTAATTTCACTTAGACGTTTTAATATTTCAAGTAGTAAATACTTTTATAAGTTCATTACAACAATTGCTGCAATGATTTAAGTGTTTCTTATATATGGAAGAGCATTTGTTGCAAAGTATTAAGTATTTGTGGCAACTGCTTATACATTTATAACAAATAATTAAGTGTTTCTTATATATAGAATAGCATTTGTTGCAAAGTATTAAGTATTTGTGGCAACTGCTTATACATTTGCAACAAATACTTAAGCGTTTCTTATGAATCAAGCAATATTAGCTGCAAACGTTTAAATTTTCACAGTCTGAAGCGTAGGAGCGATCGCCTATAAACAATAAGGGTGTTAGTATATCCTTCACCAGCTGAATCTGACTTATGAAATTAGTTTGCTCCCAAAGCGACCTCAGTACAAACCTCTCACTCGTCAGTCGTGCTGTACCTTCACGACCAACTCATCCCGTACTTGCCAATGTGCTGTTACAAGCGGATGCTGAAACTAACCAAGTAAGCTTAACAGCCTTTGATCTCAGCTTGGGAATCCGCACTAGCTTTAACGCAGAGGTATGGCAAGGAGGCGCGATCGCACTTCCTGCTAAATTACTTGTAGACATCACCTCTCGTCTTCCAGAAGGCGAAATCACTCTAGATGATGAATCAGCCCTCACAGGTGCAACATCCGGTGGAGAAGGTTTAATTGTCACACTCACACCCAAGAGTGGGCATTACCAAGTACGAGCAATGGAGCCTGGAGAATTTCCCGAACTACCTATAATTGAAAATACGGAAGTAATCTATCTCACCACCGCCTCATTAATTGAAGGCTTACGCGGTTCATTATTTGCTACCAGTGCTGATGAAACCAAGCAAGTATTAACTGGTGTGCATTTAACAGTTAAACAAGATACCCTAGAATTTGCAGCTACTGATGGACATCGCCTAGCAGTGGTAGAAACTAGCAACGAGCGTCCTTTAGGCGGAACTAGTGAACTAGAAGTGACAGTACCAGCTAGAGCATTACGCGAACTCCAACGAATGCTAGCTCATAGCGCCTCATCAGATGAACCTGTAGCTTTATATTTCGATCAAGGTCAAGTTGTGTTTGCATGGCAAAATCAACGCTTGACTAGTCGCACATTGGAAGGGCAATATCCTGCTTATCGACAATTAATCCCACGCCAATTTGAGCGACAAGTGACAATTGAGCGGCGACAATTTGTCAGCACTTTAGAGCGGATTGCTGTACTAGCCGATCAGAAAAATAATATTGTCAAGGTCAGTATTGACAGTGAAGCCCAAGAAATTACCTTATCATGTGAAGCTCAAGATGTGGGAAGTGGTAGAGAGTCAATGCCAGCACAGATTTCTGGGGAAAATATTGAGATTGCCTTTAACATAAAATATTTAATGGAAGGCTTGAAAGAATTGCCATCTTCCGAAATTCAAATGCATTTAAATCAAAGCCTGACTCCAGTGATTTTTACACCACTGGGTGGTTTGAAAATGACCTATTTAGCTATGCCTGTGCAACTTAGAAGTTAAAAAGAATGGTATAAACCCAACAAACGCTTTATTACCCAATAGACATCTCCCAAAATTAATTCTGCGTTGCTCAAAATCCTTGGTAGGCACAATTTATGAATTGTGCCTACGCCATTTTAGGAAATGTATAATACGCTTGGGTTAAGATTTGAAGGCAAGCGACGCTTGCCTCTCTCCCCACTATTCCGATTATCATTATTATGCAGATATATTTCTATACTTAGACGTATTGATAAAATTTACTCGCTTTTAACTTGTCACTAATGAATACAACCTAACCTTTTCCCCTCTTCATTTATTTTTAATAAAATAAAAATGGTCAAATTTTATACGGCTGATAATAAGTAAAAAGCTTTAAATAAGTAGTAATATCTGCAAAGTGTTTTTTGAGATGAAAATATGGTAATTTTACGCATAGTAAGTTTCGGATTGCTTTTTGCTACCTTTCCAATGTTTTTGCTGCTAACCGGCAAAGGTCGATTTTTGCTCAAATCGATGGTAGTGGAGATCAAGCAGGGAATTCGGAGTTTACTAAAAAATCTCAAATTATGGTCTTTTAATGACCGAGAGTCTCGTGGAGCATCATCTAAATTTCCAGTTGATACAAAGCCTAAAAAGTGGGAATCTGGTTATGTAAAACCTAACGGGCTAGGATCAAAACTGTCAAGAACTATAACAATTGCTGTGATCCTTGTGGCAGCAGTAATAGCTGGAAATACTGTATCTGCTCAAGTTACGGCGTTGCCACCTCTAGCTTCTCTCAAGACTGTTTCGGTTCCAGAGCCTGATAATCTTGGAGACTTTGTAAAAGACAAAGTAGCCGCCATTAAGTTAGGAAAGGCTCTTTTTTGGGATATGCAAGTTGGTAGCGATGGACTAACCTCCTGTGCTACTTGCCATTTCCATGCCGGAGCCGACAGCAGATCAAAAAATCAGATATCTCCTGGTCTTATGCGGCTCAACGCTGATCGCACAGAAAACCCAGATCCGGTTTTCAATGTCGGCGGTGGGGCGAACTACCAGCTCAAGCCAGAAGATTTTCCCTTTCACAAGTTGTCAAATCGAAATGATCCGACAACAGTTGTGTCTGACCGGAATGATATCGCCTCCTCCCAAGGAGTTATCAATACCAAGTTTGTTGATGTAATACCTGGTAATGCAGAAGACCAAGTAACGCTTCAACCAGATCCGGTGTTTAACGTGGGAGGTATAAATGTCCGTCGCGTCGAGCCACGTAACGCGCCAACTGCGATTAATGCAGTATTTAACTTCCGCAACTTTTGGGACGGTAGGGCGCAAAACATCTTTAATGGAGTGAATTCCTTTGGTTTGAGAGATTCTCATGCTTCTGTCGTGAAAGCACAGACTCCAAATCAGCTAAAATTTGTCAAAATCAGTCTCAATAATTCGTCTTTAGCTTCTCAAGCAGTCGATCCACCACTTAGCTCCTTCGAGGAATCTTCTGATGGTCTTACCTTTCAAGAAATAGGTGATAAGTTCGGACTCATTGATCACAAATCCGGCAGCGTTGCCAAGGGTAAGAAACTCCCCAGAAAACTTGCTAAAAAGTTATTTCCTCTGAGGCCGCTTGGGAAACAACTTGTGCATCCACAGGACAGTGTTTTAGGTACAGATAGCAGATGGCCTGAACCCGGACTGAGAAATAAAAGCTATGATCGCCTAATTAAAGATGCCTTCAAGCCGGAGTGGTGGAAGTCTAATCAACTGATTCAAATTGATGCTAAGGGTGTCAGAACTTTTGTTAAGAAACCGGATCGCTCTTTGGAAACCAATGAGTACAGGTTAATAGAGTACAACTTCTCGCTATTTTTTGGGCTAGCAATTCAAATGTACGAATCTACGCTCATCGCTAACGATACCCCACTTGATCGCTTCTTGGAAGGAAACACCACTGCCCTAACTGGGCAACAGCAACGGGGGAAACAACTGTTCGAGGGTAAAGCTCAATGCAACGTTTGTCATAATGGGGCAGAACTTAGCAGTGCTTCTGTGAGTTCTGTGCAGAAACAAAGGATTGGGATTCTTAAGATCCCTAATTTTAGCAGATTCGTCTTTGACAATGGCTTTTTCAATATCGGCATCAGACCGACATTAGAAGATGTTGGTGTTGGAGGTAATGACCCATTTGGGAATCCGCTTTCTGAAACGAGACTAGCTCTATTGGGAACTTTCCAGCAACTTCTCGGTTCCCCATCCAACACCACAGTTAGCTCTAAGGACATAATACTTGCGGATGGTAGTTTTAAAACTCCTGGACTCCGCAATGTCGAACTGACTGCCCCTTATTTCCACAATGGTGGTTCTTTAACTTTGCAGCAAGTCGTAGAATTATACAATCGTGGCGGAGACTTCCGCCAGCAAAGCGCTCTTGCCGTGTTGGGATTAACTGAAGCTGAAAAAAATGACTTGGTAGCCTTCTTGAAATCTCTCACTGATGAGCGAGTCCGCTATGAAAAAGCGCCATTTGATCACCCACAACTGTTTGTTCCAAATGGACATCCGGGTGATTCTACATACGTGATTAATGATGGTACTGGCAAAGCCACAGATAGTCTACTGCAAATTCCTGCTGTTGGTAGTCATGGTGGTAATGGCACTCCAAATTTCCTCGCCACTTCCAGACAGTGGTAAATAGCGTATAATCGCTAACCTGACAACATTTCCGATGTTGGGGATTTTTTGGTCGGGGAAACCCAGCACTAGCTCCCCAACACCGGAAATTATACAAAATCTTGAAATCGGGCTCCCAGGTGCAGCGATCTTGAGAGACTTAACGGGAAAAGTCAGGGCGGTGGCTCCCCAGCTTAGGGAAGTTGATGATGCGATTTGGTGATTTGTTTAATCGGAATTTCAATCCAAAATTCTGTACCTAAACCTGGCTCTGAATCAGATTTAAACACACCACCGTGTTTATCTACGACAATCTGATAACTAATTGACAACCCCAAGCCCGTGCCTTTTCCCACTGCCTTAGTAGTGAAAAATGGGTCGCAGATTCTTCCCTTCAGGGCTTCGGGTATTCCTGGACCATTATCTGCAATCCGAATTACTACACTCTTGACATTGCCTTCCATCTCTCCAAGAGCAGTACTGATGGTAATTTGACTGCTATGAGGTTTTGATAGAGATTCGCTGTAATCTTCTAGAGCATCGATCGCATTGCTTAAAACATTCATAAATACCTGATTGAGTGGACCGGCATAGCACTCTACTAAAGGAAGATCGCCGTATTCTTTGACTAATTTAATATCCGGGCTTTTCGGTTTTGCTTTCAAGCGATACTGCAAAATTAACAAGGTGCTATCAATGCCCTGGTGAATATCTACTGGCTTCATTTCCGCTTCGTCAAGGCGAGAGAAATTCCGTAAACTCAAGACAATCTGCCGAATGCGCTCAACCCCAACTTTCATGGAAGATAGAGTTTTGGGCAAATCTTCTTTGAGAAATTCTAAGTCGATGTCGAATATGCGATCGCTAATTTCAGGGCTGGGGTTGGGGGTATTTTGCAAATAGAGGTCTAATATACTCAGTAAATCTTCGGCGTAATTGTTGACATGATTGATGTTGCCATAAATGAAGTTCACCGGGTTATTAATTTCGTGGGCAACACCAGCTACCAGTTGACCCAGTGAGGACATTTTCTCAGTTTGAATTAGTTGGGTTTGAGTTTGCTTTAAATCATGCAAAGCTTCAGCCAGTTTTTCTGTCTGCTCTTTGGTTTGATTATGCAATTGGGCCTGTTGGACTGCAACCCCCATTTGGCCCGCAATCTGACTGAGAAAGTTAACTTCAGAGGCTTTCCATTGCCGAGATCCAGTGTGTTGATAAGTTGCCAACAAACCCCAAAGTTTTTGTCCAACAAAAATCGGAGCAAGCACAAAAGCGTAAATTTGAAACTGCTCTAGATTGTCGATATGACACTGAGCAAACCCCATCTTGTAGATGTCATCGGCTGCAAATGTTTCATTGTTGCGGTAGCGTCCTCCCTCTGTATCTTGTAAATAGGTGTCATTCCAAATTGTATTAATACCTAGTTCGGACTGATTCGACCAGTGTGGACTAGCAGCCTCGAAATCCCCGACAAATTGACCACCCCAATCAGAATCGAAACGATAAACAGAAACGCGATCGGCTTTGATTAATTGACAAACCTCTTTAGTAGTGGTTTGAAAAATAGTAGCTGTGTCAAGAGATTCCCGAATCTCGGTAATAACTTTAAACACAGCCTGTTCTTGTTCAGATGTTCGTTGTAACTCAACTGTGCGTCTTTTAACTTGTTTTTCTAAATTTTCATTGAAGGCTTGTACTTGTTGGTATAGTTCATACTGCTGAACTGCTGAACCAAAGTGTTTACCCAGTTCTCTAGCCAGTTCAATCTCTTCAACCGTCCATTTTTGAGCTTGTGCTTTTTTAGATTCGCGCCAAACCTCAAAGGATAAACGGGGGTACAGTTGCCTTTGATCGCTGTCATACTGCCCCGCCCAGAGAGTCTCTGTATCTATTTCGTCACGGAAAATACTTAAGTAGCCCAGCAACTTCTGACGATACTGGAGTGGGATAATCAACATACTGCGAATTTTAGTTGGTTGAAAAGCAACTTGCAAAGTTCGCAAACTAGAGGTTTTATATATATCTAAAATCGCCCAAACATCGTAGTTACTGGACTTGTAGTGTTCCTGCCAAACACTATACTGCTCGATCAGTGGATATATAGTTTGTTGTGGCAGCACAGGTTGCTGTCCACAGATATAAAGCTTGAGACAATTATTTCCTGGTATTAAGCATTCTGTTAAACTGGTGACGTTGCTATTGTCGGAATCAAAAGCTGCATTTCTAATGCAAAGCCTGCCACCAACACCATTAAAGGCAGCAACAACCGCTTCTAGGGCTGGTTGTAATACAATTGTCGGTAATGAATGTAATAGGGTAGCAACGCGGTTAACGATCGCTTCACGTTCGGCTGTTTTGCGGACTTGAGTCAGAAGGGTACTTTGAGCGATCGCTATTGACAGTTGATCCACTACCATCTGTAATGCTTCTAGTTCATATTCTGAAATCAAACGCGCTTGGGAATTATGAGACACCAGTAGTCCCCAGAGTTGATTTTGATAGAGAATAGGCGCGATTACAGAGGACTTTACCCCCATTGCCGTCAAATATTCAACATGGCATAAGTCTACAGAGCGGTAACGGATCTCCTCTGATATAGTTTCTCCATTATCCAAATCACGCAGGTGAATTTGACCAATTTCTTGAGTATCAACATTCACAACAGAACGCACCCGTGATTTAATAAATAGTTCACGGGCGCTGAGTGGAATATCCTCAGCAGGAAAATTCAGCCCTAATAGCGATGGCAACCGATTTTCGTAAATTGACTCAGCAATCACTTCACCACTGCCATCGGCATGAAATTTGTAAATCATCACTCGGTCAGTTTTTAATAGCGATCGCACCTCTGCCGTTGTCACAGTGATAATTTCTTCCAACTCTAAGCTTCGTCGGATACGGTTTGTTATGCGGCGTAGTAAACTTTCTTCATGGCGACATAAGGACAAATCTTGTTCAGGGTTCGAGGTCATCGCTTACAGTAAAATAAATTAATAATTTGCAAACTAACATAATTAAATCTAAAGCTATTTTGGTTGTTTTTTAATCAATTTGTCTTCAGTAAAAACACGGGCAAATCATTAGTAAAAATCTTTATTTACCTTTTATCAAGCTTTACCAAAACATCACAAAAACAGACGCTAAAAGATTGCGTCTGTACTAGCTAAAATAAAGGATTTTTGCTTTTTAGTTTTAAGTTTTTCTGGAACATTGCCCTAGCCACAAACTTAAACTCTTATATTGTCACCAAAGCGGATTTTAAGATAGTCATCTTCCATCTTTGCCCCTCCTGGTTGTAGTGCTGCTAAGGCTTGCGGTAAAACTAAGTTACGACGATGGTTGCCAATAGTAATGTTTAATTCATCTCCATTCTTACTCAGTTGAATTTGGTTTTTAGGAATCCCAGGTAAGTAAAGTTCTAAGCTGTATTGGTTCTCCTCTTGTACAATCCTCATAGTCGTTTCTTTATAATAAACCTGAGTCGGATCTTCATCTTTGTAGAGGGTTTCCTTCAGGCGTTCTAATGCAGCTAATCCGCACATTTCCTCAGAAAATAAGGGAACTTCTTTCACAGGTAGAGGGTGAAAATTATCATGAATTTCCTGGCGATATTGCTCCTGACTTTCCTTCCAACGTTGGAAAAATGGATCTTGGACTTCGTTGGGGATAATCCGATTAGCCACTATTAAATCTGTTGCAACATTATACAAACTCAGATAAGCATGGGCACGCAAAGACTCTTTAATCACCATTTTTTCGGGATTTGTTACCAGACGCACTGAGGTTTGAGTATTGTCTGTTAATACTTTTTCCAGAGCTTCTATTTGCTCATAAAACTCATAAGGTGCATCCATCACCTCTTTATCAGGTAGCGAAAAACCGGCAATAGGTCTAAAAAAAGGTTCAACCAGAGGGCGAAGTGCTACGGAGATGTTTTGAAATGGTTTGTAAAAACGGCGCATATACCAACCACCAACTTCAGGTAAACTCAGCAAGCGCAGTGCAGTGCCAGTCGGGGCTGAGTCGATAATTAAGACATCAAACTCACCTTCATCGTAATGGCGTTTCATCCTTACTAAGCCAAAAATCTCATCCATTCCTGGTAAAATTGCCAATTCTTCCGCCTGTACTCCATCTAAACCCCTGGCCTGTAAAACTTGGGTAATATAACGTTTCACAGCACCCCAGTTTCCCTCTAGTTCTTGCAGCGCATCCAGTTCAGCACCCCACAGATTTGGGCGAATTTTTTGGGGTGCATGTCCCAGTTCCATGTCAAAGCTGTCTGCTAGGGAGTGAGCGGGATCTGTACTTAAAACCAATGTCTGATAGCCTAGTTCCGCACAACGAAGTCCAGTTGCAGCCGCAACGGAAGTTTTGCCAACTCCGCCTTTCCCGGTCATTAAAATTACACGCATAAATGCTTCTGTCCTGCCTGATGATTTTTACATTTATTTACATTATCGACTGTTTAACGAAAATAAATGCTCTTTCACCACGTCTAGGCGTGAATAATATTCTCAATATAACCGTTAAGTTGACACCAATGAGTTTACTTATTTATTCCAGAGACTTAAAAATGCTTGAGAGATGGCTGGGGTCATCTGACTTTGTAAGTGAGTTAGTGCATCACGATGGTTTTGATTGTTGTCATCATAATAAGTGAACACATTAGTCAGCTTGACAAGCTCAGGATTTTGATCATTTGTCCCCCTCCATTTGTTAGTAACTTTGTGTAAAACGTCCTGGGGTAGATTTTGTTGTAAGTTATTTAGGGCTGCGATGTAAGAAGGATTTTGAGGATTCTTTTTGAATTGCAAACACAAATCTATCAGCTTGAGTTGGGTCTGTGGCTGAGGCTGGGGCTTATCTGTTAAACTCGATTGCTGTAGAATTTGGCGCTGTTCAATAGTGGCAATGCCATTTTGAGTTAAACCCTGAGATTTCTGAAATTTCTTGACTGCTGTATAAGTGGCTGGTCCATAAAGAGGCAAGTCTTGAGGAATTTCGGCATTGGTTGCAAAACCGTGAAACTTCAATCTATTCTGAAGTCCTTTGACTGTATCTTCCATTACAGTTCGAGTCTCAGAGTCAGCGTTACCATTAACCACAAGTTTTTGTGAGTACTGTTTCTGAAACTTTTTAATTGCTTCTTCAGTAGGATCATCTGTCAAGGAGTTGTTATTCCGCTTCCAGGGAGCAAATTTTGTGAGATCCGGTTTAGGATCAATCTCAGGAGCTAAATATCCCAGCCCGATCAATATATGACGGATGACTTCAGGGCTACTAATGGCCATTTTTTTTGGTTCCTTTGCTACTAAACTACCATTTAATGTATCTGGTTTTACAAAAACTAAGTAAGTAGGAATAAACAAATCTAACATGTCTTATTAAGGCGTTGCAAAAGTTAAGGAATAAGAATTAAATAACATACAATTTATGTCCCTGGCTTACCTCGCCCTCAATCCCTCTCCTTATAAAGGAGAGGGAAGCTAGAGACAGGATAAAGTTTTGCATTTTATTTAATCCACATTCCTAAACGATGTGTGACAAAAAGCTGCAACTCTTTGAGACGTTCGTCGTAGGCGACTACACACCGGGAAAAAGAAAGATGGTTTTAAGTCTTGGTGGGCGATCGCTTCTTCTCAACTATTGATGATGATACTACGCAATGTTTCCTTGACACCAGTTTACAACCGCTCTCCGTACTTGTGCGATCGCTCTTTGCTATTTTGCGATATCGCGTTGGTTAAGGAATTACGCCAAGATATTCCCAATATCAAAAATCGCTCTGACCCAGAGGCTGAAATTACAGCGTATTGCAGGTAAATGAAGTACACGGGTAGGGACACAACATGTTGTGTCCCTACGATGATCTGTACCTCACGCCTGTTGCAATCTGCTGTATCAAGTCTCCTACTGAGCCGCACGTAATTATGAAAAATGTTTAAGCAAGCCAAGTGATGCTACTTCTTACCTTAAGGATAAAAGCCGGACAGACAAAGAAATTTGACAGTCAATGCTGGGTAACCTTCTGACGCGGTTGCAGCTGTCTCAATAGATTACTATTGGTAAGAAACGATTTCCAACTTTTCATAATTTTAGTTGTTGATGGAGTCAAGGGATAGTATTTTCAATTGTGCATTTCAGACAGAGTGATTTCTGAAGCTATTTTGAGACTAACTATGCACTCAAGTAATATTTGCCGTATTCTGTAAGTGGACTAGTTAAGTAGTGCCAATCTTTACGGAAAATTTTGTTGACATCAAGAACACTGATGAAACGCTTAAATTTTTTACAACAGTCCCAAAAAGTTACAACATTATCAGAACAAAAAACTCCTGTGTTATCGCAACAGGAAGCAACTGAGACTTCTACTGAATCGAACAACGCTCTCAACAAAAAATTATCATCTTCTTGGGTACGGTATCTGCTACTGCTTACGGGATCGGCAGTATTGTTGAGTGTACTTGCAACTTATGTAGGAAATTATGCTTACCAGGAATGGCAATACAGGCAAAGATATTTACAAACTGATAATGCTCATGTCACCGCAGAGATCAACCCTGTGACTACTCGTGTATCAGGAATAGTCACTGAAATTACATTTAATGATAATCAAATGGTATCTCCGGGCATGGTGTTAGTCAAACTTGATAAAAGCAACTATCAATTATCTCTAGCACAGGCAAAAACATCTCTAGAATTAGCTAAACAGCAAGCAGCATTGGCACGTGAAAAAATTTCCAAAATTGTTATTGATATTCCTGAATTACAACCAGATACCAAGAACAAAAATGCTCAGGTAGAACAACGAGCTTTGATTAAAAAAAGAACTTTACAAGCACAAATCCTCAATCAGCAAAAGAAGCTAAATGAGCAACAATATAAGATAGCGTTGACTACTTTTACTCAAAAGCAAATAGAGGTAAAAAAAGCGGAAATGGAGTTAGATTACACTAATATTGCAACTACTGTTGGTGGACTAATTGGGAATAAAAACGTCCAAGTAGGACAGCAGGTGCTTCCAGGGCAAACTCTCTTATCAATAATGCAGCCACGTCCTTGGATTATTGCCTATTTTCCAGAAAAGCAGTTAGAAAAGATACAGCCAGGGCAAAAGGTGAAAATTACAGTCTCAGCCTTTGCTAATCGGCAGTTTCAAGGCAAGGTAGATAGTATCGCCTTTATGACAGAAGATAATCTTACGAGTAATTCAGCTTCTAATAATTCACTACATCAAATTCCCGTCAAGATTGTGTTTGATGGGTCAAGTATTCAAGGTTATGAATCCCGATTTAATCCGGGAATGTCAGCAATTGTAAAAGTTGAAACTAAATAAATGGTCAGTCCCAACTCTAGGAGACGCTACGCGAACGGGGAAATCAAAAGTCAAAAGTCAAAAGTCAAAAGTCAAGTGAAACTGGTAACATACTCGTTGTAGTTTGCATTTGCGAGTGAAAACGTAAAAACACTTATTTACCGAGGTGATTGTTTACTTGTGGCTAAGTAGAGCAATTATCTACTTTTTTGTATTAAGAGTGTTGGGATGAGGGGGCTAGCACTGCAATCGTTAAAGTATTGCGACAAATATAATTGTCATAATCAATCCCTGTGGTTAGGGATTAATCATGGCGATCGCTCATACGGAACTGCGATCGCTTTTTTATTGGATCAACCCGCCATTACTTCTATAGTTTCAACTTAGACTGTATATTTTTTATGCAATTGTGGCAGGAGTTATGGGGTCAATCTGCAATATTTTCAGAAGAAAACCAAGTCTGTGACGAGGAACCGAAGAACTGTCATGTCCTTTGTGCGTCTGGTAGAGAAGGCATATTTTACGCGCCACCCTTTACTCAAAATGAATTTTCTTCAAGTTCAGCGATGTCTAGCGACAAGCCGGTTCACGTCTCGGCTCGTAAAACACGGGAGCAAGTAGAATGGGGTTATTCTGGTTCCTTGTTGGGAGAAAACTAAGTCTCTGGCGAGGAGGTGAAAGATTGTTTTGAAGGCACTTGTTCCGCCACGCCTGTCGCTCAAATTGAAAAATCCTCAAATTCAGCAGCGATCGCATTGCAGGGATAGTGGATCTGTACAATAGCCTATAGCGCTTCTCAATTGAGTCGAATACAGACCTAACCCCCAGCCCCTTCCCTACAAGGGAAGGGGAGTAAGAAATTCAAAGCCTCTCTCCTTTTAGCCTACGGTGTACACACAAGTATGACCAGCATAAGTTTTAACTCTTCTAGTTGTTTCGTAGGGTGCATTATGGAGACGCCAAAATAACAAATGCGTTCGCCGAAATAACAAATGAGTTCCCCGAAATAACAAATGAGTTCGCCGAAACAACAAATGCGTTCGCCGAAATAACAAATGCGTTCGCCGAAATAACAAATGAGTTCCCCGAAATAACAAATGAGTTCCCCGAAATAACAAATGAGTTCCCCGAAATAACAAATGAGTTCCCCGAAACAACAAATGCGTTCGCCGAAATAACAAATGCGTTCGCCGAAACAACAAATGCGTTCGCCGAAACAACAAATGCGTTCCCCGAAATAACAAATGCGTTCCCCGAAATAACAAATGCGTTCCCCGAAATAACAAATGCGTTCGCCAAAATAACAAATGCATTGGCGTAGCCCGTACTTCTCTACGAGACGCTGCACGAACGATAAAGCTCAGTGATCACCGCAGGCATTGCCATGATTGCAACAATTTAGCATTTAGCTTTGTCACGCCAGCGTAACGCACCCTTCGGCTTTGAGACGAATTAACGCTCCTGGTTGCACAATAGCCTTATAGCATTTATCTTCAATGGGTGGTCGTTCAATATATATAGTTGTATCTGCCCCCATTGCAGAGTTCTCAGCCGCTTGTAACTGTTGTTCAATTGCATCCAACTTGTCACCAAGCTCTTTCAACGTGCATTCCTCTGACTGAAGCTGTTGCTCGTATTGAAACTTGCGGGATACATCAGTTTCAATTACCAACGCTGTTCGTATTTGTGCAACTTTCTGGCTTTGGAGGGTGTAAACTTTTTCCAGTGAGTCTCGCTCTTGCTGCGATCGCTCTCTTTGATTTTGTGATTGTGCTGGATTACTTGATGTTACTGTCTGCTGCCCAAGGTGAATATTGTAGATGTCACTGCCAATTCGCCCAGCATTTACAGACTCAGCATTAATCAACCCACCGCCAAACTGGGAATTGCGTAAGTCGTTGTTGTCGGCTTGCTTCGGATCTTCTGAGTCGGGCATGGGTTTGATTTGAGCGTTCTTAAGCGTCTCTGTTCTGAACGTTACCACCTAATTGCTGTAGGTCAACATTGTTGGCATCTGCTATTCCACCTGCAAACTGTGGATTCTGCATATTGTAGTTAGACACTTTCCGTGGATTTTCTAGCAGTGCTTTTTGAACTGATCCTTGCTGTTCCACTATCTCAAACAGGCGGTTAATTTGTGCTTCCTGTTTGGTAATTAGCAAATCTTTATCTTCAAGTCTTGCTTTGTATTGCGCTTCTAAAGCTTTATTCGCAAATTCATAGCCCTGCATGAAGTCGCTGTGGATTTTTGCTTTGTCCGCATCAGGGGCAACAGCTACTCTGACTAAAAGAACGCCATGGCCTTTCTTCTCGATGCTTTGAACATCTAGTTGACTGCCTTGGTTTTCGACTTCTAATTTTTTGAACGAGTAGGCGAAAGCATCCCAGTCGATTCCATTGCGGAAGATTAGGTCAACTGTTTCTAAAGATTTTTGGAATAGCTTGGTGAATTCTCTAGGGGCGAAATTACCACTGCTGGGACGACGTTCTTGTTGATTTTGGCGGAGGTAAATATAGTCACAGATTACATCATCCAACCTTGTAGCACTATTAATATTCCAATCTTCTAAATAACTACCAGTCAAATTTGCCGAAGTAAAATCTGTCGATAAAGCTTGGACTCTAGTAAGATTTGCTTCACTTAAGTCAGCTTTAGTTAAATTAGCATGGCTAAGGTTTGCATCACTAAGGTTAGCTCCTTTTAAATTCGTTTTCACTAGATTAGCCTCACTAAGGTCATAGCCCATTAGATTCGCTTCACTAAGATTTGCCTTACTTAGGTTAAATTTAAATACAAATTTTTGTAAAGGAGAATAGTCTGTTCTTGGGAGATGAATCGGATCTACATTAAACTTAACTCTAGCAAATTTAGTACCATTTAACATAGCTCCAGTAAAATCACTATAACCGATATGAGCACCGCTTAAATCAGCATTAGTTAGATTAGCCCTAATCAGGATGGCTCCATCGATTAAAGCACCTATTACGTCAGCATTAGTTAAATCAGCATCTGTGAAATCTGTCTCATTAAGGTTAGCTCCACTCAAATTAGCTCCATTCAAATTAGCCTGCTTTAGCTCGATATTACTAATATCACTCCTACTTAAATCAGCTTTATTTAAATTAATACCATTTAAATTTTTAGGAAAGTATTTAGATTGATTATCTGAAACATGGATACCTGGGCTAACTAGAATACCTTTAAATTCAGCTTCTTGAGAATACCAATGATGTATAACATTTCCGCTTAAATCAGGTATTATATATGGGTTTTCCTTTCTCCAATTATTCCAAACCTCCACCCCTTGGTTAACTATTGCCAGATGTTCCTCATTCGCCATTTTTAGTTAACCCCTCTGCTTTATCTGTGCAAGTAAACTACTCTGCCTCCTGCCAACCTTCTAAAGTTGCCACAAGTATGTTGAGAAGAGGATGATCCACTAGCTCCTTGAAAGCTTCTGTTCCACCTGCTTTCAAAGCCGCAATTACCCGCACTTTCAAAGTAGGATTACTATCAATTTGCTTGAGTGCTTCTGTGGCCACTATCTGTTTTTCTAGTGGAGTATTAGTAGGGTAACTCTGCCCCAATTGGTTGAGAAGCTTCTGAATCTCTGCGGCGACTTCTGCCAGATTTTGCCGTTGCTGTGGGGTGTAGTTAGTAATGTTACCGCCAATTTGTTGTGCATTTACGGTGTCAGCATCTACAATACCACCAGCGAATTGAGCGCCTTGTAGGTTAAAGTTAGAAGTTTTATTATTCACTTTTTGCTGGTTATTATCGCCTTGGACGTTGTTGACGTTGCCGCCAACTGAAAAGCCACCGGGATTGTTAGTCATAGTACCTACCTGTTCAAGATTTGAATAAAAGCTAGGATGCTCTAACGCCGTCATCACCATATTTTCTAATCTGCGGATTTGATTATCTTTTTCTGCTAGCAGTAATTTAATCTCCCACTCCGACAAACCTTTTATCTGATTATACGTGGTAAAATCTTCTGCGCTCAGTTCCGACTTATCAGTCATAGCTGCGGTTTTGGCATGAAGCAAGAACTTGTCTTCGCCTCGTGCTTCCATTCCTACAATCCCAAATCTGCTTCTGGGTGATTCTCAGCTAACTACTTGAAGTAAATTGCGATCGCACTTCAACTACTTGCATATTTCAGTACTCTCCCAAACTCCCAGCGCCAAGCAGTCTCTACCACTATTTCTTTGCCGTTGATGAATTGGATGAATTCTTACCCATTGTCATAAGAAAAGACGTGAGTAATACATTGCTCATTGTTCAGTAGGCAAGAAACCAAACTCCGATTTAATATTCCAGCGCTTACCGTCGTGAAGCAGCAGCGTTAATTTATCGGCAGTAAACTCAAAATGCAACTGGCGCTTTTCAAACTCTGGCCAAGCAGCTTTAAAGTTTTGCTTTGTTAAATCCCGAAACGCAACTGTTATATGGGGCGCAAAAGGGCGGGTTTTAGAAACCTCGTCAACAATTCCCAAGTTGCTTTCTGTATAAGCCATTAAATCAGCTTGTAAAGTTAAAAGCTCTTGACTTATAACTACATTAATGTATATGACACGAGGCGCAAAGGCATTAAACCCCCTGAGTGTAATTGCTACTGGCTGTTGTCCACTAGCAAACTCCTTCAAAGATGCTTCTAAGAGTGGCAAGTGATCATCTGCCCATTCAAAGGGCGGTTGCAGGGTAATATGAGGCGGAGACTTTAGCGCCCCGCTACTAGCATAGCGATCGGCAAAGTACTGCTTAATCTCGTTGGCGTAGTCTTGAATGTCTTGCGGTGGTAAAAGGGCGACAAAAAAACGGCTCATCTATGTATCTATATTAATTATTTTTATTTTGACTCCTAACTCCTGATCTGTGATCGTCTGATCACTATTTTTATTCCTTAGTAATGGGTGGTTTGCGGGAAAACTTAGAGAAGGCGGATCGAGTTGGTGCTTGATCCGCCATGTCTGTTAACGAAAGAGAAAACGAAATGAGCGATCAAATTATTCTGTCCGATGAGGATGTTGTTTCTGTGGCTCAGGATGCTAACTTTGCCGGGGCTTCAACATCGACAGGTGAAGAATTAATGGAACGTCTGAAGTCTTTGGTGCATAGGAACAGCAGCTTACAAAAGGAGAAGGCTGAAGCCTGGTTTGTAAATGGTGTGATCTGTAAACTTTTACAAGCTCAGGGTGGCGGCTGGCAGAAAGGTAAAATCCGAATTCGCTTTGAATTTGTTCCTGATGAGCCGATACCAACAAAACCACTGATTCCCACTAACTCGACATCTCCACTGGATGATCTGCGATCGCACCTAGATATCTAAGAGTCACAGATGCCTCCCTTCTGCTGTTTTAGTTAAATCTTCAGTAAATCGCTGTAGTTAGTGTATATTGCTACTAAATTATTGCTCAAAAATAGTACTAACTTAAGCAGGATGTCTGTTGCAACTGGAGTTAATAAGCAAATGCCGTGGTTTGTAAAAATTGAAGAAGGCAAAGTCGATAAACCTACCTTTGACCAATATGTACCTGCCCACAAAGCCTATATTCAGGACTTGATTGCTAAAGGACACAAAGCGCGAACAGGCTATTGGGTGGAGCAAAGAGGCGGGATGTTGCTGTTTGAGGCAGCCTCAAAGGAGGAAGCAGAAGCAATTGTAGCTGATGACCCCTTGGTACAACACGGCTGCGTCAACTATCAGCTTTATCAATGGCGGATTGTTATGGAATAACACACACTTACTGAATTTTAATGTTATGCTTTTAGAAGACCTGGATCTATGCGATCGCAACACCCAAATCTTGTCAGAACCGGAAGGTAGCAGCAACACGGGAGGCTTGTGGTAGGCGTAGTCTCCGGGTCGCCCTATTTTGAGGAGCATTCAGCAAAAATGCCTGGTTTTGGAGATATTGTTCAAAAAGCTTTTTACCTCGGTGTTGGATTAGCTTCTTACGCAGGTGAGAAAGCAGGGGGAAAATTAGCCGAAGTGCGATCGCAAGTCCAAAAACTGGCAGATGAAATGGTGGCAAAGGGCGAAATGAACACAGAAGAAGCCCGTCGCTTCGTTGAAGATATGATGAAACAAGCCCAACAGCCCCAAGCATCTGGTGAAACCTCACCAAAAACACCCCCTTCTGAACCTCGCCGCATTGAAATCTTAGAGGAAGATGAAGAACCAACGGTGAAAGAGGGATCAAGTGATCAGAACGTGGATAAATTACGCCAAGAAGTGCTAGATCTGCAAGACGAGTTGAAACGATTGCAACGCGATTAATAAAAAGCATTCTTTGATCGAAATATCAGTAATAAGTGGCACTTTCATAGGGCACTTCATATAGAAACTTGATAAGATAAATTGCCTAGTGTGTACTTTAGTGCTTCAAGCCAGATAGCACAAACCGTCTTGTTTATAGCCTGTAAGGGCGTCAAGTTTATGGAACAGTGGCAAAAAGATTTAGTAGAAATCGTCGAAACAGTGGCTGATGAAGTAGAGCGTTTCTTCCTGGGAATGAGTGAAATGGTAGACGCTTTTTTTGAGATAACGGAAGAAATGACTGAGCAAGTCCCTAACATTGTTACTGAAGTCGATCAGTATTTACAGGAATTGGCTGAACCAATGTTAGAAGCTTACTGGGAACTGGAGGACATTGTAGCAGATGTAGATCCGGGTTTTCCTTATTCAGTTGAACCCACTGCCGAAAAAAATCCTGCCTGTATCGGCTGTAGTCACTACCACGGACAAGTCTATAGTGGTAATTTGTTAGTTTGTGCCATGCATCCCCACGGTTGCGAAGATGAAAATTGTCCAGACTGGGAGAAGGAAGAGTATTGAGGGGAGACGCGATTAATCGCGTCTGTACAATAATTGCTAAAAGGACGTAAAGACGGGTAAAATAACCAATGACAAATGACAAATGACAAATGACAACTGATAAATTACCTGAAACTGTATCCCCGGCAAGCCAAGAAATTAAGTATGGCGAACGCGACATTGCACAAGGTAAACTAATTACCTTTCCGAATCCGCGTGTGGGGAGGCGATATGACATCAACATTACTTTGCCGGAATTTACTTGTAAATGTCCGTTTTCCGGTTATCCTGACTTTGCGACAATTTACCTTACCTATGTTCCTGATGAACGGGTAGTGGAATTGAAGGCGCTTAAGCTTTATATTAATAGTTACCGCGATCGCTACATTTCCCACGAAGAATCTGCTAATCAAATTTTGGATGATTTTGTAGCTGCTTGTGATCCGTTGGAAGTAACTGTGAAAGCAGATTTTACGCCTCGTGGTAATGTACATACTGTGGTTGAAGTACGGCACCAAAAGTAACATCATCACTGATTAGCGCAGACGGGATTAATCGGCTTTATTCAGCAATTTTCTTTGCAGCTGTCTGCACTTGCAGCACAACTTTTTTAGACAAAGGAATATATCCGAGTTCCAAACTGGATTTTTGTCCCTCAATCAAAGCCCAATTAACAAAGTTTTTCAGCACTTGCCCTTTGACTCGGTTTGGATATTGGTGATAAGTTAAAAGCCAGGTGTAAGTGACGATGGGATAAGACTGGGGACCTGTAGGATCGGTGACAAAAGCAATCAAGTTATTGGCAGGTAATTTGATTGTCTCTAAGGTTTGAGCTACAGATTCTGGTGTCGGCGTAATATAACTACCAGATTTATTTTCTAAAGCAGCCACAGGAAGTTTATTTTGTTTGGCGTAAATATACTCGACATAGCCAATAGCTCCTGGTATCTGTTGAATCAGGGCGGTAACACCTTCGTTACCCTTTCCACCAATTCCCACTTGCCATGCTACAGATTTACCAGCCCCAATTTTGCTTTTCCATTCTGGATTTATAGCACTTAGGTGTTGCGTTAACACGCTCGTAGTCCCACTCCCATCAGTTCTGTGTACTACCTGAATCGGTAAATCGGGCAAACTTACCCCTGGATTAGCTGCGGCTATTTTAGGATGATTCCAATTCCTAATTTTTCCGAGAAAGATATCTACGTAAACTTGGCGTGGTAGCCTGAGAGCAGTTGGTACACTGACTTGAGGCGACTGATGTGCAACTGGTGTGAGATTATAAGCCAGCACAATAGAACCGGCAGTTAGAGGTAAAGCGATTACTCCCCGTTTTATCTTAGCTGCTTGTTCATTTGTAATTCCCACATCACTAGCTGCAAAGTCCACAGTACCTTCGATGAGCTGTTGCACTCCAGCACTGCTCCCTATAGCTTGATAGTTAATTTCCACATTGGGATTTTGCTGGTTATAATCTGAAAGCCAGCGCTCGTACAAAGGCGCGGGAAAACTTGCCCCGGCACCTACAAGGGAAACACGGTTGATGTTTCGATTATTGGCAGTGCAAGCAGCAATACTCAACGAAACAACGATTAGGGGTAGAAGGTAAACGCGTCCCTTGGATTGAAGTTGAGCAGATATAGAAATCTTTTGTTGCAATGTTTAATAAATACCTGTAATAATTTCCCAATTTTAAGCCGTGTAGACATAATTAATTGTAAATAACTTGGAAACGCAAAGGTACGCAAAGTAATCATCTGCGTTCCTCTGCGATTTCCTTTGCGCCCCTTTGCCTTTAAACTTCAATCGCCGCCTCTTTCTCCTCAGCTTTTGGCTGTGAACTCAGCCGATCTAAAATCTCTAAAATCTCTTGTTCAAAAGCAACTTGGGCGCGATTTGTTTTGCCACCCACATATAAGCGATCGCCTTTTTGCAATGCCCATATTTGTGAGTGAGAGAAGTAACTCATCACCACACCCAACATTAGTAAGCCAAATCCTGAGTAAACAATTGGTATGCCTGGATCAGCTTTAATTTGTAAGCCGGTGCTGCCAATGACATCGAGAATTTTGAGTTTCACGCCATTGATTTCGGTGAACATCCCAGCGCGGACGGTATCAACAAGTTTGCCAGTGGCATCATAAATTAATACCATCCCTTGCAAGTCTTTGGCTAACAGGGAAACACCCTCACTCAAATCTGGTTTAGTCGGAACCCACGTTCCCCAAATGCGCCCGTTACCGTTGGTGTTCAATTGCGCCATCGGTAGCTGAAAAATCGGGCTGTTGTTAAATTGAATGCGAACAGCTGCGATTCCCCAATCAGTTTGATAGAAAGTTACGCCATGATAGCGCAGAGGTTCGTTGACAAAAATCTTCTTATGGTCAACTTCCTCTCCCTGATTATTCAAGACAGACATATCCGAATAAAATTGATCAATGCCGCCAGATGGTGTGTAGTCAATCCAAAAACGATTGACGCGCACAGACCAATCTTTCGGGACTTGGGCTGCTGCTAAAGGTCCGGCATCTACAATATTTGTCACTTTAAATGTATTGCCACTGGCAACCATTTCCTGAGCCAGAAACCCAGTCATCGCGCCCCAAATTGCCCCTAGCAGAATAGCGACGATGCCAATATGAACCATAATTGGGCCGATGCGTCCGACTATTCCCTTGCGGGCGTAGAGGAGGTTTTCTTTTTCTGGATCTTGAAAAATTTTATAGCGGCGTTTCTGTAATATTTGGTACAGAGAATTCAGGGAACCAGTATCTAGTTCTGCACTCAAAGCTAACTTTTGAAATTGCCGTGGTTCTTCATAATATTTCCAGCGCTGGGCAGCTTTTAAGGCTGGTAGCTGACGGGTAAAAGAACAAGCAGTTAAGCTAGTGCCAAATAAGATGAGTAATGCCAGAAACCACCAAGTACGATATACGTGGTCTAACCCAACTACCTGAATTACCTTCCAAGTTAAGAAACCAAATAAAGCTGGATGTTCTGGGTAGTTAGCCTGGTAGAATGCTGGTGACTGACCTTGTTCAATTACAGTACCGGTGGAGCTAAAGATTGCAATCAATAGCAGTAGTGCGATCGCTAGTCGTAAGTTAGTTAGTACAGGCAAAAGCTCTTGTCGTAAAAACTGCCCAGGTACTGCCCACCATTTTAATTCTTTTGATGCTGAATCTTCTAAAGTCATTACGTGTAAAATCTAAAAAAGGTGTTCATATAAATCCTGATCAAGGAATTAAATTAAAAACTGCCAAGGGGAATCCGAGAAATTAAAGAAAATACACCGAATCCTACCAACAGCGCCCCGCTAACTGGGTTAATCCAACCAGACCAGCGACGCAATTCTAGTAACTTTTTAATTGAAGCTGTAAAAGTACCCGCCAAAATCAATGGTGCTACATAACCGCCTGTGTAAGAAAGTAGCAAAACAGCGCCTAAAATTAAGTCTTGTGTATTGGCAATCCAACCTAGTAAGCTGGCTAAAACAGGCGTGCTACAAGGAGATGCCACTAAGCCGAAAGTCAGCCCCAGCAAATAGGAACGCAATCCTGCTGGTAAATCTGGCGAAATCCAATTTGTTTCACCCAAGGATGGAAATTGCAGAGGTAGTGCTTCCAGTAAGTTCAGCCCCATGAGAATGGCGATAATGCTGACGATAATCGGCAAACCAATTCCCACTTGACCGTAGACTTTTCCCACAAAAGCTGCTATGATACCCATCCCTGCCAATGTAGTTGCTAATCCGAAAGCAAACCAAGTTGATTGGGCAGCTGCTTGCAAGCGGCTTTTAGCTTCATAACCGCCGATGTAGCCAATGGTAATTGGTAGCATAGAAAGCATACAGGGTGTGAGACTGGTGAGCAAGCCAGCTGCAAAGATGATACCAATACTCATGACGCTAAGGTGTGTCAGTTGGTTAGAAACAAGGCTGTTGGCAAATTGTTCTAGTTGGTAAATTTGGGTTTGCAGGTTATCAAGCATGGGGATGTTTCTGAGCGGAAAATGCTTACTCTGCTTGAATTTTAACTTATTTTTGGATGTAGAGTCAGCAGAAGTAATTATCCAAAGCTGATATCATCTAAATTTCATCTGCCCAAGGAAATATATTTACAATAGAATTACAACCTTTTTCAACTATTTAAACCATAATCTTTTGTAGCGCCCAGATGTGCTACCTTACCTTATGATTTAATTACCTGAAAATTACTGTAGTCTCACATTATCCCTGAAGAACCACGGCTGGAGTATTTGGCATGATGATTGCATTACCCGGATTTCAAATTGTCACTTTGTTAAAAGCAGGGGTAAAAGCAGTCATATACCGTGGAATTAAGCTCAAAGATCAGTGTCCGGTAATTATCAAAGTACTACGTCCAGAACAGTGTACACCGAATAATATTGAACAACTCAAACATGAGTATGCGATCGCTCAAAGGTTAAACACCCCAGCAGCTCTCATTGCCTACGCCTTAGAGATTTATCAGGGAATTCCTTATTTAATTATGGAGGATTTTGGCGGGCGATCGCTCGACCAGTTGCTAGACCAATTTCAACAGCCTGTTCCATTTCTGAAGATTGCCATTGAAATCACCAACAAACTCGCACAAATCCACACTTTTAACATTGTCCACAAGGATATTAAGCCGCAAAATATCTTAGTTAACCTCGAAACTAATCAGGTGAAAATCGCCGATTTTGGTATTGCTGCCTTTATTCCCTATGAGCAGCAAAGGGTTAGCAGTTCCAGTTGCATTGAAGGCAGTTTAGCTTATTTGTCACCTGAGCAAACCGGGCGGATGAATCGGGGAATTGACCATCGCAGCGATTTGTATTCTCTGGGAGTCACCTTTTATGAGATGCTCACAGGTCAGCTACCGTTTCAAGGCAAAGACCCCTTAGAGTGGGTGCATTGTCATATCGCCAAATCTCCGCCATCCCCGACAAAGCTGAACTCTGATATTCCTCAAATGCTTTGTGACATCATTATGAAATTGCTCTCGAAGGAGGCAGAACAGAGGTATCAGAGCGCTTTAGGTTTGCAATTTGATCTGGAACGCTGCTTAAAGCAATTGGAGACAACCACAGAAATCCAGTCCTTTGTTTTGGGTGAGCAAGATATCTCAGAGCGCTTTCAAATTACCCAGAAATTGTATGGGCGAGAACAAGAAATTGCCAAGCTTCTCCAAGCATTTGAGCGAGTTGTTAGCCAAGGAAAACCAGAAATTATCCTCGTCTCTGGCTATGCTGGGGTTGGTAAATCTTCTCTGGTGAAGGAGATTCACAAACCCATTGTCAAAGAACGTGGGGTTTTTATCTGTGGTAAGTTTGATCAGTACAAACGAGATATTCCTTATTCCACCATTGTTCAAGCTTTTCAAACACTCGTTCGACAAATTTTAACACAGCCGAAAGATCAACTTGCCACCTGGAAAAAGCGAATACAAGCAGCATTAGGAAACAATGGTAGACTAATCACAGATGTAATTCCAGAAGTTGAACTAATCGTTGGAGAACAGTCTCCTATACCAGAGTTGGGGCCTGCTGAATCTCAAAACCGATTCAACTTGGTGCTTCAAAATTTTATCAGTGTCTTTGCTCAAAAAGAGCATCCACTCGTTGTTTTCTTAGATGATATGCAGTGGACAGATAGTGCTACTTTGAATTTAATTCAAACTATCATTACTGGATCTAGTATCGAGTATCTCTGCTTCATTTTGGCGTATCGAGATAACGAAGTAGATGTTGTCCATCTCTTTAGTTTGATGATAGAGAAGGTTCGCCAGTATGGTGCTAGAACAACTGAAATTATTCTTGCACCGTTGAATCTTGCTTATGTAAATCAGTTGATTTCTGATACCTTACATAGTTCAGCAGAACAAGCAGCACCCCTTGCCCAATTAATTATCCAAAAAACTGACGGCAATCCTTTTTTTGTCAATGAATTTCTCAAAACACTGCATCAAGAAAATCTGTTAAATTTTAATCGCCAACATCGGATATGGCAATGGTATCTAGCTGAGATTGAAGCCCAAGGTATTACAGATAATATTATCAGTTTGATGATTGGGCGGATGGAAAAACTGCCACTTGCAACTCAACAGGCGCTGAAGTTAGCCTCATGTATCGGTAATCGCTTTGATTTAGAAGTTTTGGCACTTGTTGGCGAACAATCTATTGAAGAAACGGCAAATGCACTGGTTGAAGCAATTTTAAGAGGATTAATTATTTCCATTGAATCAGATGAAAGTGTTGATAAAAACTATCGTTTCTACCATGATCGAGTTCAACAAGCTGCTTATGCCTTAATTGCGGATGAATCAAAGTCGGCTGTTCACTTGAAGATTGGGCGACTTTTGCTGAAGAATGCTAGTGATGAAGAAGTGAATGAGCAAATTTTTGATCTAGTCAATCAGATCAATCTCGCTGTGGGTCTGATTGTTAAACAAACAGAAAAAGATGAATTGGTACGATTAAATTTAATCGCTGGCAAGAAAGCAAAAGCTTCCACAGCCTACACTCCTGCTAAAAGATTTTTTAGCGTTGCCATGAATCTTTTGGCTGAAAATGCCTGGATTGAACAATATGAACAAACATTTACTTTATTTAGAGAATTGGCTGAGTGTGAATTTTTAACAGGAAATTTAGAGCTAGCGGAAGAATTATTTGATCTCCTATTGCTCAAAACAGAATCTCATGTGGGAAAATCCAATATTTATATATTGCAAATCAGACTCTACCAAGTTGCAGGTAGATATGAAGAGGCGCTGATATTGGGATTAGAAGCTTTAAAACTTTTTGGGGTGATCCTCCCTGATTTAAATGAGCAAGTGCAAAGTGCGATCATAATTGAAAAAAACCAGGTATTAATAAATTTAGGTGAGAGACAAGTCTCTGATTTAATTAATGCTCCAGTAATCCAAGATCCGAATATTAAAACATTAATTAGTCTGTTGACGACTTTGGGACCACCTACTTATCTCGGTAGACCTGATCTCTTTCCGTTAGTCGTACTTAAAGCTGTTAACTACTCACTCAAGTTTGGGAATACGGAAGATTCCTGTTTCGCTTACAGTATGTATGCCATGTTGTTGGTTTCCATCTTCCATGATATTCCTACAGGCTACGCATTTTCTAAGATGACAATTGAATTGAATGAAAAGTTGCATGACTTGGAACTTCGAGGAGTTGTTCTACACATTCATGGAAGTCATATCAACGTTTGGTGTAACCATATTGCCACTGATATTCCCTTTTTAGAGCGGGGATTTATTGGCTGTGTGGAAACAGGTAATGTGACGATGGCAAACTATAACGGCTATCAAGCCTCTTGGCAAATTATCCAATTAGGCTCTCCACTTTCAGATACATACAAATCTCTAGAAAAATACACCACCTTTGCCCGCCAGTCTAAACATGAGGCTGTCTATGAGACAATTAGATTAGAGCAAATGCTACTGATGAATCTGCGCGGACTCACTCACCAACATCTTACTTTAAGTAATGATGAATTTGATGAATCACGCGCTTTGTCTATTATTATAGATGCAGGTTTTATCAGTGGAATTATTTTTTATCATATTATCAAATTAATTATATTTTTTACCTATGCACAGTATGCAGAAGCACTGAATTTTGCCTTAAAATTATCAAAACTTCTAGTTTCAACACTGGCATTACCAATTGAAACAGATTATATTTTATATTACTCACTGACTCTAACGGCTCTTTATGGAACACTATCTTCTCAAGAGCAAGAACAGTTTTTACAAACGCTAGAATCCCATCAGCAGCAATTGCAATACTGGGCTAACCACTGCCCTGCAAACTTCTTACATAAGTCTCAATTAGTGGCTGCTGAAATAGCTCGGATTCAAGGTAGGGACTTAGAAGCAATGCACCTATATGAGCAATCAATTGCTTCAGCCCGTGAGCAGGGATTTGTGCAATATGAAGCTTTGGCTAATGAGCTAGGCGCTAAGTTTTACTTAGAACGGAAGTTTGAATTAATTGCCAAAACCTACTTACAAGCAGCTAAAAATGCCTATGTGCGCTGGGAGGCATTTGCTAAAGTCAAGCATCTCGAAGAATCCTATCCTCAGCTATTACCACAACAGCTTGTCTCTAACGGAACGTTTTTCAGCACAGGCGAACACCTAGACTTTTTATCGGTCGTTAAAGCGTCTCAAACTATATCTAGTGAAATTGTGCTTTCGCGGTTATTGAAGACATTAATGCAAATTGTCATCGAGCAAGCCGGAGCAGAAATTGGTTATTTGTTGCTTGAACACGAGCAAAATATGGTGATCGAAGTAGAAGCTAAAGTTAATCCCCAAGCAGAAAAGCTCAATGTTTATCGACCTATATTAGAAGGTGAAATTTCACAGGTTATTCCTCAATCAATGCTGAATTATGTTCAACGAACTCAAGAAACAGTGATTTTGCAGAATGCCACTGAGCAAAATCTGTTTTCGCAAGATGAGTATGTCATTCAAAAGCAACCTAAATCTGTACTTTGTTTGCCGATCGCTCGTCAGTCAAAATTACTTGGTATTTTATATTTAGAAAACAATCTGATCTCCAGCGCCTTTACACAAGAAAAACTTTCCGTACTGGAAATCTTGACAGTTCAAATTGCTATTTCTCTAGAAAATGCTCATCTTTATCAGGGTCTAGAAGACAGCCAAGCACAACTAAACTTGGCGTTAAAATCTGCCCAAATCGGTGTTTGGAGTTGGGATATTGTCAACGATCGCCTTGACTGGGATGAGCAAATTTATCAACTATTTGGGTTAACACCTGAAACCTTTGCTGGCACATCCAAAGCAATCCTCGATCGTCTGCATCCAGATGATCGAGAATTACTGGCTCAATCTTTGAGTCGAGCGATTAACGATCGCGTGGAGCATAATTTAGAATATCGAATTATTCAAGATGACGGCAGTATCCGCTACCTAGCCTGTCGGGGAAAAGCCTTTTTCAACGAAGCGGGTAAACCCACACACATGAGTGGTGTTGTGCTTGATATCACCGCTCGCAAACAATCTGAAGCCGAACGTATCCAACTGATTCAAGAGCAAACCGCCCGACAAGAAGCAGAAGCCGATCAGCAACGAGCAGCATTTTTGGCTCAAGTCAGTGCAACCCTCGCCTCTTCCCTCGATTACGAAAGCACGTTAGCAAGCGTGGCCAACTTGGTTGTGCCTTATCTCGCCGATTGGTGCGCCGTTGACTTGCTGCAAGATAACCAATCAATTCATCGGGTAGCAGTTGCTCACCGAGATCCAGAGAAAGTAAAACTCGGTTGGGAACTTCATCAGCGTTATCCTAGAAAGTTGGATGAACTTCAAGGTGTGCCGAAAGTGGTTCGTACAGGAATTCCTGAGATGGTAACTGAAATTTCAGATGCAGCCCTAGCAGCAGGTATCCCAGATGCAGAACATCTAAGGATTGTGCGTGAAATTGGTTTAAAGTCATGTATAATCTTGCCCTTGATGGCACGGGAAAAAATTTTTGGTGCAATTTCCTTTTTTACTGCGGAATCAGAACGTTGTTACAGCACAGCTGACTTGTTACTAGCGCAAGATGTTGCCCATCAAGCGGCGATCGCTATCGATAATGCCCGCCTTTACCAAGAAGCACAGCAGGCACAAAGAACAGCAGAGCGAGCCTTAGAGCGCATTGCCCGTCTCCAATCGATCACGGCTGCTCTTTCAGAATTGCTGACACCAGCCCAAGTATCTGAAGTCATTGTAGAGCAGAGCATGGCTGCCTTGGGAGCTAGTTGTGCCCTCGTCGCCTTGCTGAATGAAAGTAAAACTGAACTAGAAATTGTCCATGCAGTTGGTTATAACCAAGATTTGGTAGATACTTGGCGGCATTTTTCCATTGATTCACGCTCCCCTCTAGCAGAAGCTGTGCGGAGTGGACAACCTATTTGGGCTGAATCGAGACAAAATAGAATAGCTCGTTACCCTCATCTAGCTGAAGCTTACGCCCAATATGACATTGATGCCTGGATTTCTATTCCCTTGATGGTGGAGGGTTCGGCAGTTGGAGGTATAAATTTGGGATTTACTCAACTTCAACAACTTAGTGGAGAAGATCAAGCATTTATCTTGGCTGTTGCTCAACAATGCGCCCAAGCGATCGCTCGCGCCCATCTCTATGAAGCCGAACGAACGGCACGCAATGCTGCGGAATCAGCAAATCGCGTCAAAGATGAATTTCTAGCCGTGCTGTCCCATGAATTGAGAACACCGCTTAACCCGATTCTGGGTTGGGCAAAACTGATGCGGAGTCGCAAACTTGACCAAGCAACAAGCGATCGCGCCCTCGAAACTATTGAGCGTAATGCCAAGTTGCAAACTCAATTGATTGAAGATTTACTTGATGTTTCTCGTATCCTTCAGGGTAAACTTAACCTTAACTTCGACCGGATTAATTTGGTATCAGTGATTGAAGCTGCGATCGAGACAGTGCGTTTATCGGCGGAGGCTAAGTCTATCCAGATTCAAACAATTCTGGAATCTGGTGTTGGGCAAGTTTTAGGCGATGGCAATCGATTGCAACAAGTCATTTGGAATATCCTTTCCAATGCCATTAAGTTTACTCCTACCGGGGGAGAGGTAAAAATTAAATTAGAGCAAGTCGGCTCACAGGTACAAATCTGCGTCACTGACACCGGGAAGGGGATTGTAGCTGAGTTCTTACCTTATGTCTTTGATTATTTCCGTCAAGCAGATGGTGCGACAACTCGAAAATTTGGCGGTTTAGGTTTAGGATTAGCGATCGTCCACCATCTTGTAGAACTTCACGGGGGAACTGTTCAAGCAAAAAGCCTGGGCGAAGGTAAAGGAGCAACTTTCACTGTCAAACTTCCATGTTTACAGGATGAAAGCAAAGTAATCAAGGATGCAAAAGATAACTCCTCAGTTGTGGCGGCTCAGTCCTTACCCCTGTCTGGCTTAGAGATTCTGGTGGTGGATGATGATGCAGATATGCGAGAATTTTTGCCCTTCATGCTAGAGCAATATGGTGCAACTGTTATCGTTACGGCCTCAGCCATTGCCGCTTTAACTGCCCTGAGTCAATCCCAGCCAAATCTGATCATCAGCGATATCGGGATGCCAGAAATGGATGGTTATATGCTGATGCGAAAGGTGAGGAGTCTGAAACCAGAGCAAGGCGGGACAATTCCCGCGATCGCTTTAACTGCCTATGCTGGTGAGATAGATCATCAGCAAGCGATCGCTGTCGGATTTCAACTGCATATTTCCAAGCCTGTAGATCCAGAAGAATTAGTAAAGGCGATCGCCTTATTAGACTTATCGAAATAGAATTCAGGATGAATTCTGTACGAGTGAGGGGTCTAAACCCCCACGCTCTTGATTCTGACATCTCGGCGGAGCGTCTCTGGCTTTGCTTTGCAATTCTGACTTCTTCTTCAATACAAAATTAACGATTCCCAGAAGGCTTGTGTGTAAACGGTAGCAGGGATTCGGAGTATTACTGCATCTGCATTCTGGTCATACCACGCTTGTTTGTAATCGACTTATACCTTCCTGCACAGGATGACGCTAGCTCAACAAGCGATTAAACTATGGATAATATCAAGCAATTAATTGTTGCTTTTAACACCAATTACATAAATTTAATTTCATTGTTAAAGCTAAAATCTTATCCTGCTATATAAAATACCAATTATGTCAGTGTATCAAGGAACTTCTGGGGAGACCACCGATTTAATGATTGGTATTCACAACCAAGAAAACCTCGAATTACAAGCAAATTCTGCTCCTGTGGGCGCTCTTGCCACAAGAAAAGGGAATTTTTCTACCTTTCTTGCTCCCCTGACTCAGGATACTTTTAAACAAGTCGTTAAGGATGTCGAGCATAAATTACAGATTGTCCATCAAACCCTATCAATGCTGGATTCTCAGGGGTTTGAAACTCTTCTGCAAGAAATGTTGCATTCGATTACCTTGAAAACCGGGGAATTACTGGAGGCAGATCGGACGACGATATTTTTATTGGATGAAGAAAAACAA
Organism: Nostoc sp.; assembly: GCF_036917675.1. Lineage (GTDB taxonomy): Bacteria > Cyanobacteriota > Cyanobacteriia > Cyanobacteriales > Nostocaceae > Nostoc. The sequence goes on along the minus strand of NZ_JBALCT010000005.1, from coordinate 70,244 downwards.
GAACTCTGGTCAATTCTAGCTGAGGGAGAGGGCGATCGCTCTTTAGAAATTCGCATCCCCGCCGATAAAGGCATTGCTGGGGAAGTCGCCACCTTCAAGGAAGTTATCAATATTCCCTTTGATTTTTATAGTGATCCGCGATCGCATTTTGCCCAAGAACAAGAAAAAAGAACTGGCTATCGCACCTACACCATGTTGGCTTTGCCATTGTTGAATGAACATGGAAAGTTAGTTGCGGTGGTGCAATTACTAAATAAATTAAAATCTGTTAATAATTCCGATGCTCCACTTGCAGAGCGCATTGATACCAAAGGTTTTGTCTATGCTGACGAGCAATTATTTCAAGAATTTGCCCCTTCGATTCGGCTGATTTTAGAATCCTCGCGCTCTTTTTATATCGCCACTCAAAAACAAAGAGCAGTGGCGGCGCTGATGAAGGCGATCAAGTCCCTCTCTCAAAGCAGTCTTGACTTAGAAGACACTTTAAAGCGGGTGATGGATGAAGCCAAGGAACTGATGAATGCCGATCGCAGTACACTATGGTTAATAGACCGCGATCGCGATGAATTGTGGACGAAAATCACCCAGGACGATGGTTCAACTAAAGAGTTGCGAGTCCCGGTAGGTAAAGGCTTTGCTGGTCTAGTAGCGGTTTCTGGCAAGAAACTGAATATTGCCTTTGACTTGTACGACCATTCTGACTCGGAGACAGCCAAAGAACTCGACCAGCAAAATGGCTATCGCACCTGTAGCTTATTTTGTATGCCAGTGTTTAACGGCGATGAACAACTAATTGGCGTTACCCAACTTGTAAATAAAAAAAAGTCTGGTGATTTTCCACCTTATAATCCAGCTGATTGGCCCAAAGCTCCCGACTGCTTCCAAGCTAGCTTTGATCGCAACGATGAAGAGTTCATGGAAGCTTTTAATATTCAAGCCGGAGTAGCGCTGCAAAATGCCCAGTTGTTTGCCACAGTCAAGCAACAAGAACAAATGCAACGGGATATTCTGCGTAGTCTTTCCAATGGAGTGGTTTCCACTGATAAAACTGGATTAATTATCGCCGCCAATGAAAGTGCCAAGCGTTTGCTAGGACTGGAGCCAGAAGACCGTTTAGAAGGTAAATTAGTTACTGATGCGATCGCCATCAAAGAAGGTGACTTTAGCAAGTGGTATCAGGATGCTTTACACGCAGTTGACTTAAAAGGCCGCCAGCAATATTACCCCGATCGCACACTCATAAGTACTAGCATAAAACCGCACAGTATTAATTTATCGATTAACACAATTGCCGATGCTAGCGACCATGAGCAAATCCGTGGGGCGCTGGTGGTGATGGAAGATATCAGTGATGAAAAGCGGCTCAAGAGTACGATGTACCGCTACATGACCCAGGAATTAGCCGAAGAATTGCTGAAATTGGATGATGCTAAACTAGGAGGCGCTCGCAAAGAAGTTTCCATTTTATTTTCCGATATTCGCGGCTACACCACTTTAACGGAAAGCTTGGAAGCAGAAGAAGTGGTGAGTATGCTCAATGAATATTTTGAATCAATGGTGGAGGCAGTTTTTAAACATAAAGGTACCCTTGACAAATACATCGGTGACGCCATCATGGCTGTGTTTGGTTCTCCCCTACCTTTGAAAGAACACGCTTGGATGGCAGTGCAAACAGCCTTAGAAATGCGCGTTCGCCTGCATGAATTTAATCTCCGTCGCCACGCAGTTAATAAGGCCAAAATCAAGATCGGCATTGGCATCAATTCTGATACCGTCATTAGTGGGAATATTGGCTCTAGTAAGCGAATGGAATTTACCGCCATTGGCGATGGTGTTAATCTTGGCTCCCGATTAGAAAGTGTCAGTAAACAGTATGGTTGCGACATTATTATTAGCTATAACACTTTTAAACCATGCCAAGATTATATTTGGGCTAGGGAACTAGATTACATTCGTGTCAAGGGCAGAAATGAGCCAGTAGCCATATATGAATTACTGGGTTTGCGTTCCAATCCGATTGAAAGCGAAAAATTGCAAGTGATTGAGCACTATCAGAAAGGGCGCGAATATTACCTCAAGCGGGAGTTTTATCTTGCAAGAGCTGAGTTTGCTAATGTTTTGGCAGCAGACAATCAGGACAAAGCTGCTATGTTGCATCTGTTGCGTTGTCAGCATTGGTTACAATCACCACCAACAGAATCAGATTGGGATGAAGGAGTCTGGACATTTCTGGAAAAATAAAATAAGTGAAAAAGAATGTAGAGACGTAGCAGTGCTACATCTCTACAAGGGTTATGGATAACGCTATATTTAATTTATGACTTACGCATCAAGTACCAAATGTAGGGGCAATTCATGAATTGCCCCTACGAGAAATCAGTTATCAGTTATCAGTCAATACGCTTGGGTTAAGCCCAAGAAATATATTGCGTAGGTTGGGTTGAGGAACGAAACCCAACATTTTCAGGCATTTGTTGGGTTGAACGAAGTTAAACCCAACCTACATTGATAGATTTTATTATAAGTAATCACCCGAACTTGATATTAGTTCTTTTTACTTGTTAACAATTCATGTGCTAATAATGTATCGGCAGCATATTTAATCACATCAAATGATATTCCCGACCTTTGGGCAATATCGAGCAGAGTATGCTGACCATCAGATAAATTTAAAACCCACAAAATTGCCATTTGATTTAGCCTACTATCTTGAGCGCCATTGTCTGCCTGATATAGACCTCTTCTCCCCAACTGTGGCTCACATTTAGGATTTGTGTTGTAGTAAATGTGATTATTATTGAGGATATCTAATATCGAACGACATTGAAAGAATGACTCGGCAAGATATTGGGGTTGAACAAAATTTAAATCATCGGCTGAGGTGTGATATTCGGGAAAAGATCCATGAGGCGATCGCATCAAGCAACCTACAGCTAAATTAAATCCAGGTGAGCAATATTGTCGCTCATCATAGCCATAGGGGAAGAAATCTATAATTTTATAATCCTGTTTTGAGTTTCTGAGTACATAAGCAGCAATTTTATCAATTTCAGTGTCACCTCTACGGCTTTTTTTGTAAGTAAAGTTGCCTGAATCTCCTAGACAAGTTAACACCAAGCCATGTTTAATATTATTGACTTTAGCCTCATTGAGAGCCAGCCATGTAATTGAGCCAATGGTTCCTGGAATCCAGAGAAATCGATAGGAATATCTTGGTGTCGTTTGATTTAAATATTTAGCGATAAAAGTAGCGATCGCAATTCCCGAAAGATTATCATTACACAGTGAAGGATGGCAGGTGTGGCAAGAAATTAAGACTTCATCAGTACTGTCTCCTGGAATATAATACTCACCATAGCTCAAATGACCTGGTTCGAGGGAAGAATCAATAAATACTTCATATTCTTGATCATTTAGTTCCAAATATTGATTGTGACTCATGCAAAAACCCCAAGTCTCTTTATAGTAAGAAGTGCGGTAGGGAATCCAGTCAGGATAATCGACAAGTGTAAATAGATGTGCTTTGAGTTCTGGAAGAGATAGCTTTTGATGTACTGGAATACTATAATTAAGAACGTGTAGATTCGAGTTAGCAAAATCTACAATTTTCTTACCTTGGGAGTTTTTGATGTAGGCATCTTTAATATTCCATTCTTTCGGAACTTTCCAATCAAAAACTTGAGTCTCAGTTGGAACTTCATGAACCGATAAAGGAATATACTCACTAATAATCTTCAGGGTGTTTCTAACGCCATTACCTGTAATACTACGACAAATAGGATATAGCTGAGCAACTAGTTGATAAAGTTCCTGAGCAATTTTATCTGAGGGTGTTTGTATACTACTAAAATTCATATATTTCCAGCAATTTAGAATTTTTAACTCCCCTCTCCTTAGTAAGGAGAGAGGTTGGGGGTGAGATTTTGAGATATACTTCACTCTTTTAGAAAACCATTTTTCGACAGTAAAATGCCTCAGCATATTTACTCGGTGAATTTGATTCAATCCCGCGAATTCGGAGAATAGAACGAAAAGTATCTTCTGTAAACCACTGCTTATTATTTTGGGTGGCAAACGCATCCAAAATGTATTGAATTTTTCGGCGGCAAAGTGCCTCATCTAAATGGACAAAGAAATTAGGAATACCCAAATCACCATCGTATTTTGGGATCTCATATTCCAAAATTAAATGATTTCTGAAACTATTCCAAGTCAACTCAGAAATTAAGCGGTGATCTTGGTGGCGATCGTCTCGGTAGTGAGTAAAGATTATATCTGGTGAAAATTCCTGCTTCAACTGTTCAAAGCATTCCTTCACCTCTATCCCTTGGAAAGGTAAAAAGCCATCTCGAAAATTTTTAATGATAATTTTCTTGGTCTGGATTTCTTTTAAGAAAAGATTGGCACTTGCTGTTGCTTCCTCTGCTCTTTGCTCGTTGGAACTAAAAACAACCCAATAGATGAAAATATGCTGGTAATTCTCTATCAGCTTTAAGATTGTGCCTCCACAACCAATCTCGATATCATCACAATGAGAACCTAGACAAAGGATTTTGTACTCAGATTCTTCTGTCTTGTTTAAGCTAAGTTGGATCATATATGCCTTACTTCTAGTTGTTTACAGCGTTTCCTAATCACATGAGGTACGTCATAGCCCCCTCCTCGCGCGCGGGGAGGGGGTTGGGGGTGGGGTTCAGTACCTACTCAACTGAGAACCGCTATATCTCCCCATACTTCCCAAGGTCTTTCCCCTTGAGCATACATATCATCCAACTGTTGCTTCTCTTTAAAGGTATCCATTACCCCGAAAAAGCCAGTATATTTATACGCAAAAAGTTCTTCTTTGGCAATCAGTCGTTGAAAAGGCTCAAAGACAAGTTCTTCGCCATAATTAATATAGTTAAAAATCTCTTTTTTAAAGATAAAATATCCCCCATTAATCCAAATATCACGTTGCTTGACATCTTTAATATCCTTCACCAAACCATCCTCGTCCATCTCAACTAAGTGAAAAGTTTGGCTTGGTCTGACACACAAAAAACTACCGATTTTATCACGCTGATAAAAATGCTGAATATACGCTGGTAGATGCAAATCTGTCAAACCATCACTGTAGTTAGCTAAAAATACTTCTTCTCCTTCTAGATACTTTTCTACTGCCTTCAATCTTTGTCCAATATTGGCAGTTAACCCTGTATCTACAAATGTGATATTCCAATCTTGAATATCCCGATTAAATAACTGGATTTGGCTGCCGTTGGAAAGGCTAAAATTATTAGAGAGCCATTCATTGTAATTTAAAAAATAGCTTTTAATTAAGTCAGCTTTGTAACCAAGACATAAGATAAAATCTTTGTGTCCATAATGAGCATAGTATTTCATTACATGCCATAATATTGGTCTATAACCAATATTCACCATTGGCTTAGGAATAGTTTCTGAATAATCTCTCATTCTAGTTCCTAAACCACCACAAAATAAAACTACTTTCATCTAAATTCCCCTTTTTTGACGATCAAAAAATATCAACCGCTTAAGAGTAGACATTAACTTCGGGAATTGGTACAATAAATTGGCCTCCCCAATCCCGAATATAAGCTATTTGTGTCATAATTTCAGTTTTCAAATTCCAGGGTAGAATTAGTACATAGTCAGGCTTTGTTTCGGCAATTTTGTCTGGATGAAAAATCGGAATATGAGTTCCTGGTAGAAATTTACCTTGTTTGTAAGGGTTACGGTCTACTGTGTAATCAATAAAATCTGTGCGGATACCACAATAGTTTAAGAGAGTATTTCCCTTACCTGGAGCGCCATAACCAACAATCGATTTTCCCTCTTGCTTAACTTTGATCAAGAAATCTAGTAACTTGCGTTTGGTTTCTTTGACTTGTTCACCAAATGAAAAATAGTATTCTAATTGCGTAAAACCAGCCGCTTCTTCTCTATATTTCAGTTCTGATACTTGGTGGCGAACGGATTTAGAATAATCTTCGTTGTGGCGAGCATAAATTCTCAAAGAACCACCATGAGTAGTTAATTCTTCCACATCAAAAATTGTTAACCCGTGAGCAGCAAAAATCTTTTCTACGGTGAGAAATGAAAAATAAGAAAAATGCTCATGGTAAATAGTATCAAACTGATTTTCCTCGATTAACCGCATCAAGTGGGGAAATTCCATAGTAATTACACCATGTGGTTTCAGGATAATTTTCATTCCTTTCAGAAAATCATTAAGATAGGGTGTGTGGGCAAGGACATTATTTCCTAGTAATAAATCTGCCTGTTTGCCCTTAGCAATCTGTTCTTGGGCTGTCTGCTGTCCAAAAAATTTGACAACTGTAGGAATACCTTTTTTAATTGCAACTTCCGCAATATTTGCGGCTGGCTCTATTCCCAGCACCGGGATACTTTTGGCAACAAAGTATTGCAGCAAGTAGCCATCATTACTAGCAATTTCTATTACCTGACTTTCGTGGGTTAATTGTAAACGCTCTACTACTAAATCAACGTAGTTCTTGGCATGTTGCAACCAGCTATCAGAGTAGGAAGAGAAATAAGCGTAGTCGCTAAAAATATTTTCCGGGCTAATGTATTCTTCAAGTTGAACTAAAAAACACTCCTCGCAAACATAGACATGCAGAGGATAAAAAGACTCCACTTGGTTGAGTTGTTTGAGACTGCGATAGCTTTCGCAGAGAGGAGACATACCTAAATCTACAAAGGTATGGTGTAACTCTGTCCCACAGAACAGACAGTTACCAGTAGTTGGTTGATTATTTGTTGGTTTTGCTAAATTCATAATTTATATTTTTTGGCAAAAATCAGATTTCTAATTACAGCTATTTTCACGTAAAGAGGCCACGCAGCAAAAAGGGGTTGGAAGTTAGCTTTGATATCATGTCCGCCAGATTACCCATAATAAAAGAACCCCTCCCCGCTCTTCGGGAGGGGAGACAAAGCATAGCTTTGGCTCTTTGGGGTTCTTCGGGTTTAATAAGCAATCAAGCGGACATGATATGAGAGAAAGTCGCACAGGGAGCATCTCAGTTTTGCAAATATACCAGATGAGAAACAAGATTCTTGCTCCCTCTCCAAAGCATCCCAGAGGGTTGGGGTGAGGTTTTACAAGGCTTTTTACACTCATTGAGATGCACACGGCGTTATATTATGCCGCGATCGCAATTTGTGGTAGTTTTAATTAAGTAGCAATATTTTCTCCTAAAATAGCAAGTGCCTACCTACTTACGAGTTTGGGTTGTCATGTCTGCGCGATGTTCAGCAGGAAGATAACTCTCAGAAATTTGTTCTTGCAGAATGCTCCCTAAGTTATAATACAACTCTGACAAGTCTGGCTCAAGAGCGATCGCTTGTTGATAATAGCCCAAGACTTTTTGGATATAACCTGGTTTCTGAAGGGGAGATGTTTCTTCCTGTGTTAACCAACTGAATAACTTTGCGATCGCTTTCGAGTTATGATCTATTTTTAGAGCCTCTTCTAACACTTGCCAAGCTTCCGTCAGATTCCCAGCCTCTAGAGGAATTAGGGCTAATTTTAGACAATAAAGAAAATAATAACTCCGGCATTCGGTCGTAATCTGTACCGCGTCTTCAATAGGAAAATAACTCTCTGATATTTCAATTGCCCTGCGGATGGATATCGTCTGCTTCCCAGTCAGCAAAAGCTCGCTAGTTATGTTATTAGCATGTTGGCGGTAACAAGCTAAAATTTCTGGTTCGTACCACCAATCATAAAAAACAGCAATGCGTTTATAAAGTTCCCAGTCAGTTGTATAGGTCAATTCGGGATGATATACCCCCAATTTTTGGTGCGCCTCTCGACGAATCACCACCGCAGGCACATTCAATAAATTACTAACTCCAATGCGTTGCAGCCAATTTTTAGCAATCCCTCGCTGCTCTCCATAGACTTGTTTGCAGAAAATTACTTCCCCTTTTTCGTTAATATTTTGATAACCCGTAAAAGCTGCTCCCACAGAATCCGAACACCCTTCTAAACTCTCTTGCAGCCGGGAATAAAAACCTGGGATAGTATAATCATCGTCGTGAAGTAAATGAACCCACCAACCGCGAGTTAGGGCAATTCCCGCATTCCAATTTCCTGGCACACCGAGGTTTTGCGGATTGCGGTAGTAGTGGATTATTCCTTGTCCAAGACTATTCACCAGTTGAAATACTGGCGTTATACTAGCATTGTCCATAACGATGATTTCCATCTGCTCTTCTCCCTGCCATTGTGCCAACACACTAGCAAGACATTCGAGTAGATAATCTATCCGGTTATATACAGTTACCACCACACTCCAGAAAGGACGATTGATTGTATGATCTACTACGGGCTGGATAGCCGGAAAACTGTATTTCCCTACCATTACCTCCCCTTGGGGAATTGGGGGTGTAACTAGTACTTGTTGAAGAATTTCAGCATCCTCGTCAGATGCTAATGCTTTGGCATAGTGGGGATTAATCAGCTTTAACCCTTGTCGATAGGCAGAAACTGCTTTCTGGAATTGCTTCTGCTGTTGGTAAATTTTGCCTAAGTTCAGGTAAACTTGTCCATAGTTGGGATTAAGTTGCAAGAGTTTTTGATAAAAGGCGATCGCTTCTTCTAACTCCCCTTGGGATTGCAGCGCCAGTCCCAAGTTATAATAAGCTTCTAGCAAATCTGGCTGTAGTGCGATCGCTTGTTTGTGATAAATAACAGCAGTTTTTAAATCCCCTGCTTTTTTCCGGGCAACACCCAATTTATGATTCAATTGTGCATAGTGCAATTGTTGTTTGCTGGCGAGCCTCCCTTGAGCGTGCAGTGTATTGCCCAAATTCGCCTCTGCTTCTATAAAGTTTGGCTTTAACTCTAGAGCTTTTTGATAGTAGTTAATTGCTTCGTCAAATAATCCTTGTTGTTGCAGAGCGTAGCCCAAGTTATTGTAAATTGGGAGTGAGTCAGGTACTATAAGTAGAGCTTGACGGTAAGCTTTCTCCGCTTCGGAAAAGTGTTCCTGAACTAAACGCAAATTACCTAAACTAAACCAAGTCTTAACAGAATCAGGTTTAATTTGCGAAGCTGTACTTAGCCACTGTTCAGCAATTTGGGGTTGCCCCATCTGCTGCGCCAACATCCCTAAACTATATAAAGCTTCCAGGTGGTCAGGTTGTTTTTCCAGAACTTGACTATATAACAGTTTAGCCTCTACTAAACGATTGGCTCGTTGATGTTCAACTGCTAGTTGGAAGATTTCAGCCACTTCTGTTTTGTCTAGCGATTCCGGTTCATCCCCTTGACTTGACTGATGCTTCTGCACCGCGATTTTAATCAGAGATTTTACTTTAGATTCAGAAATATTAGTAGTATTCATGGCTATCTATATTAATTATTAAGTTGATATCAACTTGTTACGGGTTAGTATAGCCTCAGAGCATGGCTGATAAGTATAAAATATTTCGCCTGTTTCCCCTCTTAAAAAGCAGGGTAGTTTCATCCGATGAGAGAAAAATGTCTAAGCTCGTCTCCCCTTACCCAAAAGTTCTCTAAAACCTCACCCTGTCCTATCTTTTAATCCCTCTCCTTACTAAGGAGAGGGACAGGTTTTACTACGTAAAACCAGGGTGAGGTATCTGAGGGGCTATGAGACTTAACCGGAAATTGCGTCACCAAAGACTTGTTTGTACACTGTAGCCTCCAAGGAGAGAGGAATGGAAGTTAAGTTTTTCAGATAAGAGTGAAAAGTCAGGCAATTATTCGGGATAAGAGTAGTTTTTCTGAAGAGCAATTAGCCTTAAGTAAATGCTATTGATTGAGAATTAATGTGACTGGCACTCACACCTGAAAGTAATATTGTTTCTTGATTAAATAAAGAATCTAATTTGATCACAGCACCATCTTTGCTATTTGTTATATTTATACCACCTAGCTTAAGACTACTATTAGTATAATCCCAGCCATCTAATACAATCTTATCAAAACCAACTTGGAAATCTTTAATGATATCAAAGTCATTTCTTAAGTGGGTATCGGCTTTTTTGAAAATAAATGTGTCTTTACCACCGCCACCAACCAAGACATCATTACCACTACCACCAATCAGGACATCATTGCCCAAACGGCCATAGAGTCTATCATTGCCATCACCACCATATAGCGTATCATTACCTTGGCCTGCGTCGAGGATATCATTACCTTTTTTTCCATATAGCTTATCATTCCCCAAGCTGGCATAAAGTTTATCGGCACCGTTGGTTCCCGTTAAATTATCGTTCCAAATCGTGCCATAGATAACATCTTTACCCAAGTTGCCAATTAAAGTATCTCCTGCCAATTCAACGCTACTAGTATTAATTTCAACTACAGTTATGTTGCTATTGCGAGTAAAATTCCGATGATAAGTCCCAATAGTACTATCATTGAGGAAGTCACTACCATTGTTGCCATTAATCTCAGAAATTTTATTCCGAAGGTTAATCGTAACATTGCGACTATTACCAAGGGTCAGATCGGCGATTTGATTAGAGGAGATTAACTTACCCTGGATACCAAAATAATCTAAAACTATGGGCTTATTGGGATTTGTAGTATCTAACACCAAAAAAGCGGTTTTAGACAGAGCTTTGTTATATTCAACTTTGGAATTTTCAATTTCTTTAGCTTTCAATACTAAATTTGCTGAAAAATCAAAAGAGAAGTTTTGATTAGCGTCAACCCTAAAATTAGCAAGGACTTTTGTTTTGCTGTCGGAACTACCTGTAAACTGACCATTTAATCCAATGACACTAGCATCAGTGAAGAGTTTTGAAAAAGTTGTATCAGCCTTAAAAAACCTCGCTTTAGCCTCAGCAATAGCAACACCCAAGCCACCTTTAACTAATGTGTTCGTCTGGGCATCAGTCAAAGTTCCTGAAGGACTTTGACTATAGTTAGAGAAAACAGTATTCTCTTGAGCGGTAACAAAATTGGGTTTGGGTTTGGGTTTGGGTTTGGGTTTGGAATTTAAATCGTCATTGGAATTGTAACTGTAATTGGACTTGAAGTTGAAATTGTAATTGAGATTTAAAATTGGTTCGAGATTGACTTTGACAGTAGAAATAATGAAGTCTGAAAGTGTAGCTAGTGATGACATGAAAACCTCTGTTGAGCTTATTAACTACTCAATGAAAATATGGGCAGTCCAACTGCAACCACACGACAAAGTTTAGCGTATTGGCAGGTTTTACAGAAAACCCACAGGTGTTTTGTGCCTTCAGGTATTATTGATTATCAATAGCTCTGATTTAACAAAACAGAATCAAGGCGTCAGAAGCTAGAATTGAATGAAAATAGCTAACTGAAAAATCAGGACTTGGAAAATCTCAAAATAAACTTTCCAACAAGTCGGAAAAACTCAGTACGGAGTTGGAATCAATCGAGATTACAGAACCACTTGCAGAAGCAGTGTTTTGATAAGATTTAAATTTACTATTTCCAATCACTATATTACCATTACCTGCCGTTGCTAGGTTAGCTGTAGCATTATCACCCCATGCCTCAGCTAATCCTGTGCCATTTGATGTATGATCATCCGTTGACCAAGCTTGGGAAGAACTATTTGAACTAGCAAAAGGGTAACTATCTGACCCGAAAGCGAATGCCCCAGAGATCACATTCACTCCAGCAGAACCTAAAATCAATTCTTCTTTTGAAACATTCTGTAAATATGGCAAATCCGCTATTTGCATACTTCCATTTTCTACAGCTTTTTTCAACTCTCCAACTTTCTTGCTCAGGAGTTGGCTGTGAAAAGTTTCGTCTTTGACTATTTTGATGAAGAAGTCTTTAACTTTTTTGAAAATTGCTAAGAACATATTTTTTACTCCCTCCTGGAATATTAGTACTTGTGATGTAAAAGTCAACCAGTATTTACAATTTTTAGGGTAGGCGCGACTTCTCCTGGTGTTGCTCCAACCACAACCCCTAGAATGTCATTCCCCTTGCCAAAGTCGGCATAAATCACAGTGTCAGCTGCGCTAAAAAAGCTGGCTTGTGCCAGTTTATAATTGAGTCCCTTCTGTAACTGAATGCGATCAACCGTCGGATCGAAGTCCCGTTTCAGCACCCCATTACTTTCCACACCAATCACAGCCGCATCAAAGAGAGTGAAACCCTTACCGACAGTAGAACCACCGAGGTAGTAGAATTGTCCATTACCTCCGAGTACAAACAGGTCTGCCCCAGGTCCTCCGGTCAAGAGATCGGTTTCCCCAAAGCCTAGTGACTTTCCTCCGAAACTTTCCTTGCTGCCCCGACCTACACCGACGAGGACATCATCACCAGCACCGCCGATGAGAATATCATCATCGCCGCCCCCTTGGAGGGTGTCATTGCCGATGTTGCCATTTAGAGTATCCTTTCCAAGATCGCCGAACAGAAGATCATTTCCGAAACCGCCATCGAGGTTGTCGTCGCCAGTGCCCCCTTCCAGATGATCATCGCCACTATCGCCACTGAGGGTATCATTGCCAGCATCTCCGTAGAGGAAATCGTTTTGGCTTAACCCGAATATTTGATCATTCCCGTCACCCCCAAAAATCGTATCCATGCCTCCCCCTGTAAAGGCACTACCACTGGCTCCTTGGATGAAGTCATTGCCACTTCCCCCATAAATGAGATTATTACCAGTGATATCGAAGATGCGATCATTACCGGCTCCGCCCAATAAGGTGTCGTTACCCAGTCCGCCTTGAATATTGTCATCGCCATTACCGCCATCTACTCTGTCGTTGCCTGAACCACCATCGAGGAAGTCATTGCCGGCGCCACCCAGAAGCGTATCATTGTCGTCACCCCCAAAAAGCTGATCGTTACCATCGCCACCATTTAATAAATCGTTACCCTGGTCGCCCTGAAGTAAATCATCTCCCCCTAACCCCAATAGAGTATCATTACCGAAATTTCCAAACAATATATCGCTTGCAGCAGTCCCTGTAAGTAAGTCATTACCGGTGGTTCCTAGATTAAAAGCCACAAATTTTCTTTCCTTAATTTGTAAGTTGAAGTTTAGATTGATCGGAGTTGGATATCAGGTAAAACGACCCGTTTAACCAAAAATTTTTAGTTCTTAGTTGTGCTGGGCTTGGTAAATCTGTCCTAATTTGATGTTGGCTTCTTGGTGTTGGGGATTAAACTCTAAAGCTTTTTGATAGCAAGCAATCGCTTCTTGTTGTTTTCCTTGTTCTTGCAGTACCACCCCCAAGTTATAATGAGCTTCGACCAAATCAGGCTGTAGTGCGATCGCAGCTCGATAGTAAACAACAGCAGTTTGCCAATCACCTGCTTGTTGGCGGGCAATGCCCAGCTTATAATTCAATTCAGCATAATACGGTTGTTTCTCTGTTGAGAGCTTCCCTTGGGCAAAAAGCGCATTCCCTAAATTGACTTCCGCTTCTATGCAGTTTTGCTGAAATTCCAGAGCTTTTTGATAGGATGCGATCGCTTCTGACCACTTACCTTGTTGTTCCAAGGTGTAGCCCAAATTATTGTAAATTGTCCCTGCATCTGGTCGCAAAGCAATAGCTTTTTTGTAAGCTTCTTCAGCTTCTAACAACTGTCCTTGTCTTTGATGCAAATTGCCTAAACTAAACCAAATTTTCACAGAGTTAGGCTGAAGTTGCGAAGCTGTATTAAAATACTTCTGTGCTGACTGTAACGCACCTTTCTGCTGTGCCAGCATCCCTAAACCATATAATGCTTCTGAATAGTCTGGTTGTTTTTCGATCACCTGAACATATAGCTGTTCAGCTTCGTCTAGACGATTAGATCGATGATGTTGAACTGCAAGTTTAAATAATTCAGAAACATCTTTGGTGTCAAATTGTCTTGGTTTATTAACCAGCTGCAAAATAAAATCTTCCAGCGCTCTGACTGGTTTTAAATCGCCATATAATTTGTGCTTATTTTCTGCCACTAGCTGAGAGATATATTGCCGATATTCAGTATCTTTCCCCAGACGGATGGCGATTTGTACGTATTCTGCTTTATTTGAGGCGATCGTCTCTTCTATACCCATCATCTGCAAAATTGCCAAAGAATGCCGTCCCCGCATCAGTTTTCCTGGTAAAGTGACAACGGGAATATTATGGGCAATAGATTCTAAAGTAGAGTTACATCCAGACCAACCAATGCTATCCAAAAAAACATCAGCTAAGGCTGTAGTCCCAGCAAACTTTCTGGTAGGCATGTGAGACAAAAATAAACAGTACTTTTGATAATCCAACCCAAAGGCTGCAAAAGCATGGTTTAAGCGCTGGCGAAATACTTCTGTAATCTCTTCACTTTCGTGTTTAATAAACACAAATTTAGAATTTTCTAACTCTTTGGCAATGGCGGGAAAAACATCATCATGATTGGGCAAATATTTATATAATGACTGGCAACACCAGAAGAAAATTTCATCCTCTTTTAAACCTATATCTGGTTTCTTAATTACTTCAGGTTCAATTGCTAAAGGTGTGTAATAAATAGATAAATTGGGTAATCTAACTAATTTTTCTGTATAATGTTCTTGAGCATTTTCTGGTTCCATTAAGTCACTGCTCAAGTAATAGTCAATTGTCGGTAGTCCACTGGTATCAGGGTGTCCCCAAGATGTCATTTGAATTGGCGCTAATCTCAGACAACCCAGTTTGACTGTCATTGGGTCCATCCCAAATTCAGGGAAAATCAGGATATGTAATTTATCTTCTGTGATTACCTCACACCATTGTTCAAGTGAGGGAACATCTTGAACAAATTTATCAAAAGTCTTGGTGGCACTGATTGTTGAATCATCTTTTTTGACCCCAGTATGATAACCAAATAATTCAAACTCACTTCGATCCAGATTTTCTACCCAACCTTTAAGCGGGATTTTCCAATTAGAATGATCATAGAAATACCCAGAGACGATACCAATACGAACCTTTTGATTTTTATCTAAATTTGGAATAACAAGCGGCTGGACACTTTGGGGATAGCGAGTTGACATAATCTGGTAAATCATTTCCCCATAAGTTCGCTGTAAATCTCGGTCATTTAAGCCTTGATATGTCAAATAAAAGGGCTGTAATGCTCCCACAAACTCAGCTGCTTTTGCCCGTTCTTCCTGATTAGTTAATTCATAACCTTTCGCTAAATTTTGCAAATGCTGTTGATATTGATTTCGTCTGAATTCCATTTCATCAACACTGGAATAGATAATTGGCAGTTGGCTGATACAAACACCTAATTTAGCACGAGCATAGCTTGGCGTAACTTTGACAGCTTGTTCAAATGCCTGTACTGCTGCTTCTATTTTGTTATTATCTCTAAGTAGTGTTCCTAAGTTGTAATAGATATAATCAACATCAGGTTTAATTCTGATAGCTTCTTGATAGGATTCTCTGGCGGCATCAAATCTATTTAGTGCCGCCAGAGCATTAGCCAAGTTGTTATGGGTGATTACCAAATCAGGTTGAATATTTAATGCTTTTTTGTAAGCGTCTATTGCTTCCTCAAATTTCCCTTTTTCCTGGAAATAATAGCCTAAGTTGTGATAGGCATAAGAATAGTCTGGTTTAACTTTTATTGCTTGTTGGTAAGACTTAAGGGCATCATTGAATCGCCCTTGTTTTTGGAGTACTTCTCCTAAATTATTATGAGCCTGTACCAAATCTGGCTGCAATGCGATCGCTTGGCGATAATATAATTCTGCAATCTTGAAATCCTCTACTTGTTGCCTACTTAAAGCAAACTGCTGATTTAAGTCTGCATAGTGGGCTTGTTCTTCTGGTGGTAGCTTTCCTTGAAGATGGAGAGCATTACCCAGATTCATTTGCACTTCTATGCAGTCGGGTAGAATGTTTAGTGCTTTTTCATAGTAGGCGATCGCTTCTTCTAGTTTACCCTGTTGTTGTAGAGTAAACCCCAAGCTGTTGTGTATTCCGGCTGCTTCTGGCTGTAATTCCAAAGCTGCTTGGAAAAATTGCTCTGAATTTTGATATTCTCCCCGCTGCTGCGCCAGCATACCTAAGGCATATAGTGCATCTGGTTGCTGGGGATTTACGTCTATAATTTGACGATAAACCTCTTCAGCTTGAGTGAAGCGCTTGGCTCGGTGATGTTGAACAGCGAGTTGGAGAACCTCAGAAATTGTAGTCATAACTTAATACAAGTATTTTTACTTCATTTGTCTTTTGTTCTTATATCTGCAAGGAACTTAAGTTTCTGAAATTTATAACTTAATTTGGTTAAAATCGACTGAGATACTGATTTTAAGTCTGTTAAAACTGAAAGCTTGCACCATTCTCAACAAGCATTGGTAAGGCGCAAAATAAGGGCTTCAGCAAATGTTAGGCAGTGTACACCCTACTTTAATAGCAATAAATAATACTAACCCAGAATTTTAATTCAGGGCGGACAAACAGCACATAACTGTAGCCTGGGTTGAGGACTAAATATTGTAAAAATTTATTGAGGAAACAGTTATTTGAGATCAAATGATGTAGTTTAGGTAAAAGCCGAAAGCTCAAATGAGCAGAGAGCCTTCGGCTATTTATGAATCTACTAGGCTTTCAAGCCTAACTCTACTTGCATGAGTTAATACTCTTTGTGAGTAGAGTTTAATTCTGATCTGGTAGCATATACCGACTATGAATTAGCCGTTGGTAGCAGATACAGCCAATGAGTTAGCAGCAGAAGAATTAGTAGTGGTATTGGTGAAACCAGTTGTTTCAGCCAGGGTGTTGGGACCGAATGCAGTAGCTTGGGTTTCAGAATTAGCTAAGTTGCCTCTAACGTTAGCGGCGGAGTTTACAGCTTTGTTAATGTTAACGTTCTCATGAATGTAAGCTCTGATGTCTACGTTCTTTGTAGCAAAAAAAGTATAACCACCAAGAACTTCTTCAGAGGTGTTTTCCAAGTAGTTCAGATCAGAAATAATCATTTGAGTTTCTCCTGAAATTTGTAGTTTTTTTGGGAATCT
The DNA here is from genome assembly GCF_036917675.1 of Nostoc sp. Taxonomy (GTDB): domain Bacteria; phylum Cyanobacteriota; class Cyanobacteriia; order Cyanobacteriales; family Nostocaceae; genus Nostoc. The sequence goes on along the minus strand of NZ_JBALCT010000005.1, from coordinate 53,259 downwards.
TTCCTGTAACCAACTTGTTTTTTGGTTACATATTTGCTACGGACTATTAATAGCCGTTGGTAGCAGATACAGCCAATGAGTTAGCAGCAGAAGAATTAGTAGTGGTATTGGTGAAACCAGTTGTTTCAGCCAGGGTGTTGGGACCGAATGCAGTAGCTTGGGTTTCAGAATTAGCTAAGTTGCCTCTAACGTTAGCGGCGGAGTTTACAGCTTTGTTAATGTTAACGTTCTCATGAATGTAAGCTCTGATGTCTACGTTCTTTTTAGCAACAAAAGTATAACCACCAATAACTTCTTCAGAGGTATTTTCCAAGTAGTTTAGATCAGAAATAATCATTTGGGTTTCTCCTGAAATTGAATGTTTGGGAATTTTTGCTGTAACCAACTTGTTTTTGTTGCTTACATAATTACTATAGTTTATTACTCAAAAAAGTCAATCCTTTTTTGAGTAATTTTTGATTAATAAAACTAATACTTTACACTGAATAATCATCATTTATGAGATTAATAAAAGCCAGAAAAAATTGGATGACCAAATTAGGCAGAAAGTAAAATTATTCCAGCCTAGCAAGACTTATAGCAATTTCAGTTAATTGTTAATCACATCGAAATAGCACCTTGTATATGTAATCACAAAATACTAAAAACGAAAAAATATTAAATTTTCTAGCAGATAATATCAGTATCTATAACATTTTTGAAAACTCCAGACATCTACCTTAAGTTAGGGGAGATAGTTAGCTACAAAAACATTTGGAATTTAATAACCTATTTAGTCTTGGTGAATGACATATCTAGTAATTTCTCCGGCGATCGCACATTTCCATCTGAGTCTATCTGAGTAACTATTTTCATTGTGTTGATTTGTTGCTTTAACCAATTAGAAAATGATTCCGTAATGATTTTTTGGCGCAACTGTTCATCTAGTTGGGGTTGAATCACTTCTTCCACCCAAATTAAATGCACCCCTTTGGGAGTCGTAATCGGTTTGAGAGCTTGTGGTGGTGCAGCAGCAAATACAGCTGCTGCAATCTCTGGACGAAAATCTTTGCGGTATCGTAATCCCTGATATCCATAAACACGGCGGAGTTCTGGTTCTGGGATATATAAACGAGCAATTTCGGGAAAATTGACTTCGCCTTCTTCTAGGGCATAAAAAAGCTCTAAAGCCAAGTCTCGATCCTCAAAGACGACTTCGTAGGTAATGGCGGCAACATAATCTAGTTTGCGTTCATAAAAGTGCTTTTTGACTTGAGCAGAAAATAGATAATTTGCTAATTTCCGCGAAAGGATTTTGTTGTGGGCTAATTCTTCAAACTCATTCACAGACAGGTGGTGTTTTTCTAGCCATGTCCAGGTTTCTTTAGCTTTGACAAGCTTCTTCGCAAACCGTAATTCATCTCCTTCTTGCTGTAATTCTTCTGGTGTGACTATAATTCCTAGCTCTTGAGCTGCTTCGGCAATAATCCTTTGCGATGCTATTGCTTCCACTACATCAGGTATTTGACAGGAGAGTTTGAGACTCTGAATGATATCTGAACTAGAAATGATCAGATTGTGGGGCATAATATTCTCCAATAATTAAGGGAATTGGGCATGGGGCATGGGGCATGGGGCATTGGGCATTGGGCATTAATTCTTCTCGTTGTCTTTTTCTTCTCTACGAGACGCTGGGCGAACAATTTTGAATTTTGAATTTATTTCTCTCTTGTCTGATTTCCTAATTCCAGTGCGTAGCTTACCGCCGTAGGCATCGCTCTGACTACATCTGTAAACCGCCTTTTTGCAGTTTCTTGAATGGATCTAAAACAAAGTCAATCACCCGCCGTTGGCGAATAATGACTTCAGCATTTGCTGTCTGACCGGCACCTAATTGAATACGTTTGTTGCCATTTTGGACATACTGCTGTTCTAAGGTGATTTCTAGCTGATAGGTTTCGATGTCCCCTTGGGGTGTTTGGCTAACTTTCGAGTCAGGAGAGATCCAAGTAACTTTACCTTGCACAATTCCATACTCTTGGAAGGGATAAGCATCAAACTTGACTTTGACTGGCATTCCTACCTTCAAGAAACCACTATCCTGATTAGGTATTTGGGCTTTGAGTACAAAGTCTGTATTTTTGGGTGCGATTTGGGCAATCCTTTGACCGGCTTGTACTACAGCTCCGGGCTTACTGGTGGGTAATTCAAAAATCACCCCATTAATCGGCGATCGCACCACTCGTTGCTGCATTTGAACTCTTATAGATGTAATCTGGCTTTTAGTCTGAGCCACTTCTGATTGCGCTGCTGTTATTTGCGTCTGTAGGTCTTTTAGCTGTTCCTGATTTTTCATTACAGCCAGTTTTCCGGCTTGCATCAGACTTTTATAGCTACTTTGTTCTTCTTGCAGTCGGAGTTTTGCTTGTTTGATATCAGATTCCAAAGTCTTGATAGTGACTTGATAACGATTTAGTTCTTCCACTAAACCCAATTGTGCTTGTTTGATATCTGATACAGACTTGTTATAGAGTCGTTTGCTTTCTTGTTCTTCTTTTTGGAGTTGCTCAATTTGGGTTGCAGAAACCGCGCCATCATGAACGAGTTTGCTAAAACGTTTAACTTGCCTAGAATCTATACTCAAACGACTTTTAGCCGATTGCTGATCATCACGAGTGGTGTAAATCTGCTGCTCTGCTTGCTTAACTAATGCTTGTTTTTCTAACTTTTGGAGGTTATAGCTACTGAGTTTGGCATCCAGGTTTTGCTTTGCCTGGTTAACTTGAGCCATTTTTTCTAATTCTTGGGATTTATTTTGTTGCTCTAAGAGGTTAGTTGACATTAAAAGTTGATTTTTGAGCAGTTCCAGTTGGGATTGCCGATTTTGTAGCCCTTGCAATTTGCTCTCGACTTCTTGCAGTCCCGTTTGCAGTAAATCGGAGTTCAGTTCCAGTAGAACCTGACCGGCTCTGACTGTATCTCCTTCTTTGACCCTAACTGCTTTGACACTCCCACCAGCTTGAGCGTCTAATTTTTGAGTTGCGCCTTTAGGTTCTATACGCCCTCTAGCGCTACCAGTTTCATCGACTCGTGAGAGAGTTGCCCAAGGTAAGACTAGACCAGCAAAGCCGATGAGTACATACAACAAACCACGAGTCCAAATTCGAGGTAAGGCATTGAGTAAGTTCTCAGTACCGTAGTGCAAATCTTGACTGTCATTTTCTGTCTCTGTCTGCTCGTTGAACTCTACAGATTCCTCTTGCTGTATATAACTTTGATGCTCATCTGGCTGATCTTGGGGAAGTGGCGATGATCTATTGGGATTTGGCATAGTTTTATTTCTGATAATTGGGAAGGTGGGGGAGCAAGAATTTTAGATTTTAGATTTTGGATTTTAGATTGAAATTTAATCCAAAATCTAAAATCCAAAATCCAAAATTGAATTGCCCCATCAACTAACTTGAGCCAGTTGTTGTTGATTCAGGTAGTAATAATGACCTTTTTTAGCGATTAATTCGTCGTGGGTGCCGCTTTCTACCAAAACGCCTTGATCTAAAACCAGGATCAAGTCAGCGTTGCGGACTGTAGAGAGGCGATGGGCAATGATTACACTTGTGCGCCCTTGAAGAATTGTTTTGAGGTTGTTTTGAATAATTCTTTCTGATTCGGAATCTAGGTGGCTGGTGGCTTCATCAAATAGTAATAACCGAGGATTTCCGAGCAAAGCCCGAGCGATCGCTAGGCGTTGGCGCTGTCCACCAGAGAGCATTCCGCCGCCTTCACCAATTTGCGATTCGTAACCCATCGGTAGTTTTTGAATAAATTCATCGGCTCCGGCGTATTTTGCTGCTTGGATAATTTCTTCTGAAGAAGCATCTGGATGAGCGATCGCAATGTTTTCACGAATAGTCCCACCAAACAAAAAAGTATCTTGATCGACAACGCCGATTTGAGAACGGAGCGATCGCAAGATCACACTTGTGATGTCATGACCATCAATGAGTACTTTGCCATCTGTCGGTGGGTATAAACCTAAAATCAATTTACTGAGGGTTGTTTTTCCAGAACCGCTCCGCCCCACTACTGCTACCATCTGTTCCGCCTGGATTTCAAAGTTCAGATTTTCTAATACGTTAGTCTCAGTTTCTGAGTGATAGCGAAAGGTGACATTCTGAAAGCGAATGTTACCGTGGAGTTTACCCAACAACTTCCGGGGTTTAGTTTCTAAATCTTCTTCTGGTTCCGCCTCCAACACATCATTAATGCGTTCGGTGGAAATCACGATTTCTTGCAATTGATTCCACAGCATAGCCAGCCGTTGGAAAGGACTTAAGACGTTACCCACCAACATATTGAAAGCAACTAATTGTCCAATAGTCAGTTCGCCATTAATTACTTGGGTTGCTCCATACCACAGTAATGAAGTATTGACAAAGGTTTGGATGACACCACTGATAATTTGCAGCCGATTGCCGATTATCTGAGCATTAAAGCCTTTTCTAACCAAATCATTCAGCAGTTCTTCCCAATGCCAGCGCACCGTCTGTTCAATTGCTAATGAGCGAACGGTACGAATTCCGCTAAGGGATTCGATGAGATAGCTTTGTTCTTTGGTGCCGGCATTAAAAATCTCTCTGGAGATGCGGCGCAAAATACTTGTGCTAGCCAGCGCCAAGATAAAAAATGGCGGTACAGTACACAGCACGAATAATGACATCCGCCAGCTATAGGAGAACATCAAGGACAGATAAACCACCAATGTCAGCATATCCAAGATGATGGAGAGTGTCTGACCAGTAAGGAATTGCTGAATTTTCTGGTTTTCTTGGATGCGCGAGACTATATCCCCAACGTAACGCGACTCAAAATAGGAAAGGGGTAAGCGGAAGGTATGTTTGATAAAACCTACGAGTAGGGCGATGCTAATGCGGTTAGCAGTATGAAATAAAAGATATTGCCGTAGAGCGTTGACAGCGACACCAAACAACCCAAAAACAATCATTCCCACACCAATGGCGTTTAAGGTTGTAACACTACGTTGCACAAGTACTCTGTCGAGCAACAACTGGGTGAATACTGGCGTTACCAGTCCAAATAATTGGATTACTATCGAAGCAATAAAGATTTCAAATAGTGTCCGATAGTGAGGTTTGACTAACTCAAAAAACTTCCAGAAGGTTCTACTTTCGTTTTTAGCGTCTTTTAATAAGGCTGTAGGTTGGAGTAACAATGCATAACCACTCCAACCTGCTTGAAATTCAGCTTTTGTCAAGCTGCGTTGACCAAGAGCCGGGTCACATACAATCACCCGCTTTTTCGTTATTTCATAGACAACAATGAAGTGTTTGCCTTCCCAGTGGACAATTGCAGGTAAAGGTTGTTCTGCTAATTTCTCAAGAGTAGCTTTCACCGGACGGGTGGCAAAACCCAGGTTTTCTGCTGTTGCTGCCATCGCCTTTAGAGATGCACCGTTACGGCTGACGTTGGTCATATCCCGTAGGCGATTGATACTAAAATGCTTGTCCCAATAGTTACCAATCATCACCAAGCAAGCAGAGCCACAATCGGCAGCACTTTGTTGGGCATAGAAGGGATAGGTCTTGGTGATGCGTTTCCACCAATGCCCTATTTGTACCTTCGGACTAGGAAAGTAAAAATGTGAGTTTTTTGGCTGTTGTTGTGACTGTTGAACTCGTTGAGGAAAAGGAATAATTTTAGATTTTGGAGATGGGGAAGTTTTTTCCCCACTCCCCACTCCCCACTCCCCTACAGACGCGATTAATCGCGTCTCTACTCCCCACTCCCCCAACTCCGGGAAGTATTCTAATGCTGTTTGCCTATGGTCGTTTTTCAGAATGTAAGCAATTGTTGGTTGTGTTGCTTGCCAATCTCCTTGTTCTGATTGGGCAAAGATTGTACCTGCTGTCAAAGAATGGCCTTCAGAATGCCGCAGTTGACCTTTGTACAATAGCCACAACTGGGAATTTTGGCATATTTCTGGACTTACAGAGCCAGTTTCTAGCTGCTGTCGCTCAAACAGAGATAGGGCTTTGAGCATTCCTGGAACTTGTGATGTATGGGATGGAAATTGCGAGATTTGCCGACATAACAACAGCAAATCCCAAAGTTCTGCACGGGCGTATAGGCGATCGCGAATGTTAGGATATTTATCTATTAATATTTGCAATGCCTCTTGCCTAAAATAGCCAAGTTTTAGGTTTGTCGAAGCTTTGACTACATAAGGACTAAAGTTAGCTTCGGGAAACAGAGTCAATTCTCCAAAAACAGACCATGCACCAAAGGTAGTGATTAAATTTTCAGAGCTATCCAACAGTCGGACTTTACCTGTAAGGATGATGTAGATACCAGGATTCGTCTGTGCAGATTGCCAGAACTGCTTTGCTACTGGTGGCTCTACAATCTCCATTTCTGCTAGGAAGTTCTGTAATTCTTTTTCTGAAAGCTTTGTACCCAAGGTGTACAAGAGCCTTTCACCCACATCTTGCCCAGAAAGCACTGGCATTTTCTAATCTCCACAATAGAATTTAGTTATTATTCTGAATCAGATACAAAAATTAATTAAAAGTATTGTTAAATACCATATTTTCATGCAGGAAGCTCCAAGCCTCCTTGGAGTAATGTTGGGACGAAAAGCATGGTAAGAAACCATCTTTCTTTTACATATAAGGTATTTTTGTTTAGCTACATTTACATTTAAGGTAAACATCAACCAACTCCATCAACATAGTTCACACAAATATGGCTCGCTCATTTTGACAATCAGCGGCCTGGGTAATTGGTGATTGAGAAGAATTATTTTCACATCACAATTTTGTAAGTGTAGCGATCGCTACGCAAATTCTTCCAGTTCTCAATCACCAACTCCCACAATTTTTTCTAGATCCAGATATTGATTGAAAATTAGCTTTCATGCTCTTAAACAAGACCTGATCCAGAAAAAGCATTAAAAGACTGATTTCAGACATCCCTAACTTTTTAACAGCCTTCTCTTGACTAAAATGGTGTGACATAATTGCATAGATTAGATGATTTGTAAATTATGGGCAAACGTAATCCCTTGCAGTGGTGTGATCAAAGCTTGACAGCAAAAAGACCACAACTGCACACCTAATTAACCCTATAAGGTTAACTAGATATCTACACAATGTGCAATTAGCGCCCGGTGTTATTCCGCTAGTGTTTTACGAGTCTAGGGGAATAACACAGGGATAGCCTTAGTCTCAAGAAAAGTAACCTTGAATACTAAAAAGCTAGTTTTCGGTAGGCTACAGGAAGTAGAAGACAATAAGAACTATAAAGCACATCATAACTACTTTTGGAGCTTTTACGAACAAACGCAGAGGCCAAAAGAAAAGAAGTATTAACCGAAACTTAAGTTGTGGGTTTAAAGCCGCACTAGTATCAAAATAATTATATCGAGACGCGTAGCCCGATATGCAAAAGGGCGAGTGCGGTCTTGGGCTTTGCTCAAGTGGACTATCTGGTGTTGTCCGGCGTGGGTACTTCCTGCCTCCTGCCTCCTGCCTCCTGAATAATTAACCAAAATTACACTTAAACAAATATTGCTTAAGTTCACTTAGAAGATTCTAGAGTGAATCCTTTTACTGCCGTATGTAGTACCTTTAAGGGAACATCTGGCAAGTCATTTAACGTTTGGATTATACCTCGTTTAGCGGAATAAATGCAAGTAATTAAAAGAGATTTGCGATCGTGATATTCACATATTTAGCTTACACTGATCAAGTTCAAATTTGAATACTTTAGGACTTTCTCCAGTAAATTTTCGGGAAAATCACCTAAGAGATTATTTTTAGCCAAAAAAAGATATATTTAAAACCCATTCATACATTAAATCTTTAAACAGCTAGGCGACCTAGAGTAGTGCGGTGTAAGTCACAACGCCGCGTATTGTTTGATATACTAAGTTGTTTTAATGAGCAGTGAGATTAAACACATTAATATTGTGATCAAGCACACATACAGCGTTTTTCAGGTAAATAAGGTACACAGGTAGGGGCACAACATTGTTGTGCCCTTACAATAATCTATACAGAGGCGCTTGTTGCAATCTGATGTATTAGTAAGTTCCCGCAACCATACCTTTTTTCTCAGAGAAGAACCAATCAAAATCGAAACACAGCAAGTGGCACATAGAGATTTCTACGCAGATGAACTCGACAATACCTCTAGGAGTGTCAGTAAACCACAAGCTTTTGAAAACCAACGTAAAAACATCGGTTTGAGCCATCGTGAATCAGAAGTATTCACCATTGGGAATAGAGCGATAAGTCTGACAGTCGGGCTAGCGCTTTCAGCTAGCTAGGGGTAATCTGGCGGATATGATATTAGACCCAATTTTTCGTAAACATTTAGGGATCTGTGCAGCCAACGCTGAATTATCATACTATTTGGGATTGGTCACTTGCGGAAAATTGCTATGTTTAGATTTTTAGAATATTTACTAATAGCTGGTTATATCGCAGTGCTGCTCGTTATCAGCCATTGGATTGGACAGCAAGCTTACTCCTGGATGCCTCTTGAAGCCACCGCAGAAGCAAAAAAAGTAGATGATTTGTTTAGCTTCTTAGTTTCAATTGGAGCTTTCATCTTGCTTGGGCTGGTTGGCATAATAGTGTATTCGGTACTTTTCTTTCGTGCATCCAAGGATGACTACAGCGAAGGACACCCCTCTAGAGGCGATATGAGGCTAGAAATTCTCTGGACAGCAACCCCGACTCTGCTGGTGTTGTGGATTGCTTTTCAAAGCTTCCATATTTATCAGCAATTACATATCTTGGGTTTAGGACAAATCGTGCATTTGCATTTGCCCTCAGAATCAGCTAATGCTGCAATAGTGAGCGACGTTCCTAAACCTGCTTCTGAAACTATTGATGTTTTCGCTAAACAGTGGGAGTGGTCTTTTCGTTACCCAAATAATGTTACCAGTAACGAATTACACCTAAAAGTAAATCGTAGCATCCGCTTGAATATGCACGCACAAGATGTAATCCACGGTTTCTACGTCCCTGAGTTCCGCTTAAAACAGGATATAATCCCCAAACGCGACATTGACATTGTGCTAACGCCGACTCGCACGGGAAAATATCAGCTAAAAGATTCTCAATTTAGTGGTACTTACTTTGCCTTGATGGAGGCGGATGTATACGTTGAATCCCCTGAAGCGTATAACCAGTGGCTTACCCAAACGGCTAGCGAACCAACGACTATAAAAAATCAGGCAGTTGCCGAACATATCCAACCACCAAAGATATTATTTAAAAGCGGCTGGTACACTGTCGTACCCACTCCCAGCGCCGTAGCGAATGAAAGGAAGGTAAGTAATGACACATGAATTCAGTGAAGCGATCGCCGACCAGAAAGAGCCTGTTGATGGCTGGCGGCAATATTTCAGCTTCAGCACCGACCATAAGGTGATCGGTGTTCAATACATGGTGATGACGTTTATTTTCTTCCTGATTGGCGGGCTGTTGGCGATGATCATTCGTGCCGAACTGCTAACCCCCGAATCAAATGTGGTTGACCGCCCCCTTTACAATGGCTTGTTCACCATGCACGGCACGATCATGATTTTCCTGTGGATTATCCCGTTCAATGCCGGACTTTCTAACTACTTAGTGCCCTTAATGATTGGAGCGCGGGATATGGCGTTCCCTTTACTTAATGCCATCTCTTTTTGGATTCTGCCACCAGCAGGTATTTTGCTAATATCTAGCTTCTTACTACCTAATGGGACTGCACAGGCAGGTTGGTGGTCTTATCCACCAGTCAGTCTGCAATTTCCTCCCGGTCAACTAATTAACGGTGAATTCATTTGGATCGTTAGTCTAATATTGATCGGCATTTCCTCCATCATGGGGGCTGTGAATTTTGTGACTACCATCTTTTGGATGCGATCGCCAGGGATGACGTTTTTTCGGATGCCTGTGTTTGTTTGGTCGGTTTTCAGCGCCCAGTTGTTGCAGTTGATTAACTTACCAGCCTTGACAGGTGCATTGATACTGCTGTTGTTTGACCTCGCTTTCGGTACTCAATTCTTCAAACCTGAAGCGAATGGCGATCCCATCATCTACCAGCATTTATTCTGGTTCTATTCTCACCCGGCAGTTTATATCATGGCGCTACCAGCCTTCGGTATTATTGCGGAGATTCTGCCAGCCTTTTCCCGGAATCCTTTGTTTGGTTATCGGTCAGTTGCGATCGCCACTTTAGGTATTGCTTTTCTTAGCATCTTCGTTTGGGTGCATCATATGTTCACCAGTGCCACCCCTGGCTGGATGCGGATGACTTTTATGTTTACTTCGATGCTGATTGCCATACCTACAGGTGTGAAGGCATTTGCTTGGACTGCCACTATCTGGAAAAGCAAGCTGCATTTAGAAACACCAATGCTATTTGCAATGGGAAGTGCAGCCATGTTTATTTTCGGTGGCGTTACTGGTGTCATGCTTGCCGCAACGCCATTTGATATTCACGTCAACAACACCTATTTTGTGGTGGGTCACTTCCATTACATCGTCTTCAACACCATCACGATGGCAATCTTTGCAGCCATTTATTTCTGGTTTCCCAAAATAACTGGAAGGATGTACGCTGAAGGCTGGGGCAAGCTGCATTTTTGGCTGACCTTTATTCCTGCCAATATTACGTTCTTTGCCATGCACCCGTTAGGTTTGCAAGGGATGTTGCGCCGAGTTTCTTCCTACGATCCCCGGTATCAAGGATGGAACGTCATCGCTAGTCTAGCGGCATTCTTGCTGGGAGTATCGACTCTGCCCTTTATTGCCAATATTGTCGGTTCTTGGCTATACGGTCCAAGGGCGGTTGATAATCCTTGGCACGCTAGTGGATTAGAATGGACAACCACTTCACCACCACCGCGAGATAACTTTGCAGAGATTCCGATTGTTACAAGACCCCCTTATGACTATGGCGATCCAAAATACTCAATAATAGAAAATTCTGATCAGGGTGAGTAAGGAGTTATATCATGTCCCCCAGATTACCCATAATAAAAGAACCCCTCCCCTCCGGCGGTGCTACGGTGTATACACAAGTCGAAAAAAGCTCGATTGACTCTTTCTCGTTCCCATGCTCTGCATGGGAATGGCTGATTAGAGGCTCTGCCTCCAGTCAAAATTGAGTCGGAGCCTCAATGAATGCATTCCCAGTCGGAGACTGGGAACGAGTCAAGGCTCATCAAGCTAGGTTTTTAGGACTTGTGTATACACCGTAGGCCGGCGGGGAGGGGAGACAAAGCATAGCTTTGGCTCTTTGGGGTTCTTCGGGTTTAATAAGCAATCAAGCGGACATGATATTATGCAACGTCGCACCATTCATTTAGATGAAAGTCCGATCCGTTTTGAAGAGTGGCTGCGACGGCTACCAATTTGGTTGCAGCGCTTTCTGCCAAGTGGTGGTGGGAGTCATGAAGATCATCATGGTAAAGGGATGTTCGGGTTTAGTGTGTTCTTGCTGTCAGAGAGCATCATCTTTTTGAGCTTTATCTTTACTTATGTTGTTCTGCGACTGCATACTACTAACTGGCTACCACCCGGTATTTCTGGCCCAGAATTGTCTACCCCTGTGATTATTAATACGGTAGTATTACTTTCTAGCAGCTTTGTTATTCAACCAGCAGAAAATGCTCTCAAGCGTAATCAACTCAATAAATTTCGCTGGCTATGGCTGATAACGATCGCAATGGGAACTTACTTTCTAATTGGTCTATTAATTGAGTGGAAAAATCTCGATTTCAAGTTGACTACAGGATTAGTTGGTTCCACATTTTACTTGCTGACAGGTTTCCACGGTTTACACGTTCTGGCTGGTGTTGTGCTTCAGATAATTATGCTGATTCGCTCATTCATTCCAGGCAACTATAATAAGACTCACTTCGGTACAAGTGCGACTACTCTGTTTTGGCACTTTGTTGATGTAGTTTGGGTGTTTCTTTTCTCGCTTATCTATCTTTGGCGGGCATGAAAATCTTCAGTTAACCAAGTGTTTTAAGGAGTAATTTAATGAATTTATTCTTGCAAGAAATGCCAGCCTCAGAACTCGCTCCAAAAGCAGTTCAAGAAACTCCAGCACCAGGTAAAGACCCACTAATTGCACAGGGGTTACAAAAAGAGCAATATATAGGCATTATCGGGCTAGCGATCGCCTTGGTTGCTGCTGTGGGATTTTTTAGTCGGAGAGTTGAATACGCTATTGGATTGGCTGTGATCCTCAGCGCTAGTTTGATTGCTTTGTTTTTATTCCTATAGTAGTAGTCTGTCAATAAAAATTTGAGGGATGAATCAATACTTAAGCGCAAACCCCTTTAAAACCTCGTTTCCAGCAAGAAGGCTGGAAATGCGCCTCCTGGCGGCTCTGCCACTTTTCAAGAGGCGGAGCCTCTAGAAGGGCATTCCCAGTCTCCGACTGGGAACGAGGGAATCTATCAAAGCTTTGTCTAGGCAGGTTTTTGCGTTAAGTTGACACCAATGAGCAATGGTCTGCCCGTACGATAGATGTGGTTCAAATACATGAAAATTGCTGTAATTGAACATCGTGATTTCACAATATTTGGAAGGGATTTTATGAACAGCCCAGTTTATCAAACTGTGATTGTCGGTGGTGGCTTTACCGGGCTATTCACAGCTTTGCACTTAGCTCACGGAAATTATCCTCGCTCGGTTATTTTGATTGATAAAGATGAGCGCTTTTGTTTTAAGCCGTTACTCTATGAATATTTCGATGGCGAGATGGATACTTTCCAAGTAGTACCACGTTTTTCGGAATTACTTAAAGGTAGTGGTGTCATCTTTGTTCAAGATACAGTGCAGTCGATAGACTTGGATCAAAAGGCAGTCAAATTAACTTCGGGAAACTCCTACAATTACAGCAACTTAGTATTAGCTTTGGGCAGCGTTACTGGCTATCATCAAGTTGAGGGAGCCAAAGAAAATGCCTTTCCTTTCTGGACGCAAGAAGATGCGATCGCTCTTGAGAGGCATTTACGCGATTGTTTACACCGAGCAGTGCAAACTGAAGATTTAGAACAACGCCGCAAACTGTTAACAGTAGTTGTGATTGGTGGTGGTGCTTCTGGTGTAGAAATGGCAGCAACTTTAGCTGATTTCCTCCCTCATTGGTATACCGCGTTGGGAGGCAATCAGAATGAAATTCGCGTGGTATTGCTCAATCACGGTAAACAAATCCTCAATGGTGATGTTAATGAACCCTTACGTGAAATTGCCGAAGGGGAATTGAAGAAACGCGCTCTACCAATTGAAATACTCACGGAAGCAGAAGCCACTGCTATTGGTCCCAACACAATTGAATATAAGCGCAATCAGCAAATCGAGACATTAGCAACACATACTACAATCTGGACAGCTGGGACTTCCACCCATCCACTGATTAAAGATTTAGCAATTTCCAAAGAACATCGGGATCATAGCGATCGCCTCCTAGTCACTCCTACTATGCAATTGCTCGACTTTCCAGAAGTTTTTGCAGGTGGTGATTGCACGGTAGTTCAAGATAATTCGCTACCACCTACAGCTCAAGTGGCTTATCAACAAGGGGCTAATATTGCCAGTAATTTGAAAGCATTAGCCTTGGAAAAAGACCTCAAACCTGCTAAAATTAACATCCGTGGAACTCTCTTGAAATTGGGGATAAATGATGCTGCTGCTAACTTATTCAATGTTTTTGAAGTTGCAGGCGAATCCGCACATTTAATCCGTCAAGCCGCTTATTTAACGCTATTACCAACAGCAATTCATGATTTCAAAGCCACAACTGAATGGGTGGATGAGGAAATTTTTCATCATCACCTCGACCCTCAAGATGTCGGGAAAAAAGTGGTGCAAGCGGTGGAATTAGTTGGTGCTGGAGTTCTGGGCGTTTTAGCTGCCAGAAAATTATTGAAAATGTTAGGCGATGAAGAGTAATATCATGTCCGCCAGATTACCCATAATAAAAGAACCCTACCCCCAACCCCTCCCGAAGAGCCTACCGTGTATACACAAGTCTTTCTGAACGCAATTTCTGGTTAAGTCTCATAGTTCCTTAAATACCTCACCCTGGTTTTACTGCGTAAAACCTGTCCCTCTCCTTAGTAAGGAGAGGGATTAAAGATAGGACAGGGTGCAATAGGGTTTACGGTTCGGTTAAGATCCCCCAGCCTACGGCGATCCCCTTAAAAAGGGGGTAAAAGATGGTTATAAAAGCCCCCCTTTTTAAGGGGAGCCACTCGCTCAGAGGGGTTTCCCAAAGTGGAGCAAGTGGCGTGGGTTGGGGGGATCTTTGAGGAATAAACACCTTAACCGAACCGTATTGGGACAGGGTGAGGTTTTAGAGGACTTTTGAGCAATCGGATAACTTGTGTATACATGGTAGCCCGAAGAGCGGGGAGGGGAGACAAAGCATAGCTTTGGCTCTTTGGGGTTCTTCGGGTTTAATGAGCAATCAAACGGACATGATATAAGGTATTGTGCGACACAATTCTAAATACATTAGTCATGCTTTCGTCACAATGTTGCCATAGCTCTGTCAATATAACGTGTGATAGTAAAGCTCTGGGTTAAAAAATAGTCTCACTCTATACTAAGCCCACACACCAGAGTCTACCGAGAAGAATCACTATAAGGCACTAACTCTTAGGAACGTGGATTAAATAAAATGCAAAACTTTATCCTGTCTCACGATCCCTCTCCAATATATCGGAGAGGGACTGAGGGTGAGGTAAGCCAGGGACATAAATTGTATGTTATTTAATTGTTATACCTTATTAGGATGACTCTTCTAATCAACATTGCCAGAATTCTCATAGTTACAAGGAACAAAAAGATGAATTGGAAAGTACTTGCTTTGCTTCCTGCGTTGGCTTTAGCTACTGCTATGCCTGCTTACTCTTTAACCAATAATAAAAGTCACAATCCAACTACTGCTTCCTACGTTGCTCAAAATAATATGCAGCAGGGCAACATGATGAAAAAGCCTAATGCTATGCAAAGGGTTCATGCCAAGCAGAGGTCTAATAGTATGGCAAACCATAGTGATGTACTGAGAGTCGGTAGCAGAGGAGAGGCAGTCAAAACTGCTCAGAATTCTTTAAAGCAGCAAGGATTCTATACTGCAAATGTGACTGGTGTCTTTGATAACAACACACGTTCAGCCGTGATCAAATATCAGAAGTCTAAAGGGTTAAGAGCAGACGGAATAATTGGACACCGGACTTTGGCATCTATGAAATAGATCAGGGGTCATAATACAGAATTCAGAATTGGTGAATACTCTACCCATAAAGGGATAGAGTTTTAATCAGGAGGAATATTTATATAGTGTTTCGCCTACACTTGGGCAAAGCTCAGTGACCACCAGGGGCGAAAGCGCGTAGTGGAATGAAGTGAAGTACGGTTTTAACCAATATTCACACCCTCCAAGATGAGCTACGCTGCGCTATCATCCAGTCGTACAGAATTCATACTGAATTCTGACTCCTGAGTTCTGAATTCTTCTTATAAAAATGACACAGATTAAGCCGGAAGTAAAGCGCACAGAAGAATTGCGCCACTTATTGCAACAAGCCAGCTATGCTTATTACGCTTTAGATGCTCCAATCATGGAGGATGCAGTCTATGATCAGCTATATCGAGAATTGCAACAACTGGAAATTCAATATCCAGAGTTGACAGCACCCGATAGTCCGACTCAGCGCGTGGGTGAGCTTAAACATACGCAGTTTACTTCGGTGCGGCACAATATCCCCTTGTACAGTCTGGAGAATGCGTTTAATATCGATGAGTTGCAAGCCTGGGATCAGCGTTGGCGGCGACAAGTATCTAAAATGGACTCAGTGGAATATGTCACTGAACTCAAAATTGATGGTTCTGCTTTGGCTCTTACCTATCAAGATGGTATTCTAGTTAGGGGAACAACTAGGGGTGATGGGGTGACGGGTGAAGATATTACCCAAAATGTGCGGACAATTCGCTCAATTCCCTTGCGTTTGAATTTTGAAGGGTTAGAAATTCTCGAAAGGGTGGAAGTGCGAGGCGAGGCGTTTTTGCCTTTGGAAGTATTTAAACAAATTAATGAGGAAAGGCAAAAAGCAGGTGAGCAATTATTTGCGAATCCCCGCAATGCCGCAGCTGGTACACTCAGACAACTAGACTCCCGCATTGTCGCTAAACGGCGGTTAGATTTCTTTGGGTACACTTTGCACATTCCTGGTAGAGATGATACCAGTATTGCCAATACCCAATGGGAAGCGTTGGAGTTGTTGAAAAAGATGGGTTTTCCAGTCAACCCCAACCACAAACTCTCTGCCTCGATCGCAGAAGTGGCAGAATATTATGAATACTGGGATACGGAACGGCTGAATTTACCCTATATGACTGATGGGGTAGTAGTAAAGCTGAATTCTTTTAAACTTCAGGAACAGCTAGGGTTTACACAGAAATTCCCTCGCTGGGCGATCGCTTTGAAGTACGCAGCCGAAGAAGCGCCGACTCGTGTGGAAAATATTGCTGTGAATGTGGGACGAACGGGGGCGTTAACGCCGTTAGCAGAGATGCGCCCTGTGCAATTAGCGGGAACAACAGTTTCCCGCGCGACTTTACATAATAGCGATCGCATTGTTCAATTAGACATCCGCATTGGCGATACTGTGATTGTCCGCAAAGCTGGGGAAATCATACCAGAAGTGGTAAGGGTATTAAAAGAACTCCGTCCCACTGACACCGAACCCTTCATTATGCCCACACATTGCCCAGTCTGCGGTCAATCTGTGGTGCGAGAATCAGGTGAGGCGGTGACTCGGTGCGTCAATGCTTCCTGTGCAGCGATTCTTAAAGGTTCCATTGAACATTGGGTAAGTCGTGACGCTTTGGATATTAAAGGCATCGGTGAAAAGTTAGTGTATCAATTCGTTGATAAAGGTTTGGTACATTCCGTTGCCGATTTATATGAGTTGACAGCAGAGAAGTTATCTGCATTGGAAAGGATGGGGAAAAAGTCGGCAGAGAAATTGATAGATGCGATCGCGCAATCGAAAAATCAACCTTGGTCAAGGGTATTGTATGGTTTAGGCATCCGTCACGTTGGCAGTGTGAATGCCCAATTGTTGACTCAGAAATACTTCACTGTAGACCAGTTAGCTACAGCAAAGCAATCAGATATTGAAGGAATTTACGGTATCGGTGCTGAAATTGCCCAATCTGTGTACCAGTGGTTTCGGATTGATGCCAACCAAATGTTGATCGAACGCTTGCAAGCAGAAGGATTGCAATTAGCTGCCACAGAGGAAACAAAAACAGTTGGTGATAGTAATCAAAAGTTCGCAGGTAAAACTTTTGTAATTACGGGAACATTGCCAACCTTAAAGCGAGATGAGGTGAAGACTTTGATTCAAAAATCTGGGGGAAAAGTTACTGATTCAGTGAGTCAAAAAACAGATTATTTGGTATTAGGAGAAGATGCCGGTTCTAAGTTAGAAAAAGCGCTCTCTTTGGGAATTACGCAGTTAACCGAGGCGCAATTTTTGGAGATGGTTGAAGATTGATAAAGCGGTTCTCAGTTGAGTGAGATACAAGAACCCCACCCCCAACCCCCTCCCCGCAAGCGAGGAGGGAGCTATGATGCACCTCAATAAAATAATTCGCAATTCCTAGCGCAGCGTGTCTCACACAAGCCTCTCGAACGCGAAAAAAAACGTCTCACCTTGGGAGAAGAGAAAGCTTTACGCTGCGCTATAGCGCTTCTCGTCTGCATTAACGTACATTTTTCAACCTTACCCCCTCTCCTTGGCCTACGGTGTAGACACAAGTTATCCGATTATCCAAAATCCTCCAAAACCTCACCCTGTCCTATCTTTAATCCCTCTCCTTACTAAGGAGAGGGACAGGTTTTACGTAGTAAAACCAGGGTGAGGTTTCTTAGGGGCTATGGCACTTAACCGGAAATTGCGTTCAGAAAGCACTTGTGTGTACACCGTAGCGCAAGGAGAGGGGGTAAGTTGACGACTGTATATGTTATAACTTTGTACGGATGATGTTTGGTGAAGGTCACATAACTTCAGGAGTACTCACAGTGAATCAGATACAACTGACTTTAACTATTGGTTATCTGTTAATGACATGCTATTTTTTAAGCAATTGGTTAATATTTTTCCTACGTCATCCTGTTTCCACTCCCGAAGATAAATTTTTATCGGTTGTGATGTTTATGGTAACAACTATCTTCTGGCCTTTGATGATTCCGATGTCTTGTTTAGAAATGGTTCAAAAAAAGCGAATAGACTTTAGTAAAATGATTCCTGTTCTCTTAGCAATATTTGTATTTAGTATTTCATATTATTTGACCGAATAATTCATAATTCCTGGTTACGAATTGCATAAATATAAGAGGATGTTTTAAAAGTTTATTTTCATGTATCCTGGCGATTATAAATCACAGCTACATGGGTAAAATCCGGGGCATCTCACTTTCCTCGGAAGCCTAAACCTCACCCCAGCCCTCTCCTTATTAAGGAGAGGGAGCAGGAGTGTTGTTTCTCCTATGTCTCGTTAAGAGTCTCCGACTGGGAATGCCGTTCTAGAGGCTCCGCCTCCCTTGCTGCCGGCTGAGCCGCAATTAAGCTGCATTTCCAGCCTCTGGCTGGAAACGAGATTTGAAAAGACTTTTAGCTTAAGTTGACGCCAATGAACATTGTTGTGCCCTTACTAATAATCTGTACAGAGACGCTTGTTGCAATCTGCTGTAAATATAAGAGGATGTTTTAAAAGTTTATTTTCATGTATCCTGGCGATTATAAATCACGCCTACATGGGTAAAATCGGGGGCATCTCACTTTCGTCGGAAGCCTAAACCTCACCCCAGCCCTCTCCTTATTAAGGAGAGGGAGCAGGAGTGTTGTTTTTCCTATGGTGTATTTGCAAAACTAAGATGCTCCCGGTAAAATCCGGTTACGCGGGTTAGAAAACCCTTGATATTGCATTAGTCCACGGAGGTGGACTTTGCTTGTGTAGCCGCGACTTCTAGTCGTGCGGCTTTAGTTGTTACCCTCCGGCTTTTTTGTGCAACACCTACCTTCACTTCTTAGGTAGTCTATCTATTGAATTTGGAATTTCCTAACGGCGTCTGCTGCCAAAACCACTTGAGCGGCGGGGTGCTGTACTACGCCCACTACCAAAACCACTGCCAGAATTGCGTCTGATAGTGCTGGAGTTACCAGAGGGTTGCAAGTTACTACCACCAAAACCAGAACCAGAAGGACGGTTATTACCTGTAGTGCTACGCGGTGTATTGCGTATAGTTGAATTTCCAGGATATGACCTTCTAATTGTCCCTGTATTGCGGAACGCAGTGCGATTTGTCACGGCTGCGGGTGGCGCATTGTATCGAGTTTGGTAGTTTTGAACTGCTTGGCCATAGCTTGGGCCATATCCACCGTAGCCACTTAATCCTTGTCCTGATTGATAGACAGGGGGTACATAATATTGGGGTCTAAACAACATACTACCAATTGCCTGACCCGCCAAGCTACCAGCCACAGACCCAGCAAAGGGTGCCCAGAAGCTGTTTTCTCGACGGACTACAACCGTCTCTTGTTGTCCGGTTTGGGGATTGGTTTTATTCTCGGTAACGTTGTGGACGTACTCAATTTTAAAGTCTTCCGTCAGATATAAAATCGGTTGTCCTTTTTCTACCTTTAGATAGGTTTTCTTACTCTGCTTGATTTCATCATCAGTTAACCGTGCCATTTGCAAATTTTCGGTTGCAAAGGTTGGGGGCTGATTGTTAAGTAAAAACAGGTTGTACTCACCACCTACATCGTCGTATGTAACTTGTTGTATTTGATACTGTCCGTCACTCAGCTTGGTGTTATTAGAGCTTTGGCTAACGTTCTTAGGTAAAGAATTAGTTTGGTTTTGGCCTCCACAAGCGACAGTTGTCAGACACAAACTCAGAGCTAAAAAAACGGCTGTAAATTTACGTACTATGGTCATGATCATGGGATTATTGTCCTATCTCTGAGCTTAACAATTTCTCGATGGAATTAGTAAGTAGGGACTACCCAACAGATTACAAAGGAATCAATTCTGGGTAATATTGCAACAGTTGATCGCTAGTGAGTTCATCGCCTAACTGTGCTGGCGAAAAATGCACTTGGATTGCCTGGAGTTTATGTTTGTAGTGTAAATTGATTAAGGCTTTAAAAGCTTCCTTCAGAGACTGAACGTTAGAAAGATCAGTTTCTAATTCTGGTATTTCTCCTTGGTAAGCTACTGTAATTATCACAATAACGTTGCGGGTTACAGGTATAGATAAAGGTTCATTCAATCCAGGGTCAGAACTGTAATTTGGTTCACTGAGATATCTTTGGGCAGAGTCAGTAAATAATTCATTCACATAATCTCCCGCCTCGCCTTCGTCCCAAAATACATCGCCTTCGTTGGCAGCAGAAAGCCAATATTCATCGTATTGCAGCAGGGTTTGACTAATTTCTACCAATGCTTCTCCCAAAACTTCTAAGTCGCCATCGGCATCGATCGCATTCCGTCCAGCACTATTTAATACTCCCAAAATTGGTGCTACCTCGCCTCCTCCTAAGTGCAGAAATAGGCGAAAGACTACATAGCGATTTCGACCGATCATTTTATTAAAGGTATCGCGCATTTTTCTCCTCCAGAAATTTATTTTTTGTCATTTGTCCCATGCCCCATGCCCAATGACTAATGACTAATATAGTGAAATCCTTTGACAAAATCCATAACCATATTTAATGAAGGTAATATATATTTTGTTGATTCACTGGATATATGATCATCAGCTGAAGCATTGAGAGCAGAGCGATTAATAAATCTTTTCCCAAAGTGAGGATTATCATGGACAGTCAAAGTGTAGGCGCTGGAATTCGTTAAAATTATTTGGGTTGGAGCCTTGCAAAAATTTAACTTTGCGGCTACCTCGATATTTTTTTTCATCTGTTTAATTGTTGTAGCCTGACTCATGGCTTGTTCTAGAAGAATATTTAATTGTTTTACCATATTGGGCAATTTTAAATCTGGGTTTGCAACAACTTGACTGTTAATACTTTCCACCATACTGGAAATATTCTTTTGGGTACATGCCGCATCTAGAAAGGGAAGAATCACAATGTAAGCAGTGGGAAATAATCCTTCATCGCTATCTAGATGAAATGTGAAAACAGTTCGACGACGCCCACTTTCGATGCTTGGAGGTTGTTTCAGCCCCCGATATTCCTGAGCAATTTGATAGTAAGCACCAGCGATCGCAAAATTAGCTTCGTGTTCTAGGGCTGCATCAACAATAATCCGAATTGTTGGCGGTGTTTCGTTAAAAAAATCTCGTGAGTCTTCTGAATCGAAGTTTTGGATAATGGAGCGATCGCCAGCCGGACTAAGATCAACCCATTCACAAATCATCCCTTCGGTTTTTAAACCAAACCTGGAGGTGGCATAAAGTTTTGCCCCAGTTAAAGTTGCTCCTGTTAAGTCAGCACCGACCCATTCTGCCCTAATTAATTTTGCCTGAGTTAAATTGGCGTGTACAAAACTCGTATTCATTAAATTGGCATTGCTTAAATCTGCGCCAATTAAATTAGCCCCGCTCAATTTTGCGCCGCTCAAATCTGCCCATCGGAGATTCGCCCCGCTCAAATCTCCCCACCGGAGGTTCGCCCCGCTCAAATCTGCCCCGCTCAGGTTAGCATGGCTGAAATTAGCTTGTCTGAGTTCAGCATCTCGCAAATTTGCACCGCTCAAGTCAGAACGACTGAGATCACTGGCATTTAAGTTAGCCATCTCCAAGTTAGCTCCCGTCAAGGAAGCGCCTCTCAAGACAGCCCCACTCAAGTTAGCGTGACGGAGATTCGCTTGGCGGAGTGTCGCTTCTCGCAAATCAGCACTGGTGAGGTCAGCATCCAATAAGTCGGCGCGACTGAGGTCAGCGCGAATTAACTCGGCGCGGATTAGCGAGGCTCCTCTAAGTTGAGCGCGACTGAGATCCGCTCGAATCAAATTAGCGACGTTGAGAGTGGCGTTGTTTAAGATGGCGCTAGATAGATTCGCGCCACTCAGTCTGGTTATATTCAACTTGGCATTGCTCAAGTTAGCTTCACTCAGATTCGCGCCACTCAGGTTGACTATACTCAAATTAGCATCGCTAAGATTGATGCCACTGAGTTTAACCCCACTCAGGTTAGCTTCCGAGAGGTTAACACCACTAAAGTTTAAGACTCCTGCTGCGTATTGTTTCAGTAATTCCTCTACAGTCATTGATGCTACCCCTTGGATACCAACTTTAATAGTTGGTAAAGTCATAAAAAACGGAATGTCAAAATCAAAAATGAATATTGGAATTTTAGGACTGGGACTGATCGGCGGATCTTTGGGTTTTGATT
This sequence comes from Nostoc sp., assembly GCF_036917675.1. GTDB lineage: Bacteria > Cyanobacteriota > Cyanobacteriia > Cyanobacteriales > Nostocaceae > Nostoc. The sequence goes on along the minus strand of NZ_JBALCT010000005.1, from coordinate 30,821 downwards.
TGCGATCGCAAGGACATCATATCTTAGGAGTCAGCCGCCGTGAATCTACCTGTCAAAAGGCAGTTGCTTTCGGCAGTGTTGATCAAGCATCAGTTGATCTGAGCTTGTTAGCAGCCGCAGAAGTTATATTTATTTGTACACCTCTAGCCCTTATTGTGCCCCAATTTGAACAGTTGATCCCTCATTTGTCTGTTGCTACCGTTGTGACTGATGTGGGTTCGGCGAAAGCAGAGATAGTTAAGGCGATTTCTCCCCAATGGAGGAATTTTATCGGCGGTCATCCAATGGCGGGAACAACAGACAGTGGGATAGAAGCTGCACAGAGGTATTTATTTGTCGATAAACCTTATGTATTAACACCGATAACTACAACACCAACCACGGCAATTACTGTTGTGGAAGAAATTGTGCGATCGCTGGGAGCGAATATTTCTTATTGTCAACCAGAGCAACATGACCGCGCTGTTAGTTGGATTTCCCATTTACCTGTAATGGTCAGTTCCTCGTTAATTGCTGCTTGTTTGAGTGAAACTGACCCCGATGTTTTAGAATTAGCCCAAAAGTTAGCTAGTTCAGGTTTTCGGGATACCAGTCGTGTGGGTGGTGGGAATCCAGAGTTGGGCGTGATGATGGCGCGGTATAATCGTCAAGCATTGCTGCGATCGCTGCAACAATATCGTCAAAATCTCGATGAGTTGACTAACTTAATTGAGCAAGAAAATTGGGCAGTTTTAGAGTCAAAGTTTAAATCAAGGCAACAGGCACGACCTGATTTTGTTGAATAGTTGTCGGGTGCGTTCAGCTATCGATAACGCACCCATTTTCACATTTCAATTCTAAATTCTGAATTCTGACTACTGAATTATTTTCTGATAAAATCCTTAAAAAATGCTACTTAACAGCTTGATAGTCACCAAACCGATGTAATATAAAGATAAAAGATAAATTTACAAAAATCAACAATGGTAGAACGCCCAATCAAGAAATCGGAACGTCAGTCCCAAGGAAGTACTGACAACAATTCCGAAAAGTCGGATTCTATATCTCCGATTGAATCCAACCCCAAAAGCTCAAAACCGACCCGTAATCGTTCGTCTGGCACAGAGAAAAAGGCATCCTATGGGGATGATAACAGGCAGGCGGGGAATCCTGCGCTAGCGCGTGGTCCAAAACCCGTTAAACCTCCAGTCAAAGTCGAAACAGAAGAACTTGAAACCGAATCAGAACCTATCTCTGAGGAGTCTCAAGAGTAACATTAGATAGTGTTGCGTGTGATGTGGGAGGCTATAAGCGGATGAAGACTGGGATTTCTGGCTCCGAAGGCAGCAATCGTGCCCCACATCACCATTAGGTGATTTTTATGTTGAATACTTTTATATTAAATATTTATCGTTTTTTTGTTTCAGCGTGTGGGTAGTTGGTGCGAGTCCCAAAGCTGCGGTGTATGGTGGGATAAAGAGCGATGTCTACGAGGGTCACTGACTTGTGCTGTTGGCGCAGCGTCTCCTAAAGAATGGTCGAAGTGCGGGCTATGCCTACGCATAATTTGGCTGGACTTGAGCGTTAGAGTTCATAACTGTAGCTGTGGATTCATCACCAATAGGGACGTGGCAAGCCGACTTGTAATTAGAAATAGAGGCTATGCCTTCATTAGTACCGATAGGACAGTCGGGAATCCAAAACGCCTATGCAGTCGGTCTGCCGGGGGTGGATGAGAAATCTTCACGCTTGTCAGAGGCGAAACCCCGCAAGGGAAAAATTAAGTTGACACGCATGGTTTAGCCCTTACTGAGTGCGGAATCTAACTTCTTTACTCAGAACTCGGAACTGTTTTGCTCAATACTTCTCTACCATAGGCTACGCTACTTTGGCTGCGGTTCTATCGACGGACTTGTGCCCAGGTAAGCCGAGATGCTCAGTAGAAGTTGTCCAATGACTAATATTTAAGGAGATTGAATGTGTCTAGCCATAAATTAGCTCTAAGTTTGAAAGTAGCAATCATTATATTGCTTACTGGTGTTAGTACTTTGGGTATCAGTCTGCTTGTAGGCACAACTAAATTTAACCATCTGTTGGGAATTCAAACACCAAAAGGTAAGAATACGACAGCGAGTTTAGGTAGGACAATGAGTGCCTCTGCACAGGCTATTTCCCCAGCAATAAACCAGATGAATGAAGTGCCAAAGCCTTTTCAGGGAACAACCATTTATCAAGCGAAACTAAAAGCAAATGAGAAAGTCATCGCCTTGACTTTTGATGATGGACCTGGCCCCAAAAACACGACACAGATTTTAGAAATTTTGAAGAAAAATGATATCAAAGCGACATTTTTCATGGTTGGAGAAATGGTGAAATATTTTCCCCAGATTGCCAAGCAAGTGGCTGCTGATGGTCATGTAATTGGGAATCACACATGGCATCATTGGTATCGCCATATGGACTTAGCAACTGCGGCTAGTGAAATTGATCGTACAGCAGAGATCATTTACAAGACTACTGGAGAGAAAACTACTCTGTTTCGTCCCCCTGGTGGCTTTTTGAATAATGGATTAGCCGAATATGCCAAAAACAAGAAGTACGCCGTCATGATGTGGTCAGAAGAGTCGGGAGACGCTGAACGTCGTTCGCCTCAAGTGCCGATGCTGGTCAAAAATGTGCTGAAATATGCAAAACCAGGTGCAATTGTACTGTTGCACGATGGGGGCGGCAACCGTTCCAAATCTGTCAAGGCTTTACCAGAAATGATCGCAGGTTTGAAAGCCCAAGGCTATCGATTTGTGACGATTCCCCAACTACTGGAAATACAAGCCCAAGAACAAAGTGTGGTAATGGCACTATCACCTACAGTTACAAAGGATGAACATCCAAACAATCAGCTTAATCATCAGTGATATTTAAAAATTAGAGCTTAAACCCACACGAAAAGTGAATCCAGGGCTATATATGCGATTAACTCGCTCATATTGCTCACCGAGTAGATTTTCTAAGTAAACTGTCAGTCCTAAATTACTAGTTAGAGGTATACGACCGCTCAAATCTAAATTCACGAAAGATGGTGCAAAGTCTGTAGCCTTATCACTTGAGTTAGCGAAGATCGATCTGCGAGCGCCACTATTGTAAGTAACATACAAGTTAGCCTGCCAACCCGCATTTTGATAACCTACACCACTTTGAAGTACAGAGTAGGGAATCAAACCTAATTGTAAACCTTTTTCTGAGCCTGTTTTTATTTGGGAATCTGTATAAGTATAGTTGAGGAAAGTTGACCAACCAGCCGCAATTTTTAATTGCAATGCAGCCTCTAAACCATTGGTATTTACTAGCCCAATGTTTGCCCATTTTCCATCTATTACTCCCAAGCGATCGCCTATACTACTACCAAAGTAAGTAAACTGTCCAATCAGATTTTCTGAAAAATTGACATCTACTCCCGCACTCCAAGTAGAGCCAGTTTCTGGGCTTAAATCAGGATTAGGTTCCCAACCATGAACTGTATCATAAACATACAACTGATCTAACCCAGGATTGCGTTGTCCCCCTGCCCAACTTCCACGCAATGCTACTATTGGTGTGAGGGCATAACGTAAGCCAACACTAGGGTTAAGATAATTCCCAAACTGGCTGTCAAAGCTTTGCCTTAGCCCTAAATCTATCAGAAAATTCTCGCCAATATTCAAAGTATTGACAGCAAATAAAGCTGTATTGAACAAACTCTTATCTTCAGTTTCATTTTGGGCAATCCTACTAGGATCTGTACTCAAAACATCACCGGTTAAATCGGTGTTTTTCAAATCTAATCCCCAGCGCAATTTATCATTGGAAGTAACTTTCCACTCATGCTCTACCCTAGCTGTGAGTTGTTGTGTATCTAAAGCTCCGGTACGGTAAAATGCTCCTGTAGGACCATAGGTGCTAAAATAATCTTGGTTGTAACCAATTGAGGTTGTAAGATTAGAGTTTTCCCCATTAGCTAAACGAGTTTTCCAGGATAAACCAACGTTTAAACCATCGTGGTCTAATCTATCTCTTTGGAGAGGGAAACCGAAATAAATTAAGCCGCGACGACTGCTGAGTTTAGTAACATCTAAATTCAATGAATTTTTCTGATCTAAATCTAGTCCAATACTACCAAAGTAGGTACTTGTAGCCGTGTCTGCATTTGAGAAAAACCCCTGACTATCACGATTTGCTGCACCTACAGGGACGCGGTAACGGTTATCTGTAAAGAACCTTTCAAAGCTGAAGTTGTACTTAACATTAGCAGATGAACCACCATAGCTTACTTGTTGATTATTTAAACTCAATGAGCCAAATTCGGCGCTAGCACTCAATTTAGGTTTACCATAACCTGCCTTGGTGATGATATTCACAACTCCCCCAAAGGCTGAGGAACCATACAAAGCCGAGGCTGTGCCACTATATAATTCTACTCGTTCGATAGCCTCTACGGGAATACTATTTAAGTCAGTTCCACCATGATAAATGTTGATGTTATTGTTAATTGGTCTGCCATTAATCAGAAATACAGACTGATTAATTGAGGCTCCCCGGTAGTATGTACCTGTGTGAATATCTGCACCATGACCGACGTCATTGATTGCAAAACCAGGCATTCTTTTCAAAATATCGGCTAAACTTGTAGCGCCCTGCTTTTTAATTTCTTCTTGATCAATTACGTAAGTTGGTGTAGATTGAGGTAGGTTGTCTGGTTCTGCGATCGCTTCTATAGAAATGTCTGGATCATCGCTGGGAGTTTGCTCTGTTTCTCGATTAACTTCACTCGGCGCAGATTGTTGAGTTAATAATTCGGCATTAATGGCGGGTAGCTCGATTTCACTCAAACTCGGAATATCTGAAATCACTTCGGTTGATTTATCAGTATTTCTCTGCTTAATTTCACTCTCAGCAGCAAAGCCAGGAAACGCTATCAGTAAACTCGGTAAAGCTACTGTTAGCAACGAAAAATCCTTTTTCACGTTCTCTTTCACACCAAGTCAAAACAGTCACCAAGTAGTATTTTTACTGTAATAGTAAAATCATGTCAAAAGACGGGCTGTCATATTCCCACGATTCACATTCCCGACTTTTTTGAGAAATCGGTAATCTTGTTGTTCACAAGAAAAGGAAGAAATGCTTAATATCATGTCCGCCAGATTACCCAATAATAAAAGAACCCCATCCCCAACCCCTAAGAGCTCTTCGAGAGGGGAGACAAAGGATAGCTTTGGCTCTTTGGGGTTCTTCGGGTTTAATAAGCAATCAAGCGGACATGATATTACGCATCCAGTACGAAATGTAGGGGCAATTCATGAATTGCCCCTACGATAAATCAAGCCTTTCACTGCCTTTTTACCTGAGTCCTGTACTTAGGAACGTGGATTAAATAAAATGCAAAACTCCATCCTATCTCTAGCTTCCCTCTCCTTTATAAGGAGAGGGATTGAGGGTGAGGTAAGCCAGGGACATAAATTATATGTTATTTAATTCTTATTCCTTAACTAAATTGTATTGATCTAAAATCGGGTTTCATACTCAACTTGGAATTGATTTTGATCATCCAAATTAGTTGAGCCTCGCATGAGAATTTCGTCATTGACTCGATATAGCACATTATAAAGGAAAGACTCATTATTGTTAGAAAGAGGGTGTGATAAAGAGGCAGAGAAATTTTTATTGATATCAAACACACCTTCTGCTGATAAATTAAGAACTGAAGCGATCGCTGCTTTATTATTATTAGTAGATGGAGTCGGATATATCCGAAACTCACTGAAACCAATAGCCTGTCCGATCGCAGTAATACTTCCTTGCAAACCACCTAAAATGGTAGAACTAGCGAAATTAGTCAGTCCTTGGCCTGCATCTGTTTGACCGAAAGAACCCAGAATTGAGCCACCTAGCAGAGCAACTATTTCTCCCTTACTACGGCTAGGTTCACTCGTCAGTTCTAGATTGTCGCCCAATTCACTAGCTGGCCCGTTCACCCTCGCTTGAACGGTAACGGTACGTAAAGTCCCAAAGTTGTTTGCAGATACATCGCTGACTTCAGCAGACAATGGTGATTCCAAAATTCGACTATTTATTGCTGATGCTTCCGGTACAATTGCGGTAAGTCGGACATCCAAAGTCGGGTCAAGTCCTTGACTTGGAATAAACCGCGCAGTTTGTTCATAGCCCCGCGCCAAGGTGAACTGAGTGGAAAATAAGCTCAGTCCTCCCCCTGTCAAACGAATGACTCCTTCAGGAAGCGGCTTGGCTAATGTACCATTGATGGTCAAGTCGCCTTTGGCGTCAAAGCTCAATAGGGGCTGACTCAATGCGGCTCCTCCGGGTACAAAGTTCAGTAGGGACTGAGTGCCAACACGAATATTTTTATCTAAAGTCAACTTTAAATCTGCAAACTCTATAGGTAAATTGGGTGGAGTTACTGCACTACTACTTCCGGTTGCTGTAACTACTGGGTTAGCGCTATTCTCTGCTGTAGCCACTGGGCTAGCGCTATTATCTGCTGTAGGTTTGAGGTTAGGGTTAACCTCTTCTCTGTTTATGACATTAGCGTTAACTTCATCTGTCGCTGCTGATTTTTTCTTAGCAGTAGCCGAATTTCCAATAATCACTTGACCATCACTCAGTTTAATCTCTCCACCAATTACCGGTTTTAACGCTGTTCCCCGAATTATCACATCGCCGCCGACACCGCCTTGATACAATCCTGCAAGTTTAAAATTAAGTTTATCTGCTATTGAGACTGTCAGGGGATTCGCTGCGGCTTGCCCAGGAGTAAAAATTGGCAGGATGCCTGATGCTGTAATTTGCCCTTTATTGTAAGTGCCTTGGATACCTTGGACATTCAGTGTATCACCATTAAATTGCACTGTTCCTGTAACATTCGTTAGGGGATCAGATAAGGCTTGAGCGCTAAAAGTTGCATTATTAAGTGTGGCATTGCCGTTAATAATTGGTTCCTTTAAAGTACCCTGAACGTTTAAATCTACTTTTCCTTGACCGTCTACCCAAGCGACTTGATTGTTGGTAAACAGGTTTAACAGTGCCAATCCTTCATTTTGCACATTGGCGTTGATGCTGATTTGATTGCTATCCGGTTGCACTTTGGCAGAAGGTAAGGGAGCAGGTACGCTACCTGTAATGGTAACTGGCTGCGTTCCGGTCACTAGTAAAGTACTATCAAAATTCAAGCGAGCTTTGTTGTAATCAAAGTCCACCTTTCCTGTTTGCACAGGTTTTTTATTGAGAGTCGCATCCGCCAGCGCCACTTGCCCTTTAACGCTAGGGTCTTGTAAACTACCTGCTAATGTGGCGTCAGCATTCACTTTCCCAGTGATATCTATGGGGTATTTTTGGATAAAAGGCTCTAAAAGTGATAAAGGTAAACTTGCTACATTCAACTTTCCAGATAGTTGCTCAGTTCCTAACTGTCCTGAAAACGCCACCAGTCCTTGATTTATCCCAACACTCAAGGGGGAAAGTGTGACGATACCATCGGCAAAAGTGCCTTGAGCAACGACTTGATTAATAGAATACTCACCCCATTGCCAGTTAGCACCTTGAAAATTAAAGCCGACATTCAACCCAGATTTTAACGAGCCATTGGCTGTAATTGCTCCGCTCAAAGCACCCGTTAATTCTGCAAGGGTGGGCAAAGATGGAGTTTGTTTTGTCTGTAGTTGCTGTTGTTTTGCTGCCAATGCGGTAATTTTTGAGAAATATGCTAACTGTGTTTTCAAATCTGCATTGGGCAAACTGATAGATTCAGTGTTAAGTACTTCTGCTTTAGCCAACTTCGGAGGCTGCAACCCGGTACTAAAGTCTTGAAACCCAAAGATATTGAACGCTTGTAAAAGTCTCTGGATTTTGGCTTGATCAAAATTAGCTTGAAATTGAAATTGCGGATCGTTCCCTGTTTGCACATTTCCACTCAGGGCGATGTTGCTATCTCCAATCCGCAATTGACCATTAGCCAAGCTAGCAGTACCATCGGCATAATTGATCGTACCGCGAAATTCATCTGCTGCAACTCTGGCAACACGAGGCGCTGCGATCGCAACGTCTCCCGCGATCGCATAATTATTTAAATTGACAACTAAATTCCCCGATAATTGCCCCGCCAGTGGTTTCAATTGATTGTTAGGTAAAAAGCCCCCAATCAGAGCGATGGGAAACTGTTGGGCGTTGATGAGCAAGTTTTCTCCCTCAGTTCTCCCCGTAGTAACTGCCCCATCGCGTTGGACTAAAAATGAGGTTGGACGATAATCTCCACCCAGGTTAACCGCAATCTTATCTTGCTTCCCAGCTAATCGCAGACTTGCGCCTTGTCCCCCTTGAAAATTCACGTTTCCAGTTAAAAGTGGGTCAAACGTCAAGTCACTGACTTGGAAATTCCGCAGTTGGATATTACCATTAGCTTGGGGAACATCTGGAGTGCCTGTAACTTTTCCATTAAAATCAACTAGCCCCGCTACTGCTACGTCACCAGGAACTTTGAAGCCAGTATTTTTTAAGTTGAAATTCTGCGCCACTACATTTAAATTAAATCCGGCGATTTGGGGTGCGCCAGTTGGTGGAGACTGAATAGCGATCGCACCATTAGCATTCACTCCTGGGGTAGTTGCGTTTTCAACTATAATCTGCTGTCCATTCCACTTAAATTGCGCTGTCAGGGGTTTTTCTAGCAGTGCTATCCCTTGGGGAAGGCGGATTTCTCCGGCGGCGCGAATATCTGCAAGCTGGAAAGATTTTGTTGTGCCTGATAGCTGAATGTTGCTATTGAGTCGTCCTCGCAGTTGTGGTGAGAAACGGTTGAGTTGAATTTGCGAAGTGTTGACAACCCCTTGCCAGCGTTGTTGTGCAAGTTGACCACTAGCCGTGATTGTCCCACCTGCGACGTTCAAAACTGCATCTGGAAAGAGAATTTTCTCCCCTTGTTTAGCAACCACAACTCGTCCTGTAGTGGGATAGGTGGCTTTCGGCGCTTGTACCCGCGCTACTGTTTGCAGATTGTTCAGAGTACCAGAAATATTCGCATTTGCCGATAGATTCCCAATGGTGATCGAAGGTGAGGATTTGTATGCTCGAGCGATCGCATCCCCTGGTAAATTTTCTGCTTGCACATTAAATGATACTCTACCTTTGGGTGCTAGCTGAAGTTGACCGCTAGCTGTAACTTGCCCTCCCACCTCTGGATTTGCTTGAACACGAGCAACGTTGACGTTTAAGGGTGTACCTAAAGAACCAGAAATTTTAGCGTTCGCAGATATACCACCAACCTTAATTGGAGTTGAAATGCCGTAACCTTGAGCGATCGCATTTCCTGGGATACCTTGAGCTTGAATATTTACGCCTACCTCACCTTGGGGAGCCAGTTGAATTTGACCATTGGCTGTGATTTGCCCTCCGGCTGGCGGCGTTACTTGAACACTGGAAATATCAAGATTCAAGGGCTGTTTGCCAAGTGAGCCAGAAATTTGGGCTTTTGCTGAAATATTCCCAACTGCGATCGGTAGAGTAACGCCATAGCTGCGTGCTAGTATATCCCCTGATATTCCATCAGCTTGAGCATTGAATATTACATTATTTTTGGCTCCCACTTCAGCTTGACCGCCGCCTGTGATTTGACCACCGGCTACGGGGACTATTTTCAAATTGGAAACAGCAAGTTGAGATGCACTTTTAGATACATTCAAACGGAAATCAGTCTTGACGGTTTTAAATTGAACGCGGTCAACTTGAATAGGTTTTGTGTTGCTTATAGTACCATTCACCACTGGTTGCCCAAGTGCGCCGCGTACCTGAATATTTCCTTGAATTTCGCCACTAGCTGGGACTGACGAATTCACATTCAATGTGGCTAAGATATTTTTCGCACTAACTGGTTTTATCTGAGCAGAGACATCAAAACCTGTTTGAGTATTAATTGTTCCATTAGCTATAATGGGAACTTTACCAAAATTTGTATTCAGATTATCTAAAGCAACTGTCTGACCTTGAAATACAAATCTCCCATTAAAATTAGAAATCTGCTGAGGAATATTTTGAATTTTAGCAGTAACTTGATTAGCTGTAGCTGTTCCCGTAACAGCTATTTCTGACAATTTGGGTGGAATCTCAACCCCTAAGTCAGCATTTAAATACCCTGCTTGCAGAGCGATCGGTAACTGAATTAATCGACTTATCTCTGATGCTTGTAAATTTTGTGCTTGCAGCTTGAGGCTAGTTTGTTGAGCTTTTAGTTGTGTTTCACCAACGATTTTAACATCGCCTCCCCTAGTGAGTTTAGCATTGATGTCATAACCGATCCTTTGATTTTGATCTGAAAATCGGGCAATACCACCAACTTGATCTAATATTACTGAGCCTTTCGATTTAGTTGATGCGGCGAATGACCTTAACTCTACATCGCCATCTTGAATTTGCAGTGTCTCCAACTCAGTTTTAATAAAGCCTTGTCCTCCCCCAGCCTTAACTTGGGCTGTCACCCAACGACCATCTTTATCTTGTTGAATGTAGACATTGGGCTGAACTAACGTGACATTTAATGCCAGTTTTCGGTTAAAGAGGAGTTCCAAGGGCGAGAACTGCACCTCCAAAGCTTTTGCTACCACCTGATCTTGATCGGTGGGAGTTGCTGGTATCGATAAAGAGCTAAATCTTAGACTAGCGATCGAAAAACGCTCAACTTTCCCAACTTTTACTGGACGCCCAAGCAATTGCTGAAGATTTTGCTGGACTAACGGTGATAAATCATTATATACATAGTTTCTAGCCCACCAAGCACCAACTGCAATTCCAACCAGCAAAACCCCACCTAGAGCCAAACTGGTACGTCCTAAAATGAGAAGCCACAGACGATAATTAAATGGTTTCTGATTATTTCCTGAATTTGGAGATGGCGTCATGATCGTTATTAGTACCAGTACTTTTTCTGGAGTCAGGCGAGAGACAGACTAGTTGCAGTTGAATCAGCAAGTTACAAGCTATGGTTTCACAAAATTAGGACTTACGCAAGAACTTTGAGGTTAGCTGCTTTTCTTCTCTAGGAGAGGTTGCGCCGACGAGACGCTCGCAAATGCGTCTATGTTATTTCATAATTTTGCATAATTCTTGAATATATTTCGACTAATAATTTTTCACCAGACATTATTTTTGTTGGTCTATGGTATTTATTTTATCTTTAAAGGGAATTCTATAATCATTCAAATTGGTATCTTTAGATAGATTTTATGGGAGCATCTCAATGAGTGTAAAAAACCTTGTAAAACCTCACCCCAACCTTATCATTGGTAAAGAGAGCAAGCAAGAATCTTGTTTCTCATCTGGTATATTTGCAAAACTGAGATGCTCCCGATTTTATTTGCTTAAGTATTCTTCTTCAGAAATTAGGTAATATTGGGATATTAAATTACTTGGCGATAACTTCTGTATATATAACCCTGATTATAAAATTCAACCTCTATAGAATCTAACTTCCTATAGATGACGATGGCAACTAATCTTAATTTGGGTAGTAATGTAAAGTGGAATGTCACTTTTTGAAGCTGGATTTAGATCCTCAACTTCTTCAAGAAGTCGGGGATCTAAATATTCTCATGTATAGTCCATTAGGATTGCTGTATTTAAATAAATATGAATTACACCAGAATGTTATTAATTTTTTTATATTGCGTTTCCTAAGCAACTGAGGTACAGCTTAACCTCATCTCGATAAAAAATAAGCTTTATCTCCCCTCTCCTTAATAAGGAGAGGGGTTGGGGGTGAGGTTTTGAGATGTATTGCGAAATGCTATATACAACAAGTCAAGAAGTTGTTACTTTTAAGCAGCATAATCAATCTCGTCACATTTCCGTCATGAATTTGTCATAGATTTGTCAAACCAATGTGCAAATCTGAGCGTGAATATATTTATTCATTTGCATAAGGTGGGATTACCTGCTTTTTACTTCTCTTTAAGTTTTTTTCATCACCCCACCACGTATTTCAGAGGCTTTATTAATGTCTTTTGAATATCTCGTTTTAGCATGATAACTGCCGTGTATGACAGAGGGCTTTTCAGAGCTTTATTTATCAAAATCAGCACGAATAAAAAAACTGTTGCCTCAATTAACAGTCTGTGGGATAATCAAAAACTGATACTAATGAAATTACCGAGGCGAGTAAGTCATATTCAGGATTTTTTGGTTTTCTATAATACCAGGCAATGACTCAACGAATTATATTATTTGCTTCTAGAAAAACAACTAAATGCAGCCAAGGCATTTCAGCAGTAGAAAATAGTAACCCTAGCACAATCGAGTTGAGTTTGTGAGTTTATTGAGTAAAGTATCATGGACATACAAAATAATCGCTTTAGGCCGACTGGTTTTGCTTTTATTCCCCTCGTAGCTTTAGTAATATTTGTGGTAGTTTTTGTAGGGAGAAAGATCCAAATAAAACTACTTTGGAATAGTGTCGAAGTTGCTCAAGAACAAAAAGACAGTACAGCAAGAATTGAAGCGCTGCAAAAACTGGTTAACACTGATAACACCCTGCATAAGATTCCATTGAATGATGTCGATTTCTCCAGTGTCAACCTTGAAGATGCTGACCTTAAAGAAGTCGATCTCAAGAGTGCCAACCTCGAACGTACCAACCTGGAACGTGCCATTCTTAAAGATGCCGACCTCAAGAGTGCCGATATAACCAGTGCCGACCTTAAAGATGCCAACCTAACCAGTGCCGACCTAACCAGTGCCAACCTCGGCAATGCCAACCTCAGCAGTGCCAACCTCAGCAATGCCAATCTAACCAGTGCCAATCTCAGAGATGCCCACCTTCAAGGTGCTAACCTCAGCAGTACCAACTTCAGTAGTGCTAACCTTCAAGGTGCTAACCTTCAAGGTGCTAACCTTCAAGGTACTAATCTCACGAGTGCTAATCTCATGAGTGTCAACCTTCAAGGTGTCAACCTTCAAGGTGTCAACATCAAGAGTGGCAACCTTGAAAATTCCAACCTTCAAGATGCCAACCTTGAAAATGCCGACCTCAAAAGTACAAATCTTCAAGGTGCTAACCTTCAAGGTGCTAACCTTCAAGATGCCAACCTTCAAGATGCCCAAAACCTAACTCTTCAAAAGCTCAAAGCAGCTAAAAATTGGGAAAGAGCTTGCTACGGCCTAGAATTTCGCAAACAACTAGGCTTACCTCCAAGAAATCACGGCCAATGCTGACCAATTTTCTTGTGCAGTTGAAGTTGTGTTTGAAGAGGGAAGCTTTCATCGCATTACGAATATCTTTATAATCCCAATGAATTAACGAACTATTTACTTCTAGGAAAACAACTAAGTAGGTGGGCAAAATTAATCAAACTATGTTACGCAATCTAAAAGTAATTAAATAGGCTGGTAGTAAGCTGCTTCACCCCTATTTAAGGGCTAAAGCCGCCTACTACAAATCTTTAATTATGCACACCCACTTACTTAAATCAAGTCAAGGTATTTCAGCAGTAAAAAACTGCAACCCTAGTGTAATCGAGTTGAATTTGTGAGTTTATTTAGCAAAGTATTATGGAAATAAAAAATGATCGCTCTAGGTCAATTGGTTTTACTTCTATTCTCCTCGCGGCTGTAGTAATATTTGTGGGAACTGTTGTATACAAAAAGATAGAAATAAAACAACTTTTGGATACTGTCGAAGCTCTTCAAGGACAAAAAGACAGTACAGAAAGAATTGAAGCGCTGGAAAAACTGGTTAAGGCTGGTAGCACCCTAAATAATATTTCATTGAATGATGCCGACATTGGAGGTGCCAACCTTGAAAATGCTAATCTCTCCGGTGCCAACCTTGAAGATGCTAATTTCTCCACTGCCAACCTCAAAGGTGCCGACCTCAAACGTGCCAACCTCAAACGTGCCAAACTCAAACGTGTCAACCTCAATACTGCCGACCTAAGTAGTGCCGACCTTAAAACTGCCAATCTCTCCAGTGCCAACCTTGAAGATGCCGACTTCTCCAGTGCCGACCTTAAAAGTGCCAATCTCTCCAGTGCCAACCTTGAAGATGCTGACCTCGAACACGCCAACTTTGAAGGTGCCAACCTCGAAGGTGCCAACCTCAAACGTGTTGACCTCAAAGAAAGTACCCAAATCGGAGATGCTGACTTATTTGATGTCAACTTTGAAGGTGCCAATCTCTCTAGTGCCAATCTCAAAGATGCCGACTTCTCCAGTGCCGACCTCAAGAGTGCCAACCTCAAGAGTGCCAACCTTGAAGGTGCCAAGCTCTCCAACGCTAACTTTGAAGGTGCCAAACTCTCCAACGCCAACCTTCAAAATGCCAACCTTGAAGGTGCCAAACTCTCCAACGCCAACCTCGAAAATGCCAACTTGGAAGGTACTAACCTGGAAGGTACTAACCTGGAAAATGCCAACCTTGAAGGTACTAACTTTGAAGGTGCCAAGCTCAAGAGTGCCAACCTGAAAAGCGCTCGTCACCTAACTTTTGAAAAGTTAAAAACAGCCGAAAATTGGGATCAAGCCTGTTATAATCCAGAATTTCGCAAACGACTGGGCTTGCCTTCAGAAAATCCAAACCAATGCTAGAGAACAGGGAGTGCAATATGTTGTTAGGCTAAAAGCAGGCGATCGCTATACCAATGATCACTCTACCTGATAAAGTAGTACACATATAGCTCAGGCGAGGACAAGCGATCGCTTCAATTCTTTTTAACCAATGAATCCCTGCCTTCAAAAACCCCTGAACTGTTGTCAGTTATATCTGATGATTCATCATCCGCTTGGGTAGCCAGGGAGTTTTTGCACTAGCAATTAGCTGTATCGCTAATAAAAAAATAGCGTTGTAATTCCTTAGACAGTCTAGCCATATATCACCAATATCTAGCAAAATTTAGTAAATAAATATACCTGATATTTACACAAAATCCGAAAAATATTTTAACTTTTGTTTGCTCTATTTTCTTGTATTAGATGAATAATTGATGGCACTAAAGAAACAACTATAATTAATCCAATAATCGGTAACAAATACTTATCTACCTGTTCAGGTGGCAGAGATTTTCCTAAGAAAAACCCTAACATGGTGATGCCGAATGTCCAAAGAAAGCCACCGATTAAGTTGTAAGACATAAATGTGCGATAATGCATCGCACCAATCCCAGCCACAATCGGCGCGAAAGTCCGTACAATCGGTAAAAATCGTGCTAAAACAACCGTTTTTTTACCATGCTGTTGATAAAAATTTTGGGTTTTCACAAGATGTTTTTTATGAAATAACCATGAATCTTCCTTCTGAAATAGTCTTCTGCCAAATTTATGCCCAGTAAAATAACCAACATTGTCACCTAAGACTGCACAAATAAAAGCACCAAAAATCAGAACCCAAATGTTCAGTAAATTCTGAGATGCGACAAATCCAGCAGTGAACAATAAACTATCTCCAGGCAGGAAAAATCCAATTAACAAGCCAGATTCAGCAAAGACAATCGCCCATACCCCAAAGTAGCCGAGTGATTTAATCAGTTGTGGTAAATCCAGGTGCATAGAATTTCTTACTTTTCAACAATAGATCCACAACATCTTAACGTTTAGCAATTTTCCTGAATAAAAAGTAATATTAAATTTACATAAAGTTATTGTGTCATCTTGATAAATATAATTACAGATGGCATATTTTGGGTTATGTGTGCAAGATGCGAAGATATTTGAAAGTACTAAGACTATTTTGGGGTGCTGCGATCGCGGCAGAGTTGGAGTATCGGATTAATTTTTTCATAGCTACCTTCAGCAGCTTGGGAAACCTTGTCGGCAGCCTCTTTGGACTATTCTTGTTCTACCGTACTGGCTATACTTTTAGTGGCTGGTCATGGGAAGCAGCTTTAGTAGTTCTAGGAATTTTTACCTTACTACAAGGCTTTTCTGCTACTTTTCTAGCATCGAACTTGAATCGTATTGTCCGCCATGTCCAAGAAGGCACTTTGGACTTTATATTATTAAAACCTATCCGCAGTCAGTTTTGGCTTTCCACTCATACCCTTTCACCTTGGGGACTGCCGGATCTAGTTTTTGGTAGTATTATTATTGGCTATGCAGGTAAACGCCTCGGTGTAGGGATAGACGACTATCTACTTGGTGTACTGCCGTTATTCTTCAGCTTGGTGATTTTGTACAGCCTGTGGTTTATGCTAGGAGCGACGAGTATTTGGTTCGTAAAAATACACAACGTTACCGAAGTGTTGCGTGGTTTGTTGGAAGCTGGACGATATCCCATCGCTGCATATCCCACTGCTTATCGCTTTTTCTTCACTTTTGTGATACCAGTAGCTTTTTTAACTACTATACCAGCCCAAGCGCTGTTGGGTCGGAGTGAAATTAGCTGGTTGATAGGTGCGGCAATATTAGCAGTAGCGCTGTTTTTCGCTTCTACTTGGTTTTGGCGATTTGCGTTGCGGTTTTATACTAGTGCTTCGAGTTAGAGAGGAGCGTAGACAAGGCAGCGCCTTGCCCAGAGTTGTTGGAGCAACATAAAGTTAACATATGAAAAGTAATCAAATTCCTCCTGGAAGCTTTGGTATACCTATATTAGGTGAAACACTCTCCTTTTTCTTCGATAGCAATTTTGGTAAAAAGCGCTATCGCCAGTATGGGACCATCTTCAAAACTCATCTTTTTGGCAGACCGACTGTAGTAATGGTAGGGCCGGAGGCATTAGAGTTCGTTTTGTCAAGCCATATGGATAATTTTTCTTGGCGCGAGGGATGGCCTAATAATTTCAAGATATTACTCGGTGAATCACTTTTTCTCCAAGATGGAGAGGAACACCGCAGAAACCGCCGCTTGATGATGCCGGCGTTGCATGGTCCAGCATTAGTGAATTATGCCGTCACAATGGAAGATATTACGCGCGGCTATCTCCAAAAGTGGCAGAAAAAACAGGAGTTTACTTGGTTCCAAGAATTTAAACAACTGACATTTGATATTGCCAGTCAATTGTTGTTGGGTACGCATCCTGGGCCTGAATGTGTGCGCCTCAGCCAGTTGTTTACAACCTTGGGGAATGGGCTGTTTGCTATTAACTCGTTGTCTTTACCATTTACTGCATTTGGTAAAGCTATAGCCGCTCGTAATCAGATTTTAGAGCATTTAACTCAAGTTGTCAGAGAACGTCAGCAAAACCCAACTAAAGATACCATCAGCTTGTTAATACAAGCTAAAGATGAAGATGGTAACAGCCTAAGTGAAAAAGAAATCATTGCCCAAGCGGTGCTGTTACTCTTTGCTGGACATGAAACGACTACTTCGATGCTGACTTGGCTGTGTGTAGAGTTAGCCCGTCATCCAGAAGTACTCAAAAAAGCTAGGGAAGAACAATTACAACTTGCAAGTAAAGGTGACTTGGATTTAGAACAATTAGGGAAAATGCCCTATTTAGAGCAGGTTCTATGGGAAGTTGAAAGATTGCATCAACCTGCCGGAGGTGGGTTTCGTGGTGTGATTAAAGACTTTGAGTTTAAAGGTTATCACGTTCCTGCTGGTTGGCAGTTGCTTTATTCAATTGTGATAACTCATAGCCTAAAGGAAATCTACCTTGAACCAGAGCGTTTTGATCCAGATCGTTTCAGTCCCCAACGCCAAGAACATAAAAAGTATCCTTTTAGTTTAGTTGGTTTCGGTGGTGGACCACGAATCTGTATTGGTATAGCCTTTGCCAAAATGGAAATGAAGATTATTGCTGCCCACCTTCTACGCAGTTATCATTGGGAGATATTACCCAATCAAAGTTTAGAAACAGTGTTCTTTCCTACTAATCGCCCCAAAGATGGGTTGCGGGTTCGATTTCAACCTCTGTAAAATGTTTTATGGAATCCCAAATAGACATACATTTGCCTAACGGAATTTTAGAACGCTTGCAAAATGTGAAAGATTTTCTGGGCGGAAGTGTTAACTCTCTAAGTAACTCAGCACAACAAGTTGAGGAGTCTTTGAATACAACAACTGATAGAGTAATTGATAGAGTTACGACAGGTTTAGAACAAAGTTGGCAAACGGCTGAACAAGTTAAGAGTACAACATCGGGAGTAGTAAAAACAGCAATTAGTTCTTCTGTGAATGATTGGCTGTCACAACACCCAATATTTTTTAGGTTAGTTCAAATACTAGGTTGGGCGGCTAATCACCCAATTATTAGTGTAGTAATTCTGCTGTTTGCACTTGCTCTGCTTTGGAGCATCATCAAAGCAATTGTCCGCTTGATTGAAACAGCTAGTTGGTCAATACTCCAAGTTCCGATACAATTACTTCAGGCTTTGATTAAAGTTAGTTTTCTCTCCTTAACTAAAGTTGGCAGTTTTGCTATTCAACGAATGACAGCTACTAAAATAACTGATAACCTGCCTATTTTACTACCTGAAAATTTTCAACAAAATAAGCAACAACGATTAGCAGAAATTTCTCATCGTTTAGAAGCAATTCAAAAGGAACAAAATGAGCTTTTACAAGAAGCAGCAGATTTGATTGCTGCTGACACAATTGATATCGAAATATCAAAAATTCAACCCCTAAAAAGCATTGAATCACACCTCGGCTGAGTTGTGATGTGGAACCAGATGCATTTTTCTTTGCGATAATGAGTGCTACAAATAGATTAAGTTTTGTATAAATCCGACATTCTGCACTTCCAGATATAATATATCGATATTCAAGAAATTTCCTAAATAATGCTCAATAATTAAGTATTACAAGAATTCAGAATTAAGGAGTCAGAATTCAGAAGCAAAACAGGCTTGATGCTTGCCTTTGAGACTTAGCTTGTGTACAACACCCAACTTGAAATCTGCTGTAATAGTGGTAATTATTGGTGATTTGTGATTGCTATTTAACAACCATTAGCCAGATGTTGGAAATCTTCGTGTAATTAGTAGTTTAGTTTACTAGAACTTGTGTGTATACCGTTTCCTCGTTCCCATACTCCGTATGGGAATGCATTCATTGAGACTCTGGCTCAATGTCTGACTGGAGGCAGCAGCCCCTAATCAGCCATTCCTAGCTTTGCATAGGAACGAGAGAAAAACTTTATTGATAAAATTTTTCATTAGTACTTGACATCAATTATCAATCAAGGCTATATTCTTCTACAGTGTTCTCCTCTCTTTTAAGGATCGGCAGACGGGATTAGCCAGCAGCAGCAGGCTCGTCCCTCTTTTTTATGATTAGGTATTGGAAAATAAACAAAGGACTAATGACAAAAGAGAAAAATGCAAGATATTGATGCGATCGTGATTGGATCTGGGATTGGCGGATTAGTAACAGCAACCCAGTTAGCTGCGAAGGGAGCGAAAGTGCTGGTACTGGAACGTTATTTGATTCCAGGTGGTAGCGCTGGTTATTTTGAACGCCAAGGCTATCGATTCGATGTTGGCGCATCAATGATTTTTGGGCTGGGACACAAAGGTACTACTAACTTACTCACCCGTGCATTATCAGCTGTAAATGTTAGCCAAGAAGCGATCGCAGATCCGGTGCAGATTCACTATCATCTACCCCAAGGTTTAGACCTGAAGGTTGACCGGGTTTATGAAAAATTTTTGCAAAATCTTACTGCTCATTTTCCCCATGAAGAACAGGGGATTCGTCGCTTTTATGACGAATGCCAAAAAGTATTTAAGTGTCTCAACAGCATGGATTTGCTCTCGCTGGAAGAACCTCGGTATTTACTGCGGGTATTTTTCCAACATCCTTTGGCGTGTCTCGGTTTAGTTAAGTATCTGCCCCAAAATGCGGGGGATTTTGCCAGACGCTACATCAAAGACCCGCAATTATTGAAATTTATCGATATGGAATGTTATTGCTGGTCAGTGGTTCCATCAGATATGACACCAATGATTAATGCTGGAATGGTCTTTTCTGACAGGCATTATGGCGGAGTAAACTATCCTAAAGGCGGAGTAGGACAAATTGCCCAAAAACTGGTGGAAGGTCTAGAGAAGGCTGGAGGTAAGATTCAGTACCAAGCTAGAGTCACAAAAATTCTCACAGAACAGGGAAAAGCGGTAGGTGTGCAACTGGCTAATGGTCAAGTATATCGGGGTAAACGCATAGTTTCTAATGCTACACGCTGGGATACATTTGCACAATTATTACCAGTAGAAAGAATGCCAGATAATGAGAAAAAATGGCAACAAAATTATCAAAAATCTCCCAGCTTCTTGAGTTTGCATATAGGGGTAAAGGAGTCAGTTTTACCTGCGGGGACAGAGTGCCACCATATTTTGCTGGAAAATTGGGAAAAGATGACAGCAGCAGAAGGCACAGTTTTTGTTTCGATTCCCACATTGCTTGACCCAGATTTAGCACCAACTGGATATCACATCATTCATGCCTTCACGCCTCACTGGATTGATGATTGGCAAAAACTTTCTGTGAGTGAGTACGAAGCGAAGAAAGAAGAGGCGGCTTGGCGAGTTATTGACCGCTTAGAGAAGATTTTTCCAGGTTTAGATGCTGGATTGGATTATCTGGAGGTAGGCACACCGCGCACCCATCGCCGCTTTTTGGGTCGTGAAGACGGCACATACGGGCCAATTCCCCGGCGCAAGTTGTGGGGGTTATTAAAAATGCCCTTTAATCGCACAGCTATTCCAGGACTTTATTGTGTAGGGGATAGTACCTTTCCGGGTCAAGGGTTGAATGCAGTCGCTTTTTCTGGATTTGCTTGCGCCCACCGCATCGCCGTAGATTTAGGATTTTAATGTACATCAATTAAGGTGATCATAGGAATAGCCTTACGCATAATTTATAAAACTTTTCAATCAATTGTGCTTTAATGGTGAGCGGTTTTTGTTTCTCAAGAATTTTCCTCACACAAAGCGCTCACTGATGATCCTCACACACAAAGAAAACATTTTAAAATTTAGCTTGCTTCTACCCAGCTTCTTAAGTTTGTTCCTGTTTGGCTCTACTGTCAAAGCTGCTGCGATCGCTAATTGGCATTTTGATAGCAATCGCAATCATCTGGATTTCACCACAAACAAGAATGTTCAACCCAAAGTACAATTACTTGCCAACCCTACTCGTCTGGTAATTAATTTACCTGGAGTTACATTAGGATATCCACAGACTAGTCAAAGAGTGGGGTCAGTAATTAAAGACATTCGCATCGAGCAGTTTAACGCAGAGACTACCCGCATGGTAGTTACTTTAGCACCCGGTTACACCTTCGATCTAGCACAGGTAAAGTTGCAAGAGGAATCCGCCAATCATTGGTCTGTGCAGTTACCCCAGCCAGTACCACTGACTGCAACCCAGCCGAAATATCTAGAAATAACTCCGAGTATTTCTCCAAGAGTGAGTGATAATAGCACTCTTTTTGCTGGCGTGGTTCCCATGCATTTACCGATGAAAGTGCTGGAGCCTCAAATTAAAGCCTTGATGAATCGCTACAGTTTTCTCAAAACAGGAATGTTTTTCCTGGATTTGGATACTGGGGATTATTTGGATATTGGAGGCGATCGCGTTTTCCCGGCTGCAAGTACAATTAAACTGCCAATTCTCATCGCCTTTTTCCAAGATTTAGATGCTGGTAAAGTCACCCTTCAAGAAAACCTGACTATGCGGGGTGACTTAGTAACCAATGGTTCTGGAGTTATGCAGTATGAGCGAGTTGGTAAGAAGTATACAGCTTTGGAAACCATCACTAAGATGATAACCATCAGTGACAATACCGCCACCAACATGATTATCGATCGCTTAGGTGGAGCTGCGCGACTAAATCAGCGCTTCCGTAACTGGGGACTGAAAGACACAGTAATTCGGCATCTTTTGGCTGACTTGAGAGGAACCAACACCACAAGTTCTCAAGATATGGCGCGGGTGCTGGCTTTAGTTGTGAATAACAAGCTAGTTTCTTTACAAAGTCGGGAGCAAGTTTTAGATATTCTACGTCATACCACAATTCGCACACTGCTTCCCGCAGGTTTGGGGAAAGGTGCTGTCATCGCCAACAAAACCGGAGATATCGGCTTTCTCATTGGCGACGCTGGATTTGTGACTATGCCCAATGGTAAGCGCTACTTGGCCGCCATCTTCGTCACCCGTCCGTATAAGGACACGAGAGGAAGAGACTTTATTCGTCAAGTTTCCCAGCTTGTTTACAATTACCTGAATCAGCTGAATCCAGTCGCCTCGGTTAATTCGCCTAACAGTGCTACGAGATAGCAGACGCGATCTGTGACTTTGATCATAAAAATGTCCAAATTGTGAATCGTAAAATGGCCACATAAGAACGTTGTTACAGGGCTTTGTGTGATTTAAAGTATAAGCTTGCCGGAATGGCAAACTTTTTCTTTAAGTCACAATCCCGCTTCTATGGTTCTAATTGAGCAAAAATGATAATGACGCTAAAAGGAGGTAAAGGTGGTAAAAATAATTTATTTATCGCTCAATGCTTCACGAGTATAAGCTTGAGCATGTTGTCCCCAATAGCTTCGCAAGTCGCCGTACATCTTGTCAGGGTCTGAACTCATATTTTCTGCTTTAGCATAAGCCATGAAGAGAATATCAAGTCCTATCTCTGCTTTTTTAGCAATTTCAATTGCTTCTTCAGCAGTGACAGTTGATGAGTCACGATTTGCTAGGTCTTTCAAAGGGTCGTAAACTTGTTGAATAAAGGGGTGGCGATGGTTAATACGAATAGTAGCCTTTCCGTTAAGGTGAGTGATTTCAAATAATTCTTTTCCTGGCCAAGCACCATCGATAATAGTAATAGGAAACTCTTTAACTCTTTGTTTTACCTCCTCAGCTTGCTCTGGGTTCTGTTTTGGGTCTATCCCCAAATCTAAAATTAAATCTTCAAGAATTTTTTCTTGTGCCTGTGTATCAAGTTTCAAGCCCCCTTTACCAGCAGGAAGCGTTTTCTCGGCTCTTTGAACAGCTTCTTCAGCAAACTGATGTTGTCCAGCTTTATTGCGTTCGGCTGTTTCAGTATCCTTCCAAACTTTTCTAATCTCTTTACGTGCTACGTTTATTGGTCGTTCTAGAAATTTTTTTAACTCCTCCCGTAGTTTAGTAACAGGCTCGGCTCCTCTCTTTACGTGACGTACTTGTAAGTATTCATCCAAAGTTGCAGGGAAACTGACCTCAATACCAATAAAACGGTCTATGTCTTGAACTCCGTAAGGTAATAATTTTGGAACAATATCGTAGTAGATTTCACGATTATTTCTAACAATACTTATCCGGCCCTCATTTTCTGGGATGTACAGCCCTCTAAGGCGTGAATCTTCTGCTTTTGTTACAGGATTTTTCTCTCTGCCACCCAGACCCTTTAATTGTCGAAACTCTTTTGGAGAGAGCGTAACTTTGACATGTACTTGCTTGCCGTCAATTTCGATATTCTTCTCATCGATAATATCTGCTCGAAGGTCTTCTCCAAAGTTTTCTATAACTTTAGGATTTTCGAGCAAAAATAATGGGTCATACAGAGCTATATGCTTACCGTTTAATTCAATGTAAAAACCATCATTAATAAAGATGCGATAAGCACGAGCAAGAAACTTGGTAAGCTCGGTCAAGCGTTCCTGAATACCAGAACCATAGTTGCCACCATCAATAAGACGATCTACCTTAGACCAAACTACCAGCGTTCCCGACTCAAATGGCTCACCTTCTTTAGGATGATTACTATCTTGAGGATATTGCATTAAATTCGAGTACTCTGATGGGAAGCCATCTACAACTTCGGCTTTGATAAGAGTTTGTGAACCTTTAGAAACTTCATCTAAATCAAGGTATGCATGGTAGTAAACTTCATCACCAAGAGGTTTAGTATAAATGTCGATGCGTCTAGCTTGGCTGATAGCAGCTAGTTTCATACCTACGCCAAAACGTCCTAAACCGTTGCGTTGGTTATACCGAGTAGAAAATCCTAGCTTAAGCGCACTGGGTAAAACTTCATAAGCAATGCCGTTGCCATTATCAGCAAATACAATAGATTCAATAGTTCTAGATTGTTTGGCTTTAGATTTCCCCTTACTTTGAGCAGAAGCATTTTTTTCGACAGCATGAATCCGAACAACTGTTGCGTTCGCTTCATAAGAATTATCTACTACTTCGCCACTCGCAGTCGCAAGGTCAAAGCCAGAATCACGCATACTCTCAAGGGTTTTATCGACCTCAATTAACTCAGAGCTAGGAGCAGAAGTTTTTTCTTCAATCTCAATCATAATTCTCTACTTATTTATTGTTTAAGGTTGCGCTGTTTATATTCAAAAAGTGCATCTATTCTTAAAAGGTGAGTGAAGCAAGTAATTATTTCAACTACTTCTAAAATTTACCTTTTTTGAAATAGTAAGTCGATTATTTCTAACTTGGTCAAAAGTAGAACGGCAAAAAGGACACTTAATCTGTAATCCCTTCGGCGGTGATGGATGAATTAAGTTATCAATTTTATCTAAGAGTGCATGGTAGGCAGAACATTCAGCGATGAAACACTTTTCTAGTGTCCATTGGATGTCATAATCGAAATAATCTGCTTTTTTGGTATGTGCATGTCTTAAAAGGCGATTACGCAAACAAGTATCTGAACGACCTACATAAATTGGTTCTTTTTCCCTAAATCTGTATAGACTATAAGTGCCTATGTAATCTACAGGAATAAGGGCTCTTACTAGCCAGGGAGAAAGGCGATATAAACGTCTTTGAGGATGCTCAAACATTGATATCAGCCTCCCAACGAGCTTTAGCACGCTTCCGGGTACGACTAATTTGAACGCGAGCTTGCTGAATTGTAATACCCAATTTCTCCGCAACTTGTTGGGCTTCACTTCCATGTAGAAGTAAATTGAGTATTATTTTGTCTTTATCACTTAAACAAGCTCGTTCTAACCAATCTTTAAATTGAAAAACTGTTTCTAAATCCTCAAAACGAAAATCCGCGATTGTTTCAATGTCGTGTCCAGAATCATCATTGCACGTCTTTATTTGTGTAAAAGAGCATATTTCATTGCGACGGTTAAGTATTTTCCTGGCATCACTTAACGTATTCCTGACTAAGTGATGCGGGTTGCCAGACTTACTTGGATTACTAAGAATACTACTTATCGCTCTATCAGTCCGCTCAGTCCAGTAAGGACTTGAGTAAAAATACTTACAAGAAAGTTTTTGCAGATATTGCACTGCTTGAAAAACATCTTCAGTCATTTAATCTCCTTGCTGTAGCCATTATCGGTTACGGCGTAAATGAACTAACTCGATATTTGTTTAATTTGTTTGGTTTTTGGTGTAATCGCCAAGTGTCGATTACATCCTTAGATCGATTATAAGCGCCTAAGTAGTGTCCGCTAATGAACTAAGGGGTGTGTGTAATCAAAATATTTCACGGGAATGCTAAATTAAGTGTGACTTTGACCATAAAATGGCTATCCTACGATTAGTTGATGTGTTACAAAGATTTTTAGATTTAGTATTAGATTAGATAATTGTGATTTTACTTGCGGCTCTACTAGCTTTTTCTCTCGCCTCTTGGACATTAACACCCTTCGCCAAAGCTACGCCCATTCGCCGATATGGATGAGCATTAGGTTTACCAAATAATCTAATATCTACATCTTTTTCTGACAAAGCATCGGCTACACCTGTAAAACCGATAGAATCAGATTTTTCTGATGCTAAAATTACCGCACTAGCTGATGCTCCTAGCTGTTCTATATGAGGAATTGGCAAGCCTAAAATTGCTCTTAAATGTAGTTCAAATTCATTGAGATTTTGTGAGATTAATGTCACCATTCCCGTATCGTGAGGTCTGGGAGAAAGTTCGGAAAAAATCACTTCATCTTTGGTAATGAAAAACTCAACACCAAAAATTCCGGCTCCTCCTAAAGCATCAGTAACTTTTATGGCTATTTCTCTTGCTCTTAATATCTTATCTTCCGAAATTAGTGCGGGTTGCCACGATTCTTGATAATCGCCTCGTTCTTGACGATGACCAATAGGAGAACAAAAAATTGTCGGTGCATTCCACTGTTTTATTGTCAGTAAAGTTATCTCAATTTCAAAGTTAATAAATTCTTCTACGATCACCTTTTGACTGTCTCCTCTAGAATTAGCGATCGCATAATTCCAAGCTTTCTCAACCTCACTCTTATTCTGCACTACAGACTGACCTTTACCAGAGGATGACATCACAGGTTTAACAACATTACTAAACCCAATTTGATCAGAAACTGTAATTAATTCTTCTAGAGTAGTTGCATAACCATATTTAGCCGTTCTGATGCCCAATTCTTGATGCGCTAGTTCCCGAATTCTGTCGCGGTTCATTGTATAGTTAGTAGCAGCCGCAGTCGGTATAACTGTAATCCCTCGCTGTTCAAATTCGATCAGTTTTTCTGTTCTGATTGCTTCAATTTCTGGTATAATAATATTTGGCTGATGTTTTTTCACTACAGCTTCTAAATCATCAGCACTGAGCATAGAAATGACTTCATAAGCATCAGCAACTTGCATCGCCGGAGCATTGGCGTAGCGGTCAACAGCAATCACATAATTACCAAGACGTTGAGCTGCGATCGCAAATTCTTTGCCTAGTTCTCCTGAACCCAGCAACATCAATTTTTGGGGTAACTTAATATTCATTAACTTATCCAGGACAATTTCAATTCAATAATCTTATAATTTTTTGTGTTTTAATTACCATCTTCTCAAGAATTAAATCTAGCCCCACGTAGTTGTAAATCTTGACGTTGCAGTTCATTTAAACCAGTACCTACGCCAAGCTGACATTTATCTACTAGAGTCTCTAACCAAATAGTCTCGTTAAGAGTTGCACCTCTTAAATCTGCATTTCTCAAGTCGGCTTTCGTAAAATTTACAAATAAGAGGTCTGCATCAACTAAACTACTACCTTGTAGATTTGCTTCTGATAAGTTTCCTCGGATGAGGTTTATACCATCTAAAATTAAACAAGATAAATCTGCTCCTATAAGATTAGGAAATTTTAGCTGACTTGGATATTTAAAAAACCGCATCATACAAATGATATTTGCTTCATTTAGTCGCATTTTGGTTAAAAAATCATAACGAGCTATGCCCAGTTGCTTAAGAATTTGTAGACGCGGTGTGGGACTTTGTTCTAAAAACTGGATGGCTGTATAGCGTAAGTCTTGAGTAGAAAGATTTAGCATAATTATTAGAGGATGTTTGAAAAGTATTAGGCGAATAGAATGAGACTGTTGGCGAATTCACTCTCTTGTTAAACCCCCCATCCCTAAAACCTTAGTTTGGCGTTGCTTTCCCGCCCTGCAATAAATTGCGGGCTAATAGCTAAAGTGCGTTGAAACGCACTGAAGATTAAAAATTTAACCGTCAATTTAGGCAAATAATAGATAATATAGCAGTCTTAAATCATTTTTGAAAAACAAGAACCCCGACTTCTCAAAGAAATCGGGGTTCTAACCTGTATAGATTGTATAGATAACTACTTACCTAACGTCCTGCCAATAATGCTTTCGTAGCAGATTCGCCTGCTAATCTCACGCGCCTTGTCAGATGGAAGTTTAACAACGCTAGAACGCTCAACTCAGCTAGAACTGCCATAAAAATTGTTGTCACCCCAGAGTATTCTATAGCTGTCCAAGGAAAAGTTGAAAATAACCAGACAGTAGGATATTCCGATGGGGAGATGCCCATAAATTCTAGAATCAGCGATGGTAGAAACATTGCTGTACCTAAAGTCCCAATTGCCCAGAAAGAACGTTTAGGAGTTTTTAGCAAAAGTATCAATTGGGCGATGGTAGCGTAAATCATTATTAAGCTGATAGATAAAGCCAGTGCTAAAAGTAATTTAAACCTGTCAATATCGTTACTGTGCCAAGTATGACCATTGTTTTGATCAAAAACAGATGTAAGTGAAACCCAAACTAGCCAGGGGATAGTAACAATTGTCAGATTAATAGCGAGCGCCACGAGTGCAGGGCTTTTTTCAGCCGAAATTAGATCCTGCCATAAATTTTTGCGGCTAGAAACTCCCTGATGTCGGTATCTTGCCCAATCTTGTACATCTTGACGGTGAGGGGAAAGAACCACAATTAAACTTAAAATCAACACCAAGTTGTACACTGCCAGCAAAACGATATTTCCCTCAACCTGTTCATCCCATCTTTCATTATTTAGACCAATTTGTACGGTAAAACCCCACATCATCAATTGGCAAAATGCTACTAGGAAATAACTTTGTTCCTTGCTGATTATTGAGGCTTTAGGATTACGAAAGCAACGTTTAAGAACTTGCAAAATACCGTAACTGCACAATCCAAAGTTCAGCAAGTGAAAACCAACAACACTCACAACACTTGTTCCTAATGGTAAATAGAAAAACTGCAAGTTTTTTAGGGGAGAACCATCGGATAGATGGAACAAATTAGGAAATAGATAATTTGTTACATCCCAAGGATTAAATAGTCTAAACCAAGCAGTTGAATTATTTAAAGTGTTGCTATCGGACGATGCCATCACCATCGTTATGAATAAAAAAAGCAAAACTATACCACTACCCAACCAAGCCTCAAAACCGTTAAACGAACGACTAAATAAGCCCAATAGTAATGCAGCACTGTAGAAAAAAATACAGCTAGCAGCAAGAATTGCGTAGTAACTCAAAATGTAAATAAAGGCAAATTTGGCAGAAAGCCCAGCCCACAAATGTAAAGGAACTGCTAGTAAGATGCTCACATAAATTAAACTCGGAACTCCTAGCAACTTCCCAGCCAATATACTTGTTTCTGATTGGGGACTGAGACGGATGAAATTCAGCGTACCGCGAGTTTCTTCTTTGGCTAAATCGTTGATTAGCAAATAAGTTCCTGCAACTAATAGTGTAAATACAAAAATTACACTCAGCGTCAGGAAGATATGTTCCCAATGCTCTGGCCACCACGTATCATCGGGAAATTGCGGTAACTTATATGAAAAAAGTACCAGTTGCAATACTAAGGAACTTGCAATTGCGATCGCCACATTAAAAAACTTCAGGCGTCCTTTGAGTTCCCGGAATAGTTGCGGATTCCAATCGCCGATTTTGTCTACTAAATTGAGCATCATAAGAAAAAATTCTCCAAAAATTGGGAGTGATATTTATTGACGTATCAAGATGCTTGTTTGTGACCTAATTTTAGGAAAATACTTTCTAAGTCTTCTTGCGTGCAGTGAAAATCTTTTAGGGGAATCCCTGCTTTGATCAGCGATCGCAATAACTCAGCACTATCTTCATCTTTGCCCGAAAAATTCACCCGCACGCTGTTTTTTCCTGGTATTACCTCCCACTCTTCTACTAAATGATGATGTTTGAGTTCGCTCAAAAGTGCCTCTAAGTTCCCCAGAGTTGATAACACAATTTGCTGATGGGCAAGACGTTGGTAAAGTTGCTGTAGGGAAGTACTTTCTACCAAGAAGCCAAGTTCCATAATTCCCACAGAAGTACAGAGTTCCGCTAAATCACTGAGAACATGGGAGGATATGATTACAGTCATCCCAGCTTCTCGCAAAGCCTTGATGATTTCGCGGAAGTGCATTCTGGCGATGGGGTCAAGCCCAGAAACAGGCTCATCTAGTAGTAGTAAAATCGGTTCGTGGATAATGGTTCGCGCTAAACTTAAGCGCTGTTTCATCCCCCGCGACAGAGTAGAAATCTGGCTGTGGCGTTTATTACCAAGTTGGATTAGTTCTAAAACTTCATGTAAGCGTTGAGTGCGGCGTGGTTCTCGCAAGCGATACAGACGCGCAAAATAATCTAGGTAGTCCCAGACTGTCAGATCCTCATATAGCGGGTAGTCATCGGGTAAGTAGCCTAGACAACGCTTAAGTTTGGGGTTACTCTTGTCACGGAGTAGGCGATCGCCATTAATATAAATCTCACCTGTAGTTGGTTCCTCAGCTGTTGCCAACATTCGGATGAGAGTTGTTTTACCCGCGCCATTCGGCCCAATCAATCCATATACTTCCCCTGCCTGAATCTCTAAATCCACATCATTGACAGCAACGTGCCGGTCAAATTGCTTAGTTAATCCACGAGTGCAAATTGCTAATTCTTTTACCATTGCTGCTGGGGTGCGGCTTGTGATTAACACTTAACCTAACCTTTTCTAAAGCTTTTGTCAGGCTGGTTTCAGAAATTGAAACTGAGTTTATATAAAGTTGCTTTGTGTAATGGGCATTATTTACCACTATTTCAATGAAGTTTTAAACAATACCAATTATGAAGTTTTACTACGGCTAATACTAAAACTAGAAATCTCTAGGTCTTCTCAGTTAATCAGGTAAAAATTGTATGGATTTTGAATCGATTATGAATATGCCTTTTATCTGGCAAAATATTGTTAGTGCGATCGAAGAAGGTAGAGAGTGGGGGCAAACGTTTCTGAACGATTCAAGCTGGGGCGGTGATAAAGAGCAAATGGTAAATCATGCTATATATGAGTCAACACTTTGGTCTGTGGGCAACGGAATTGCTAGTGGGGTTGTTGGGGTAGCTGGGATACCGTTTGAAATTGTTAGTACACTCTATGCCCAAGTAAAGCTGGCATCTACTCTTTTCGCCATACATGAAATTGACACCTACAGCGAATCTGCACGACTACTAGTTTTAGCTGCTGCGGCTGGAGTTAGTGTATCTGAAGTGGCTAATCAATTAGGAACTGAGGTAGGAATTCAAGTAGGCTCGCAAGCTATTCAGAATCCCCAGAAGTATATTTGGTGCTTTCGCCAGTAACGCTACTATGATTAAGGCGTTCTTACGAATGGGCAATAATGGCTAACCTTACCATCCA
>NZ_JBALCT010000004.1:0-78561 GCF_036917675.1 Nostoc sp. | reverse complement strand
TGGTTCTGGAGTTGTCGGTAATAAATTTCCCGGAGTTATCGACGGGTTAACATTCTGCGGATTTGGAGTCGCGCCTGGGCTTGGGGTAGGTGTTCTTTGTTGACTACCTGGCGGTGGAATTTCTGGAGCGGTTGATGGTTCTGGAGTTGTCGGTAATAAATTTCCCGGAGTTATCGACGGGTTAACATTCTGCGGATTTGGAGTCGCGCCTGGGCTTGGGGTAGGTGTTCGTTGTTCACTACCTGGGAGTGGAATGTCTGGAGCGGTTGATGGTTCTGGAGTTGTCGGTAATAAAGGTTCCGTTGTCGGTGGATTGACATTTTCTGGTACTGGAGTAGTCTCAGGAGTTGGGGAAGGTGTTGGTTGTTGAATTTCTGGCGGTGGAATGTCTGGAGCGGGAGATGGCTGTTGAGTAGGGTTGGGATTTATTTGAGGGGTTTGTGCAGTTCTTGGCGTTATGGAGGTTGGTACTATTAACTCTGATGTCGCGTCGGCGTAGCCCAACCCAGGCATCGCTGCTGGTTTGGCAGTGTAAACTGGGACAAGACCAGATTGGAGATGTTCTGCCTCTGTAACCCCTGTGGGATTAGGTCGAGATTTTAGACTCTCACTAGTGTAACGCTGACCAGTGTCCTTTTCTGGCTGCTGATTTGTTTCTAGTGTCAAAACTTCTGTTGTCTGTTTTGAACCTTTGGCGGCTTCTGCATTTGCACTCATTGAGCCGCCCAAAGGGACTGCAATTGCTACTGCTGCCAGCAATACGGGAGATAAACGCATTTTACTTATGATTCCTATTCACGACCACACACACACCATCACAAATTAGTCATTAGTCATTAGTCATTGGGCATTGGGCATTGGGCATTGGGCATTATTTACAAAGGACAATCCACACGAGTTTAATTGATTTTTGCCCATTTAGTTATTACTCTCTACTGCTTTTAGCACTCTTTGTAAAACTTTCTGATAGGCATCCTCTACATTTCCTAAATCCCGGCGAAAGCGGTCTTTGTCCATTACCCGGCGGTTTGAGTCCTCTTCTGCGGTATCCCACAAACGGCAGGTGTCGGGGCTAATTTCGTCTGCTAATAGCAACTGCTGTTGTGAGTCCAAACCAAACTCTAGTTTGAAGTCTACTAGGGTAATGCCGCACCGTTGCCAAAAGTTACGGAGAAATTGGTTGATTTGCAATGCTAGATGTGTAATTGCGTCTACTTGTTCCGCAGTAGCTAGTTCTAGCAGGTATAGGCGATCGCTTGTCAACAAAGGATCTCCTAACTGATCGTTTTTGTAATAAAACTCAACCAAAGGCTGTTTCAGAATTGTACCCACTGCTAACCCTGTTTGTTGACACAGACTGCCAGCAGCAATATTTCTGATCACTACTTCTAAGGGTAAAATCTTTACTGCTCTCACCCGCATCTGATTCGGGGCAGGGCTGTCGATAAAGTGAGTTTTTATACCATTTGCCTCCAACTGTTTAAAAAGCTGGCTGGAAATGCTACAATTAATTTTTCCTTTCCCTTGGATGCTGCCACGTTTTTGGGCGTTAAACGCCGTGGCGTCGTCCTTAAAATCTGCCAACAAGACTTCCGGATCGTCCGTTGTATAAAGAATTTTAGCTTTGCCTTCGTATAACTTGGAATTAACAGACATGGTGGCAGGTAAAGTTTTAGGCGATGGACAAAAGTTGTCCTTTGAGGCTTCACCATTTTATCTTTAGTTATTAACTATTAGCCATTGGTAGATTATTTAAGAGGACACGGGGCTGCCGATAATTGGGCAGAGCGGCAGGGGAGGATGAGGAAGTAGTAGTGCTGTTAGCGGATAGCTAGGGTTTAGCTCGTGCTGAATCTCACTTCTTTACTCACAATTCGGAAAAGAGGAACTGTTTTGCCCCAGTTGCCAAAGATTCAGAACTGAATCTCTAACTTTGAACAGAGGACAATTGGCTTTGGTACATGGTATTTTGTGCCTAAGTACTTTCACTTATCGATTTGCAATTATTTTTGCTAGGAAAATTTTAAGAGAACATACGGCTATATTTTGTATAGTTTCTAACTCACGGTTTCGATTCAAGTTAATTACAATTTGAACTTCATAAACTAAGATGAGATAAATTGACAACCGGGAGAAAAATTAAATATTCCCTCTAGTTACTTTTGTAGAAACTTTTTTTGTAACATTTACAACATAAGTATTTCAACCTTGATCTTCTAGTCTCAAAATCTGAATTAACCAATTCCCGCACCATCGGTTGGAAAAGGAGTTGGATGATTTGATTTCCCCCAGTCTGACAAAAGAAAGATTAGGGTAGCTAGTGATTGATTCAGTTTTAGAGATTCAAACAGAAGGGAAGTTGAATAAATTGGAGAACAAAATGGTGAACAAGGATGATTTTCTTTACCCTCGTGGTCGCTACTACGGTCAGGTAAAGCCAGAAAACTTGGTTTTTAATGCGAATCTACAGGAATTTGCCCAACGCGTAAGCTACATTTGCAGCTTAGAAACAGGTGGTAAACTGCCTACAGGTGCAGCTTACGAACAAATAAAGGATCTATGGAAACAGTTGAAACGCTCAAAAAAAGAGCTAAGAATTGGCGAAGACCCGTTTCAGGATAATGAGGGGGAAGCTCAAGGTTGAATGAGAGAGGCGGGGATGAGGGAGACAAGGAGAATAACCAATAACCAATAACCAATAACCAATAACCAATAACCAATAACCAATAACCAAATACCAAATACCAAATACCAAATACCCAATGCCCAATGCCCAATGCCCAATGCCCAATGACAGACTATTTAGTAAGCATTGTCCAGACACCATCCCAGGACTCTGGGGGCGGCGTTTGCTGATAATTACGCGCCCGTTCTAGGTGGATATCAACAGCTTGGTCTTGGGGTTGGATATATTTGGCAGCTTCAAAACAGGCGATCGCTTGTGAGAAGTTGCGCGATAAATAAGCGGAGCGTCCAGTATGATAGTGAAACAAAAACTCTTGAGTGTTGGCATCTAAAGGAGTAGTGCGATCGCCAATTAACTCGTAGATATTCACCGCCTGGTGTTTCCCTTTGAGGCGAATTTTATCTAACTGGCGCACCCAAATGCGATCGCTGCAAAGTTCGTAAGTGAATTCACTCAAAAGTATATCACAACCATAATCCTTAGTTACTGTTTCCAAACGTGAACTCAAATTTACACTATCTCCAATTACGGTGTAATCCATCCGCTTTCGGGAACCAATATTACCCGAAACCACATCCCCAGAACTAATCCCAATGCCAATACGAATTTGTGGCTGCGCCTGGATAATTCGTCGTTGGTTAAATTCCTCTAGGCGGTGTCTCATATCTAACGCTGACTGCACAGCCCTCCAAGCATGATTTTCTGTAAGTGGTAGCGGCGCACCAAATACCGCCATTAAAGCATCACCAATAAATTTATCGAGAGTGCCTTCGTAGTTAAAAACCGCCTCCACCATCGTTTCAAAATACTGATTAAGTAGCAATACCACTTCAGCTGCACCGAGATTTTCCGTAAGTGTTGTGTAGCCCCGGATATCAGAAAACAAGATGGTTACTTCCTTGCGTTCGCCTACCATTAAAGCATCTTCTCCCAGAGCCATAACTTGTTCGGCTACATGGGGCGTTAGGTAGCGGGACATAGTAGTTTTCATCCGTTTTTCCTGGCTGATGTCTTCCAACACCACCAAACCACCCCGGACACTGCCTTCTGGGTTAGTTAGGGGATTAACAGTGAGATTAATACTGCGTTCTAATTTTTGCACCTGATCAAAAGTGAGAAACTCAGATTGGGGAGTTAGGGGTAGATTCCAGGGAATGAAAACATCAGGATTAGTGCGATCGCGTACTGCTAAAATTGAATGCTGAGTCCTAAGCCCTGAATATTGAGTCTCACTTTTAACTCCTAACCCTTCGGCAGGCTCAGGGCATCGCTCCTCACTCATAACTTGATATAGTCCCACCATCAAACTTTGCTCTGGCACATAATGTTTAGCTCCAGTTTTTAAACTATCTTCTAGTCGCATTTGGAGATTTTCAATCGGCACAACTTCCCAAACTAGGCGACCAATCAAATGTTGTTCCCACAAAAGCTTATTGTTCTTAGTATTAGCGTCTCCTATCGGACAACCCAGTAACTCCAGTGCTGCATCATTAATCGTCACAATCCGTCCTGCCATATCTGTAGAAATTACCGCATCTGACAGACTTTGCAAAATGTCTTTTTGATACTGTTTTTCTAACAGCACATTTTCAAACAAGCGATGATTTTCTAAAGCAATTCCCGCCTGAATATTAAAAGCCCGCATAAACTCTTCATCAGAAGCAGTAAAGCTGTTTTGTTGCTTATTAATTAATTGGGTTACG
Source organism: Nostoc sp. (assembly GCF_036917675.1). Lineage (GTDB taxonomy): Bacteria > Cyanobacteriota > Cyanobacteriia > Cyanobacteriales > Nostocaceae > Nostoc. The sequence continues at coordinate 74,172 of NZ_JBALCT010000004.1, read as the reverse complement.
CCAATCAATTCATTTGCAGAATTAAATACTGGCAAACACAGGATATTGCGAGTTACATACCCAGTTTTTCTATCTGTATTCGGGTCAAAACGGGGGTCTTTGTAGGCATCGGAGATATTTAGGGCTTTACCAGTGGAGGCCACATAGCCAGCAATACCACGGTTAACGGGAATGCGGATTTCTATCAAGTTTGTGCCATCTGCTGCTGCAACTTTCGTCCAGAGTTCGCTCATCTCTTTACGATATAAAAACAGTGTGCTACGGTCTGCTTGCATTAAAATTCGAGCTTGTTCCATGACTATCTGCAAAGTTGCTTCTAAATCCAGGCTTTGCCCCAGTGTCTGAGTTGCCCGCAACAAAGCCGTTGCACCTCGTTGATTGCGAGCCGCTACATAAAAAGATTGGCAGCTTTCCAGAATAATACCAATAGAAGCGGCGAAGTCTCGAAAACGTTCTTCATCATCAGAATTAAACGGAACATTCCCGGTTTTATTAGCTAGTTGAACTACCGCTACAGTCTGGTTTTTGCTACTGATAACAGGCATACATAAAAGATTATGGATTTTGTAGCCCATTTGTTTTTCCAGTTCTGGGCTAAATAGGGGGTGAGTATAAGTTTCAGATATATTTAGATATTGGCCTGTACTTGCAACATGACCGGGAATACCCACTGTAATGGGAGTACGAATTTCTAAGAATTTTTGGGTATTATCTTGGGGAACTTTTGACCACAGTTGACCTTTGTCATAGTCAACTAAAAAAATCGCCGTATGTTCTGCTTGCAGGATTTGACCAATTTTAAGTGTGATAGCTTCTAGCACCTTCTCCAACATAGTTTCTAGAGCTTCATTATTAATCAGTTCAATGGCTCTAATAAATTGCTGGAACTCAGCAGTTATGAAGTCAAGTAAACAAACAAATTCATTAACAGATAAGTCTTTTACACGACTCAATAGGGCGTGAGTACGATTAACTTGGTTCAGTTCAGTTAATGTAGCCAAGACGCTGCCAGGGTTGGGGAGTGTCATGGGAATTTTAGATTTTAGATTTTAGATTTTAGATTTTGGGCATTGGGCATGGGGCATTGTGAGTTAGGAGTTATATCATGTCCGCTTGATTACTTATTAAACCCGAAGAACCCCACTCCGCCAAAGCTATGCTTTGTCTCCCCTCCCGAAGAGCTCTTAGGGGTTGGGGGTGGGGTTCTTTTATTATGGGTAATCTGGCGGACATGATATTAAAAGTTATTTGTTTCCCCCCACTCCCTACTCCCCTATTTTGCCAACTGTTCAGAAAATATCACCTTTTGATAATAATCTTGTAGTTGCCTAGTGGCAGCTGCCCAACCCCAACTTTCTGCTTCCTGGCGAGCATTTTGACGGATGATGTCTCGTTGTTGTTTTTGTTCTAAGAGGCGAACAGTAGCAGCTAATGCTCCTTGAACATCTGCTGTTGGCTCAAAAAGATATCCATTTACCCCATCTGTGACAATATCGGGAATTCCCCCCGAACGGGCTGCTACTACTGGACAGCCAGCAGCCATCGCTTCTAGTAGTACTAAGCCTAATGTTTCTGTACGGGAAGGAAAAATAAAGGCATCAGCACTTGCAAAGGCAGAACCTAACTCTTTGCCCATGAGATACCCAACAAAATAAGTGTTTGTGCCAACAAAGTGTTTTTGCAATGCTTGACGGTGGGGACCATCCCCAACCAATGCCAACCGCGCTTGGGGAATTGCCTCTAAAATTGGTTTGATGCGCTCAATTTCTTTTTCGGCGGAAAGTCGCCCAACGTAAAGTAGCAATGGACTTTCTGGATGATTTTGTGATAAGCGCGATCGCATCTCTACACTAGCTAAATCAGGGTGAAATAATTCCGTATCTACCCCACGCTGCCATAAATCTACACGTTCAATACCGTGTGCTGTCAATTCCTCAATCATTACTGTTGAGGTACACAGATTCAAAGCGGCTTGATTATGAGCGCCTTTCAGCAATTCCCAAAGAAGCCCTTCCAGCATCGCCAAGCCGTAATGCTGGAGATATTGGGGTAAATGCGTATGATAAGACGCTACTAAGGGGATTTTGAGGATTTTGCTATAAAATATACCTGCTAAACCCAAAACGGCTGGATTCACGACATGAATAACATCTGGCTTAAACTCTTCTAAGGCGTACCCAATGGCTGGGCGGGGTAATGCCATTTGCAATTCTGGATACAATGGCAGAGGAAAGCCACTAACGCCGTAAACTTTAGCGCCTTTGTATTCTGTGATGCCTCCATCAGGGGCAATCACCAGCACTTGATTACCACTGCGCTGTAAATGGTCAACAGTATGGCGTAGGCGCGTTACAATCCCATCAACCTTGGGCAAAAAGGTTTCGGTAAATAAAGCAATTCTCATATAAAACTATTCAGTCCAGGCAGATAATCCCAGCTTTGCTTGCGTTTCGGTATCAAACACGGAGTAAACTGTCTCCTGTGGTGTAATCTAATTCTGCACAGTCAAAATAACTGTAGTAAACGGCAAATTTAGTAATATAGCAGTTCTCAGTGAGTGAAATACAGACCTAACCCCCAGCCCCTTCCCTACAAGGGAATGGAAGTGAGGTCAAAGTGTATTGCATTCAAAGGAAAACCGCTATAGCTGAACGACACGCCTGATAAATAATAATTGATTGGTCGTCATATTGTGCTAAGACATGACGACCAGTTTTAGACCTGCGATTTAGTGGGGTTTACCCTAATTTCTGTGCCAAGAGACTTTCGGCATAATTTGTTTGTGATCAACTCGTTTCTGATACTTGATGGCAAAGTTTAACAGAGAATCGAGTAAAGAATCAGAGAGCAAGTGAGGCTGTAAACCTAAATCGAGCAATTTAGTGTTTTTAGCGTTGAAATAATGTTCTTCTTTCTCGACTCTGGGATTATCTAGGTGATTGATTTCTACATTCAATCCCATAGCGTTACCAGCTTTTTTCACCATCAATGCCAATTCGCCGACGCTGAATTGTTCGGTAAATTGGTTAAATACCCGCAATTCACCAGCCTCGGCAGGGTTAGCGATCGCTAATTCCACACATCGGACTGTATCCCGAATATCTAAAAATCCGCGAGTTTGCCCACCTTTACCATAGACGGTTAGGGGGTGTGCGATCGCTGCTTGAATACAAAAGCGGTTTAGTGCTGTACCAAACACACCATCGTAATCCAGCCGATTAATCAATAGTTCGTCCATCCCCGTTTCTTCGGTTAAGACGCCATAAACTACACCCTGATTTAAATCCGTTGCCCGTAATCCCCAAATCCGGCAAGCAAAGTGGATGTTATGACTATCATGGACTTTGCTTAAATGGTACATTGAACCGGGCTGCTTGGGATAAGGTAGGGTATCCTTGCGTCCATTGTGTTCAATGGTGATGTACCCTTCCTCGATGTCGATGTTGGGTGTACCATATTCACCCATCGTTCCCAACTTCACCAAATGACAGTCGGGGAAATCTTCCCGCATGGCGTACAGTAAGTTCAACGTACCGACTACATTATTGACCTGGGTAAGAACTGCGTGTTCACGGTCAATCATCGAAAATGGAGCCGAACGCTGTTCACCAAAATGCACTAGGGCGTTTGGCTGAAATTGATGTAATGTTTTATGGAGAAATTCGTAATTAGTAATATCGCCGATGAACAGATCGATAGATTTACCAGTCAAATCTTGCCAGCGCTGGAGGCGTTGCTGAATTAGTGCGATCGGAGTGAGAGTTTCAACACCAAGTTCATTATCCCAATGCCGCCGCACCAAACTATCTAAAATTCCAACTTCATAACCTCGATTGGAAAGGTAAAGAGCAGTTGCCCAACCGCAATATCCATCACCACCAATAACCAGGACTTTCATCTTCACCAGTTTTTACTTGCTGATAGCTAAATCTAGCAGGTTTCTGTCCCCTCTCAACCATCATTCTGGCAAAGATGTAGATTTTGGGGGAGTGGGGAGTTAGGAGTTAGGAGTTAGGAGTTATTATTTCTGCCAATGCCCAATGCCCAATGCCCAATGCCCAATACCCCATTAAGACTTGGAAATCCGATACTGCTGGGCAATGTAATAAAACAAACGATAGTAATCTGGAAAATTTTGGCTTTTGCTTCGTCCCTGCCAACAGTATTTCACTTGACTCTGAGTTAGTGTCAGTGTCATCGAACCTACCCGTTGATCAACTTCTACAACCATCACTCCAGATACTCCTTGGGCGGTTTGAAAGTTGGGTTTTATCTTTTTTACAGATCCTTGATCTGTAACAATTGAATTTGGTAACTGCTGACTTGCCCACCCCCGAATTTCCACTGAGTTATCTTGTCGTGAAATAAACGCGATTCCATCATCATTTGCTGGGGCTGCTAAAGAAGTCCAGTTACTCGGATATAGAAATTCAAAGCCATAACGGGAGTTTCTATAAGTTTTCCAGGCGATCGCTCCGGCGTTAAAATCATTTGCAGTACAACCCCACAGAATTATAAACAGGGCAATGACTCCGCTAACCCTGGCGGCAAACCGATAAATTCTTCGCCCCAAACTACAGATTTTATTAGCAGTAGCCATTTACATTACACATTTTGGCAAAATTACTGATTTTATAGAAATACCAAAAACTTAGATATTGCACCATTCTCAATCAGCCAACTAGTAGTCTGTCAATAAATAACTGATGGGCGGGGATTGTTCGTAATTTGCGCTGTCTTCGCTAAAGCTCAAACTACAAACCTAATTGGACTTTCGCTATTAGCTATCAGGAAAATATAAATAAATGTAACAAAACTGCCGTTAAAACGTTTTACCGTCTTGACAACCAACAAAAGAACCGATAACTTGATATACATACCCGGGTAAGACCGTTAAAGAGTTATATGCAAACGCAAACTAAGCAAAAGGTCACTTTGTATTTATCGCCAGAGTTGCACAGAAAACTGAAGATTCGTTCAGCAGTCGATTCTGAACCAATGTCAGAGCTTGCCGAACGTGCCCTCGTGTTTTACCTGTCTAATGCAGAATTGGTTGACGAGGTAGAAGATTCTTCTTATGGGCGGACTCATAGAGTTTATTCATGTCCAACTTGTGATAGCTCACTAGTCTTACGTGATGGGGAACTGGTTGCTTTGGGCAATCAACCAGGAGTAGTTGGTCAACAACATCTTTCCATAGATGAGATGGATGAAGAAGAAGCCAATCCCAAGGGTGAGGAAGAGTTAGTTCCTTGCTAAATAGATAGATAGGAATTATTCATGATTCGGTTGTCTTTACCAGAAGCAATGTCTCTACTGTCTCTATAAGGTCTCAAGTAGGTCGAAGTATGAAAGAAGAGCTCAATATCCTAATTCAAGCTCAATACCCTTTAATCTACCTTGTTACCTCCGAGGAAGAGCGGGCCGAGCAAGCAATTTCTACGATCGCCCAGTTGTTAAAGCCCCAGCGCCGAGTATTTATTTGGACAGTAACACACGGGATTGTGGAGTATGGTCAACCCCGGAATGTCACCCAACATAATACGGTGTCTCCAGAGGCGGCGATTGAGTGGATCATCCGGCAGAAAGAACCAAGTATATTTATTCTTAAAGATTTACATCCATTTATAGATGCGCCTGCAACCAACAGATCGTTGCGTGATGCGATCGCTAGCTTCAAAGGTACGCAAAAGAATATTATTTTGATGTCGCCGATGCAGCAAGTACCTATAGAACTGGAAAAGGAAGTTGTCGTTCTCGATTTTACATTGCCAGATATGGCTGAGTTAAATAAGGTATTAACTTACCATATAGAGCAAAATCGTGGTCGCCGGGTGACAACAGAAGCCAGAGAAAAGCTTCTTAGAGCCGCTTTGGGTCTAACTAAAGATGAAGCTGAGAAAGTCTACCGTAAGGCACAGGTAACTACAGGGCGTTTGACGGAAGATGAAGTAGATATCGTTTTATCTGAGAAAAAGCAACTAATTCGCCGCAATGGGATCTTAGAATACATTGAAGAAGATGAAACCATTGATGCTGTAGGTGGCTTAGACGAGTTAAAAAGATGGCTCAAGCAACGCTCTAACGCCTTTACAGAAAGAGCGAGAGAGTATGGTTTGCCTCAACCAAAAGGGATGTTAATTCTCGGAGTTCCCGGTTGCGGTAAATCGTTAATTGCCAAAACTACTTCCCGGCTGTGGGGTTTACCACTGTTGCGGTTGGATATGGGGCGAGTTTACGACGGCTCAATGGTGGGACGAAGTGAGGCAAATCTGCGAAACGCCCTGAAAACAGCAGAATCTATTTCCCCAGCGATTTTGTTTATCGATGAATTGGATAAATCCTTTGCTGGTAGTGGAGGTTCCTCCGATTCTGATGGGGGGACTTCAAGTAGAATCTTCGGCTCTTTCCTCACATGGATGCAAGATAAGAAATCTCCAGTGTTTGTGATGGCAACTGCCAACAGAGTAGAACGCTTACCTGGCGAGTTTTTGAGGAAAGGACGCTTTGATGAGATTTTCTTTGTGGATCTGCCAACACCGGAAGAACGGCAGCAGATTTTCAATATTCACCTGACGAAACGCCGTGAAGACATCTCTCGATTTGATCTTGAGCAACTAGCCAAGATGTCTGATGGCTTTTCTGGGGCAGAAGTTGAGCAAGCGATCGTTGCGGCAATGTATGAAGCTTTTGCCCAAGATCGGGAGTTCACCCAACTAGATATTATTGCTGCACTGAAGGCAACATTGCCACTGTCTCGAACGATGCAAGAACAAGTAACGGCTCTGAGAGATTGGGCCAGACAGCGCGCACGCCCCGCAGCATCCTCCGTAGCTGAATATCAGCGAATGGAGTTTTAAAAGCTTTCCTCTGCCATCCCAGGGGGAAAGGCTAGCTCCCAATGCTAGCAGTTATAAGAAAAGCCGCATCCTGATAAGCGCGGCTTCGCCGAAAACAAACCGTTGTCGTTTTTCTCAATCTTCTCATTGGAGGAAACCCAAATGTCTCACTTTAGCACCCTGCGTACCAAGATCACCGATGCCGAAATCCTCAAGGCTTCCTTGCGCGACTTAGGTATCAGCGTAAAGACTGAAGCTGATGTCCGTGGTTATAACGGTCAGCGTGTCCGTTCTGACATCGTTGCTATGTTGGATGGCGAATATGACCTCGGCTGGTCTCGCAACAGCGATGGTTCCTTTGACCTAATCGCTGACTTGTGGGGAGTTGCTAAGAAGCACAACCAAACCGAGTTGATCAACTCAATCAACCAAAAGTATGCAGTTAACAAAACTTTGGCTGAAGTAAAACAACGCGGTCTGCAAAACGCCAATGTGAAGTTGGTATTGCAATAACAATTTCTCTGCGCGTTCCCAAAGCTGCACGGGTTAACCATATAAATAGCGGTTAACCCGCTTTTTTATCGGGACTGAGATGTATTTCTCAGTCCTGATTTTTATAAAATTCTATCCTTCAGTCGCACTCAGCTAAACATAAATAAGTCTAGCTCATCTACATTGTGAATAATATTGGAATCAGGAACATTATATGCTAAAGCTAGTTGAATACTAGCTTGCAGTCTCAATTCTACATTTAAATTAGGATTAAAAGCTGCTTGAGCTAAGTTACCCAATTTTTCATAAGTAGCAATAATATTAGCGACATGCTAGTAATGCACTTCCACCTGCCATGCCAGTACCTCCAGCAGTAAGCGCACCACCTCCTAACAAGGCTAAAGCAGCATTAGTAGCCGCAGCACCGGAAAGAGAAGATATTGCGACACCTGTTGATGCTGTACCGAAAGTAGTTGCAAATGCCATTGCAGCTGTCGGGCCAAGAAAGGCAACTCCTGCTCCCGCGACTAATCCAGCACCAGCAGTAGAACCTGCTACGAAGTTTTTGTTGGTGTTTGCATCAATTAGCTGCCAGTCTTTACCTGTAATTTCTTTAAGCTGAAATTTAAGTTCGGCAATAACTTTGCTAAATTCTTTTGGTGAATTTGCCAGTGTGTTTATGTAACTTTCGCAAAGTTTAATAGTCTCAATCCCACGCTTGACTCGCTTTTGATAAAGACTTGCAGCCGCATCTTGTAAACACTTACAGACATTTTCGTATTTATCTACTGCATTGCGTAGCCTCTCTTGAGCTTCTTTTCTGTATGTTCTTTTAAACATTGATTCCTCAAAAAATAAAAATAAGTGATTGGCTTAAGATGAGCCATTGAATACAAATATATTCAAAATACGATTACAATTTTAATTGTATAAATACTTAAGTTATACTCTATAGCCATATTTTTTTGATGATGGTATGATCATCAAATTATTTCGATTTAGAGTATAAGATATATATAGGACTCATATCTGATTTTTGAACAAGATTTCAGATAAAACCCTGATAAAATGGGCTTTTCAGTCTCAGTATGTTTTCAGAAATCAAATCGGAGTCCTATATACTTTATTAAAGTTAATAGCAGAAATTGAGATTATTTAAAATAATAGTTGTTTAAATCTATTTGTAATATAAAGTAGACATTCAACTTAAGTACTATTGCTATAGTAATTTTTCTGTAATTTCCAAAACTTTATATACATTTTAAAATGTGGTTATTGCCGTAGTCTCCAAAAGTATGTTCTGGGAATTGAATCACAAACTGGTACAAACTTTTTTTGCAGTTCCAGTTAATGCATCCATTTTTTAGCTGAGGTACAAGCTATGAATATCACACTCAAGTCAGAAATAGAGCAATTTATTCAAGCACAAATTGCAAGTGGTAGATTTGCTAGTGCAGAGGATGTGATCAATGAAGCTTTTAAATTGCTTCAAGAAAGAGAACGGCGAATTGAAGAATTACGCCAAAAAATTGCTGTGGGAACTGAACAAATCGCTAAAGGACAAGTAACTGATGGCGAAGTTGTTTTCGCTAGATTTCAAGAAAAAATTCGGAAAATTGCTGAGGAGTCTGAAGAATGAGTAGTTATTCATTTTCAGATGAAGCAATTCAAGATTTAGATGAAATTTGTGAATATATTGCTCGCCGTAACCCAAAAGCAGCTAGTAAGCTTTTTGATGATATTCGTAAGAAGTGTAAGTTGGTAGCAGATTTTCCCAGTATGGGGAAAAGTTACAGAAGACTTGTAACGAATCTGCGCGGCTTTGTTGTGGATGATTACATTATATTTTACTATCCCAGCGAGGATGGAATTATTGTTACTCGTATTGCAAGCGGTTATAGAGATTTAGAATCTTTGTTTGAAGATGAGGAATAAATTTTTGGCTATTTAACTGTTAAACACTATTAAATTATTGAATTTATCACTTCAAATCTTCACGCCATGTAAAAATAATTTGCTCCTCAGCTTGCCTAAATTCAATATTAAATTTATCAAATACAACTTCTCGCCCTAAAAGCAATTGTTCTCCGCCTGTATTGGTTTGCAACCATGCTACAGGAGTAATAAAATTGTGTTCGTCAATTGTCATTTCGACATTACGTAAAACATACTCAACTCTACCACCTATAGTTTCTGCCAACAAAGTTGATTCTGAATCAGCCAAAGCATAGCCTAAATCTTCACCAACTTTCAATGAAATTAAACTTAATTCAGCACCAGAATCTACTAACATTGTTGTATTAGATTCTATATCTCTATGTTTTAAAATAACGCTATAATTTGGTTGCCAATCATGGCGAGCGACGGTGCGGAAGCGAATTGACAAAATTTCTATAGAAGCAGTCTGACGGGGAACTAAGTAAATTAAAAAAGGCTGTTTTGCAGCATTACCTAATGCTAAAACTTCGCGTAAGTTTTCGCTGTGAGCAATTATTCCATTTGCATTGTAAGCGATATATTGATTTTTATATAAATCTAATAACATCTGGCGGTTACGATTTAACCACTTGAACATTTCATCTCTTTCACTTTTAGAGGGTGTTGTGTTCATACATTTAATTTTGTCTGTGGATGTAGAATATCTCTGGCACTATTTTTAAGAGTCTGCTGCAAGATGTGAGCTACCAAACCTGACTTAAATCCAAAACAAATCCAGGTAGCAACGTTTCACCGCAAAGGGTTTTAGGATTATCTAATACCTCAACTGCAATATTAGGACGATAAATAAAAACTTGGCGTTGTTTTCTATCAATTAACCAACCAAGTTGTGTGCCATTATCAATATACTCTTGCATCTTCTTTTGTAAAACTTGCAAGCGATGCCTACGGCGGTAAACTACGCTCTGGGAGCGCAATTCAATCACAAACTCAGGACAAATCGGTGCAAATTTTTTTCGCAGTTCCAGTGGTATGGCTTCCCAGCGCTCGCGTTTTATCCACGCTGCATCTGGCGATGTCTACGACGGGCTATTCGGTGTCGCACCGCACCATTCGGCAAAGTAAACCTACCACTGGAACCAAACCCTACACCTGTACCATCTTACTTTGTCCATACCCACAACTGCCCAACTAAGTTAAAATTGCGTTCATCAGTTTCGGAACCAGTAGGGGGCATAATGACTAATTCTCCAGCAGGATTACGTTCGATACGAAAATCACGGTTTAGCTGACAAAATTCATAAAACTGGTCATTGGTTAGTGCGACGCCGAATAGCCCGTCGTAGACATCGCAGGTTGCAATTGCAAAACCATTGGTATAATTTCTGTGGCTAGAGGTAAGTTGGTGGTCATAATTGCTTTGTGGCTACTTCACCTGCTTTAACTATAATCTCTTGACAATCTAGGGTGAAATGAGGGTTAACTCATGAAGATTGGAATTATTGGCAGTGGAAACATGGGACGCTCTCTTGGTATTCTCTGGGCAGAGCAGGGGCATGAAGTATTTTTTGGCAACACTTCCCGATGGCGGAGCGCAAGGACAGTTTTTTGCAGAGATGCGAAAGTTTGGTAGCCCGATTCAAGTACAATGGTAGGTTAATATGGGAAATTCCGCAGGTTTACCGCCTATTTATGCAGATACACAGATTGAATTAGTACCTGCCAAAGTTATTACCTCATTCCCAGTCAATACTTTTTTGGAAAATCTAGCGATGCCTGCGGCGGGCTACGCCTACGCACCAGATGGCACAATTTTTGTAAGCAATCATGAGATCGGTAAGATTGTTCGCATTACCCCAGATGGCAATCAGCAAATTTATGCCACTGTTGAAGGCAAAGTAAGTGGTCTTGCTTTCACTACCAACGGCGATCTGGTGACAACAGGCTGGAATGCTGATTCTATACCCGTGGTTTCTCTAGTTAAAAGTGATGGCACGGTGGAAAGGTTGCTGACACTGCCAGATGCTATATTTCTCAATGGCATCACCCCACTTTCCGACACTCAGTATTTGACGGCAGATTCCTATCGCGGTGCAATCTGGCTGATTGATATCGCTCAACCCCGTGGATCTATTTGGCTAGAACATCCAATGCTTGCTCGTAGCAGTTCGGAAAATGTCACTCCGGCTGCAAATGGCTTGAAGCGTTTTGGTGGTTTCCTCTACGTCTCAAATACAGAAAAAATGTTGCTGTTGCGGATTCCCCTTGGTATTGGAGATGAACCAGGTGAGCCGGAAATTTTTGTTGAGCAGACTAATATTGATGACTTTGCTTTTGATGTGGAAGGCAATCTTTATGGAGCGACGCACATATACAACAGTGTAGTGCGAATTGCAAGCGATCGCAGTACAACCATCATTGCTCAAGCCGAGGATGGTGTAATTTGTAGCACAGCCGTGGCTTTTGGTCAAGGGAAAGGCGATGTCTACGACGGGTTATGCCTACGCACTGCGATATTATATGTTGTTACCAACGGTGGAATGTCTTTACCTCCTCCTACAGGTGTCGTTCCTGCTAATGTTGTTCGGCTTGAGGTTGGAAAAACTGGATATCCCTTAACTTGAGAATGACTGAATTTCAGATTTTAAATTTGGGGTTTTGAATTGAAAATCCCAAATTTAAAAATGTTCCAGAGGAAGCGAATTTATGGGATTGTTGATTAAAAGTATAAATTTAGTTTCGCGCAAAGGCACAACGACGCAAATATAGGTGGCATAACTAATGGAGATGGAACAGAACGATCAATCTGTAACCGTAGTCATTACACAAGTTGTCAAACCAGGATGCGAAACAGCTTACGAAGCTTGGTTGAAAAATATTACCAAGGTTTCCAGAACCTATCTAGGTCATTTGGGAACAAATGTGATTCGTCCTCAACTTGGGGTGCGAAACGAATATGTGATCATCTTCCGGTTTGACGATTATAAAAATTTAAAGGTGTGGATGACATCGCGCGATCGCGAATATTGGCTGAATCAAGGTAAACACTTGGTTGAATCTGACCCTAATGTTCAAGAAATCTGTGGATTAGAAGCTTGGTTTTCTCTTCCCGGTCAACCACTAAAAACTCCACCACGCTATAAAATAGCATTGCTAACTTGTGGAGCTGTATATGTGTTGATTAATATTTTGACTACGTTTCTAGTCCCTCTGCTTCGCGGTTTACCACATTTGATTATTTCGCTGATCGTTACCATAATAATGGTTGTACTTTTGACCTACGTTGTCATGCCCAGAGTCAGCCGTTTGTTTAGTTGGTGGCTATATCCTAAATCACGAAAAGTTTAGCGATTGAAATTACTCTAACTCAACTCTATTAATTAAGAGTGATTGGATTCCTTTCAACTCTCAACCATATTAACCAACAGCGAACTCCGTAAATTGTCGTTTAAAGGGGGAATGAAAAGCTAAAACGATGTCTTTTTTGGGTATACCTCGACTAATAAGTTCATTGGCGATACCTCCTTCAGTACCATCATGTTGAATCCAAATTTTTTCGTTTTTAATATCTAGATGCAAAACGCAGCCATATACACGGCGCTTATTTGACCACCCCGCGTGAACAAGTTGGTAGCGATGCCTACGGCGGGGCAAAGCCCAACGTGTTCTCTATCAAAAATCACTTCTGCTTCGACTTCTTCGTTGCTGGCTTTAATTTCACTGTAAGCTAGCAACAGTTCTTGAATAAGTTGACGGTACTGTTCTACTTTTACCATTTTACAATCGCTTCCTCTTCTGGGTCGAAAACAATCAGCCGAACTTGGTAGCGTTGGATTAATAAGCGTGGCAGTTCTAAAGTAAAAAAAGAACGATAGGTGTCTAAGGGAACTGCTAAATATAGAAGTCTCTCAGGTAGTTCTTCTTCAAGTGCTAATTGATATTTGAGATATTGTCCTAGAGCAGTACTAAATTCAGTTGTAGTAGATGGAGCAACAAAGCTTTTAACTTCAACGGCAATTTTTTATTGATTTCGTTCAGCTGCTAAAAGTTTCTCTGCACCGAGGTCGATGTACATATCCAAACCACCAAAACGCAGGAAAAGCGGGTCATTAGTGATCAGCCAACCCTCTTTCTCCAAAGGCCGTCTTACTGCATTATGGAATATGTCTTTCGCCGCCATAAATTCCTAGCATTTTTATTTGATCATGCTTTGAGTGTAACTGTTTTAGCTCTTTGTATAAACACAGATATTGTATCTACGTCAACCTTTTTCGGTACTATAAAACTAGCTTACTGCCTACCAAACCTGACTTAAATCCAAAACAAACCCAGGTAGCAACGGTTCACCATAAAGCGTCTTAGGGTTATTCAATACTTCAATCGCAATATTAGGACGATAAATAAAAACTCGGCGTTGTTTTCTATCAATTAACGAACCAAGTTGCGTGCCATTATCTATATACTCTTGCATCTTATCTTGCAAAACTTGCAACTTATCGCTCTCAGAACGCAATTCAATCACGAAATCAGGACAAATCGGCGCAAACTTTTTTCGCAGTTCTGCTGGTATCGCTTCCCAGCTTGTACGTTTTATCCAGGCTGCATCGGGAGATCGCACCGCACCATTGGGCAAAGTAAACCCACCACTGGAACCAAACCCTACACCTGTACCATCTTGCTTTGTCCAAATACCCAACTGAACAATAACGTCAAAGTTATGTTGATCAGTTTCGGAACCAGTAGGGGGCATAATCACTAATTCTCCCACAGCATTGCGTTCGATGCGAAAATCACGGTTTAGCTGACAAAATTCGTAAAACTGATCGTCGGTTAGTGCGATCGCAGGTTGCAATTGCAAGACCATTGGTATAATTTCTGTAGCTACAGGTAAGTTGGTATTCATAATTGATTTTTGGGACTTCACCTGTCTTCAGGATATCTCTTGGCAAAATTTTAGGGATGGTTTCGTAACCACCCCTTTATTCCCCTAATATTTAGAATTTACTTGCAGCACCCTTAATGAAAAGTTAATTTACTCAGAAATGTTAATCGAACTTTCAACTTGAGAATTAGCTAATGTTGGTGCAGAGAAAATCCGCGAGTACAGACTTGATGGTTGCTGATGGGCAACAACTGGTAGAACTTGGCGAGCATGGGCGGCTAATTCCACTGCCTTTACATCATAAGTCTGCGTTGCCAACTTGGGATAGAAACCAATTCCGATAATTGGCAGCAGCAAACAAGCGGTAATAAATATTTCGCGGGGTTTGACATCAGATATTACAGCATCCAAGCGCAACTCTTCTCTGCGAGACGCTACGCGAACACTCTGCTCACCATAGAATACTTGACGCAGCATCGACAGTAAATAAATCGGTGTCAAAATCACGCCAACGGCTGACAGCAGCACGACTACAATTTTGAAGCTAGAACTGTAAACATCACTGGTGGCAATACCCAGAAATACCATCAACTCACCCACAAAACCACTCATTCCGGGTAAGGCCAGAGATGCCATTGAACCAATGGTAAATAGAGCAAAGGTTTTGGGCATTACCTTGGCCATACCGCCCATTTTATCCATCATCAAGGTGTGAGTGCGATCGTAAGTCACGCCAGAGAGGAAGAACAAGCTAGCAGCAATCAAGCCGTGGGAAACCATCTGTAGCATTGCACCGCTAATACCCAGTTCTGTGTAGGAGGCAATCCCAATCAACACAAACCCCATGTGGGCAATTGAAGAGTAAGCCAAGCGGCGTTTGAGATTGGTTTGGGCAAAGGCACAGCAAGCACCGTAGACAATGTTCACTACACCCAAAATCGCTAATACTGGCGCAAAAGTCACATGGGCATTGGGCAACATTTCCACATTGAAGCGGATGAGGGCATAACCACCCATTTTTAACAACACACCAGCCAAAATCATCGAACCGGGTGCTGATGCTTCACCGTGAGCATCAGGTAGCCAAGTGTGTAAAGGGAAAATTGGTAACTTTACCCCGAAGGCAATCAAGAAACCTGCATAAACCAACAATTCCAAGGTTTTGGGGTATTCCTTCATTCCCAGAGCCGCCATATCGAAGGTGATGGTATCTCCAGAGAAGACAAGTGCAAAACCGGCAATCAAGATAAATATTGATGCGGCGGCGGTGTAAAGAATGAACTTGGTAGCCGCATAACGGCGATTTTGTCCTCCCCAGATGGAAATCAGCAGGTAAACCGGCACTAACTCGATTTCCCACATCAGGAAGAACAGCAGCAAATCCTGGGCGACAAATACGCCAAGCTGGGCGCTGTACATCGCTAACATCAAACCATAAAATAATCGCGGCTTGGTAGTAACTTTCCAAGCCGCGAATATTGCCAGGGTATTTATTAAGCCTGTCAGAAGCAGTAAGGGCATCGATAAACCATCAACCCCCACCGCCCAATGCAAACCTAACTCCGGTACCCAAGGATAGTTTTCTACAAGTTGGAGTGTTGAACTCTGAAAGTCGTACTTATACCAAAAGGCATAAATCATCAGTGCAAAGTCGGCGATCGCAACTCCTAAAGCATACCACCGGACAGTTGTACCTTCTTTGTCGGGGATTAGGGGGATGGCTAAGGCAGACACCAAGGGTAAGAGGATTATGGCTGTTAGCCAGGGAAATTCAATAGCATTCATCACTTCTGACAATCAATTTGCTTTCTCGCTTTTGGTTACATTATATTAAGCAATTTATAGTTTTGTAACCTTTATTGAACTCTAAAAGATTAAATTTTTGCTTTCAACAGGAATATATACTCATCAAATGTGAATTTTTCAGGATAAATAAGAATAAATACTTATCTGATTTTGCCGCTTTCAATTTTAAATGTAAATTTTTGCAACGTCAATAAAAAACAGCAGCTAAAGCCCAATACGCTTGGGTTAAGGCTTAACTCTTCGTCAAAGTCAATTTTTTTTAACGTAGAGGCGGAGGATCTGACAATTCAGATCATGTGGAAAGGGCTACGAAAAACCTAACGCCCTTCCCGCGACGGGAAGCTACGGTGTACACACAAGTCTTGATGAGGTCATTTACGGTTTATCCAATAGCCCAAAGAAACCTCACCCTGGTTTTGCTTGTGCAAAACCTGTCCCTCTCCTTAGTAAGGAGAGGGATTAAAGTCAGGACAGGGTGGGGAAAATTCAAAGTCTCTCTCTTTTTAGGAGAGAGATTTAGAGAGGTTTTCCAGATCCGGTGAAAGTCAGGCTGAGGATATAATTAGCAAGACATCACGCAAAAGTAGCTAATCTCAGAAAAAACACTTTACATCAAATCACTACTTACTTATGCAAAAACCACGCCAAGATAGTAGTAGAAGATTTAGTGCGATTCGTTGATTAGTGAATCACGGTACTCAGTCCGTAAATAACTAATCCAGCCCGACAGCAGATTACTGTCACCAAAAGGCTGATCTCTCGGTCAGATGTAGGTGAAAGTCCTACCATTCAGACTCAGAATTGACTCCTTACCTGCCCACACCGAACAAGCTCGGTTCTTGTAGAGTGAAGCTGGGAACAGGGCGCAATCAGACTACCGTTGCGGGTTGACACTGGCGCTAACAGGGGGTTCCTACGATGAAACAGAGCCTAGAAAAGCAACTTATCTACAGGCAAGGGCGTAACATAAAAACCCTGAGCACACTGGAGTTCATTCCCGCCGCAGTTAAGTCAAAAACGGCATGAGTCAAGGGAATCCAGTAGTTGAATTGGCAACATCTAAAGGAACAATCAATCCTTCCGAGGGAACGAATAAAAACGAATTGTGGGTCTTGGGACAGTCGAACCCCAGGTAAACCAGACGAGCGGAAGAATCCCCACAGTTCGGGTAGGACGCAACGTAATTGTTGCGAGGTGTTCAGAATACACTAACCAGAGAAGAGAAAATGATTAGACACAGTTATAAAACTAGTGAATCTTGGATAGCCCTACCGTGGAAGAAATTCCGCCGAAATCTATTCCGCCTTCAAAAGCGTGTGTATAAAGCGGTTCTTGTTGGAGACAAGCGGAAAGCGCGGTTACTCCAAAAGCTTATTATGAAATCCACCTCGGCTCGATTTCTTGCAATAAGACAAGTATCTAAGCTTTATGCTGGCAAGAAGACGGCAGGTATCGATGGCAAAAAATCCCTCTCATTCGAGGAACGCTTTGCACTTGAAATAACACTCAAGACCCAGTATAGCAACTGGCATCATAGCGGTCTACGGGAAATTCCAATTCCTAAAAAGGATGGAACCACCAGAATGCTAAAAGTACCTACCATCGCGGATAGAGCTTGGCAATGCCTAGCAAAATATGCACTCGAACCAGCACATGAAGCCACTTTCCACGCCCGGAGCTATGGGTTCAGAACTGGGCGCTCTGCCCATGATGCACAACAGTACATCTTTGCAAACCTTAACTCTAGTGTCAACGGAATAGAAAAACGAGTAATCGAACTCGATATTGAAAAGTGCTTCGACCGGATTAACCACTCAGCAATAATGGACGAACTCATTGCCCCCAAAGGCTTAAAACTCGGAATATTCCGATGCCTCAAGACAGGAGTCAACCCAGAATTTCCCGAACAGGGTACACCGCAAGGGGGAGTGGTTAGCCCATTACTAGCCAACATCGCACTCAACGGGATTGAGAGTATACACAGGTACCACGTAGAGTACAAACGGGGCTACAGAATAACAGACAAAACACCAGATAAATCCATTATCGAACCATCAGCAAGATATGCAGATGACATGGTAATCATACTCCGCCCCCAAGATGATGCGACAGAGATACTTGAAAGAATCAGCGAGTTCCTCCGTAAACGCGGAATGAATGTGAGCCAAAAGAAAACCAAAGTCACCGCCGCGACAGATGGGTTCCATTTCCTCGGCTGGCAGTTCAAAGTGCAGAGCAATGGAAAGTTTAGAAGTACCCCCTCAGTGGAAAACTTCAAAGCTTTTCGTAAGAAAGTAAAACACATCGTCAACAACTCGAATTATGGCTCTAAGGTGAAGGCTGAAAAGCTTTCCCCAATAGTTAGAGGATGGAGAAATTACCATAAGTTCTGCAAGATGGACGGGTCAAAGTTATCACTTTGGTTCATGAGCCACAGAGCATACACGGTATTTAATAGGGAAGCCAAGAAAGACCGCTACTCCAGCAAGAAATTACTAGACAAAGCATTTCCGAAGGTTCCCTACTCCGAAGGTAGTCACGTCATGGTCAAAGGCACAAAGTCCCCCTATGATGGGGATAGCACCTACTGGAGTGAACGAAAAAGTAAGCTCTACGACGGCGAAACCTCTAAAGCTCTTAACAAGCAAAACCATAAATGTGCATCCTGCGGCTTAAAGTTTATCGATGAAGAACGGGTTCACCTGCACCACATCGACAGAAATCACGCCAACTGGAAGAAAAATAATCTTGAAGCAATTCATGAGAGTTGCCACGATTATAAACACATGAGCAAAAGCGCAAGCTGAGAACATCGGAAGCTGGGTGCGGTGAAAGTCGCACGCCCAGATTTAACAGAGAGGTGCCCCGGATAATACCGGGCATCGACTCTACCAACATTTCTGAGATGCTAAAAAATCATAACTTAGCTCAAGTTATTGCTGAGGCTTGAATTTTATGAATTTAAACGTCAATTAGAATATAAAGGACTGATATGTAAGTATTATACATATTGAATCAACTGCTGAATTTGTTGTAGCGCTCGCTCCATTTATGAATGAAGTTTCTGAGCTGAGTCATAGTTAGATTATACCAGTTCTCCCATGATAGGTTATGACTGGAATTGATTACTAAAGGCAAGCAAAATCATGTTCAGCGATCGCAAAGGGCAAAGAGTACCCAATGTCACTTTCCATACTCGCAATAACAACGACTGGGTGGATGTGACAACCGATGAGCTATTTGCTGGTAAGACAGTGGTTGTCTTCTCTTTACCGGGTGCTTATACTCCAACTTGTTCATCAACTCATCTCCCTGGTTACAACGAATTGGCTAAGGTTTTCAAAGAAAATGGTGTCGATGACATTATCTGTATTTCTGTGAATGATGCCTTTGTGATGAACGAATGGGCAAAGGATCAAGAGGCAGAAAATATCAGACTAATTCCGGATGGTAATGGTGAATTTACTGAAGGGATGAGTATGCTGGTAGATAAATCAGACTTGGGGTTTGGGAAGCGATCGTGGCGCTATTCTATGCTGGTGAAAGATGGTGTAATTGACCAGATGTTTATTGAACCAGACGAGCCAGGAGATCCCTTTAAGGTGTCCGATGCCGAAACAATGCTCAGATACATCAACCCCCAAGCAGTAAAGCCCGAAGTAGTTTCCCTGTTTGCGAAAGTCGGTTGTCCCTTCTGTGCCCGTGCGAAGGCGATGCTCAAGGAAAATGGCATCAACTACGAAGAAATTACTTTGGGTAAGGATATTACCACACGCTCTTTACGAGCAGTTACAGGTGCGACAACAGTTCCCCAAGTGTTTATCGATGGTAAATTAATTGGTGGTTCTGAGGCACTAGAAGCCTACTTCGCTGCTAAATAGGTTTCAGTTGGGGCGCACAGCCGTTACCAAAGTCATGCTATTTTTTACCCCAGCCTGATTTGTGAGAATTGAAAAACAAAATCCCCGATTTCTTTGAGAAGTCGGGGATTTTGTTTCTCAGAAGTCAGCAGTTAACAAATCTTTAGATGAGTAGATGTATTTTTGGGCACTTACTCACTACTAATCATCTAAAATTGATTCGGATTAAATTTCCATTTATTTAAAAGAAAATATGTTTGCCAGAATCCGCCGTCTTTTGAGTCAATTTTTTAGTAAATCAAGGACAATCAACAACGAACCACTGAATAAAGTGAGTTTGATTGTCATTATTTTAATTGATATTTTTATCTTGATTAATGTTTTTACGGGACTGGATGATATAAGCAGATGGTATCTCAGCCCGAACAAGGCTTATCCATGTTATTCAGAGTGGCAAGATTACCGGACAAAAACCACTAAAGATAAAGACTATGAAATTGTTAGACTTTCGTTCCAAAATAACGCGAAGTATCAACTCACTTTTCAGCAAAACTATCAACAAGTCGAAGCAGGACATCTGGGTAAGGTTTCTAAAACGTGCTTGCAATATGCCAACTACAAAGATAAGATTAACAATCCTGAAAAGCAGGAAATCATCAAAACTATTGATCAGAAACAAGCGAAAATCAGTAGGCTTGAAGAAGACGATCGCACTATTAAAGCCCAATATGACTCAACGCTTTTAGAAAAAATTGCCGGTCAGGATCGTCAACAATCAATTAATCAAGTCAGTGCTGAAAAAGCTAAACAGGCATTAGAACAAAATAATCGCCAAATTTCTACCCTTAAACAGGAAAATTCTACTCTTAAAAATGAACTGCTTACCAAACCGGAAAGTATTAGTTTTATAGCCTTTCTTAAAGATGACAATCAATTCCGGGAAGTTAATAAAGGCTATCAAAAGGCGTCATTTTGGTATCCAAGTATCCAGCTTGCTTTTCAGTGCCTCTTTCTTCTCCCGTTGATTCTCATTGCCTTATCAGTTCACAAATTTGCTCAAGGAAGAGGATATGGACTCATCTCGCTAATTAGCTGGCATTTGCTAGTTATCTTTTTTATCCCACTAATCGTTAAAATATTTGAATTTCTTCAAATAGGTGCAATATTTGAATTTATCTTTAAGATCATTAGCATCCTTTTTGGTGGTTTGCTTTTCCTGCTCAGTTATATTTATATCTTACTGATTCCAATTATTGGTTTTGGAATTATCCAGTTTTTTCAAAAGTTTGTCTTTAATGCTAAACTCCAGGCAGCTAGCAGAGTTCAAAAATCATGCTGTGTCAATTGTGCCAAGAAAATTCGACCTCTTGATACTTACTGTCCGCACTGCGGTTATTATCAATATATTGAATGCCAAAACTGTCATAATCTTACTTATAAACATTTGTCCTATTGTAAACATTGTGGAACTTCTCAAAATTCTAGTAATTTGTGATCATTGAAGTCTTTTTAACTTTGATATGGAAAAAGTGAAAACAGCCAATCAAAAGAGTCAGTCGTCTCTTTCTTTTCTCAAAAATTTGTTGATTGCCCGTTGGCGATCGCTATTATTCCTCTTGATCGGTGTATATTTACCTTTGCAGGTCTTTGAAATCCTGATAGTAAAGATATGGCAGAATCAAGCTGGCTTACCGTGGGATGTGCCTATTCTGTTAGCAGTTCATTCTACAGCAAACCCCCAGCTAGATATTTTAGCAGTGGCGCTAGCTATAATTGGGTTGCCTTGGACGGCGATACCGATTTTAGGTGCGATCGCACTCATATTACTACTTCAAAAACGCTGGCGATCGCTAGCTTATTTACTCACCGCCTCAGTGGGAAGTGTAATCATCAACCGCACAGCAAAGGAATTAATGCATCGAGTGCGTCCACAATTGTGGCAGTCCATTGCGCCTGAGTCTAGTTTTGCATTTCCCAGCGCTCATGCCATGACGAGTGTAACACTGGTAGCAATTTTGCTATTCTTAACTTGGGATAGCTCCTGGCGGTGGTTGCTTCTCATATTCGGCAGCTTATATGTAATCGCTATTGCGTGGTGTCGTCTCTATCTGGGGGTTCATTTTCCTAGTGACATTCTCGCGGGTTGGATGGTTGCATTAGGTTGGACAATTGGTGTCAGTCTAATTATCAAACCGTATGAAACTAAAACCAAATCTGTAAATTGCGATCGCTCTGAAGATGAAACTACCTTACTCCCTGAAGAAAGAAAGTTGATAACTGAGGAGTGATATTATGTCCGCTTAAAAACTTATTATTTAGGCTGACGCACAGACACGGAGACACGAAAAGATTTTAATGATAAATTGTCCATCATTAATAAGATAGATTTACATATACAGATTATGGACATAAGATCACGTTCATTTCTCCAGCCATCAATAGGGGCGGTAGCGAAACCAATGGAAAATCTGTACTACCACAAAAAGTACGTGTTACAAATAATTTCACTGTTTTACGAATCACATTCAAGCACGTTAAAGTGAGCAATTGGAGTTAATGATGGATTTATATGCGTTTGCCAATCGCAATTAGTGCCATTTTAGTGGCATCTTTGGGTTTGAATGCACCTGTTATGCCTCAACCTCCTATACAGGTAGCGCAAACACCAGCATCTACTAGTTTCACCTTTAAACAATTTAAGATTAATTACCGATTATGGAGACAGCAAAAAATCTCTAACTATAGCTATGAATTCACTAGAAGTTGCAATTGTTTCCCCAAAGCCACAGAAGTTGTGATTATTCAAGTACGTAATGGCCTCACAACTTCTATCACTTCTAAAGAGACTGGTAAACCAGTAGATTCACAATTGTTTCAAAAATACAATACTATTCCTAAACTCTTTAATATCATTAGAAATGCGCTGATTCGGAAAGCGGCAAATCTGACTGTACAATATGATCCGATAATCGGCTACCCAACTCAAATTAATATTGATTATGATAGTCGAATAGCTGATGATGAAATCTTCTTCACAATTAAGAATCTGCAAAAAATTAACTAAATATATAGGACTAACCACTCAACATTACAAGCTAACTGGCGATGCAAATCTTTAATCCCTCTCCTTAATAAGGAGAGGGACAGGTTTTGCATAGCAAAACCAGGGTGAGGTTTCTCAGGGGCAATGAGACTTAACCATAAATTGCCTTATCAAAGACTTGTGTTGTACACCGTAGATTCCCTAATAGAAAAGGGGCTGGGGGGTTAGGTTTGAGTAAAAGTATTGATATACACCCAAAAATAAATTACGACCCTTGAAAAAGGTCATTAATTGAACTTAGACTCTGTTTAATTTGTTCTGTCAGAGAAGTTCTTAATAAGTCAAGGGTTTCGGCTGAAAAATTGAGTAATCCCAAAGCATATAATAGGCTGGAAATCCCAATAAATAGAGCCAAAAATCTCCCAAAACAACCGGGATTAATTTCAATAAAACCTAATTTAGATTGCCCGATGACGGCAATCGTTATAAAAACAATTCCTGCTATTAAAAATGTACTATTTGGAGTTAAATCTGTCATTTTCCTATTAAAATGCCTCAGTACTTTTATTGTAGCTATTATTAGTTCAAATTTTTGCCCCGGCTATATGCAAAAATATAAAAATTTTGCTCCTCAACATCAACCCACCTACCATAAGCAAGCTCTGGCCATTTCAGTATTAGTATTATAATTTAGAAAGATATATTCTGATTTTGAAACCTATTGAGCGAAAAATAGCGTTGATTGTCTAAATTTTGTTTAAATCGTTCTATTTCGCTCAAATACCGAAGCAAAAGCCCAGATTCTGCAAGAAGCGAAGTGACTCATGCACCTCTAGTAGAAATCAGATATTGTTAAGTTACAGCTGATTTAAACCTCAATTTTGCTTTTTACTATTTTGCTGAAACTATGCAGTGGCAAAACTTTCAGCAGCAAAAAGCCAAAATATTATCACTCATGATACTAGACTTTAGTTTAGTTTATATATTAAGCTACACTAATCCGGTAGGAATAGTGGATTTTTATGGAAAGCTTCCAAAACGTCAGTCAAGAGTTGAATGTAACAGGAGATACAGCCCTGGAGCAATTACAACAGTCTACTCCAAAAGAGTTCAAAAAAGACATTTTCAAAAAACTCAGAGGTGGATTTTTTCTGGTACTGGGATATTTGTTGTCACCACTATGTTGGTGGAATGACCTACTATTCAATCTGCCAATAGCTTATGGTTTTGGGTATGCTTGTAGTTTACTTTCCCCAAAATTACTTCTACCTTGTTCAATTATCGGATACTGGCTCTCTAATATTGTGGGAATTCTCTTGATGCAATTCGGTTCTAAGGACATTTTTCAAAAAGAACCTCAAGAGCATAACCTCAAAAAAGAATTATTTACTGGTCTAATTTCTTCAACACTTTATACGCTGTTGATTATGCTATTGATCCAGTTGAAGATTCTCGATTCTCCCATTTTATTCTCCAACAGTTAATTTAGTCTATCACTTTTATACAAATGAATCGGTTGTAGGGGCGCACATCTGTGCATTGGTGTCAGCTTAAGGAAAAATCCCTCTAAAACCTCGTTTCCAGCAAGAAGGCTGGAAATGCTCTTCAATTGCGGCTCTGCCGCTAGTCTTGAGGCGGAGCCTCATATAGGCATTCCCAGTCTCCGACTGGGAACGAGAGAATCTATGAAAGTTTTGTCTAGACTGGTTTTTACGTTAAGTTGACACGTATGACAGTTGTGCGCCCCTATGTCTTATGTAGCAGATATTTCATTAAAAAGAATCTCAATTTTTATCAAATTTTAAAATTTCACTTAAATCAAACAATTTTGGAGCCTCCTTACTGAGAATTAATGGCAGCTTACCATTCCATTTTTCTATTGCTTGCCTTTGCAGGATTTCTGGAGTTAAACCATCACGTAATAATCTATGTGCCTCAGCTTCTCCTTTGGCTAAATTAACTTTTGCCTCAGCCTGTTTTGTTGCTTTCAGGGCGATAAACTCTGCTTGTTTTGCTTCTTGTTCAGCAATCTGCTTCGCCTCCACCGCCTCACCAAATCGTTCTGAAAAATGGACATGAATTAGAGAAATATCATCAACTGCAACGTGATAGCTACCTAGTCGTGTGGACAAGGCATCATCTACTGCACCTTTGACTTCTCCTCGTTTAGTAATAATTTCTTCAGCAGTATACTTTGCCATTACTGCTTTTAGTACTTCTTCAACTGCTGGGTTAATAATCCGAATGACTACATCTTGTTCATCTCCAATTTCTTGAAAAATGGCATTTGCTTCTTGGGGAAGAATATGCCAATTGAGAGCTACATCAGTGAAAACATTTTGTAAATCTTTGGAAGAAGCCTCATCTGAGATTTCCTGTTTTTGGACTCGAATACTCAACTTTTTCACAGTATTGACTACAGGAATAATTAAGTGAAGTCCTTCTCCTAATATCTGGTTTTGGACTTCGCCAAATTTCATCAATACACCACGTTCTCCTGCATTTACAATCACACAAGGTGTGAGGAAGAGAGTTATCAAAAACAAAAGAGCAGTCAGTTTACCGGCACTGTTAAAAGTTGTAATTTTTATCATCTGTATTAAACATTTATGCGTCTTGCATAGGGACACATATTTAGGAGTTGTAAGCTTCTTCCTGTCATGCTCTTATAACTTTGGCTCAAAGTCAATTTTCATCTCACTCTAGCCAAGGTAATAAAACACTATTATCAATAAGTAGCAAGTTGCTGACTGAGCAGTTAATGTGTTTAATATACAGGTATATAGTTAAGCTATCAATGTGTACTTTACTACCCCAACTTGGAGCTAGCGAAGGTTAGTTAGCTTTATATTTACCTGAATTACTGTAATAGTATCGAAAAACCGTAGTATTTGAAAAGGTTAGTTTCCTCGCAGTAGACATCGCATCACCCAGATCAGAAAGATAGAGTCGCTAGCTCAGATGATCTTAATTGCGTCCAATTCTTTTTACAAAGTCCTGATTAACATTATTTGGGCATTGATTTGAGCAAATTTATTCAAGGACACAAAGAAGAGTATTGCTACTCTCCTAACTGAACATGAGTAATGAATTCAGGTTGATTTTGCGATCGCAATTCTGTGGTGATGTCGTCATACTACCAAAAAACGACTTTTTCTCCATAAAAAAGCCCCACCGAGTGATGGGGATAGAGACTGATGAATTTTTGACATGATCTCTCTTTAGGGTACACCTGGCTTTGCTTTCTATTTATTCACTTCTTCTAATGGAGAGCTGCCAGGGTTAGCTGATGAACTAATGACATATTCAGGGTAGGCTGGTAGACCATGCTCGTGTAAATCCAAACCTTCCAATTCGCCTTCTTTCGATACACGCAGTGTCCCTGTCAAATTTACCAAGTACATCAACCCCATTGCCACAGCGAATGTAGACACAGTAATGATTAGGTTGCCGATAACTTGTGCGCTCAACACTTGTATCCCTCCACCATACAATAGACCTCTTAACGGTGCAGAGACATCAGGTGAGATGGGGCCAGTCGCGCCGAATTCACCAGTGGCAAACAAGCCCAGCGACCACGTTCCCCAGATTCCGCAAAAACCATGTACAGGAACTGCACCGATTGGGTCGTCAATCCGAAGCCATTCCAAAAGGTCTATTCCGAGAATTACAATTACGCCAGCTACCGCCCCAATGAAGATAGAACCTGTCGGATTAACCCAATAGCAAGGGCAAGTGATCGCAACCAAGCCCGCCAAGAAACCGTTGACTGTGAAACTCAAATCCCACTTTTTTGTTTTCGGATATCCGAAAAACAGTGCCGATAGACCGCCTGCACATGCTGCCAAGGTCGTATTAGCAGCAACGCGTCCAGTCCCCACAAAGTCCATCGCCGAGAGTGTCGAGCCGGGGTTGAAACCGTACCAGCCGAACCACAGAATCAGACCGCCGGAAGCAGCAATTACAAGGTCATGGGGTAACATCGGCCCGCCACCGTCGCGCTTGAACCGACGACCCAAACGCGGACCGAGGGCGATCGCACCCGCCAGGGCAATGAATCCCCCAATGGTGTGAACAACTGTAGAGCCTGCAAAGTCATGGAAGCCAATTCCCAAGAAAGGCAGGAAACCATCTTTGCTGCCCATTGTTGCCAGAAAACCGTCTGGTCCCCAAGCCCAGTGTCCGATAATTGGGTAGATGAATCCAGAAACGCCAATGCTGTAGAAAAGATCGCCAATAAACCCTGTCCGCCCAATCATCGCCCCAGAGGTAATGGTCGAGCAGGTGTCTGCAAAGGCGAACTGAAACAGCCAGAACGCCAGAAACGCTACGCCTGTACTTTCATACGTGGCAGGAGATCCTTGCAAGAAAAACCAATTCAGTCCAATCAAGCCGTTACCATGACTGAACATGAAGGCAAAGCCCCAGGCATAGAACAGTAACCCGCAAAGACAAGTGTCAACGATGCACTCCATCAAGACGTTGACGGTTTCACGAGAGCGACAGAAACCTGCTTCCAGCATCGTAAAACCTACTTGCATTGCAAATACTAGGAAGGCTGCTAGTAGCGTCCAGAGGGTATTAATCGGGTTAACGATGTCATTGCCTCTGAGTACTGGATCGGCTGCTAGAGCTGGTGTTCCCATCAGATTGGGGATGAAGGCTAATACCATGAATAGCATAGCGATCGCCATTGCCTTGCCCAGCAGTAGTAAGTAACCGTAGCGCCTCCATTCTGGCTCACGTAAACGCTGTCTCAATCGTGCCAACTTGTTAACTTGCTGACTTTGCCCAACAGTCATCGGCAATTTCTTCATTGTGGGGAATTGCTGATGCTTAAGCCGGAAAAAGCCTTTTTTGACTGGGGTAGATCCCGCCTTCACGAAAAAGCCCCAAAAGCTTGTTACCAAATAGCCAAATATGTTGAGCCAATTTCGGCTGTTTTTTCCCAAAGAACTACAAGCCTTAAATAAGACAGTTTTTAGTCTGCTTCTCTTGTTACCCACTCAGTAAAACCTCCATCAAGATAAGTATTTTTCAACAACCAAAATCTCAATTCTCAGTCAAGCTGCTGAGGAAGAATATGAAGGTATTGATGCCAAATCAACTTGAGCCTGATTGTCTCAAAATCCACAGTCCATCACGTTACGATAGTTGCGGCGGCATCAATAACAAAGAAGAAGTTTTTCTCCAAGTCCTTAACCACATTTCTCTAATATCAAAAACCCTGATATTGTGAAAAATATGAATGTTCCCTTACAGGAATAAACTAATAAATTTGACTAATTATTTATTTCCTTCTTCCCTAAAACTGTATTAAAGAATACAGTTTTAGGGAAGGAGTCGCATGAAATTGCTCTCGCCACATCAGATATAACAAATGTATCCTTTGTAGTAACAGTATTTACCGATATTAAGATAGAAACATCCACAATATCATTAATTTTATATACAACAAGTCAAGAAGTTGTTACTTTTAAGTAAATCTATCTTGTCACATTTCCGTCATAAATTTGTCATAGATTTGTCAAACAAATGTGCAGATATCACTGATTAGCTGATAAAGTCAGCTTATGCTTGCAGCCCTATTGCTTCTTGATATCATGTCCGCTGAATTGCCCATAATAAAAGAACCTCACCCTGTCCTATCTTTAATCCCTCTCCTTAGTAAGGCTATGGTGTACACACAAGTCTTGCCGCAGTCATATCTTTATTAATAAATCTGGCACTGCGTTTGTATCCCGCCTCGGAATAAATTCCGAGTCTCATAGCTGAAGTCCTGAACTTCAGTTCTGGGCGGGATTGCCTGTCTGCGTGACAGTTTCACTCCGAGAAAAATCTGGGTAGAGCATTTTTCGACTTGTGTGTACACCGTAGCCTTGTGTTTTTGCCTTTGAATGCTTAAGGTGTCATCAGCAATATTGAAGTTGGTGTAACCATACTTAAGCTTTAGTTATCAATATTGCAATTGTAGCGGTATCACAACTTATGGGAGCGGTCTACCTTGCAATATTACTCACTAAGAGTAGCAGAGTTTATCAAGGTGCATAGGCTCACCACTCTCCAGATACATAACCTTTGAGAAACTGTCCTAATTTGCGTTTTGCTCCCAGTTGAGAGATAAAATAATGTGACATCAGGGCAGCTGCAACGGCAGCACTGATCCCATCGGGTGTATTGTGGGTAATTGTTGCTTGAATTGTTGGCGCCTCAATAACTTTTTCTGGTGTGGGTAAATACCTATGGACGCTGCACGCATTGCTGCGCTACTTTTATCGCTGTCAGGGCGAATTTTTGTTAAAAACTCTTGCTCATCCTGAATTTCTACTAAAAAATGGTATAAACTTCGAGAATAACCTTTTCTCTGATCGCGTTTAAAGGCTCTAACAAAACTATCGGCTAAAACTTCTGGTGTCCACGCTGCAAGAGCCACAATCACTTCCGCAACAGCAATGCTCATTTGGGTATCATCAGTTTAGCTGCCAAGGATGAGTCGAAAACGCGTATGTTCAACGTATCGACTCAAATCGTTGTTAACAATCATCTCCTCAGCATATTCAAAACCTGCACCGTAGGCATCTGCGTAGGTGTAGCCCGCCGTAGGCATCGCTAACTCTAGCAGCATATTGGTACTAAACTAAAAACGGACGCGCCAGAAAAAAGCTAGATATTGATTTAGCATCTACCGGCTCTCCCTCCAAAATAGCTTTCTCTAACTCTTCGGGAGTCAAAAACACAGTTTCGATATCCTCGTCTTTATCTTGTGGTGGTGGTGTTTCCAGCTTTTCCAAATCTCGCGCCAGAAAAGCATAGATAATCTCATCAGAATAGCCAGGAGCTAGGAAAAATTCGCCTAGGTTGTCCCATTTTTTGGCACTATAGCCAGTTTCTTCTGCGATTTCACGCTGTATCGTTTCTAAAGGCTCTTCATTTGCTTCCACAGTCCCCGCCGGAAATTCTAATATCCGTCCCTGAATTGCAAAACGATACTGGCGCACGAGTACAAGTTTACCCTCTGGTGTCACCGGCACAGCTAGAGCGCCACCAGGGTGACGAATACATTCCCATTCTCCTTCCGATTTATTCGGCAAACGCAAGCGATTGACTTCAAAATCAAACTTGCGTCCTTTATAAAAGAGGCGTTGCTTTAGCAGTTGTGGTAATTCTCTACCTAATGGCATAGTAAAATCTGATTATCTGTGAATACTGAGGTGAAATCAGCGTTCTTCTGCGTTTAAGGATGGTAATTTTAATTGCCCATCCATAAATGTACATCAGAAGAGTCTACCTCTTTCAGCAGTTCTTTAATAACACACCCAGAAACAGGTTCTACCCAATCTGGGGCAATTTCAGCCAGTGGTACTAACACAAAAGCCCGATCCCGCATTCGTGGATGGGGAATCTGGAGATTTGGTGTATCCACAATCAAGTCATCATATAATAACAAATCCAAATCTAGGATTCGTGGCCCCCAGCGTTCCTGACGTACACGCCCAAATTGTTGTTCAATTCCTAACAAAATTTCTAATAACTGCTGGGGTAGTATTTCTACCTGCAATGTTACGCAGCCATTTAGGTAATCTGGCTGTGGTGGCCCTACGGCTTTGGTTTTGTACCAATTGGATCTGGCTTCGAAGAGAATACCTGGCGTTTGGGCTAAAGTCTCTATAGCTGCTGATAAAATTGTCTGTGAATCGCCGATATTACTACCAAGGGCAAGGGCGCTTCGTCTGGGCTTTGCTTCGGCGTAGCCAGTACTTTGGCCTTGCGGCGTAGGCTCAGGACAGCCAAGCTCTGTTACCACCGTAGTCATCGCATTATCCTTAAGTAAGCTGTTTTGCGGCTGTCTTTGCGGATACTTCGTTATACCTGTTCCAGAAAATGTCAATAGTTCTTATCTTCCAAATATTTCTCAAAATTGCAGCATTTTTACAAGATTAAATTCACTAAATCTCAAAAACATTATTTTATAGTGAATTTAGTTAATTATTTATAGGATATTATACTAACACTATGGTAGTGCTATAACCCCCAAGCTGATTGATGGTGGTTAGATAGTTTTTACTATAGGACTTACGCAAAATATCTCTCAAACTCTGATTTCTCCGTGCCGCGCTAGTCTCTAAACAATCTATCCCTTTAAGTCAAAGGGTTTATGAGTGCAATTCCTGCAATCTGTCTATTGACCGTGACTTGAATGCCAGCATTAATATTTTAAACTACGCACGGATAGCTCAATCGTGCAAGTCTAGCGATGGCTCACCGCTCCCATGCTCCAAGCTAGAAACTGAACTTCACTTTTGCGTAAGCAGAATTGAGTAAGTTTCAGAGAGCGGAAGCTTACCTCCTGGTTCAAGCGAAGACCAACTAATTCTTTGAGTCACTCTGGACAAGGAGGAACGAATGACAGCTTATCACCAGCATATCTGGCGCAGACGAGGCAGTTACTGAGCAAAATGAAAATTTTCCCATCTAAGATGAAGTCCAATCAAGCAACTGTCCGTAAACCACTCTATCGTCGCATCTGGTTTTGGGCAGGTTTAAGTGTAGGTGGTGGGATAGTTGCCTTGCTCTACGGTGTCAGTTTAATAGATCGGACTTTGCCAGATCAGGCACAGTTGACTGCCGTGCTGAGAGAGCAAACACTAACCATCAAAGCTGCTGATGGCACCATATTACAACAACAAGGTGAAGCGACCAGAGAACAGCTAAAGCTGGAACAAATACCAGATAATTTAAAAAAAGCTTTCATCGCCTCAGAAGATAGAAGATTTAGACAACACAACGGAGTTGATCCGCAAGGGATTGTCAGAGCGAGTTTGAATAATTTGCGATCGCAAGGTGTGGTAGAAGGTGGTAGCACTATTACCCAACAGCTAACGCGGATTCTCTTTTTGAAACAAGAACAGACAATCTGGCGCAAACTCAAAGAAGTCCGCCTAGCCCAAAAAATGGAGCAAGAATTAACCAAAGATCAGATTCTAGAGCGTTATCTGAATCTGGTTTATTTGGGATCTGGAGCTTATGGTGTGACAGATGCAGCCTGGGTATACTTTAGTAAATCACCAGATCAGCTTTCCCTGGCAGAAATGGCAACGATTGCGGGATTAGCTCCCGCCCCCAGCTTATACGCCCCAGACAAGAATCCAGTAGCGGCAAAACGGCGGCGGGACTTGGTATTGCAACGGATGCAAGAAGATGGAGTGATTACGCCAGAACAAAGGCTGGCAGCGCTTCAGGAGCCACTAACCCTAAAAAGTAGTTTACCTAAGCGAATGCAAGTAGAATCACCCTACTTTACCAGCTACATCCAAAAAGAATTGCCGAAGTACGTTTCCCCGGATGTGCTAAAAAGTGGGGGTTTAGTAGTAGAAACTACGCTGAATCCAACTTGGCAGAAGGTGGCAGACGAGGCAGTAGCTAAAACACTGCGAAATCAAGGACGCTGGGAAAACTTTAAGCAAGCAGCAATGGTGGCCATTGACCCCCGGAACGGTGAAATTAAGGCAATGGTTGGGGGAAAAGACTTTGGTAAAAACCAGTTTAATCGAGTTACTCAGGCACAACGGCAGCCAGGATCGACATTTAAAGGGTTTGTATATGCCACGGCGATCGCTAGCGGTAAAAGCCCCTACGATAGCTACGAGGATGCACCCTTTGTCGTAGACGGCTATGAACCGAAAAATTATAGTGAAAACTTCCACGGTTCAATGAACATCCGCGATGCCCTCACCCGCTCAGTTAATATTATTGCGGTAAAGGTGTTGATTGATGTGGGATTTACGCCAACGATTAAACTTGCCCATGATATGGGAATAAAATCTGAACTCAAGCCCACCTACTCGTTAGCACTCGGCTCGAATGAAGTGAATCTCCTGGAATTGACCAGCGCTTATGGCAGTTTTGCAACTCAAGGATTGCATACAGAGCCTCATGGTATTAGCCGGATCATCAACCGTCAAGGCAAAGTTATCTGGTCAGCTAATTTCAAGTCTCAACGCGCCCTTGACGCAGACAGTGCCGCCATCATGACTTGGATGCTACGCAATGTTGTGGAAGCGGGGACTGGTGGTGCTGCTCAATTAGATAATAGACCGGTTGCTGGCAAAACCGGCACTTCCGATGAAGCCCGCGATTTATGGTTTATTGGCTACATTCCCCAGATGGTGACAGGAGTCTGGCTAGGTAACGATGATAACCACCCCACAGACGGCAGTAGTGGCAGTGCAGCTTACACTTGGCACGAATTTATGGAAAAAGCGGCAGAGGGGATGCCCGTAGAAAAGTTTCCCAAACGACCAAACTTAGAAGGTCGCAAAGGCACGATCAAAGCCCAGGCCATCAAGCCTAAACAAATGCTGAATCGTTCTATATCCTCTGATGATGACTCAGAAGGGGAAAGTTCGAGAAATTCTAATTCTGAGGATAGCGGCTCATCCAAAAGACGTAGAAGCAGGAGGAGCTATTCTCAAGAAGAACAGCAATCTGGTGATTCTACCCCAAGACGGAGAAGACGCGATCGCAGCGAAGAATCAAGTTCCAGTAACTCCTCTTCAGAATCATCTACTCCACGGCGGCGAACTAGAAGAGTCGAATCTGATTCTCCCCCGCCTCGAAGAACTCAGCGAGAGTCCTCTCCGGCAAATAGTTCCGGTTCTTCAGGTTCTTCATCACCACAGCCTAGCTGGCGGGATAGACTTAGACCTCCTCAGCAATAGCGAGTGCTTCAGCTAAAGCATTCAAGCAAATGCGAGTAGCGATGCCTACGGCGGTAAACTAGGCAAGAGAGGAAAAGTTTGGGCTAACAGTTTGCGAAAATGCCCTGACTTGGCGTTAGTAAATTATCTGGATCGTAACGTTGCTTTGCACTTACCAGATTTCCCCAAACTCGACCAAAATGCTGCTGCCAATCCTTTTTGGAAAAGGGAATAGCATCTACTGAATATTTGTAACCACCCAAGTCACGGTTTTGCTCAAATAGTTTGCGATTATCAGACAGCATCCGTGTAACTACAGCATCTTCTGGTGGTGCTGCTGTTCGCAAAATAGAAAAGAGAAACACAATCTCTTCTCTGGGAACCCGGAACAAGGGTAGGTGAAAACGGTTTGTTTTAACTGGATATAGCAGAATTGTCCCTTGGCCCGTATCAGCTAGGGTTAAGTTGGCAGCAACCTCACCAACAAAACTGTTAACTGCGCTACTAGGTACAAACAAATCTAACCAAGGATGAGGATAAGACCAAACACCAATAGATTTGAGGAAGGCAACTGTAGGAGCTAAACGGTTGAGAAAATCAAAGTAAGTTTTATCCTCTATTTGTTCTGTACCGCGAGTATAATTTAAACCCGTAATTAACAAACTGTTATTAGGTATGCTTGGAGGACTGTAAAAGCTAGCCGCTTCTAGCAGATAACGCCATCCACCAGCATTATTAGAAACTAATTGACCTTCTACATAGTTGAAACGCTCATCATTGATGATTAAGCGTTGGTCATGAGTAAAGGTAGCTAAATTGTCATAATACAACTGAAACACACGGGCATTGGTAGTGGCGGGAATTAGCTTAATAGTTGCCTGTACGATAATTCCACATTGACCTAGCCCTGCTAGTACTGCTGTAAAGAGATTGCGATTGTACAACAGCGAACAAGTTTCGAGACGACCAATACCAGTAACTACCTTCAGTTCTAAAACATTGTCAACTTGGACACCATAGCGATGAGTTGCACCGCCAATACCCCCTACTGACAAAGTACCGCCTATAGAAAGTTCTATGTAATCGGTAAGAACAGGCGGTGTTAATCCCATAGCAAGCGTTTGTTGCAATAACTGACTCCATACCACTCCAGCATCAACAATCGCTCGGTCTGTACCGATGAAATGAATTTTGTTGAGCGTACTTAAATCAATCACAATGCCTACTTCTACTTGTGACTGACCGTAGGTAGAGTGACCCTGACCGCGTGGGGCAACCTTGAGCTTGCAAGTCCGAGCGAATTGAATAACTTGAACAATATCCTCAATTGAGCCTGGTTTAAGTACTGCTATCGGTTGACGATGCACGATATTGCCAAAGTCAATACTGGCATCAGTAAGTGTCGCATTATCAGTGTAAAGCACTCCATCTAAGGGAGGTAAGCTTTCAAAAACAGATGTGGCACTGGCAGATGTTACCCAGGAACGAGTAGTTAAATCAAATCCGATCACAATTGCACTGGTAATCAAACCTTGTAAAACTGAGCGACGTGAAGTGTTTTGTCTCATAATTTTTACTTGGTAGTGTAGTAACCCAAGTTGCTAGTTAGCCTGAGTTGTCAGATTCTAGACTGGCTTTGACGTTAAGTTAACACCTATCCTCCCCCTGCTCCTCTGCTAATATAAAGTTGCTTAAACTAAACTCCAGGGGGATGTTAAGTGATACGCTCATCTTATAGCGTATTAAATACTGTTACCTAGCCTTGGAGAATATACTCATGGATTTATTGATGCAAACAGCAGCACCAGCCATAGATGCTGCTCCTCATTTTCCTTTTGCTTTCACGTTGGTATATGTCGTTGGTTTTATTGCTGCTGTCAGCATTGGTTCAATAGCTTGGTACAACTCGAAACGCCCCGCAGGTTGGGAAAGCAAAGAGCGTCCTGATTTTGTGCCGAAAGTTGATAAAGAAGAAACTCCGGGTCTAGGTGAACCGAAGTCAAAGTAGTGATGAGTGATGAGTCACCGAAGTTCAGATCGGCAAAAGCCGCCGCTCCCACTTCTTGCTGAGTTTAATAACCAAACTTAAAAATCATCTAAAGACGCGATTATTCGCGTCTTGTCAACTCATAACTAAGTGTTAGTTTTGCACTTCAACCCAACGGCGGTAAAGCTTTTGAATTTGTTTGAGAAGCAAATTATGCTCTGGTTGAGTTGAGTCATTCTGCTTCGCTATATCCTGCAATTGAGTCAGAAGTCTGGCTTCTTCGACGGCAACATCACCATCGCTATAAATTAAGCCACTGATGGCTTCAATCAGATTTTCGCAATCTTCAAGGCTGGGGCGATCGCCTAAATACTCCCGCACCCAGTCATAGCATTCTTTTGGCTCTACAGGAACTAATTCATACAGCCAAGGCTTAATTTCTGGATCGTTAGCCAAACCCTTTGCTTGAGCTATTTCGCGCAGATATTGCCGTTCTTCTGGCTGGATTCTGCCATCAATCCAGGCTGCTCCAATCAGGATTTTAACTAAGTTTTTCACATTGGAAGGGGAAACCATTGCTGACTCCTCTGGTAGATTCAGTCCTCCACAAAATCGTACAATCCCAAACAGTATTCATGCGGAATTATTGGTTTTTCTTAAGCGCACCATAAAAAAGCCATCCATATCCTGTCGATGGGGCCAGACTTTAAACCAACCTTGAGGCGTACTATGGGCAGAATCAGGTAACTCAACGCCACTGGGAGACTCAATTTGCCAATCAGGTGACTCAGCTAAAAATGCCGAAATCACTTCTTCATTTTCTGCTGGATGCAATGTACAGGTGGCATAAACTAGTACACCACCAGGTTTGACAAAAGTAGATGTATGTGTTAATAATTCTTTTTGCAGCCCCGAAAGTTCTCGGACAGATTCTGGTGTCTGTCGCCAACGAGCATCAGCATGACGGTGCATCGTTCCTAACCCAGAACATGGAGCATCGAGCAATACACGGTCTGCGGTGTTTTGAAATTGCGCCAAATGGCGACTGTCGCCAGTGTAAATTTGAATAGATTGTAAATTCAGCCGTTGAGAATTTTCTTGGAGTTTGCGAAGACGAGAAGGAGTGCGATCGCAAGCCCAAATTTTCCCCTTATCTGCCATCAATTCAGCGATGTGGGTTGTTTTACCCCCTGGTGCAGCACAGGCATCAATTACCACCTCACCTGGTTGGGGGTCGACTAAATGACCTACCAATTGAGCGCTACTATCTTGTACAGTCCACCAACCTTCTCTAAAACCCGGTAGTTTTTGAATTGACCCAGCACTACCAATCAATCGTAAAGCTTGGGGTAAATGAGGAATCCGTCTCACCAAAATACCAGCAGATTGCAAAGCCGCCTCAACTTCCTCGATTGAAGTGCGAAGTGGGTTGATTCGTAAGTCAATTGTTGGCGATTGGTTCATCCATTCACAGAGTTGTTCTGTGTCAGCCAAACCCAATTGTTCTAACCAAACTTGAATAATCCAGTCAGGAAAGCTGTGTAAAATACCTAAGCGTTCCACCTGGCTTTTCACCTCATCTGGAAGTGAACCTAACCCCCCAACCCCCTTCCCTACAAGGGAAGGGGGAGAATTCAAAGCCTCTCCCCTTTTAGGGGAGAGGTTTGGAGAGAGGTTTTCCATATCTGGTGAAAAGTCAGAGGGTTCCACTGGGTTTTCTGGGAGTTGTAACGGATCTCCCTTTATCTTTTCTGCAAGGCGGATGTACTGGCGTAATAGACCGTTAACAAAACCCGTGAGTCCAGAAAAACCGTTTTCTTTAGCGAGTTGGACGGTGGTATTAACAGCAGCTGAAGGGGGAATACGCTGTTGATAGCGTAGTTGGTAGAAGCCCAGATGTAAGATAGTGCGGAGGTCTTGTGGTTGTTGATCAGATTTCTTTTTGGCGATTTGATCAATGAGAGTATCAAGAGTGCGCTGCCTTCTGACGCTCCCATAAACCAATTCTGTCACCAAGCGGCGATCGCAATCAGCCAAATTAACTTTTTGCAGCACTCTATCTAGGGCAACATCAGCATAAGCCCCCTTATGAACATCTCGCAGGGCGATAAAAGCTAGTTGACGGGGGTTTGTCATGTAAACAGGATTCAGAAGTCAGGAGGCTTTTGTATTCTAACTCCCAACTCCTGTACAGACGCGATTAATCGCGTCTCTCCTAACTCCTCTATCGAGTCAGGTACGGGTCTACACTGGCGATTTCAAACTCACACGCTCTAGAAACCTGTTCTGCTGGTAATTTTCCAAAGCTGATTAATGGTAAATAAGTGGGGTTTGCCATCAGTTCTTTTGCTAATAAGAACCCAGTAATTGTCCAAGTTTGATATTTTCTGGCTTGTTTCCCAATCAGTCGCCCTTTCTTACCGTCATAATATTCTGGCCATTCATCATCAATGAGGCGTGGTTGGGCAATTTCAATCGCTTTTTGTGCAAGACTTATTTTGTTAGTTTTCACCGCCGCCGCCGCCAACATCCACATTAAAACTGGCCAACTACCTGCATTATGATACGACCAGGGTATATTTTTGGGGTCACATCCAGTTACAATTCTATACTCTTCATTTTGCAAAGCTGGGAAACAAATTTTCATTGGCATATCTCCCACTAAGTCATCCCATCGTTCCTCAATCAGAGTCATAATCGCTTGTGACTGTTCTTCGGTAGCTAAGTCTGAAATGATTGCCATTAAGTT
Source organism: Nostoc sp. (assembly GCF_036917675.1). Classification (GTDB taxonomy): domain Bacteria; phylum Cyanobacteriota; class Cyanobacteriia; order Cyanobacteriales; family Nostocaceae; genus Nostoc. The sequence continues at coordinate 35,879 of NZ_JBALCT010000004.1, read as the reverse complement.
TCCGAGTGAAAAGAAGCGAGTATCTAGCTGCGACGGACCGACATTACCTGCTAGATAACCACCTTTTTTGGGCAGCCATTTATCTAATTCATAATAGGGAAGAGAATCTACATATATGTTGAACAGATTAACAGCAGTCTTGCCATATTCTTCACTTTTGAAGCGATAAATTGCATTCAGGCGATTAATATCTATCCAATAATGCTGGCGAATATGAGCACATAAAAGAGGCAACCGGTTATCAATGGCTGCAACAATATCGGAATTCCCTTGACAAATTAGCAGTTCACGAGATGCACGCAATGCCGTGTAAAAAAGAACTTGTAGCTCTAGAGGATGCCCATAAATGCCCATACGACGATCAATCATACAAGCACCATCTGGAACCAACAGGGTTGGGTACATATCAAAACGATTCGCCAAGCAGATTTCCATGATTAACCTGATACCATTTTGGAATTCAGGTTGATAAGCTAGAGAAAAATCATCTGTGGCGACAACATAAGCACGCAACAAAATAATCCACCAGAGGCAAGAATCTACGGGTGTAACTCTAGCGATCGCATGTTCACCAAAGTCTGCTTCTAAATATTCTTGCCCATTTTCTGATACAACTTTAAAGCTAGCTGGAATTAATCCTCGTCCCGGCTTATAGGCATCTAATGCCCTTTCTTTAGGCTGTAATTTTAAGGTTTCTTCTAAGAAATTGCGAACAATATCTGTTCTACCTTTGATCAGAAAAATTAGACCCGCAGAGACAAAATCCCGGACAAAGCACTGGTCATAATTGAGCGCCTCTACAGATGCATCATAAGCGGCTACCGTCCCAACAGGGCGTCCTTGATAGTAAAGAATTGACTTTTCTAACGCTAGCCACGCTTCTTCCACTTCTTTTAAATTTTCAGTAGTTTCCAATTCGTTTAGGTGCATCGCCAGAATAACTCCATAAGGGTTGTGAATTTGCGATAGATGCGTCTTCATTTATTATTTTTGCTACTCTCAGCATAGCAAAAACGATTTTTTGAATAGCAAATATAATTGGCAGAAAGATTAATCAACTAACAATGAATAAATCTGCTGACATTTATGCACTTTATTGCTAGTTAATTTGCTTATAATCGATTACTTTTTTGGTTAATTTTGTTGTTCTTCACCGCAAGCAGTAAAATGATTGTTCAAAACAGTCACACAAGATATATTTTGAGATTATTTATTATTCTCTTTCATGTCTGGAATCTTTGCTTTACCAAACAAAAATATATCTTCAGTGCTGTTTAAGGTTTGCGTGAAGTTAAAACTGGTTGCAGTATATTTACTTGAGCAGAATTAGTTTTTGACACTAAGATGTCAGATGATTCCCCCATAATCTAATAATTTATAACTTTTTATCAGAATATGCAAGATAAATGCTTGAAAAATTTAAGATATCAATACTTCTGAAGAGTTATATATTTTACCCTAATGAGAGTAGCTTGTCATCGGAGATTGTGCTATCAGTTTAATTTAGTTGGTAACTTATTTATCAAAGTTAATATATTTGTGAGCGTTTAACTGATCCTGGAATTCTTTATAAGCTTGATTAATTGCTTGCATTGAGGCAATTGCTTTCGCAGAACTGTTGACATCAGGATGATACTGTCTTGCTAATCGACGATAGGCAAGTTTAACGACATTGGCATTATCACTTTGCTCTACACCCAAAACTTCCCACCATTCCCCAGATAATACGGAGTCGAGATTAAATTTATTAAAGCTTTGCACTTGACTCCAAATCTTGATGCTTGCACCATTACCGCCACTTAGCAGCGTCTTGCCATCAGGACTGAAAGCAACAGGACTACACCCAGAAAGACTTTGTAGTAGTTTCCTAGTATGTAGGTTCCAAAGTTTGATAATACCGTCTCTGCTGGCACTGGCCAGGGTTTTTCCATCGGGGCTGATGGCAACAGACAAAACCGCCCCTGAGTGTCCAACTAGAGTACTGAGTAATTCTCCAGTTTGGAGATTCCACAGCTTTATTGTGGCATCTGTGCTACCACTAATAAGAGTTTGACTATTAAGACTGATGGCAAGTGTATTTACTGCTCCCAAATGTTTGGTGAAAATATAGCGCTGTTGCCAAGTTTTGACATCCCAAAGCCTAATAGTTTGATCAGTGCTACCACTTGCAAGGATTTTACCATCGGGACTAATGGTGACAGACAAAACTGCATCTGAGTGTCCATTCAAGGTGAGTTTTATTGTTCCCGTGTAGCGTCCCCAAATTCTAATCGTCTTATCAGCAGCACCACTAACAATAATTGCCCCATCAGGACTGTAAGCTACCGAGTTAACAAAGCCATTATGACTATAGGGAGAGTTTAAATAAAATAATGTATGGAGAAATTTTTTTGGGTCCATCTGCCAACTGCTGATTTTGCGATCGACACTGCCACTTGCAATTTGTTGTCCATCAGGGCTGATAGCTACAGATAAAACTGCCTCTGCTTGTCCAGAGAAGGTGTAAAGCCATTTTCCTGTTTTCAAGTTCCACAGATAAACTTGTCTGTCATCACTGCCACTAACCAAGGTAATACCATCAGGACTGATAGCGATCGCATTAACTGCCGCTATGTGACCCTTGAGTGTACGTACACATCTCCAGCTTTCAGGTAGCTGGGTTGTCAGAGATATTATTTCTGGTTCAATATTGGGAGTAGAAGGTTTAGGGGTAACAAATTCTGATTTTTTCTTTAATTTAACTTTGAGCGCCTGTAACTCATTTTCAACTTCTAAAGCAGTAAATTTTTGGTTGAAATTCTCACCAGATAAAAATAAATCTAACTCCATCCATGCTTCTAATTCCATCACTGCTTCTGAATAGGCATCCATCTGCAAAACTTTCTCTTCCATTCGCTCAAAAAGCTCTGCTGGAGTTTCGCTAATTCCAGATTCGTCTAACAGTTTGGCAATGCCATAGGCGGCGAGTCCGACCACTGCGCCAATTCCCACCATCGGGACTGCACCAATACCAAATGCCAGCCCGACTTTAGGCGCTACTAAACCCATACCACCGACGACACTATAAACACCAGCACCGCCGACTGCACCAATTCCCATTGTAGCGAAAGCAGCAACATCTCCTTCTGCGATCGCTTTAAAAGCGCCATAAGCAGCTGCACCAACCACAGCGCCAGCACCGACTACAGGAGTTATACCAATGCCAACAGCGCCAAATCCGCCTGCTAGTCCCATCCCGCCGACTGTTGCGGAAACACCAGCGCCTGCTATGGTTCCGCCTGCAATAAATACTGCACCTGTTTTAGAGTTTTGTGTCACTGGTTTTTGTTTTTGAAGCTTTCAACTATAGCTGACAATTTAGGTCATGTGGAAAAGCCTACGAAAGACCTAGCCCCCTCTCTCATGGGTAGGTTTTTCAGATACCGTGAAAAGTCAGCAACTATAAACCTTTGCTCTTTAACCAATTGATAAACAGGTCAGCAATTGCTAAGTTACCGTGTTCAAGCATTTGCATATGACCGTGGCCAGGGAGTCCAACTTCAGGAAGCCAAATAAAATCACCCCGGAAGTATTTTGCAGTTTCTGCATCTGTCTCACGAGGATGGCGCGGGTCTTGGTCGCCTGTAATCACACAGATGGGAATATCAAATAGTATCTGAGGGTCGCAAATATAAAGCCCTCGTCGTTCAACATTTCTGCATTCGTTGCTAATCCGCGCACTCTCAGCGAGCAAACTGCAAAAGTAATTTTCAAATGCGTGTTGCGGAAAAGTATCTGAGTTGGTAAAGTACTTTTTAGTATCTTCACGCGACTGGATACGTGGACGGTCTTCGGGAAAAGCCAAAGAAGAGTTTTTTGTGATAACTGGCAATAGATTGGCTGGTGGACTTGGTGCAATGCCTATAATTGCTTTAACAAGTTTAGGATGAGTTTGTGCCGTCTCCCAACCAACGACACCAGACATACTGTGGGTAAGAATCACAGCCGGGCCAATCTGTTGGAGTAGCGCCACTGTAGCATCGATTACCCGTTGATATGACATCACGGGGAAGTCTGCAACAAAACCCGATCGACCATGCCCTGGCCAGTCAACAATATAAGTTTGGTAGCCTTTTTCTGCCAGGTATGCTGCCCAACCTTGGCGATTATCGGGTGTTTTCACAAAGCAAGTACCTGTATGAAAGGCGCCATGTAAAAGCACAATAGGAACTGGATTTTGGTCTTGACTCGGCCGGTAATACTGAACGTACATTTGGTACGGAATAGCACCAACAAAGAATTCTGTTTCAGTGTATGAATTCATTTTAAGAAAAGACTTAAATCTTTACGGCAATGTTCATTGTTCACTGACTACAAAAAACTATTAACTGAAATTTTGAACAGTTGCTCTCGTGCAATCATATCATAGTCATGGAAACATAATCTGCTGAAATCAGCTTGTAATCAACCTTTCAAGCACCTCTGTTCTGGATGGATTTAAGTGCGATGCCTACGGTGGGCTGCGCCTACGCATTTAAGTTTCTTTAATGGTTATTTGTGGAGATTTAGGAGAAACGAACCACAGAGGCGCAGAGAACACTGAGGAAGAGAGAAGAGGAACAGTAGGTTTTTAAACAGTAAAAGCCCTTTGATAAGTTTACCAAAGGGCTAAAAATAATATTTGTCCCAGACGTCTTGTGCAAAGTTTAAATTTAATCTTGTACAACTCTTGTAATCAAATAAATTCAAAGGTTTGGTTCACTGTGGTTAAGAGCTTTCCATGCGCCGTATCCAACATAGCCAACTGCTGCTGTTGCAGCTAATGGAAGTAATACCGGAGCTGCTACGGCTGAACCAACCGCAGTTAAAGTTCCAATCGCTGCCCCTGCTACTGCTGAACCAACCGCAGCCCCAGCCCCTGCTATAACTGCCGTTTGCCCCGTAGCCATCAGCGTTACCGCGCTACCCGAAAGCACTCCCGCAGCAAATGCCGCAAGATTTCCACAGTTACTGCCTGACTCACAGTTGAAAATTATCACATTTCCTGTTGCTGCCTGAGCTGGAGCAGGTGAAATCGTCAGAGCGCTAGTCACTATGAGCAGTGTAAGTAAGCAAATTGAAATTAATCTTTTGGCATTCTGAAATATACATTGCATGGCAGTTGTGTCTTAACTTTAATGTTGATAAATTACTTAAGTTAACTTCCTTATATTAAGTAACAAAATTCACGATAGCATCAGAAAATTCCGCGAATAGCTAAAACTCTTATTAGGTTAGTTAAGAAAATATACCTAAGAAAAATCCCACAATAATACCTAAAAATCCAATAATTATCTCTATCGTGCTTGAGTGATCTGCTGCTGTTGCTGCCGCCGAAGCAGGAATTGGTAAAATTGTCGAGGCGATGGTAAATATAAGTAGCGTAAATATCTCTCAACAATCCAAACAGCTTCGGCTAATGTTGTAGCTGGTATAACTAACTGGGAATCAGGATTAGAAAGAATAGCATTGGCATTAGCACCTAATCGGGAATTTCCTTCGAGAAACCAGATGAGAGTATGAGTATCAATCACGTACTTCATGATTACCTATGACCAATCTAATCCGTCTTCGGTATCTCCATGAAATTCAGTAAGGTGAAAATCTTTTTCTGTTGATTGTTTATTTCCAGAAAACATACCAACCTGCATTATAAGCTTTGGGTTTTGAGATTTTTTTGGTTCTATAAAAGTGACAATAACACGGCTTTCTGATACATTAGATAGTAATTCTGAGAGTTGTATCTTGCCGTTCTTATATACTCCTTCAATAGATTGCAACATTAGTATTTACCAAATTTGTACTCAGATAAATTATAAAGTTAATCCTAAAAAGATGCCGATTTGCTTAAAAACATCAAATTTTTGGGCTGTACTGGCGCGATCGCGTGTGGGTTCCTTACCCATGTTCCAGCTTATCAGGCAATACACGCAGAGCTAATGCTTGAACTCTAGCAACTGCTTCTTCTTGTGTCTGCCCATAAGCCAGTACACCAGGATAAACCAATCACTTCAGCTTATTGCGTCCATCCTCTTCTTTTTCAATCTATATCGTGAAGTTCATAGCCAGTAAAGGTAGTGATACTGTCCGCCTAGTGCCATTAGTTCGTCATGAGTGCCTACCTTGATGTATTTGACCGTGTTCTAGTACTACTACACAATCCGCGATCGCAAATCTTCTACAGGCGAAGATGCTTTAGATGTCAAACTTCTGGACTAAGTGCTGTTAATAGTGCGAATCTGCAATACTGGAGGGCGCTGGACTCACCGCAACACAGTGACTCCTTCGCACTCCTGAAATGTGGCTTACTAAGTGAAAACTTGTGTTTTCCAACACAGTCATTCCGTTACAATAGTGTCAAAATTGGTGACTAAGGGGTTAGTTGTTCAGGCAGCCATTTTTTACTAATAGTTAAATTAGGTTTGATTTTTATATAATGTCAGATAAGATTTTGACTAAATACTACGGTAATTAGATCGGAAAATAGTAAATTTAATTTCATACCCTGATAAATATGCAAATTCTCTGGTTTATTCCTACTGGATCTCATGACGGACGCTATTTAGGCACAGATATTGGCTCTCGTGTTGTCACACCTGATTATTTGCAGCAAATTGCCCAAGCTGTAGATAATTTGGGCTACACAGGCGCATTGTTACCCACAGGGAGTTCTTGTGAAGATGCTTGGATCACCGCCGCCGCTTTTATCTCTGTCACCAAGCGGATGAAATTTCTCGTGGCAATTCGCCCAGGAATTACTTCCCCAGGTGCTGCTGCACGGATGGCAGCAACATTTGACCGAATTTCTAAAGGAAGATTGTTGATTAACGTGGTGACAGGTGGCGATCCGGTGCAACTTGCTGGCGATGGTTTGCATCTTAGTCATGACGATCGCTATGATTTAACCCATGAATTTCTTACAGTTTGGCGAGGTATCGTCAGTGGAGAAACAGTCAATTTTAAAGGAAACTACCTGGATATCAAAGGCGGTAAGCTCTTATTTCCACCAGTTCAAAAACCCTATCCACCCTTATGGTTTGGTGGTTCATCTGCTGCTGCCAAGCGAGTTGCTGCGAAACACATTGATGTTTACCTGACTTGGGGCGAACCACCACAGCAAGTAGCCCAAAAGATTGCTGAAGTTCGGCAACTGGCGGCTGAACAAGGTAGAACAGTACGTTTTGGGATTCGCTTGCATGTAATTGTGCGAGAAACCGAATCTGCGGCTTGGGATGCTGCCAATGAGCTAATTAAGTATGTGGATGAGGATGCGATCGCCAAAGCTCAGAAAGACTTGGCTAGTTCTGATTCTGAAGGACAGCAGCGCATGAGTCAACTACATAGTGGTAGTCGAAAAACCTTAGAGATTAGCCCCAACCTGTGGACAGGAATTGGATTGGTGCGGTGTGGTGCTGGTACAGCCCTAGTTGGAGATCCCGACACGGTTGCCGCGAGGATGCTGGAATATCGCAATTTAGGCATAGAAACCTTCGTTTTTTCTGGATATCCCCATTTAGAAGAAGCGTATCGCACTGCTGAATTATTATTTCCACGTCTACCTTTGCAGAGCGAACCTGCACCTTTAACGCCACCAGTCTTGAGTACTGTTAGCGAAATCGTCACCAATGAAAAATTTGCTCAACAACTAACGAGTGCCTCATGACCTAATAATTCGTAATTAAAGAGCAAATTACAAATTCTGCTGACGAAGCTTCGAGATTCATCTTGTGAACAATCTAAAATCTAAAATTCGATGACTATTACCTTTAAACCCACCAAAAGCAATAATAAGATATCCCTGAGCGAGGTGTTAGAAAACCCGCAACTCCAAAAAATAGTTCCCTGGATTGTCCCTCTTTTAGTGTTACTACTTTGGGAACTTGCTTCCAGAACTGGTTTACTTTCAAGCAGAATTTTACCAGCCCCTAGTGGCGTAATTGCTACAGCGATTAAACTAGGATCAACTGGAGAACTGTTTCAAAATATCGGAATTAGTGCTGGGCGGGCGATATCTGGTTTTATAATTGGTGGCAGCATTGGTTTCGGCTTGGGATTGCTCAATGGTTTTTCCCCTGTAGCCGAAAAGTTATTAGATAGTTCCCTGCAAATGCTCCGCACTATCCCTAATTTGGCATTAATTCCGCTAGTGATTCTCTGGTTTGGAATTGGCGAGCAAGCTAGATTATTTCTAGTATCTATAGGGGTATTTTTCCCATTATATCTCAATACATTTCATGGCATCCGTAGTGTTGACCCTGGATTGATTGAGATGGGAAAAGTCTATGGATTGAAAACACCACAACTTCTGTGGCAAATTATTTTTCCAGGAGCCTTGTCTTCGATTCTCGTTGGTGTCCGTTTTTCCTTGGGGATTATGTGGCTGACACTAATTGTGGCAGAAACGATCGCGGCAGATTCCGGCCTTGGTTATATGGCAATGAATGCCCGTGAGTTTATGCAAACTGATGTTGTCGTCTTGAGTATTGTGATCTATGCACTGCTGGGTAAATTAGCAGATGCTTTTGCCAGAGGATTAGAAACAAAATTCTTGGCTTGGAACCCCAATTATCAAAAGTCATGAATGCCAAAATCACCAAATTGAAGAAGAATTCAGAAGTCAGAATTCAGGAGTCAGAATCAATCAGTCGGGGATTCAGACCCGCGACTGATTAAAGACCACCAAATTTAAAATTTGGTGGGGGTCTTAAACCCATTTATTCATCCGCCAGTCGTACAGAATTCATTCTGAATTCTGACTCCTGACTCCTGAATTCTGTTCGGATAAAAAGTTGAGAAATCTTGATTATAACTTTTGACTTCTATTCATTTTGAGTGTGATTTACTTTTTTCAACGTCCGATCAAATAATTAAATCCCGATTGTCTTAAAAATGGAGGTTTTGCAAGTGAGTTCAAATGTACAAGGCACACAACTAAGTATTCTGGATTTGACAAAGACTTTTGGCAAGAAAACTGTTTTAAACTCGCTGAATTTAGAAGTTGAAGCAGGTGAATTTGTCGCTATTGTTGGACGTAGTGGTTGCGGTAAGAGTACCTTATTGCGTCTTGTGTCAGGACTAGATAAAGCAACTTCAGGCGGAATACTACTGGATGGAGAACCCCTGCGTAGACTCAGCCGTTCCGTAACAGTGATGTTTCAAGACCCCCGCTTGCTGCCGTGGAAGCGCGTTGTTGAGAACGTGGGGTTGGGCTTAGAAGGTAATTGGCGTGAAAAAGCTTTGTGGGCACTCAATAAAGTCGGACTCAAAGATCGGGCTGATGAGTGGCCATATGTCTTATCTGGTGGACAACGGCAACGGGTGTCATTGGCAAGAGCGTTAGTCAGTCAGCCCCGTTTGTTGTTGCTAGATGAACCTTTGGGAGCATTGGATGCTCTAACTCGCCTAGAGATGCAGCATTTGATTGAGAACTTGTGGCAAGAGCGAAGATTTACTGCGTTTTTGGTTACTCATGATGTGGAAGAGGCTGTGGCGTTGGCAGACCGAGTGATAGTGATTGAAAAAGGACAGATTTCTCTAGATTTGCCTGTGAGACTTTCACGCCCGCGAGATAGAAATAGTGAAGTATTTGTCAATATCAGAGAAGCAGTTCTCCAACAAGTAATGAGCAATGAAGCTACTCAGCCAAATAACCAATTGTTGCAGTTGAGTAGTTGAGATTTAGCTTTCGTTAATTGATTAATATAATGCTTGAGGTAGCTGCGGTAAATAGGCTACTTCGAGACTCAATATTATTAATATAAGAATCGTATCTGATTTGTGAAAAATAATTTTTTATACAGAATTTTTCTTTATCTGAATTTATAGAACGGTGGGCAAGGCGAGAATTAATTCAACCTCAACCCGCTGCTAATAAAAAATGATTTATTAAGCGAGTGTTGCGAAAGTACGTTGTCCGATCGTAAAGCCTGAAGTCAATGCAAGGAAAGTTCCAATGGTTGTGTATTAGTGGATAAACAGTTAAGCGTAACTTATATGTAGTTGCACAGCAGAATAAAAATTCCACCACTCGTGTCAACGCCAGTGGTAAATAAGCATTCGCAATAGTTAAGGCTGGTTACAGTGGAACAAAAAACACAACTGGCAGTGACGATGCAGCGATTATTTTTGGCGAGGGTCCTCTGTGAGCATAAGTTAGCGAGGTGAAATTGCTTTGGTGAGTTTTCACGGCTTATGACGACGGTTTTGGCGTTGATAATACAATCGCACCTTTGGCTAGTGTGATTCTAGCCAAAGGCGTAGCGTCTTCGGCTCCGCTTTTGAATTCTGTTTTATTAAGTTACCAAAAATTGATAAATTATAAATATCGTTTTTTGTTAAATACTTTTAGAGGATGAATGAACAAGTCGTGATTGATGTATCAAATATTTTTACCCCACCCTAACCCTCCCGATATATTGGGGAGCCACTGCGTTGGGCGGCTTTGCCGACTTGAAGCATCTGGCGTGAGGGAACTTGATTTTCTTGTTTCCCCCCAATATATCGGGGGGATTAAGGGGGGTAAAAAATCACACCGTATAACTTTTCAAACACCCTCTTAGATGCGTTCATCTTGTATTTTCAATTCATAATAACCATGAAACAAGATATTCGCACCAATATTAATTAATAATTTGGAAAAGAGATTATGACCCAGCTAGACAAGACGGTTGTACTGATCACTGGTGCTGCTGGTGGGTTTGGACAGGAACTGACGCGACAGTTGTTAGAGGCTGGTAGCCGACTGATTTTAACGGATCTAAATGAAGTTGTGCTGCGTGAACGAGTTGAATTGATTCAGTGCCGAGTCGCAACTGGTCAAGTACTAGCTTACCTAACTATTGATCTTTCAACCAGTGAGGGATGTGAAAACCTGTATCGTCAAGTCAAAGCACTCAATATTCCTGTCGATATTTTGATTAACAATGCTGGTATTGCGGTCTTTGGTCGCATGGATGAAATTCCAAGTGAGAAATGGGAACGTCTCATGCAGATAAATCTACTAACACCGATGCGGTTAAGCGCCCTATTTGCTGCTGATATGATTGCTCGTCAACGAGGTCATATTGTCAATATTTCATCGTTAGCAGGTTGGTGGGCATCGCCTGGATTAACTCATTACGCAGCTAGCAAATTTGGTTTGCGTGGATTTAGTGAAGGGGTTTTCCATGAAGTAAAAGACTACAATGTAAAGGTTACAGCTGTCTATCCCTTTTTTAGCCGTACTCCAATTCTCCAGTGTGAACGGTTTGGAAGTTTTGCCAAGGGTAACGACGACTTTCTAGAACATGTAGCAACCGACCCAGCCCAGGTAATGCGCGCCACAATTAAAGGAATTATTCACAATAAATTGCATGTCTTTCCCGATGCCACAGCTAAAAAAGCCCATCTTATCAAACGATATTTTCCTCAGATAGTGAACTGGATTAATGATGCATTTCTTAGGAGCTTGAAAGTTGGTAAAGGAAAGTAGTAAAACTCAGAAGATTTTTGATAAGACTCACAAACAGCTGATTATCGGGGCTGGTTTTGTTGGATTAGGTATGGCTTGGGCACTTAAGGCTGCCGATATTCCTTACGACCAAGTTGATGCCAGTGATGATGTTGGCGGAAATTGGTATCACGGCGTTTACGAAACCGCCCACATTATTTCGTCACGCAAAATTACCCAATTTACCCATTTCCCCATGCCTGATAATTATCCCGATTTTCCCAGCGCGCAGAACATGCGGGATTATTTAAACGCTTTTACAGATTATTTTGATTTACGTGCACAGATTGAACTGAATCGTACAGTTAATTACGTCCGCCCAGTTGAAAACAATCTTTGGGAAGTGACCTTTGCTGATGGAGAACAGCGAATCTATAAAGGGGTAGTGATGTGCAATGGGCATCACTGGTGCAAACGTTTTCCTAAATTTCAGGGAGAATTCCACGGTAACATTATCCATTCTAAAGATTACAAGCATCCAGATCAGTTGCGTGGTCAGCGAGTTTTGGTGATTGGAGGTGGAAACTCAGCTTGCGATCTGGCCGCAGAAGCAGCCCGCGTTAGTGCTAAATCTGTTCTGAGTATGCGCGAATCAGTGTGGTTTATCCCAAAGTCTTTTGCGGGAGTCCCAGTTGCTGACTTAATAAAATGGTGGATGCCACAATGGTTTCAGCGGCTTATGGCTCACGGAATTATCCGCCTGAGCTTCGGGACGCACGAAAATTATGGTTTATCCAAACCCAAGTATCGAGTTTTTGACAAGCATCCGACTCTGAACAATGAAGTGCCCTACTACATCAAACATGGACGAATTATTCCTAAACCTGCGGTGCGTCACCTTGATGGTTGGGAAGTTGAATTTGTTGATGGTAGTCGAGAGGCATTTGACCTCATTGTTTGTGCAACAGGTTACAACCTTGCTTATCCTTTCCTACCCCCAGAACTTCAGCGTATTGAAGGAGCAGTAGTTAAATGCTATGGCGGTTCTTTTTTTGATGATTACAAGGGACTCTATTTTATTGGCTGGGGACAGGCGCGAGGCGGAGTTGGTTCGCTAATTGCAGCTTACGGTTCGCTGTTCACGCGCTGTTTGAAACTCCAAGATGAAATCAATGTGCCTCTTGGTCTAGTTTTCAAAGAAATAGGACAACAATTACCAAAAACCCATCTTGCAGATCCCCAACAGATTTTTAGACAATTAAAGCTCGCTAATCTTTTATTTAGCTGGCTTGTGAAAAAAGCACATCTGGTTGATAACCAATATCCCAACTTTAGTAATAACCCAAGTTGCGGGTTATAAAATTCTGAATACTTCGTGACCATTGATTGAAACGAATGCACATGAAAAATTGGCGGTGGCGCTATAAGCGATCGGAAATTAGAGTCAAGTTAAGATCAGAGCATTAAATCATTTTAAGGTATTAAAATTAACTTATTAAATAAATGCTTGTTAGAGTTTAAATCCATATAAACCATAAATTAGAGCTATGCCAAAAAGCGATAGGAACCCTTTAGTTCATGGCTCTAATCTTGAACAAAAGGAGAATCACCGCACAAAATACAGAAGGGTTAAGTTTTTTGTATTTCCAGAATTTACACTGAAAACAGCTATATATATTCCACAATTACAGTAAAAATATAACGATCGCAACCCCAGATATTTTCAGACAAAAAACGGTAGAGTATTTATTGCTCTACCGTTTTCTAACTTTCTATTTAAGATTTAATCCCAGTTCTAAATTTTACTCAACTCCTTGGGATTAAAACTACCGATACTGTTTTTGACATTGGTTTACCAACCATCTGCCAAGTAGTTAATAGGATTGTCGCAGATGATTTTTCAATTTCAACCGCATTATGAGGCGCCATAGCTCACCAATCCAAAGCACTGTTGATGTTCCAACAATTACATTTATCCAGTCCACCAAAGACAAAGGCACTGTTCTAAAAACGCTACCACCAAACTGAATAATCAATATCTGTCCGACAAAAATGGTGATAGCGATCGCTAGAAATCCTTTATTCTTAGACAAGCCTTTCAAGGCAGACTGCTTTAACCCCAAGCATCGAGCATTGAACAAATTCCAGAACTGTAACATTACGAACACGCCGAAGAACACGGAAAGCTCATAAGGAGTGATTTCCCCATCCCGACGGATGTAGCGTAAAAAACCAATCAGAAAAATCAAAAATGCTAACCCAACAGTAAAAATATTCTGTGCCATTGCTTTGGTGACAATAAAGGCTTGCGGGTTACGAGGAGAGTGCTGCATCACGCTCAAATGAGGGGGTTCTGTCGCCAAAGCCAAAGCAGCAAAGGTATCCATAATTAAGTTCACCCAGAGCATTTGGGTGACAGTTAGAGGTAGCGCTACACCGATAAATGGCCCAATTAAAGCAATTCCCAACGCCACAACGTTGATTGTTAACTGAAACAGAATAAATCGTTGGATATTTAGGTAAAGCGATCGCCCCCAGACAACTGCATTCACAATACTGTGGAAAGAATCATCAAGTAAAATGATATCACTAGCTTCTTTAGCGATCGCTGTACCACTTCCCATTGCCAAACCTACCTGAGCTTGCTTGAGAGCAGCTGCATCGTTTGTACCATCTCCGGTGACAGCAACCACTTCACCATTTTCCTGTAACAGTTTCACTAGCCGCAGCTTATCAAGTGGTCGCGCTCTGGAAAGTACCTTTAATTGCAGCACCGCCTGATTTGCTTCTTCGTCACTCAGTTGGGCAAATTGTTGACCAGTCAAATGTAAATAACCGCTATTAAAGTCATCTTCTTCTTGCCAAAGTCCAATTTGACGAGCAATTTCCTTAGCCGTCTCCGAGTTATCACCTGTTACAACTTTGACTTGTATTCCTGCGTGTAAACAGGCTTGGATCGCATCAGGTACTTCTGGACGCAAAGGGTCTGAAATTGCCACAAACCCCAGCCACGTCAGATCGTGAGCAATTTCGTCCAAGTTCGTCTGACTCGAATGCTGTGAGACGTTATCATAAGCAAACCCTAGTGCCCGCATTCCTCGTCTTTGATATTCTTTAATTGCAGATGCGATCGCGGCTTTATTCTTGAGTGATTCTAGTCCTTGCTCTGTGAGAATTTGCGAGCAACGCTCCAAAATTACCTCTGGCGCTCCTTTCACATAAAGCACATCCTCTCCAGTTACAGAGGAAATGCCGATTGTAGCCATGTATTTTTGATGACCAGAAAAAGGCATTCGAGATTTGATTTGAAAGTTACCCCGGTAAGATATGTAATCAATATCCTGGCTATCTAGCCATAAAAGTAAAGCTCCTTCTGTGGGATTGCCAATAGGACGAGAAGGCTGCAAAGGTTTTTTCTCTAAATCAGCAGTACTATTAACTGCGATCGCCTCCACTATTAAACCTTTCACATCTTTAAATGCTGGCAATAGTTGAGAATTAAGACTGGGAAAATTGACTTCATACACCCGCATTTGATTTTGGGTAAGAGTGCCAGTTTTATCAGAGCAAATTACCGTAGCTGAACCAATTGTTTCGCAAGCGTGCATCCGACGCACCAAATTATTAGAAGCTGCCATCTTTTTCATACTGTAGGCAAGGCTGAGGGTAACACTCATCGCCAAACCTTCTGGTACAGCTACCACAATAATTGTCACAGCTACCATAAAGTAGTGCAGTAATGCTTTAGCAACACTACTAGGAACCCAGCTATTTATAGAGCTAGGGATTAGTCCTAGAGGATAGCCTAAACCAAGTCCGATAGTTAAAAATATTAGTCCTATCCCAACTGTTTTCAGCCAACTGAGAAAACTCTTATTTTCCAGCCATTTCGGTGCTGCAAGTTTGCTACCAGCTAACTCCGAAGCATCATAAACCACAGGTAGCCATACTCGGCTAAGTGCGATTAATACACTAATAATTGACAGTCCGACAACATACCACTGTTGAGAACTCAGGCTTAATTCTTTAGTGACAAAACCGCGCACCAGTAAAGATACGAAAGTGAAACCAGCAAATCCCAGACCAACTACACCAATCAGTTTACTAAGTTTTTCTAGTTGATGATTAAGCGGTGTATCTTCTGTGTTTTCGATGCCAGCAATTGCTGTTGCCAATTTACCAATTTCTGTATTGTCACCAACAGCAGTGACTTCAAAATAACCCTGTCCTTCTTCAACAATCGTACTGCGATAAATCTTGTAAGGTGGATAAGTTTCTTCTTCAATACCTTGACTTTCTGCGTCAGCCTGAGTAAGCTTTTTGACTGGTTCCGGTTCTCCCGTGATTTTTGACTGGTCAATTTCTAGAGAAATTTCTTCTAAAATTTGTCCATCAGCTGGGATTTCTTCACCTTGTTCTACATATACAACATCACCAAAAACTAAATCTTTGCGCTTAACGGTGGTAAAGCTGTTATCCCGGATGACTTTGATAAAAACTTCGTCATAAACTTGGTTGAGAATATCAAATTCTTTACTGGCTTTGTATTCGTTGGCAAAAGCGAGAGTTGTCGCTAATAAGATAGCAGCCACAATACCTAAGCCTTCAGCATATTCACCTTCAAAAATACCGACACTAATAGCGATCGCTGCCGCAATCATCAGAATCCGAATTACTGGATCTTCAAATTTTTCTAAGAACAATTTCCACAACGGTTCGCGTTCTGGGGGAGTAAAAATGTTAGCACCATACTTTTCGCGGTTAAGTTTTACCTGAGCCGATGTGAGTCCCTGAAATGGCAGAACGCGATCGCTGGTTTTACGAGTAAGCATATTCAGTTTTTGTACCTAAATAAATGGATTAAAATCTCAAACTCCTTTAGCTAAGAAGAGTGCTGCCAAAGGAGAATATAGCGTTTCCTAATCAGATGAGGTACACATCATAGCCCCCTCCTCGCTTGCGGGGAGGGGGTTGGGGGTGGGGTTCCTTGTACCTCACTCAACCGATAACCGCTATATTGAATGCTTTTCAAAGTAAATAATGACGAATTTCCAATACTTGCTCAAAGTTCAGAAGTTCAATACCAATTCATATTGATGAAGATTTATGTTTACGAATAGCATTATTCATCAAGATGATCTGCTCAACATGGAATGAAGGAGGCATCAAACTGTGAATTCCATGATCGAGTCCATCGTGCATCACATCTGTTGGTAGTTGGGAGTGATCTAATCCCAAAGTGTGACCAATTTCGTGGGTAATAGTATTAGCAATCAAATTAGACAATTGAGCCAAATTTAGACTTGCTCGATCAGAGACATGAAGTATTTGATCTATGCGAACAGCAGCAATATTTGTAACTTTCCCATGAGTGAAACTAGCTATTCCTAAGTAGTCAACTGGTTGCTGATCAACTAACACATAGATATGGGTAAAGTTTTGGTTCCACTCTTTTTCATCGGGTGGATCTGAGGTCAAAAACACATTAATACTTCTAAAAGCACTGAAGACTTTAGCAAGCGCATCTGCCATAACTTCTAGCATGGTGCTATTATCTTCAGTATCGATAATCATGCCTGAAATATTCACCCAAAGACAATGGCGAATTTCGCTGTTTTTTCCAACAATCAACCATCCACAATATGGACACATTCGCCAATTAGTTTGGATACGAGAACGGCAACCTTGACAGCAAGGTTTTGAAGGTCTATCAAGATTAATACGTTCCCAAATCGGAACTTCTAGATTAGGATTTGTCTTAGTTAGATTCAGGCGATCGTAGAGCGACATTTTACTTAGAACCAGCTACCCAGCTAAAGCCAAAATGATAGTGTTTGTCTGCTTCTTCATGACCACTAAAGTATTTCTCTTCCTTCAAAATCGTGACTTCAGAGCCAATGTTACTTACCATAGCCGCAGCACAAAAAGGTCGATTTGTATCTGGATTATTAAGCTCTAGATAAATTTCCTCGCCATTACTGATTTTGAAAAGCATCCGACCACCTACAGACTTAAAATCGGGTGTTCCCTGATAAATTAGGGCAAAAAACATCACTCGTTTAATTGTGTCTGGTCTGTAAATGAACATATTTTCGCCGTCTGAAGCTGCTCCGGTACGGTCATCTTTATCAAGAAAGATGTAAGGAGGAGAATTTTTTGATCCAAAGTTTCCCCCTACAGGCTGGACGACCCCTTTTTCGCCATTAACAGTTTCATACATACAGCCTAAGTCAAGGTCAGGAGCATTGTTACCTCCAAGCAGCTTGTAAAAGAATCCAGCCTTTTGATTGGACTGCTGATTCCAATTCAGGTTGATATGAACCGTCAGTGGCTTAGATTTACCTGCTTTACTCAGGTCTATTTTGTGGGAATCACCACTCTTTTGAAGTGTAATAGCCATAATTACAAGTTTGCTCAGTATTTAAGAGTAGGAACTAGCGAGTTCACCTATACCATTGACATTGACACCATTGCCAATAGCTGCCATTTTCCAGTCATCATTGTGTCGATAAACTTCAGCCAAGACCATCCCAGTCATGCCCAAATACTCCTTACCAGAGAGGTTATATCGAGCCAGTTCTTTGTTATTAGCTGCATTAACCAGGCGCACAAAAGCATTTTCAATTTGACTAAAGTCTTGCTTACGGGCAATGGAATCGTAAATATTGACTACGAAAAGTAACTTGACAATCTCGGCAGGTACGCGCGGCAAATCAACTATAATTACCTCATCATCGCCATCACCTGCACCAGTTAAATTGTCCCCTGTGTGAGTTATGGCTCCAGACAAATGCTGAAGATTACCGAAGAAGATAATATTCTCTTTAGCCGTTAACTTGCCATTTACATCCAGACAGATTACAGATGCATCTAGGTCATAGTCTTTACCGCCACCAAAATTACTAAAAAATCCACCGCCTGAGCGTTTAGCGACATCCCAGCCCAGTCCACACATCATTTTGCTTAGACCAGGCGCTTCTTTAGAAAGTGAAATCCGTTGTCCTTTTTGTAAACTAATTGCCATACTCAATCTCCTAGCTAAAACGGTCTAGTAAAGCTTTTAATCCACCTTGATAGCCTGAACCAACGGCATTTAAACGCCACTCTCCGTCTTTACGATAGAGTTCAGCCATAATTAATGCAGTTTCGATTGAGTAATCCTCCACTAGGTCATACCGGACTACTTCTTGATTGCTCTGAGCATTAACGACGCGCACAAAAGCATTTTGAACTTGACCAAAATTTTGCTTCCGTTCTGCGGCTTCGTGAATGGTTACAGTAATAAAAATTTTATGAACCTCAGCAGGAACCTTTTGCAGATTAATTTTGATGACTTCATCATCACCATCGCCTGCGCCTGTTAGATTATCTCCTGTGTGTTGAACTGAGTTATTTGGATCTGGGCTGAGAAGATTGTTGTAGAAAATGAAGTGGTTATCTGAAATTAGTTTATCGTTACTCCCCACTATGAAAGCTGATGCATCTAAATCAAAAGCGAAGCCGGTGTCCATTGCTTTGACATCCCATCCAAGACCAACAAATACCTCAGTTAGCCCTGGTGCTACTTTATCGAGTGATATACGTTGTCCTTTTGTAAGTGTAACTGCCATGATTTGGTAGACTCCTTAAATTTTTTACTAGTATCAGTTATGTCTCTGCAATAGTTGCCTATTTGTAGCGTTCAAGAAGTGCTTGTAAGCCACCTTGATAACCAGAACCTACAGCGTTGAGACGCCATTCACTATCTTTGATGTAAAGTTCAGCCATAATCATCGATGTTTCTGTGGAGTAGTCCTCCACAAGATCGTAGCGAACAACTTCTTCATTAGTTTGAGAATTAACAACTCGCACAAACGCATTTTGCACCTGACCAAAATTCTGACGCCGCACCTCGGCTTCATGAATCGTCACTGCAATTAGAATTGTTTGAATATCAGCAGGAACTTTTTTGAGATTAATTTTGATGACTTCATCATCTCCTTCACCAGCGCCTGTGAGATTATCTCCAGTATGTTCAACTGATTTCTCTGGATCGGGACTTGTTTGGTTGTTATAAAAGATGACGTGAGCATCAGAAATCAGCTTTCCATTTGCATTTAATAGAAAGACAGATGCATCTAAATCAAAGTCTTGACCAGTGTCTGTGGCTTTCACATCCCATCCTAAACCAACAAACACTTCGGATAAACCTGGTGCAACTTTCTCAAGTGAGATACGTTGACCTTTTGTTAATGTAATTGTCATTTCTAAATTGTCCTATCGAGATAATTGTTGTATGCAAAGGTGCAAAAAATCTGTATAAAATTGGTAGCAATGTACTGAAAACATTACTCGAAAATTAGCTTTTTAATATCACCTGATTTTTTGAGATGTATTCATCCCTGACTGATATTAATGAAAAGCTGCTATTTAAACTATTACAGATTCACTCTTTAATTATTATGTATTTATTTTACAAATAGCCTTAGTAAAAACACTTATTTTATCCTTTGTTGAATTGAGTTTTTTTTAAGTGTTACTACTCAAGCTGTTAATTAATAGACTTCTTACATAAATCAGAAATAAGAACCCCACCCCGCCAAAGCTACGCTTTGTCTCCCCTCCCCGCAAGCGAGGAGGGGATTAAGGCTGAGGTGTTTGGGACTTTTGCAAGAGGTCTAATCTATTAGTTATCAAATATAGCAATCCGATTTGATTTTTGAAAAAATCTAAGTATATGTAGGGTGCATTAGCATGGAGTACGTTACGCTTTGCTAACGCATCCTACGTGTATTTGAAAAATCAAATTTCTCAGTTCATCTATATTTGAGGAAAACTTTAGTTGACTATTTTGCTGTTCTACTTGCGCCGGCTGAAAATTTTGATAAATCTCTTCACGCCTTTCTTCCCGTAGATATTGCTGTAATAACAGTTGAATTTCTAACTTTTCTTCACTGGAAAGACTTTTAATTGCTTCAACTACATCACTGAAGGTCATGATTTGGAATACCTTTTAGTGGTTATCCGATCAATCTAACATGGTAACGATAAAGCTAAAATTTTAAATCCTATTCAAATCTTTGGGGTAATAATTCTCATTGCTATTGATAGAAAGCCAATATATCCATAAAGCAACTACAATTCATCAATTGTTACTAAACCTCCCTCGATAAACTGTATGAGAAGTTCATGCTCGTCAAGTAAAGCTGCACCTAATAGAGGTAGCCGTCCTGTAGCAAGTACATTCACTTCCCGTTCTTCTCCATTCCAAATAATGGTAGCTTGATGTACTGGCAAGATTACATTACTATTGTCAGCTAAATTTGCATACATATCATACACAAATGAAAAACCCAACAGAGTAACTGCTGCTGGGGGTAGGGAAATAAATTCTGTAAAACCTGTATCGATAACAAATTCAATAGTAAAATCTGGTTGATTGGGCAGTCGAAATATGATATTAACGGTTGCGCGTCCGTTCTTGACAATACCAGAAATCACCGATAATCACGCTCCATCTCACCACTGAAGGAAACAGCAACTTTGTAACCAATGCGAATACCAAAAAGTCGAGCAAATGGGTGTTTATTACGTAAATATCGCGCTGATTCTATACCTATTTTGTCAACTGCGTATTCACCTGTTTCTATATCAATAATCACCATCTTACCGATGTTTTCTTCTCGTTCCACTTGTTGACGAATGCTGTTTTCATATAGTTCTCTGGCGCGTCGTCCAACTTCTTCGCTGCTTAAAAGTATGGCTTGCACGTTCGTTCTTGCTCCTTGGTTTACGGTGTGTACTAATTCTACTATCAAGCTATAATGCAATGCAGTTTAGCTAAGAATAAAAACAAAGAACATTTTCATAATGTCGCTAAACTTAGCACCAGAAGTTTCGGCTATCTGGTAGAACAAAGCATTAGTTTTACTGCTACTGCAACATTTCTTCAACGGTCAAACCAATGTCACTTGCAATTTGTCGTAGCAATCTAGGTGAAATATCACGTCCTTTGTGAAAAGGTACGGTTGTTCCTCGACCATCTTCGTGGCGAAACTGCTTATGTGAACCTTTCTGACGCACCTCCACAAACCCAAGGTTTTCTAGTATCCGAATAACCTCCTTTGGTTTCAAAATGGGGATCTTGCTCATAATCTACTGAATCACAATTTGTTGTGTACCAATAAACTCTGTCTCGAATGCTAAATCCTCATCCTCCAGAAGCATTTCAATCACCTCACGCAGATTCTCTTGTAATTCATCCAATGTTTCTGCTTGGGAGTGCGCTCCAGGAAATCCGGGAACATAGCCGACATAGAGCTTCGTATCAGAATCTCGTTCAACAATTGCAGTGAAAATTTTCATAGTTTTAGTATTAAGTTCTAAGCGGCTAATTCCGCAGCTAAAAGCCTACCTTCAATTGGTTCATACTCATCTTCTAGTAACCATGACTTGGCTGCATCATAGTCATTACTAGAAAATACAACTTTATAACCCTGTGCCGGATCATAAACTTGACAGTTATCTTCACTGTTGCAAAGCAGTAAAAGAATATATGGAGGAGATAACATTGGATCTATCCATACTTCTGTAAATTCCCAGTTATTCTTCACTTGGTCTTGTGCGGGGGATGACGTGGTATTGCTCGTCTGCATTAACTTTTATCTCCCCATAGTAAAGTAGAATACGGCTACCATCTGCGAAAGGCGATCGCATCTTTCCTAGTGCATCTTAACTCTCAATAAAATGCTCCAACTTTTACCAACAGTTTATATCTAAATCGACTTAGAAATATTATTAATTACCGCAATACATTGTCCAGAGTCAACATAATACTTCGCCAGCATATTCTCTAAATCGTCATAAAATCGCACCTCAATACCAGCAGCATGAGAAATCCACTGAGCGTTATCAAAATATTTTTGTATTGAGAAATCCTGTGCAGGATAGGTACAACACCAGGCTGACCATTTAATTGTCCTCCAGCTATAGCCTTGAGCGTTGAGCAAATCTTTAAGCGCGTAAGTGCCATTTCCACCTTTTCCAGCCTGATTGCCGACTTTAACAGTAATGTGCTGTATGCTTCCAACAAAAGGCGGATAATCTAACCAATCAAGTAAGTTAATTCTTGTCCTACTTTTTAATTCCTCAACGAAAGGTGACAAGTTTTTCGTTTCTGTAACAATAAATAAATGCTCTACTGCACGAGTTAAGGCAACGTAAAAAAGACGACGCTCGTCATCAACTACTCGCTCAATGGTATCACCAAAAACACGGCTGAACATCAAATCGGGGTGTATTAATGGGTAACAACGAGGGACAGCATCGAGTATTATAACAACATCTTTCTGAAGACCTTTATACTTGTGAGCAGTTGATATAGTTACAGCATTTCTTGATTCTTCAGGAAGGTAGGAGTGTATCAAGTTTAAGAATCTGTCGAGTCCGCTATCTTTTGATGCATGTTTACCATAATTCACATACCAAGGCAAACTATTCTTGCGGCTGAGTAAAACCACATTTTTTCCATCTTTTATAATCTTGTCTACTAAGCGCAATATGGCAGGCGTTATACTGTCCCCTGGATGCTGCTCTTGTTCCTTTGGAGTTGGATCAAATTGTCCTATGTCGGCAATCTCAACTGTTCCAAATATGCTTTTATGGGCACGAGCAGGAGTACCCAATCCCTGCATCAATGTATTACCGATATTGACAATTGAAGTAGCTGAACGGTAATTAGTCGCAATATTGAGTTTTTGCGAAGGCTGGAAAAACTGCGCGAAATTCTGGTAAAACCGAAGGTCAGAACCAGCAAAACCATTAATTGCTTGCCAGTCATCACCTACGCAGAAAAATTGTGCTTGAGGATTTTGTTTTCTAATTGCTTCTATTAAATGGTGGAAAAGTTCTGAAAAGTCTTGATATTCATCAATGAGTATGTATCGAAGAAACTTTAAATCGCCAGTGCCAGATTTACGACGAAATACAGTTTGTCCTGATGCGATAACTGCGGCAGCTTTTTGCATTAGTCCATCAAAATCATCCTCGCCTGTTGCCTGAAGATATTCCAAATAAGACTGATAAAATTTTTGTGCAAGTTCTAAAAAACGTTGCTCAACATCACTAATAGAGTTATGGTTATCAACCATTTTAGCTAGCTCTTTTGAAGTGAGGGACAGTTTACGACAACGCTGAATAAATCCCCCTACTACTTTGGTAAAGCGGTCTATAGCTCTAAGTCTAATTTTCTCCCAAATCTCATCTTCACTCAAGCGATCGCACCTAACACCATAACTTTCAAGACATCGCTTAAGTAAAGCACAAAAATCTTCTACTCCCTCAAATCTGAGGGTTGTCGGGGATAATTCCACAAAATGCCAGTTAGGATGATTTCGCCAATATTCTCGCTTTTGTTCCGACATTATATCGTAATCAGGATCACCTTCGAGTCCAAAATATTCAATAACTATCCCCTGATTTTCTCCAGTAAAAATCGTAAAATCAGGGCGATAATTAATGTCATTCCACCAAAAGTTACGCTCGTATTTGTATGTAATATTGTGTTCCAATAAAAAATTGGCAATTACTTTCTCGCCAAAAGACTTGTAGTACTTTCCATCAAGCCCTTCTCTTGGTAATGAGCGACGGTAACGCAACATTTCTTCAGGACTTTTATCGTAGCCACCCCAAGCGATGCGCTCCCAGTCTTCACGAAAGTTCGCCATCATCAAAGCGCGAATTTTTTCATAAACATCTGGCTTGCGGTGATACTCATAAATTACAGCTTGTAAAGCTTGGGCTTGGTTTTGTTGTCCATCTCGTTCATTGAAAAGAATACTTTTTTCTGGATGAACTAAAGCGTATGCTAATGCATGGAAAGTCATTACATGAGGAATAGAGCTTTGTAATTGTAGAGTGAGGCGCTCTCGTATCTCCTCCGCAGCCTTGCGGTTAAAGGCTAAAATCAACATTTCACTGGGTGCAACACCACAATGTTTTTGTAAAAATAAAGCTCGATTTACCAAAGTTGAAGTTTTGCCACTTCCAGCCCGTGCTACTACTTGGATATGACCTTCAACAGCACCAATTGCTTCTGCTTGCTCAAGATCAGATGAAGAGTTCAAGTTGCTTTTTAACCAAGATTGCACATAACTTAACTTTTCAGTTTTGTACTCTCTAAACGATATGTGTTCACTACATTGAGTTTGATAAAAACTCTCAACATTGAGAAAATCTTCCTCAAATTGGTCTTTTAAGTTTTCAAGTAAAACCTGTTTTTCTGCTTGGCGTATTTGTGCGTTCCTTGTTTCTTGCTCCCTTTGGACTAATTCAAAAAGTTCTTTCCGAAAAAAAGATGGTAATATCTTGCTAAATTTTCTAATAAATTGGTCTTTTTTATATCTAAAAACTAATCCATCTCTGTATTCTATCTCGATTGACAGGTCTGATTTTTCTAGAATATGTACTGCGGAAACTTTTCCTTGAGTATAATACTTTATTCCTGATATGTTTCGTTTCGGATCATTATATTTAACTTCTTCTTTAAGACGGCTAACTTCTCTTTTATGCAGCAGCTTCCAGAGGTTATCGTTATCCCCAATTACTTCTACAAACCTTTGAACATTGTCAATCTGTAAACCGCTATCCATACTCTGCTTTACTCTTACTCAAATGCTTACAGCGACTTAAGCGCCTATTCTTAGTTTTCCCGCAGACAGAGCATAATTAACAGTGAAGCAGAAATTATAGAAGGAATAAGGTTAGATTTATCTGCTATTTGTGTTTTTATCGTATTGGTAGGTAACAAAAAAACGGTAGATAAGTTTTGTCTTCTACCGTTTTTTGAATATTGATTTTTATCCGCCTGTTAATAGATTTTACTTAGTAAACCTCATCGTGACTACCAATATCTACAAACACAGCATTGCCATCATCTGTAAAGTAAAAAACTACTCTCTGGTCAGAATCTACACTAAAACTCCATAAGTCTTTAAGCTTACTTAACAACTTATGAGTTTTTAAACCCTGATCAAATGGATCTGCTGTAAACTGCTGCAACTTTTGCCAAAACCGTGCTTCTAAATCTACGTTCCTTTGAATTCGCTTTTTAAAAGCACGTTTAAATAAAGAGCTGAAACTTACTTTTAACATCACTCTTCTAGCAGTTGTCTCAGTTCATCGATATTTGAGGAAAACTTTAGTTCACTATTTTGATGTTCTACTTGCGCCGCCTGAAAATTTTGATAAATTTCTTCACGCCTTTCTTCCCGTAGATATTGCTGCAATAACAGTTGAATTTCTAACTTTTCTTCACTGGAAAGACTTTTAATTGCTTCAACTACATCACTGAAGGTCATAGCTTGGAACAACTTTTAGTGCTTATCTGATCAATCTAACATGGTAACGATATGTGAAAAAAACGGTAGAGTAATAAATACTCTACCGTTTGCTAATTTTCTATTTGAGAATTAAATCCCAAACCCTAAATCTTACTCAACGCCTTGGGGTAACAATTCCCGACGCTGTTCAGAACTAACTTGCACAACGCCATTTTCATCCACATCAACGATCGCAGTATCGCCATCTTTAATGCGCCCAGACAGAATTTCTTCTGCTAGGCTATCTTCTAACAGGCGCATAATCGCTCGACGTAACGGCCTTGCGCCGTAGCTGGGACTGTAACCTTCAGTGATCAACCGATCCTTGAAGCGATCGGTGACTTCTAAGGTGATACCCTTTTCCGTCAGACGACCAAATACTTCCTTCAGCATAATTTCGGCGATTTGTGTTACCTCCGGCTTGCTCAACTGACGGAAGACGATAATTTCATCGAGTCGGTTGAGGAACTCTGGACGGAAGTATTGCTTCAATTCTTCGTTCACCAATGAGCGAATCCGATTGTAAGTTGACTCGGTGGCATCTTCGGAGAACTCAAAGCCGATACCACTACCGCCTTTTTCAATTACCTTAGAACCAATATTGGAAGTTAAAATCAGCAAGGTGTTCTTAAAGTCCACCGTGCGACCTTTGGCATCGGTTAACCGACCATCTTCCAAAATTTGCAGCAGCATATTGAATACATCGGGGTGTGCTTTTTCGATTTCGTCGAACAACACCACGGTGTAAGGACGCCGCCGCACGGCTTCGGTTAGCTGACCACCTTCGTTATAACCAACATAACCTGGAGGCGAACCAATCAGCTTGCTGACGGTGTGACGCTCCATGTATTCGGACATATCCAAGCGGATCATCGCTTCTTCGGAACCGAAGAAGTATGCAGCCAAGGACTTCGCCAACTCGGTTTTACCTACACCAGTCGGCCCAGAGAAGACAAAGCTAGCTATGGGTCGATTGGGATTTTTTAAACCAACACGAGCGCGACGAATTGCCCGTGAAACTGCTCTGACAGCTTCATCTTGACCGATTAAACGCTGATGCAAGGTGTCTTCCATGTGCAGCAGCTTTTCAGATTCCGATTCGGTGAGTTTGTTCACCGGTACCCCAGTCCAGGAAGCGACAATGTGAGCAATGTCTTCTTCTGTAACTACAGGTTCATCACCTTCTGTGCCAGTTGCATTGGTCTTGCTTTGAGCGATCGCCCGAATTTCGGCTTTAATTTCCATCTCGCGATCGCGCAATTCTCCAGCTTTGTCAAAGTCTTGAGAGCGCACCGCATCATCTTTTTCTTTTAATATCTGACGCAGCTCTTTGTCTAACTCTTTGGCTGCGGGTGGCAGCTGGGAGTTAATCAAGCGCACCCTAGAACCTGCTTCATCAACCAAGTCGATGGCTTTATCTGGGAGGAAGCGATCGCTAATGTAACGATCTGATAACTTCGCCGCCGCTACCAATGCTTCGTCGGAGATTTTCAGTTTATGGTGTTGCTCGTAGCGTTCGCGCAGACCATATAAAATTTCAATTGTTTCATCAACTGTAGGTTCGCCAACCATTACTGGTTGGAAACGCCGCTCCAG
The DNA here is from genome assembly GCF_036917675.1 of Nostoc sp. Lineage (GTDB taxonomy): Bacteria > Cyanobacteriota > Cyanobacteriia > Cyanobacteriales > Nostocaceae > Nostoc. The sequence continues at coordinate 8,480 of NZ_JBALCT010000004.1, read as the reverse complement.
TGCTGCATCTCGCTCGATGTGCTTCCGGTATTCATCTAGGGTTGTAGCACCAATGCACTGCAACTCACCCCTGGCCAAAGCTGGCTTGAGGATATTCGCTGCGTCAATCGCACCTTCTGCCGCACCCGCACCAATTAAGGTGTGTACCTCATCAATCACGAGAATGACATTACCCGCAGAGCGGATTTCATCCATGATTTTTTTCAAGCGTTCTTCAAATTCACCCCGGTACTTCGTGCCTGCTACGAGCAAACCAATATCTAGGGTGACAACGCGTTTATCTTCTAGGATGTCAGGGATATCTTTAGCGGCAATGCGTGAAGCTAATCCTTCAGCGATCGCAGTTTTACCTACCCCTGGTTCCCCAATCAGCACTGGGTTATTTTTAGTCCGGCGACCCAAAATCTGGATCACTCGCTCAATTTCCTTGGCGCGTCCCACCACTGGATCGAGCTTATTGTCCATTGCCATCTGGGTCAGGTTTGAGCCAAATTCATCCAGAGTCGGGGTTTTTGTGCGCCCGGATGAACCGCCTGGTGAAACTTCGGCAGTTTCTCCCAACATGCGGATGACTTGGGTTCTTACCTTAGATAGATCCACACCGAGGTTTTCTAGCACCCGGGCTGCTACGCCTTCCCCTTCGCGGATTAAGCCCAACAGCAGATGCTCGGTACCAATGTAGTTATGCCCCAGTTGGCGTGCTTCTTCCAAGGAGAGTTCTAGAACTCGCTTTGCCCGTGGCGTAAACGGAATTTCCACGGCAACAAAGCCTGATCCCCGTCCGATAATTTTTTCAACTTCAATTCGAGCATCTTTGAGATTGACGCCCATTGATTTCAGCACCTTGGCGGCCACTCCAGTGCCTTCACCAATCAAACCCAAGAGGATCTGCTCGGTTCCGACAAAGTTGTGACCTAAACGGCGGGCCTCTTCTTGGGCCAGCATGATTACCTTAATGGCTTTTTCTGTGAAGCGTTCAAACATGGCATTTTTCCCATCACCTGCGGTCGTGCCGGTATGCTGATTTTAGCACAGGCAAAGCTTTTGGATGCCTGTATAACAGATTATAGACATCCTGAAGCTATGACTTGGGTTGATGGGCTAATTGTTAACTATTAACTACTTTTATCTGGCTAGTGTACTGAGGAGCTTTAGTTCACCAGCCTTTTTGGGATTTATTACAAATAGCTGACTGCTGAAGTTGAGAGTTTTTTACTTAATCCCAAACACTTATTTGTAACATATCTATTTTTGAAGATCAAGCAAAAAATCAATATATATATATTTATTATCAAATCTTATATTTACATAACTTATTTAAATAAAAATAGGCGCAGCAAAGCGGTATTTTTTTGCTGAAGCCGATCCCCAGCCCCGATCATTCCAAATTAATAATCCCGAACTACTTAAAAAGCAAGTGCCAAGAGGATTTGTCTAGGCGATCGCTGATCATGGAATGCCACTGCTCTAAAGTTGCTTGAAATTTGGGGTATTGTAAATTTGGGAGCCAAAGAATCAGCGCATCCTCATCATTATCTTGGTAGTAACGCCGACGCCGCCCAGCTGTTTGAAAGCCAAATTTTTGATATAAAGATATAGCCCCCAAATTGGAAGCTCGCACTTCCAGGGTAGCTCGCTCCATTTTGCGATCGCAAGCTGTCTTAATTAGTGAATATAATAAAGCCGCACCCATTCCTTGACGGTGATATTGGGGATGAACTGCCAAAATTGTAATGTGGGCTTCGTCTAAAATTGACCAAAAACAACCCATTCCCAGCAGTCTCGAATTAGAGATAGGGGAAAATAAACCCAGCAGATCGCTGTTGGGACTGTCCAACTCTCGTTGATAACCCTCCATTGTCCATAGACCGCCAAAACAGGCTTGATCGAGTTCCAACAATGCATTCAGATGCTCTGGAGTCAGTAATTGAATTTCTAAGTCTAATGAGATCACATTTATTGAATAAGATTACAAGTTCACACAAACCTACTCATATCTAGTCATTGCTAGACGGAGTTAGACAAGCACATTCTGGGCTTTAAACCCATTAATTCCGGTAAACTGGGAATCAGGAGACGAACTCAAAGCCCGTAATTTGAACAAGGACAATTCTTATAGTTATGGTATCGACTCACCCCACTGGGGTTCAACATTCTGGAAGTCAATATTTACCTCAAAGGCGCGACACCAAGGCAAATCCATCGCCTAATCAGGAACTTTTACCCTTAACTGCCAGAGTCCATAATCATGACTCCCTGGAAATTGGTGGGTGTGATGTCACAACCCTAGTTAAGCAGTTTGGTTCACCTTTATATATTTTAGATGAAGAAACCCTGCGTTCGGCTTGTCAGCAATACCGAGATGCTTTTAAGCAATACTATAAGGGCGAATCTCAAGTATTGTACGCCTCAAAAGCTTGGAATTGTTTAGCAGTTTGTGCGATCGCAGCTTCTGAAGGACTGGGAATCGATGTAGTTTCTGGGGGCGAACTCTACACCGCCTTGCAAGCGGGCGTTAGTCCCAATAAAATCTACCTCCACGGAAATAATAAATCTCGTGAAGAACTAATTTTAGCGATCGAGTCTGGTGTCACCATTGTGGCTGATAACTGGTATGAGTTGCGTACCGTTGTGGAAATAGCCCAACCCTCTGTTCCAATCCGCATCATGCTACGGCTAACTCCCGGTATCGAGTGTCACACCCACGAATATATTCGCACGGGACACTTAGATAGCAAATTTGGCTTTGATCCCAACGATCTAGATGAAGTTTTTACCTTTGTCAGTCAACAACCTGCCCTTAATTGCGTAGGAGTACACGCTCATATAGGTTCCCAAATTTTTGAGCGCCAACCGCATCAAGATTTGGCGGCTGTCATGGTGCAGTGGTTGCGGGATGCTGCGAAGTATGGTTTAAATATTACAGAGTTAAATGTTGGTGGCGGTTTAGGGATTAAGTATATAGAATCAGACGATCCCCCTAGCATTGAAGAGTGGGTGAAGGGGATTTGTGAAGTGATCCAAGAGAGTTGTGTAGCACAAAATCTGCCTTTGCCGAAATTACTTAGTGAACCAGGGCGATCGCTCATTGCCACAGCTTGCGTCACTGCCTACACCGTTGGTTCATCCAAACATATCCCAGAAATTCGTACCTACGTAGCGATCGATGGAGGAATGTCTGACAATCCCCGCCCGATTACTTACCAATCAGTTTATCGGGCAGTAATTGCCAATAAAATGTCTTCTCCCTTAACCGAAACAGTCACAATTGCTGGTAAACATTGTGAATCAGGAGATATTCTGATTAAAAATGCCCTACTCCCAAAGACTGAACCAGGAGATATTCTGGTAGTTATGGGAACTGGTGCGTACAATTACAGTATGGCATCTAACTACAACCGCTTGCCCCGACCGGCAGCAGTTGTAGTGGCGAATGGCGAAGCAAATTTAATTTTGCAACGTGAAACTTATCAAGACTTAATTCGACAAGATCGCCTACCAGAAAGACTAAAGATTTAGTCATTTGTCCTTGGTGATTCCAGCACTGCGGGAGGGTTTCCAACGCCAGTCGCTCATGGGGGAAACCCCCTGTTCCCGCGCTGGCTCCTTTGCAGGTGACTGGCGAACCCGGAGGGTCATTGGTCATTAGCCAGGAACTAATGACTAATGACTAAATGTAATTAGAGGCAAAAGTGTAATCCAGATGTCATGAGAGATTGGTGGAAGCAATGGCTGACAAACCTAGGATGGTCACAGTCCTTGCTACTTGGGACTCTGGATATTGTCTTAGTGCTGGCGCTGACGTACATGATACTAGTTATTATTAGTGAGCGCCGGACACTGTGGATGGTGCGGGGGTTTATTATTTTAATGCTAGCCTCAGCACTAAGTGCCAGATTAGGACTACTTCTGCTAAGTTTTGTACTGGAAAAGTTGGTGATTGGTTGTGCTGTAGCGATGGCAGTTGCTCTACAGTCAGAGTTTCGGCGGTTTTTGGAGCAATTAGGGCGAGGCGAATTCCGTCAGTTGTTTCAACCCGACCGTCTGGCAATCCCCAAATCTGATAGTGTAATTGATGAAATTGTCGAGGCTGTTAAAGAATTGTCAAAAAACCGCATTGGAGCTTTACTAATTTTGGAAACCACAGGGCCAATTGATGAGCGAGATTTTTCTGTGCCAGGAGTAAAGCTAAATGCGGAGGTTTCTAAGGAACTAATCCAAACAATTTTTCAGCCGAAAACTTTGTTACACGATGGAGCGACATTGATTCGTGGCTCACGGATCGTGTCATCGGGTATAATTTTACCACTTTCGGGACGCACAGCCTCGCGCCAGTTGGGAACACGTCACCGGGCGGCAATGGGAATTACTGAGCGGGTCGAAAATTGCATTTGTGTCGTTGTATCTGAAGAAACGGGTTCCATTTCTTTAGCGGAACGGGGAACCCTCAATAGACCACTGACGATTAAGAAGCTGAAAGAGTCATTAGAGACTCTTTTGTCCCCAACCGTGGATAGGGAAGCTGTTGCTCCTGGTTTGTTGAGTTTTATTCATCAGATAGGTGGGAAGACACTAGCACTGGTTTCACGTTTACTCGGATTACCATCGACCGCTTCTCGAGATAAAAAATGACAGGACAACAAACTAAACTGCAAGATTTGCCTACTGACTTAAAACGAGAACTATTGCCCCAGCACATTGCGGTGATTATGGATGGCAATGGTCGATGGGCTAAACGTCAGGGTCTACCCCGGATTATGGGTCATAAGCGAGGAGTAGATGCTCTCAAGGATTTACTTCGCTGTTGTCAGGATTGGGGAATTCAAGCGCTGACAGCTTATGCTTTCTCCACAGAGAATTGGAAAAGACCACAGGAAGAGGTGGATTTTTTGATGACTCTGTTTCAAAGAGTTTTGCGCCAAGAACTCCGGGAAATGGTCGAAGAGAATGTGCAAATTAAGTTTGTGGGAAATTTGCAAGACTTGCCACGATCGCTCCAACAAGAAATATCCCGTTCAATGGCAGAAACCAAGGATAATCGCGGTATCCGGTTTTCGGTAGCAACTAATTATGGCGGACGCCAGGAGATTTTACAAGCTTGTCAGGCGATCGCAAAGCTTGTTCAGCAAGGTTTGCTACAACCCGATGAAATTGATGAACAGGTGTTTGAGAGCCACTTGTACACAGCAGGAATTACTGACCCAGATTTGTTAATTCGCACCAGTGGAGAAATGCGCCTCTCAAATTTCCTTCTCTGGCAAATGGCTTATGGGGAAATTTACATCACCGATACTCTCTGGCCGGATTTTGACCGGGCTGAATTTCACCGCGCCTTGTGTGCCTACCAGCAACGGGAGCGGCGGTTTGGGAAAGTGTAAATCAAGTTAGGAGTTAGAAGTTAGGAGTGAGGAGTCAGTAATTCAGTAGGATGGGCATTGCTTTCAATCATTTTGGCGCGATGCCTGCGGCGGTAAACTACGCAGCAAGGGGGCTATGGGATTGTATGGAATCAGGAGATTGATCTTAGCGAGTATGAGCTTTGGAAGAATGGTGTGTCCTTGATGGAGAGTGAAGACAAGGCTGGCGATCGCATTCAGCAGTCATAGTGCGATCGTTCTCGCCTCTGACGAGCAAGGAAAGCTCCGCTCCTGAATTCAGAATAGCTGAATTCTTCTTCAATGCGGCTTGATTTCCGTACCCTTTTTTACAGTGAACTCTACTCAGCACTTCCTTATGGCCCAGAAAACACAGCTTGTTCTATATCATCCCGACTCAGGGAATATTTGAATGAGCGTTGGATATCTTGTCTATTTTCCCCAGAGTGGACATATCGCACTACGATTTGCTCAACATCAAGCCATAATTCAGCTTGCCAACTGGGCCGCTGTATATGCCAACAATGCCTCTGTATATCGTCTTGTTGACAGCCTTGCTCTTTTAGCCACTGTTCAATTTGTGGCAGAGGATGATTATATAGGGGAGTATCAGAGGGAAGAAGAGGCATAGGAATTTTAGATTTTGGATTTTGGATTAGGAAATTTTTTAATTTTTAATTACCATAGGGATAATTAGTTGCAACACATGGATAAGATGCTGTTGTACAGATGGAGTTGGCTGTAGCAAATGGGAATGGATAGCAGCATCGCCACGGGTTAAGCCGATGGCAACTGCTAATAACAGACAACCTACAAATGTTAACACCAGCATAAATAAAGCAAAGATTTCGCCAGATGAGAGGGGGCGATCGCTCGGATCGAGGTAAGCTGATTTTGACCAGTCATGAGAACGCGAGACGGGATGATTCAAATCAGCAGGTGGTTGAATCACTCCAAAGCGGGAATAGCCAATTTTTAAATCGTACTTTAACCGACGTTCTGGATGGCTAAGGGTGGAGTAGGCTTCGTTGATTTGCTGAAATTTGGGAGTGGCGATCGCAGTCGGCAAATCTGTAGTATCAGGATGATAGCGTTTGCTCAGTTGCCGATAAGCGCGGCGAATGTCGATTACCGATGCCGAGGGATGCAGTCCTAGCAGGGAGTAATAAGTTGGTTTACTGCTTTGTGGTATTGCCCCGTTGTGATTCACGGCTGTTTGAGTCACTTTGGTCAAAGAGATTTTTTATATTTTAAATCCTTTATGAATTAGAGAAGACAGAAAAAGACACAGCAGTTAACAATTCAAAATTCACGCATTCAAAATTCAGCCTCCCAAATTCGCACTAGAGCCGCAATCAGGAGCATTTCCAGCCTCTAGATTTTAAAGCTATTTTATGGATTGCAGCTACCATTCGGGCAATATGACGATTCATAAGTATTAGAACGCTTACCGAAGAGTGTATAACGATGATCGCGGATTTGTTCGTAAAAGCGATCGCCTACCCATTTCATCCCCGGTAAGGCTCGATAAGTGTCTACAAATATATTTCCTACTGGCAATAAACGCCCCATCTCTTCTGCTGCGTTACTACCTTGCCAACGTCTCTGAGGTTCATTGCCATCAATTAAAATAACCCCCTGTTCACAGTCTTGGGCTGTAATTCCCCACTGCAAAAGTGTCTGCTCATCTTGCATGGGAGCGTAGCGAAATAACTTTCCCTTGTCTAAGGTTTCTAGCAATTGCACTAGGGTAACGCAGAGATTACAATTACCATCGTAGATTATGTAGTAATTCATAGAAATAACGGCTCTTTTGCAATGACAATTAAATTAACACTAGACTCTTGATTTTTTACTAACAATGACTTCCCTACAAAATCAAATCATTTTGATCACTGGTGCAAGTAGTGGTATTGGTACTGCTTGTGCAAGAATCTTCGCTGGTGCCGGTGCAAAACTGATCTTAGCAGCACGACGGTTAGAACGTTTGCAGCAGCTAGCAGATACTCTCAATAAAGATTTTATTACTGAAATTCATTTATTACAGCTAGATGTACGCGATCGCAACGCTGTCGAAGAAGCCATTTCTACTCTACCCCCCGCCTGGTCTGAAATTGATATTCTGATTAACAATGCTGGTCTAAGTCGTGGTTTAGACAAGTTGCACGAAGGCAGCTTTCAAGACTGGGAAGACATGATTGATACTAACATTAAGGGTTTACTTTATCTTTCACGCTATGTTGTTCCGGGAATGGTGAGTCGCGATCGCGGTCATGTGGTAAATTTAGGTTCCATTGCTGGACATCAAACCTATCCGGGTGGTAATGTCTACTGTGCTACCAAAGCTGCTGTGAGAGCAATTTCTGATGGTTTAAAACAAGACTTGTTGGGAACGCGGGTACGTGTAACTTCTGTTGATCCTGGTATGGTAGAAACGGAATTTAGCGAGGTGCGCTTTCACGGAGATACTGAACGCGCCAACAAAGTCTATCAGGGAGTTACACCTCTGACAGCAGATGATGTGGCTGATGTGATATTTTTTTGTGTAACGCGATCGCCCCATGTCAATATTAATGAAGTTGTGCTGATGCCTGTTGACCAAGCTAGCGCTACCCTAGTTAATCGGCGAACAGAAAAGTAACCCATCTTAATATATTTGGACTATTTCGTATAAGCCAATCCAATGTTATTCCCATCTTGATTGCTGACGCTCATCTTGATAGGTTTAAGAGGATGTTTGAAAAGTCGTAGAATATACCAAAAAGCCCACTTGCATTCCTCTCCCCACTTCGGCTACGGTGTACACATAAGTGTCTCTAGACACAATTTACGGTTTCTCCAATAGCTCAAGAAAACCTCACCCTGGTTTATGCTACGCAAAACCTGTCCCTCTCCTTAGTAAGGAGAAGGATTAAAGTCACGATAGGGTGAGGTGTTGGGTAATTTGAAGACTTGTGTGTACATCGTAGCCCCGTTTGGGGGAGAGGCTTTGAAACCCCCATTCCCTTGTAGGGAAGGCAGGGTGGATTAATTGTCGAGAGAGAAAAGTTTTTCTCTCTGGACCGTTGAACTCACAGGCATTGCACAAGATGAGTCGGAGTGGTG
>NZ_JBALCT010000003.1:0-194008 GCF_036917675.1 Nostoc sp. | reverse complement strand
CTGAGACTTTTATTTATATTGCGATGATACGTATTATGGTCAGGCGACTTGCATAATTTTTGACCCGCTTCAACTTTTAAAACATCCTCTTAGAAAAAAGTCGTTCAAAAATAGGATCAATATGTTCCCGACTTTTCATAATTGTGATTGACTGTATGCGGACGTTCTAACAGTAACGCAATTTTATAGGTTCGTCTTTGATATTTCCACTGAAATATTCAGAATTTCTAACTTAATATAAATGATTGCTTTCCGGTTTAATTACTTAATTTTAGAGATGAATTAACTTCAGATATTTTTAATTATTCCCGATAATTTAATCTAAAAAAAGTTTTGATAAAGTTTAGACGATCGCAATTAGTAATATATGGCAATCAGCTAGGTTAAAGTCTTAATCCAAATGGTATTGCTCAATAGACTTCTTGATAAAAATCCCAATAAAAGCAAAAGGTCTAATCTCAGTCAATACGTAAAGGTGCAAAGATGTACTTTGCACCTTTATGTGAAATTACGATCCTATCTTGGGCACACTATCTTCAGGCCCGGTGGTGACAATCACCAGATTTTCCGGCTTAATTAAATCCTCAATTGCCTGTTGCATTTGAGCCATAGTGACTGCTTGAATCCGCAGAGGAAAGTCTCGGATTTCTGATCGTGAAAGTCCCAAGACAGCATTATCCAAAATCATGCTTGATACATCACTGGGATTAGCTAAATCCACGGGATAGCTATTAGTAATTGAGCGTTTTGCCGCGTTGAATTCAGCCTCCGTTATACCTTGTTCGCGCAACTGTTTGAGTAAAGCGAGAGTACTGGCGATCGCTTTTTGGGTATCTCCAGGAGCAGTCTGCATCTGAATCAAAAAGGGGCCGGGATTGATTCCGGCGGCAAAACCACTGAAAATACCGTAGGTTAGACCTTGGCGATCGCGCACTTCTGTACCCAAGCGGCTCGATAAGGTATCACCACCCAAAATTTGATTCAGCACTAGTGCTGCATAAAAACGCGGGTCTTTCCGAGCGATGCCGTTGTAGCCGATGTAGGTAACAGCCTCTGTTTTACCAGCAATTAGTTTGTTTAAACGTGTCAAAGTTTGCGGTAATGGCACAGATGCTATTTTCAGCACAGGTAGCTTACCTGTGGCTTGCCATTTGCCAAACACCTGATTTAACAAAGCTTTTACCTTAACTGGATCAAAGTCTCCAACTAAAGCGATCGTCGTGCTATCTGGTCGGTAGTGTGTCTGGTAAAAGCCAAGCAATTGATTACGAGTAATGCTCTTTAAGCTCTCGGCTGTGGGAAAGCTATGGAATGGATGATTTTCTGGGTAAATTGCTTGCTGAAATAGTTGTCGTCCCAGTCCTTTGGGGTCATCTAGCTGGACTTTGAGACTTGTCAGGGCCCGTTGGCGACTCAGTTCTAACTGATCGGCTGGGAAAGTGGCGTTTTCTAAGACATCTGCCAGAGTTTGAATTAATATCGGCAAGTTTGCGGAAAGCCCCTGACCACTAATGCTAACTCCTTCGCGGCTAGCACCGAACTCTAAACTGGCTCCCCGGTCTTCTAAGGTTTTTGCCAAGTCCAAAGCATTTTGAGTCTGCGTCCCATTCATTAAGTTTTTCGCAGTCAGATTCGCTAATCCAGCTTTTTGATTGCCGTCAAATTCAGTACCGGCGTTAATTTGTCCACTCAGGTTAATGGTGGGGAGGTTGCGATCGCTCAACAGCAGAACCCGCAAACCATTATTTAAGGTAAACTCTTCTGGTAGTGGTTGTTTGCCCGAATCTGTAGCTGATGTAACAGGTGGTAGATATTTAGCCAGTTCTGCTGGATCTACAGGTTTACCGGGGCTGAAATTTTCCACCGTGCGACTAGAACCAGCGTTAGAAGTTCCTGGTTTACCATCTGGTTGAGTTGGCTCAAAGAAGCCGATGGTTTGTTTAGCCGGATTTAAGTAAGTTTTTGCTACTTCCTGGACTTGATCTGGGGTGACTTTAGCGATCGCAGCCAGATACCGTTCAATAAAACGATAATCCCCCGCCACAGTTTGGTTATACCCCAGTTGCGTAGCTTGACTAGTGATGTCTTGATTACCCAAAATATACGAGGCTTGCAGTTGCGTCTTCGCCCGATTCAATTCTTCTGTCGTAACAGGCTGCTGTTGCAATTTTGCTAAAGATTCCTGGAGTACCTGGGCAATTTTCCCCAACTCTTTACCCGGAGCCGCCGTAGCATCAATTTCATACCAACCGGGTTCAATGAGTTCGGCAGCACCGCCACTCACTGAACTAGCGAGTCCAGATTCCACCAAAGCCTGGTAAAGCCTAGAACTACGTCCACCGGTGAGGATGGCATCCATCACATCAATTGCCGGGACATCAGGATGGTTGATATCTGTTAACGGATACACCGCTTGCAGCAGTGCCGCACTTCCAGGTTGCTTCAAAACGATCCCCGCTTTTTTAGCAACAGAGGTAGGAGCAGTCACCTGGGCGGAATTTTCAGCTACAGCCGTCTTGGCTCGTTTTGGCAACTTACCATAAGTTTCTTTCACAAATTTGAGTGCAGGTTCTGTGGCAAAATCCCCTGTAATCACCAGCGTCGCATTTTCTGGGCTGTAGTAGGTTTGGTAATAATTCCGCACCTGCTCCACCGTGAATTTCTGTACATCTGCTTTTGTGCCTCCCACAGGTAAGCCATAGGCTCTGCTAGGGAAAGCATCTCGCATCACTGCCCGACTCAGACGATAGCCTGGGGAATTTTCGTACCCCTGTAACTCAGAGATCACCACCCGCTTTTCACTCTTTAGTTGCTCAGTCCCAACTAAGGAGTTTTCCATGCGATCGGCTTCCAGTGTCAACAATGCTTCGAGTTTGTCTCGTTGCACTGTGCCAAAGTAAGCTGTTTCGTCATAACTAGTAAAAGCATTGAACTGGCTACCCAAGGCACTAAACAACCTGCCAAACTGCACTGGACGGTCAGTTGTACCTTTGAACATCAAATGTTCTAGCTGGTGAGAAATGCCATTCTCTCCCTTAACCTCATTACGTGAACCAACTTTATACCAAACTTGTACGCTCACTACTGGAGCAGTATGGACTTCCTTAGTTAGCACTGTTAAGCCGTTGTCCAATACCGTTTTTTTTACCCCTTGGGTGAATGAGAGAGCAGATACAGGTGCGATCGCTGTCGGTGTTGCAGCATTGGTGAAATTGCCCGAAAAAGGCACAATACTTAGGAAAAGGCTAAGTAAAAACCCGATAAGCATATATGAGCGTAGCTTCATAAGCAATGGGAAATGCAAAATTTCTAATTATAAAACAAAACCTTAGTACCGGTTTGAAAAAGTCAAAAGACTTACATTCTCGGCTTTTTTACCATTTTCAATGGTAGCTTTATTTCCGCGATGCTGTAATAGTCGGTTTTCAAGTTTACCTATTTGCAAGACACCTACGAGCAATAGCCCACAACGAGGGTATAAAAATCCCTTTCCTTATTTATTGCCACTTCTTCTCGATTTTCAAGACAGATGTAACTTTACGCCCTATTACAAATTATTACAAGTATATTAACAACGATTGCGATGTGTTTCATTTGACAAGTTTTCCGGAATATCCACTTTCATAATTGGTTTCATTCTTATTGTCATCCCATCAGGGTAGATATCTTGGTCAAACTAGCAATAACTTTTTTAAATATGCAAACAAGAAACTTAATTGCATCATTCACATTAGGTATAACCTTAGCAGCAATACCTGTATTACAATCTCATGCTCTAGAAGAAAAAACACCGAACTTGTATAATTTCATAGGGTATAATTCCCAAGGCGAGAAAGTCAGTATTAATTACTCAACGTCAAGTTTTACTGGTAAGCCCCTTTTCAACTATCAAGAGCAGAAACAGACATTAAACTTTGCGGGAGATGAGATCCGTACTGTAGATACGGAAATTGGTACACTAGTGACTGTGACTATTAAAAAGACAGTAGATACTGGCAACACCACATTTACCTTGCTCATACCTCGTGTAAACCTTGCATATAGCAACGAAGTAAAAGTTGAAACTAAAGGAATCACCACAATAAACCGCTTTTCTGTGATTCCTCAATTCAACCAGGGGCAGAAGCAAATTTATACAACAATCTCTCTGAAGGGGACAGCCCAATCTGTTGCGTTTTAAGCACAAGAGAGTTAAAAAAATTAAACTTCTTGCTCAGATGGAGGAAAGCATTAAGGGTGAAGGTAAATAATTGTTTCTCTTCACCTTTATTGCTTAACCTGATTCTTTTTTAATTTGGCATCTCGGTGATAATATCTTTTGATCAAAGCCTCAGAAGTAGATTAGCGACTGATTACAAGAGATTTACCAACTCGGTTATAATAAATGGTATCAATGTTTGGTTGCAATTATCGCTATGGAACGCGAAGCCCTAACGATTCGGTTTCCGGCTGATTTACTTGTCAAAGCTAAGAAAATTAAGGAAGGTAGCGAATCCTTGAATGATTTGGTGGTTGAGGCTTTGGAACGTGAGGTGAGCCGCCGCAGGGGATGGGCTGCCCATCAACGAATAATTGCCCGTAGCGAAACCGTTAAAGCTAAAACTGGGATACAAGCAGCCTCTACAGATTTGACTCGCAGCCTCAGAGAGGACGAAGGGCGACGTGACTAGAGTTTTGTGTTTAGATACCAGCGTTTGGATTCCCTATCTTGTACCAGAAGTTTATCAATCTCAAGCTAGAAAGCTAGTAGCAGAAGCCTTAAGTCTGAGTATACCCTTAGTGGCTCCAGCTTTTGCTTGGGCAGAAGTAGGATCTGTGCTAAGAAAGAAAACCCGTATGGGAGTTATCACAACAGGAGAAGCACAAGGTTTTTTTGAAGACTTCTGCGAACTGCCTATTGATTACATTGAAGAAGAGGCAATTCGGACAAGAAGTTGGGAAATTGCAGAGCAATATGGATTATCCACCCTTTATGATGCGGCATTTCTTGCTTGCGCTGAGAGTGCGTCTGCGGAGTTTTGGACGGCTGATGCTGCACTGGTTAGGCAACTCACACCCCGACTTGCTTATCTCCGAGAATTAGGAGAAATATAGCAGTTTAGGGAAGTTTGACTTTTAATACGTATTGCATTTTCTTGAAGAAAATGCTCACCAATTGATAAAAAAACGATTTACATTATAATTTTTACAAAACCTCATAAAATTTTATGAATAAAGTAGAAATTCGCCAGCAAATTAAAGAATATGTTGATCAACTTTCCCCAGAGAGATTATTAGTCGCTGCTGATTTTTTAGCGGATTTAGTAGAAAGAGACGATAATGAAGCAACTGAAGAATTCTTGAAAATAGAGGGGTTTAAAGAAGCGTTGGCTAAAGCAAAGAAGAATGTTGAAGGAGGTAAGGTAGTTTCTGTTGACCAACTCCAACGAAAATATTAAGTATATGTTTATGAATAATTTTAAAATGTATTTTATAAACAAATAGGTAATTTAGGCGATGCCTACGGCGGCAAACTACGCTCTCTCCCATCTTATCTGCAATTACCGTTTAATTTGCTTAGGAAAGTTAGGAACTAACAAAGATTGACCTAATTCACCTTGTTCATTATAGAATTTAATTTGACCTTGTTCATTACATAACCATACTTCCACAGCTTGAGCTTCTAAATATAAATTTCTTTTAAATTCCATTTCTTCCAAAGTATTACCACTGGATTTGACTTCTACACAAATTTCTGGTGCAATAGAAGCTGATACTTCATCTTCAATTTGAGAGAATCGTTCCTGTGAACACCAGACAACATCAGCAACTTTCACACCATCTGATGTGTTGATAGCACATTCTGGCATCACTTCTCCTGTATTCAAGCAAGATTCTAATAAACGTTGGATTCTTCCTTGATAAAAAGAATGTTTAATTTTTACTGGACTCATTACGATTTGACCCCATTTATTTAATTCGATTTTGAAGGGTAAATCTTGTAATTGTTTATGTTCACAAACTTCTTCCCATCTCATAGTTAATATTTGCCTAGAGTGATTGATTTAATTTTAACTCATCTATTAATATTGAGACTCACACTCTGATTGCTGACATTTTCCGTTGATTGATAGCGAAAATCTCATGCAAGAACTGCCTATTGATTACATTCAAGAAGAGGCAATTAGGGCAATAATCTGGAAAATTGCCGATAAATACGGATTATCTACCCTTTATGATGCAGCATTTCTTGCTTGCGCTGAGAGTGCGTCTGCGGAGTTTTGGACGGCTGATGCTGCACTGGTTAGGCAACTCACACCCCGACTTGCTTATCTCCGAGAATTAGGAGAAATATAGCAGTTTAGAGAAGTTTGACTTTTAATAGCTATTACTGCAATTTGGAGAGAATTTCAGGGAACTATATAACTGTAGCTTTCACTCCTGCTTTCTCACGTAATTTTTTTATGGCTCAAAGTTTATCTCCAAAAATTCAACTCCCGACAGTAATCAAAGAACCTTCTTTAGAAACAACTGATAATCACCTAAATATTAAATACCTCAAGCTTGTTAATCATACTGCTAGTAAAAGAACAAAATGGTCTTACCAAGAAGATCCTCAAATTGGTGTTACCTTCTATTTGCATTGGGCAATGAACGAAGACTTGAAGAAAGGATTGAGCGAGGAGGAAATTAGTAAGAGATTAGCACGAAAAAAAAATGATGCAAACAAAGCAGTTCAGGGCGATCGCATTCTCTTGTGCCAAAACCATTACAATCATGGTCATCGCGTAACTCATGTGGTGGAAACAGTTAGTTCCACTGCTGAGAAGACAAATGAGATGTGGACACGCGAAGTTCGGGTAGTTTGGGTTGCACAAGATCCTTGGGAATATGCGCCACAGACAAAAAATGTCATTGGCAACTTTTTATTCAAAGGTGGTAACTTGATCAGTGCTAATGCTCCCTCAATTGATCTGAATTCAGATGCACTGAAATAATTGAGCTTATGGAAAAAATGTGGTGCGTTATATTGCGTTAACGCACCCTACAAATAAATCAACTCCTAAACTTCAACATCTAAAGTACGCACCAAAAAAGCCCACTTATCGGCGACTTCTTCGATAATTTTAGCCGTGGGTTTACCCGCACCATGTCCGGCTTTAGTTTCAATTCTAATTAGCGTTGGCGCATCACCTGCGTGAGCCTCTTGTAAAGCTGCGGCAAATTTGAAACTATGAGCAGGGACAACGCGATCGTCATGATCGGCTGTGGTAATTAAAGTTGCTGGGTAAGCTGTATCTGGTTTGATGTTGTGTAGTGGCGAATAAGCATATAGCGCTGTAAACTCTTCTGGATTATCTGCTGAACCATATTCGGAAGTCCAAGCCCAACCAATGGTAAATTTGTGGAACCGCAACATATCCATGACGCCGACTGCTGGTAAGGCTGCACCAAACAAATCGGGACGTTGCACCATACAAGTACCCACTAATAAACCGCCGTTACTACCACCTGCGATCGCTAGCTTCTCAGTCTTAGTATACTTATTAGCAATCAACCATTCAGCTGCGCCAATAAAGTCATCAAAGACATTTTGCTTTTTATCCTTCATTCCTGCTTGATGCCATTCTTCACCGTATTCTCCACCACCGCGTATATTGGGCATAGCATAGATACCACCCATCTCCATCCATACCAAAAGACTTACGGAGAAACTAGGTGTCATTGAGGCATTAAAACCGCCATAAGCATAGAGATAAGTAGGGTTATTCCCATCCAATTTAATGCCCTTTTTGTGGGTAATAAACATGGGTACTTTAGTACCATCTTTGCTATGATAAAAGACTTGTTTAGTCTCGTAATCAGCAGGATTGAAATCTACTTGTGGTTGGCGAAAAATAGTGCTTTTCCCAGTTATCATATCGTAGCGATAGATAGTTCCTGGTGTTGTGAAACTGGTGTAACTATAAAAAGTTTCGGTATCATTACGCTTCCCTCCAAAGCCTCCGGCTGAACCGAGTCCAGGTAGTTCCACCTCACGTACAAACGCACCTTTGAGGTCAAAAATTTTAATTTGGCTGTGAGCATCTTTGAGATAATCAGCAATAAATTGGTTATTGAGTATCCCTAAACTTTCCAAAGTTTCCGCGGATTGGGGAATGATTTCTCGCCAATTTTCCTTGGCAGGGTTTTTGGTATCAATGGCAATTACTCGTCCGCGTGGTGCATTTAAATCTGTGCGGAAATAAAAGACGCTATCATCATTGTCTATAAAGCTATAATCTGCCTCAAACTGGTTAATCAGTTCTACAACCTCAGCATTAGGGTTAGTCAAATCTTTAGAGAAAACTAAATTCTTGGAGTCAGTTCCCAGCCAAATCGAAATTATTAGATAGCGTCCATCTTCAGTAACATCGCCACTAAAACCCCATTCCTTTTGGTCAGGACGATGATAAATTAGTATATCTTCTGATTGTGGTTTACCTAGTTGATGATAGTAGAGCTTTTGATAATAGTTAACATCTTCTAATTGAGTTTTTTCATTCGGTTCATCGTAGCGACTGTAGAAGAAACCTTGATGATCGTGTGTCCACGATGCGCCAGAGAATTTAATCCACTTCAGGTGGTCTTGGAGGTCTTCGCCAGTTTCAACATCGCGTACTTTCCACTCTTGCCAATCAGAACCAGAGGCGGATAGACCGTATGCTAAAAGTTTACCATCTTCGCTAATAGACAATCCGGAAAGAGCGACAGTACCATCTTCTGAAAGTTTATTGGGGTCGAGTAAAACTTTGGGTTGGTCGTCGAGGGTTTTTAAGGTGTAGAGGACACTTTGATTTTGTAGCCCGTCATTTTTGAAATAAAAATAGCGATCGCTGGAACCGTCTGGCAGAGATTCGCCTTGTTTAAAAGGGATACCATATTTTTCATAATCCCAAAGTTTGGTGAGGCGCTGTTTAATTTTTTCCCTGGTAGGAATTTCACTCAAGTAGCCAAAAGTAACTTGATTTTCTGCCTCAATCCAAGTCCTTGTTTCTTCCGAGTCAGGATCTTCTAACCAACGGTAAGGATCTGCGACTAAAGTACCGTGGTAGTTATCGACTTGATTGCTTTTGTGGCTGGATGGGTAGGTGAGGGGTTTTTCAGAGGAGGGCATAATCTCAGGTAAAAAGTGCTTCTTTATATACTACAAAGATAGATACCTAACCCCCAGCCCCTTCGCTACAAGGGAAGGGGAGTAAGATTCAAGGTCTTTCTAGGTGAGAGGATTAACAGCAGGATTTAGTAGACTACTTGCCACCAACCGAAGGCTGGGCCGAGAAAACGGATAGTTGCCCATCCGACAACCATCAGGATAATGCCTATCCAGGCACCACGAGTAGTCCAAGTGACAAATTGTTCGGATTGAGTTTTTGTGATGGGAAGCCAAGGCAAGATTCGAGTCTCTTGACCGTATGTTTCCCCTAGTGTAGTTTTACGACGCTTTGCTTCACCCATAATCAGCAACTCAAATTCTATTTAGGTTCTAAATTTATTTTGCCAGGAATCATGGCTATAGACAATTAGGGCATTGGGCATGGGGCATGGGGCATTAACAAATTACCTTAAGCAGAATTTTCTTCGCCAGTGTTAGAAAATAGACTGGGATCGAGATAGTTAATGCGTGCCAGAGGACTTAAAGCTGCGAGAATTTGAGCGCCGTAGCTGCGGTTAATTACGCGACTATCAAGCAAAGCAACAATGCCTTGACTTTCTCTGACTGGAGCGATCGCTCGTTGTAATTCATTCAAGGCAGATGGCAACAAATATAAACGAAACCAATCTTGATGCGATCGCTTATAGCGAGCTACCCTACCAGCTACTAGGGGATTTTCTAAAGATGGTAAAGGTAAAGTAGCAATAATTAACAGTTGGGGTGCAGGCAAGACTCGTTGATGTTCTCGCCAAAATTCCCAACCGCTAATCAAAATACCATTTTCATCTAAACAAGTTTTTTCTACTTGCACCCGCGAACCAAACTCTGAGGCCAGAATTGCCGCAACTTGAGACTTCAGTGGGACATCCCCGACTAAGACAACCGTTAATCCTGGTGCTGTAGCACTTAGACAAACCAGTGTGCGGACTTTGTGAATAAATGCCGCTTGAAATTCTGGGGTGTTAGGTAGGGGCAACTTATAAGGTACATACAGTTGAATTGCTTCTGCTTGACTCTCCGAAGAGAACTTCAGACAAGTCAAATCGTCCAAACCCAGGCGATCTCGGAAAAGAGGAGCTTCAGTTTCCGGTTCGATAGCGCTGCCAATTAAAACTACTGGTTGTCGCTGCCAAATGGGGGAGAGGATTTCCCCTAATTCCATTGGGGCGTAGTGCAAAGAAAATAAACCTTGTCGATGGGCAATAGTCGCCCAGAAGAGAGGAGGGTGAGCAGGGGAGCCAGGGGGGGAAAGATTTTCGTCGAGGGTTTGAAATTGCTGCCAGAATTGTTTCCAAGGTTCTGGCAGTGCTTGTACTGACTCGAAAGTAGAATAGAGACGACTTAAAATTTCTATTTCTGGCTGGGAAATTAGATAACACTCATAGGGATTGGGAGGATGCTGAAAAAGTTCGTGTGTCAGTTGTATCCGTGCTTCATGAATTGCCTCAGCTTCGTTTGGGCAAGCGAGGATGAGTTGATCCCAATCATGGGGTTGAATATCTTGGGTAAGCTGAGTACGCACCCAATCTTCGAGATCATCTACCCCATCAATAATTGTGGGGATGCCTTGGGGAAAGCGATCGCCACCAGCCAATTGTCCTCTCAACCAAGCTTCTGGGGAGGTTAACAGTAGTCCTTGGAATTCGGCACCAGGCCAAGCGTCACCCGTCCTAATCGGTTTGTTGGCTGGTAGCCACTGCTGTAAACGCGGAATTTCTACCCGCAGCAGAAGTTGCTGCACCGCTTCTTGAGCAACAATAATTACAGGGCCATGCCACATTAGGGCTGATGCTACGAAACTGGTACGATACCGCCCTTGATAGCCACAAACTGCCCCGACTTGAATTAGGGCGCTACGTCCCAGGCGCAAGGCGCGTGCTACCAACCGTGCCATCGTCAAATGATGGGGCCAGGAAGGGAACCCCGCTTGCGATCGCAAAAAGTTATGTAGTGACAAATGAACTTCTGCCTCAATCACACGCTTTTAATCCCATACAAAGTGACTTTTACTTCCAATTGCCCCATTTCTATTATGTTGTCCTTTCTTTGTCATTTGTCCTTTGTCCAATACTAATGACCAATGACCAATCACCAATTACCCTAAATTATGCCAACTTACACAGGAATTTCCAGCGAAGCCTTCAGGCATCCACTAGATCGTCAAGCCGAGCAAGCTTTACGAAACTTACCAGGATTTGATTTAATCGCTCGTAAATTTGTGGAATTTATCTACGAACGTCCTCAATTAGTCTATCTAATGGGTAGCACCATCCAAGTTGGGCCGCGTCAATATTCCACTATTTACCAGATATTTCGGGAATGCGTCCGAGATTTGGACATTTACCCAGAACCGACACTCTTTGTCTCGCAAAATCCCCAAGCAAATAGCTATGCGCTGGGGCAAGAGAATCCTTACATAGTCATAAATACAGGGATACTAGACTTACTAGACGAAGCCGAGATTCGGGCGGTGTTAGCCCATGAACTGGGGCATATTAAATGTGGTCATACTATTTTAATTCAAATGGCGATGTGGGCGATGAGTGCTGCTTCTGCCTTGGGAGAATTGACCTTCGGTATCGGTAATTTTGTCTCTCAAGGCTTGATTTACGCCTTTTTTGAGTGGCGGCGCAAAGCCGAGTTATCGTCAGATCGCGCCGCACTACTGGTGATGGATGACTTGAATCCCGTGATGTCTTTGATGATGAAAGTCTCTGGCGGTAGTAACAAATATGCCAATGAATGTAGTTTACAAGAGTTTATCAAGCAGTCAGAAAATTATCAGGCATTGGATGAAGATGGACTGAATCAGGTGTATAAATTCTTGATGTACAGTGGCGCTCAGGGTATGATGTTGAGCCATCCCTTCCCTGTAGAACGCTTGCATTACTTACGGCAATGGGCAGTATCCGAAGAATATCAGCAAATTCGCCGAGGAAATTATCAGCGATCGCCTGCTTCAGGAGCAGTAAATGTTGCAGCCGAATCTTCCGTAAATGAAACAGAAACTTTACGCCGTCAAATTGAAGAATTACAACGGGAAATTGACAGAATGAAAAGGAATGATCCTAATTCGTAATTAAGGAAGAATTACCGAGTAGCATCTCAATTTTGCAAATATACCAGATGAAAAACAAGATTCTTACTCCCTCTCCTTACTCTTGCTCCCTCTCCTTACTAAGGAGAGGGTTGGGGTGAGGTTTTACTTAGATGTAGGTATTTATCAATATGGCAATTCACTTGACAAAATGGCTTTCTGTGTTCGCTAATATTCTTGCCCTTCTTCTCTTCATGCCGGGAATTGCCTTAGCTGCACCCGCTCAACTCCCTACTACTTCTGGTGTCATTTTCGCTCAAACTACTAAAACTGCAAGCCACTCCACCTCGTCGGAGATTAACCTGACTCCTCTACAAAGCCAACAACTTCAAGCTGTGCGTCAGAGAAGAAACAGGGAAATTGAGGTAGTCTTAAATACATCGCAACGTACCCAACTGACTCACAATCTCCGCGCTGGTAAGAACATAAATCAAGCCCTAGAAACACTGAATTTACAACCAGAACAGCAAGAATTGGTAAAGGCGATCGTGCAATTTACGAACTTGAAAATGAAAGCTGTTTCATCTAGGCATTCGCTAAAATCACAGACAAATTGACAATTCACTGAAACAGTGCTGAGTGCTGTTAGCAGTAGCGGGGTAAACGAAACTCACTCCGTGAATTGGAACCCCCTCCCTTTAGGGCTTATCATTACCAACATTTTTAAATCTGACGCTTCGTTGCTAACCCGCCTGGGAATAAATTCCGAGGCTAATAGCTCAAGTCCTCTGAAGAGGACTAAATATTAAGATTTTAAGCGATGTGGATAGGTAAACTCTGTGAAAGGAAAAATTTCAGTCCACTTAAGTGGACTTGAGCTATCAGCCCAGAACTTAAGTTCTGGGCTGGATTGCCTGTCTGTGCGACACCTTGACTATTACGAAAATGTGGGTAATGACAAGCCTTTTAGGGATGGGGTAGTTCAGAATATAACTAATGTATAAGTTCTGTGATGGATCTAGGGAATTTAGCTGAATCAGTGCTAATCATCCAGTATAGTTTTTCATGGGTTTTAAAGCAGCTACAAGGCTGTTACTTTCAACCTTGTTCGACATACCGTAATTCAGCACATCACAGACTCAAAAAATGAAATATCGGGGTTTTCACATTTCTCTAGCGAAAAATTTTCGCCTTCTTTCTAGCAGTCATCTTAGATATACTTTACGCGTGGGAGCCGGACTAACAGCAATGCTTGTTGTTTGTAGTGGGTCAATACTACTACCCAGTGAGGTTAATGCTGGTGCTACTCACCCAGAAAGTATCCCCCCAACTCTCACAGCGCAAGCTCCTGCAACAGCCGCAGTCATTTACGTTAATCCCGCAACTGGTGCAGATAGTGCTGGTGTTGGTACAACGTCAACTGCACCCTACAAAAGCATCAGTTTCGCTCTCAGTCAAGCCCAATCAGGTGCAGTTATTCAATTAGCACCTGGGAACTATAACCAAGAAAGTGGCGAAAGCTTCCCCCTCTTGCTTAAACCTGGGGTTACACTGCGGGGTGATGAATCTACTAAAGGTCAGGCGATATTGATTACAGGTGGAGGTTTCTACACTAGTCGCTCCTTTGCCAGACAGGACATTACCATCCTTGCCGAGCAAGATACCACGATCACCGGGGTCAGCGTTACTAACCCAAATAGCCGAGGTACGGGTGTGTGGGTGGAGTCAACTAATCCCATTATCAAAAACAGTACTTTTACTAACAGTGTCAGAGAGGGCGTTTTTGTTACGGGTACAGGCAATCCCAAAATTGAAAGTAACCTGTTTGTGCAAAACAAAGGCAATGGGATTTCAATTACGAAAGCTTCCCAAGGAGAAATTCGCAATAACTTATTTCAGGATACTGGTTTTGGTTTAGCGATCGGTGGCACTTCCACACCCCTAATTGTGGAAAACCAAATTATCGAAAACCAAGACGGTCTTTTTATCTCAGAGTCAGCGAAGCCCGTATTGCGTAAGAATGTCATTCAGAACAATAAGCGGGATGGTGTAGTCGCAACTGTCAATGCTTTACCCAACCTTGGCACTAACGAAGATCCTGGTGGTAATCTTATTCGCAATAACACTCGTTATGATGTGAACAACGCTACCAAAACTGGTAAAATTCTCGCTGTTGGCAACGATATTAATCAGAAAAAGATTTTTGGCTCAGTAGATTTTGTTGCCGCATCTGTTAACGTACCTCCTGGAGGGACTGGTGCCTTTAAAGATGTGCCAACAAATTACTGGGCAAAAAACTACATCCAAGCTTTAGCCTCGCAAAATATTATTGCTGGCTTTCCTGATGGTAGTTTTAAACCCAATGAACCTGTAACCCGCGCTCAATTCGCCGCTATTGTCACTAAAGCCCTAACATCACCAGCCAAACGCCCAGTCATTAAGTTTAAGGATGTAGCAAGCAATTTCTGGGCTTACGCTGCTATTCAATCTGCTTACCAGAGTCAATTTGTTTCTGGTTATCCTGATGGAACTTTTAAGCCACAGCAGCAAATTTCCAGAGTGCAGGCGTTAGTAGCTTTAGCTAATGGTTTGGGCTTAACTACGAGTAATCAGAATGTCCTTTCCTTTTACACCGATGCTGCCCAGATTCCTAATTATGCGATCGCACCTGTTGCTGCGGCAACTGCACGGCAATTAGTGATCAACTATCCCACAGTGAAGCAACTCAATCCTACTCGTGAAGCGACTAGAGCCGAAGTTGCTGCCTTTGTTTACCAGGCACTGGTCAATGCTGGACGCGCTCAACCAATTCTCTCATCCTATTTGGTAACAGTTCAGTAAATGCCTAGTTAGCAAATTAGAAGCGCCAGACTAATAATTTGTTAGTCTGGCGCTTCCAAATACATTGCTCAGATTTCAAATCAGTTACTTGCGATAAAATTATCCTTAATGGCTATCTGAAGTGAACCATGACTGAGCAATTTGAAAAATGTCTTGAGTGGTGTCTAGTTGCAAATGTTATTTCGGAGCAACCGTTTGGTGAGAACCATGAAATCCAGTATGGGACAAAACATTTCAGTCCAAATACAAAGGTTTACTGTTCTGCTCAAATTTGGGGTGATGGTTACGATAAAATAGTTGTTGTAGGTCGTCATCGTGGCTCATCCAAATTGGTCAGAATGGTTATCGATGAAAAGCGATTAACGAATTGGCGGGCACGATATGTCTATTTACCAAAGCTAAAAGGATCGTTTTATATGCGGCCTTGGAGATCAAAAGAACAGGTAGAAGGATTCGCTAAGAGTATATACCAGTGGCGAGAAGCAAAAAATGCGAGTAAGAAAGGCTTTGAAAAATTCCATCCCAATGAAGTTTTGATTTATGCTCTTATACTTGATAGAGTTGCTGATGTGCAACAAGCAATTGAGCGAGGAGCAGATGTTAACTACTTAAATCATGATGGACTTACACCTCTAACACTTGCTCTCAGTCGAGGCCAGCATTCACTCTTCACTCGCTCGTATTCACCCTTAACTCAGTTTCTCTTAGAGAAAGGTGCTGATATTAAAACCATTAGCTATCAGTTCCTTGAAAATGTAACCCAAAATCCATCGCTGTATCCTAAACCTGTATTCAGGTTAGTTGAGCAAGCAATTGATGAGCTATTTCCACACTCTAAAAAGTTTGATTAACGTTTTTTAAATTGCCCTAGTTTGGGTGTTGTGGCGATAATGTTAACACAGGGTTATCAATGCCCAGTTTAAATTTCAACTGGTGGCATTTGAATCTGGCATCAAGGTAAAAAAATTAACAGCTAAAATTTCTCCCTTCAGGAATTAGGATTTTTACCCGATTGGGAGCGTCGTTCCCGACGCTGTTCCCAGCGCCAGAGGAAGACCATTAAGGCAACGATCGCTACTTGGAGAGCTAAACTAGGCAAAGCACTCTCAACATCCCGCCCAGCAAGCACTTGAAAAAAAAATACGAATGCGCCGAGTGCGCCAGAAGCACCGAAAGCGATGTAGAAAAATTGTCGTAACCCGCGATAAGGAGCGGCTATTTCTGCTTTCAGGCTGGCATATTGTTCAGGGTTAAGCCGATTTTTAGGATTTTGATCTACCATGATTAAATCATGCTATACTCTTAGATTGTGAACGCCGATGTGGCTCAGTGGTAGAGCAGCTGATTCGTAATCAGCAGGCCGTGGGTTCAAATCCCATCATCGGCTTTGATGAAAGTATTGCTCAATAGTAAAGTTTGACATAAATCAATGTACAGTGAAAGGCGAGACGAAGTTGGGCTTTGTCAATAGCAGCAGAACCACGAGTTTTTAAAGACATAACACATCCTTTTTTAATAATTCCTCTTTCAACATAGTGGAGTATCCTTTTGCCTGAGATGGGTAGTTTTGTGGATTTATTTCATTAAAAGTTCAACGAAATAATTACGAGTTTGTCTGTGTTTTTACTCATTTTTTATATCGATTTGTTGTTTGAGAATAAGTGTAATCAGCAACAGTAATGACAAAAGCAATAAATGCATACCCCGAAATAACAAATGAGTACCCCGAAATAACAAATGCGTACTCCGAAATAACAAATGAGTACTCCGAAATAACAAATGAGTACTCCGAAATAACAAATGAGTACTCCGAAATAACAAATGAGTACTCCGAAATAACAATTGCGTACCCCGAAATAACAATTGCGTACCCCGAAATAACAAATGAGTACTCCGAAATAACAAATGCATACCCCGAAATAACAAATGCGTTGGCGTAGCCCAACCCAGGCATCGCCAAATCTATAAATGCGTACGCGGAAATAACAAATGCGTAGGCGTAGCCAGCCGTAAGCATCGCAAAATCGATAAATGCGTTGGTGTAGCCCAACCCAGGCATCGCCGAAATCATAAATGCGTTGGCGTAGCTCAACCCAGGCATCGCCAAAATCACAAACGATAAATTGAAACTGCTACGGGGCGATCGCTTAGAATAAAGACAAGTCATGAAAAAGTCAATTCATTGAGCTTCCGCAGATGCCTTCCTACTTGGTCAATTTACCTGTTGAACTACAGCAAGAGATAGAGCAATGGGCAACTAGCCAAGGAATTTCCCTCGATCATATTTATTTTGTGGGCAGTAGCAGAAAAAGTTGCCTCCCTTCGCCATCAACTGAACGACCCCTCCTTTGCCTTGATTAGCTATCGCATTGGAAGCAGTGGCCAAAAAGTTCCCGTTGTTAGTGGTACAGGAATTCGAGTGCAAACTCTAGCGATTGCTGCTCATCAGTGGGGCTGGTCTTGCGAGCAAATTGTCCAACAGTATGGTATTACTGAAGCTCAGATCAATGACGCATTGGGTTTTTACACTGCCCATCGTACCGAGATTGATGAAGCGATCGCTACAGAACAAGCGATTGAAACTGCTGGTGTCTAAACTCCTCCTGCATTTAGATGCAGACACCTCCATTAAAGCATTGCATACGGCTCTAGTTGCTCGTGGTCATGATGTGACTCGCACTCCCAATGAATGGATGCCAGAAGATGCTAGCGATGAAATGCAACTGCTGAAAGCCACAGATAACGGACGGTGTATTTTTACCTTCAACATCAAAGATTTTTTGTCCTTGGTTATTCAGTATCCGCAGCACAGAGGCATTATTCTAGCGGCACAAAATAGTTGGAATTTGTTCACGCTATTTTGGGTTGATATGCGATCGCTCTTCAAATCAAAGCCTGGATATATCACTCAAACTCAGTTTCGCAGAAAGCTTTTAACAAATCAATACAGTTAGCGATCGCTCCTAAATGAGCAATTTCATATCCATGTGTATTTTGGGTAGGAAATGCCAAACACGCAGCACGCCCAACATGACCAAATTTCATCGCAATAGATGCATCACTACCAAACTGGCTGAGTATCGTTAACTGCACTGGTATATCAAATTGCTTGGCAGATTGGCGCAGTTGTCCATTTAGCCCCTCATCATATATCCCATAAGCATCTTGAGATAAAAGTACAGGACTTTCCCCATCTTTAACAGGATATTCTTTAGATAATGGACAAATTTCTAAAGCAATCAAGGCATCCAAACGCTGATTTTGGGTGAAAAATAGCGCCCCAATTGCCCCCACTTCTTCTTTTGCTGACGCCACTAAATAAACATCAACGGCTGGCTGTTTCAGATTTTCAGCCAAAGCTAACAGAATCGCAACAGAAGCTTTATTATCTAAGGTGTAACTGGCAATATGATCCTTTAATCTAATTGGATGCTTGCGATGCTTACCGATTACCATTCTAGTTCCAGGTCGAATACCAGCTGCTTCTAATTCAGCAGATGTGAGCTTCGTTTCAATCCAGGCATTTTCCCACTTCACAGTAGTATCTTCCTGCTGGACTTTTTGAGGCGATTCGTGGGAAACGTGGCGGGAACCAAAGCTCAGAATACCGCTAATGGTTTCGCTATCTCCCAATAAATCTACAACGCCTTCCCCATAAACCCACGGAAAAGAACCACCGAGTTTGCGGACTTCCACACGACCTTCATCACCGAGACTCTTGACAATTGCGCCAATTTCGTCTTTGTGTGCTGTGATCGCGATCGCTCGGTCTGGACTTTTCCCTGGAATTTTCGCAATAATATTATCGGCGCGATCGCACCATACTTCCACACCCAGCGCCGCAAATCGTTGCATCAACAACTGGTTAATCTCAGTTTCTGCACCACTAGGAGAATGGTGCATCACTAATTATTCAATAATTTCAAATAAGCGATCGTAATCCGACATCACATCAATATAGTTAGGAACGTGGATTAAATAAAATGCAAAACTTTATCCTATCTCACGATCCCTCTCCAATATATCGGAAAGGGATTGAGGGTGAGGTAAGCCAGGGACATAAATTGTATGTTATTTAATTCTTATTCCTGAGTTTAATTTTCAACTGTTGTATGAGACAATTGTGCATCAACAACCCGATTTGCTGACCTTTTTTGTTGACGCTTCAGCACTCCTACCGCACCAAAAGCACCAAGGGCTAAAATTCCTAAGTTAATTCGCAGGTTCGGGGACAGACTTAGCCTCAATCGCCGCCAGTGCAACATCTGCTATCACCTTATGAGCAGAGGTCGTTGGGTGGAAACCGTCCCAGCTGAGAAACTTGTTGTTACCTGGGATACATATATCTAGCCTAGATAGACAAGACTCAGTTACATTTGTAAAACCTAGTGTACTTGCCTGATTAAATAAAGAATAAGTATCAACCGAGATGATGTTAAGATTTGGATTTTGATTCAAATCGCTCACAGTTTTTGCTAAACCCAAGTTAAACTCATTAGTAGATTTGCTAAGGGTTGCAGGGTTGCGATTATCAATTTTCGCTGCTGGTACCTGTCCCAAATCTGGCAAGTTAAACACCAAAATATTTTTCGCGCCGACTCCTACCAGAGTATTCAACGCCAGAGATATATTACTGATTGGCGTGGCCGAGTCTTTAGGGTTAAGAAAAAAGAAATCATTCGCGCCTCCCCATAATGTATAAAGTGCATTTGGATCAGCAGTTTGATTATTTGCTTTCAGAGTTCCAGCAAAACCAAGGACTTGTTTGAGTACTCCCGGTAAATTTGGATTGGGAACGACAGCATTACCTAAACTAGAGCTAGCACCATCGAAAGCGAAGTTTATCCCTTGGGTAGGAATTTGTGTGGGAGAAATAGTAGTGAATAAAGTAGGCTTTAACCCTAGCTGATCTCCGAGATAATCCACCCAGATTGGCCCATCGGAAAAACGTCCATCAAACTAAGGTGGGCTTTGAGGGTATGTTTTACCCGTAGCATTATATATATTGCCTGTATCGGAAAGACTATCACCAAATACATAAAGCTGATCAAAACTCGCAGCCGAGGCTTTGGTCGGTAACATGAAAGAAAATAGAACAAATCCGGCTGCGATCGCTTGTTTTTTCATATTCCTTTTACCTGTGGTATTCCTTAGTACAACATCTCATTAATTCTCTGCGTGCCTCTGCGCTTCCCTCAGCGCCCCTTTGCGTTTAAATTTCAATCCATCAATTCGCCACGATTTTACGCAAAGCTGTACTTACTCTGTTTAAAAGTAATGAAAGGCTGATAATCAGTTACTTATTGAGTTAATTTACGTTGTTTTACTTAACTATCCCTCAAAAATTCATCAAAGACGGATAAAAACGCTGTAAATACTTAGATTTACATTTTCTTGATAAAAAATCGGTATATTACAAAGAAATAGCAAAATTTACATACTAAGGGGTGGTAATTGCCCACTTTTATGCTAACGATGGACTAACCGCGCTTTAATTTCAAAGCCTCAGCAGCCGATACACCCTCACCCTGAGTGCCGAAATACCACAAAGCCATAGCAGCCTCAGCACGAGTTACTGGTTTTTTAGGTTGAAACAGAGTCGTATAACCAAATACCCGCCGAATATTCGATTGTTCGCTATTCTGATAATCAGCCAAGATTGCTCTTAAAGCCTTGGGGTCAATTCGCGCTGCATCTTGGAAACCCCAGGTTTGTTTGACAGCATCTAAGTTAGCAGATGGTAAAGCTTGGCGAGTATCTAAGGGTAATTTCCACAGCAGCAACTGTTCCCGCGTTAGTGGTGCATCAGGACGAAACAAAACTGCTGTAGAATCTCCAGACAAGGGACTGGGAATTAACCCAGCTTCGGCTAATCCCTGAATTGCTGGAAAATCAGGGTCTTTTGCCGACACATCACTAAAAATTGGTTGAGTACTTTCTGATGCCAAGCGAATTTGTTTAGCGGGATTGCTGGCATAGATAGCATTATTAGCAGCAATTAGCCAACGAGCATATTCCCGATGTGTAACAATTTTACTGGGTTCAAACTGGTTAGTTGTGGTAGTAGAGTTGCTCTTAGTTGCCTTTGGTTCTAGAGACAAAACACCTAATGCAGCCAAGTCTTGGATATGTTGCCGCCATTCTTGCGGTGCCTTATTCAGATCATTGAATGCCTGAGATTCGGCTGTGGCTGTAGGAGTTGTTTGGTTATTAGCCGTGCTTGGTGGCTGGGAAGCCAAATTTGCAGGTGGTGCCGGGCCAATGAACTGTGGATTACTTGGTTGAGGAACGGCGTTATTAGTTTCGCTAGGATTTGTAGTTGGGGTAGGTTGTACCGTTACAGTACTATTCGGTACGTACTCAATCAATAATTCAGTGGCTGTTTGGGGTTGATTGGGTGTGGCGTTAGTAACTGATTTAGGCTGAATGGAAACTTTTAACAGCAAATCGTTACGACGTGCCTCAAATGCACCTGCCGCATCATCTGTTGGCTGTTGCAAAATCTGCCAGTTATTTGTTTGAAACTGGCTGTGATAAAAGCTAGCAATAAAGTTGCTGGGATCAGAACTCAACCAACGAGTTGAGATTCTGTTTTCTGAGCCGCTAGCAGGTGTAACTTCCTGGAGTTTGGCGTTGGAATATAGTGGGATATCTTTAGGAAAATCAGCTGGTAACTTAATTGTTGATTCGTTTGGCTGTGCTTGCGGTTGGTTAACCTGAGATTCTCCAAAGACAGCTGGATTGTTTTGCAGCTTAGGATCTGCCGCCAAAGATTGCTCAAGGTTTTTGGCGACTGGACTGTTAGCACAGGCTGTTAACGAGGTGAGTAGAACAGCCCAAATTAGAAATACAGCTGGACGTTTACAGGGAAGCACAGGAAATCACAAATTGAGTTTCAATTCCTACCCTAGCGCAGACTGTTCATTAAATGGGAATCCGAATAGGGGATTAGGCATTGCTCTGCTCCAATCCCCTACTTCCCTGCTGTTCTTCCTATTGATGAAGATGATGATATCTCAAAAAATTAGTAAACGGTAGCAAAAAGCTACCGTGTTGTCTTTGTTTTACAGCCATTAGGTTTTGTTCCCATGCTTATTTATAGAATTCCCTAAAATTCTGGCAAACTAACATTTTCGGAAAAAAAATATAAACAAATCTGGAATGCTTACTAGATAAGAGTTTTCTGATCTTGGTGCTGTCTTTAGTTGTGAGATCAGGGTTAGAGCCACCCACTAGGAACTGAGCAAAATTAATCTGGCAGACTACTAGATCGTGAATCAATTTTTCAGATAGTTCTCGAAATATTCAATTACCAGAGCGGATAAATGATTGAAAACTCGCCAAAGAACAGTTTAGTTACCAAAAGCTTTAATCTCCTTGCAGATGCACTATTAGTCAGGCGATGCCTAGCTTGGGCAAAGCCTACGCCAACCTACTCAAGTGATAGACTAGGACTAAAGCCCCCCTTAGCCTCACCCAAGGGGGGCATCTCTAACGTTGGCTTACAATCGATTCTGGAAATTATTCATCTAACGATGGTAAGCTTAGTAAGGCAATAGCTGGAAAATGCCAGTTTTAAGCAATTCCAGGAACTTGGCGACTGGGGTTATATGCAAAGCAATCAAGTATTGCAGCAGTTTCCCTAGTATCTGTTATCTATGGCTGTTTCCCAATCATTAGTAGGATTGGGTAGAGACAAAAAAGACACTTCATCGGATGCACTGGCGGTTGAGAAAACCCTCTACAAACTTGGTCTGAACAGTTAACAGCTTCCTGATAGATTAGATACAATTAGGGTTTGCGTTTGATTGGGCGATCGCTTGTTCAAAGCTATCACTCGGATTGACATGGTGCTGCACTAGCCGATTTGACATAGTATTAAACCTTTGATCTGCTGGCTCTGACGAAAATTTTGATTCAGGGCAATTAAGACTTATATTCAAGGGGCTTGGGTGTTTCTTGGAGATGAAGTTAGCCAAAAGGGGCAAAAGGCAGCAAAAAGATATGTCTGATGTCAAAAACGCCGATCTGATAGAAGTATGAAAATCTAAAATAGATATTAAGAAGAAGAAACAACGACCATCGACAACCGCCAGTCCATTTTACTTTCTGTAAAGCGTCACCGGGTTGTTACGAGTGCTGAAACACGATTACATGCAAGTTTCCCAGGATCAGCCTATTTATTCTGAGGCTCCACTCCAGCTGTTACTGTTTGTCGATGGACACCCCAAGTCTCGACAACAGGTGCAGCGAATACGTGCTTATTTAAAAGAATTGCAGACTGAGTATAGTTTTGAACTTCAAATTATCGATATTGGACAACAACCTTACTTAGCAGAACATTTTAAATTGCTCGCAACGCCAGCTTTAATCAAAATCCATCCTGAACCACGACAGATTTTAGCTGGGAGTAATATCATAACGCAATTGAAAAACTGGTGGCCTCGCTGGCAAGCTGCTGTGGAAACCTACTTAAAATTACAGTCAGACTTACAAGAACGTATAGAGGACAATGCTAGAGTGACATTACCCAAATCCACTATCCGTTCAGTTGCTGTTTCTGCGGAACTAATCCGACTCTCAGACGAAATTTTTCAGTTGAAGCAGGAAAAAGATCACCTCCAAGAGCAGCTACATTTTAAAGATCGGGTGATTGCGATGCTGGCACACGATCTCCGTAATCCGCTAACTGCTGCCGCGATCGCCATAGAAACTCTCCAATCTAACTACAATTTAGAGACAGGGAAATTCCAGCGCCTCAAACCATCCTTGACGGCACATTTATTAAGACAAGCCCGTAATCAAACTAAGATCATTGATCGGATGATTGCCGACCTTTTAGAGGTAGGTCGTGGCAAAGATACAGAGCTGCCAATTATACCACAAAAAGTACAGCTAGGTAAACTGTGCTTAGATGTACTAGAAGAATTGGGCGATCGCTACACCGCCAAAGCCCAAGAGATAGAAACGGATATTCCCAATGATTTACCTTATGTATATGCTGACCCAGAACGCATCCGCCAAGTGCTAATGAATCTGTTGGATAATGCCATAAAATACACCCCAAAAGGTGGTAAGATTAGCATGGCCGGATTGCACCGCACTACCCAAAAAGTTCAGTTTAGTATTGGTGATACTGGACCTGGTATTCCTGTAGAGAATCGCGATCGCATCTTTGAAAATCACTTCCGCCTGCAACGGGATGAAGGTACAGAAGGTTACGGCATTGGTCTTTGTTTATGCCGATGCATCATCCTGGCACATTATGGCCAAATTTGGGTAGACTCTGCCCCCAATAATGGAGCATGGTTTCACTTCACATTGCCAGTTTATCCTTCTTAGGGATTGATGATTCACAAATGACAAATGACAAATGACAATTAAGAACTTGAGACAAAGCGATCGCGTCCCCCGTTTTTTGCTTGGTAGAGTGCTTTATCTGCCAGCACAATCAAATCTGAAGGTGAGGATTCCCAAGTGGGGACAACAGTTGCAATGCCCATACTGAGGGTGAGATACTGACTCACCGCAGAACCTTCATGAACAATTTGCAAATCTTTGATTCCCGCTTGTATCGCTGCGGCAACGTGAACTGCGCCAGATGCAGGGGTGTATGGCATAATCACAGCAAATTCTTCGCCACCATAACGCGCTACTAAATCCTGATGTTTTTGTGCCTTAAGACCTAAGAGAGTGCCCACCTTTTGTAAACAGATATCCCCAGCAGGGTGGCCATATTTATCGTTATAAAATTTAAAAAAGTCGATATCACATAAAATCATTGACAAGGGAGATTCGTCTTGTATGAGATTAATCCACTGAGTATGCAGATAATTGTCAAAGTGGCGACGATTTGCCAACTCAGTTAAGCCATCTACATAGGCAAGGTGAAGCAAAGCTTGGTTTGTTGCCTCTAATTGTTTGTAAAGTTGCGCTTCCTTTAGCAGTCCCCGCAACCGATGGCGCAATACAGCGAAGTTAATTGGCTTAGTGACGTAATCAGTCGCCCCTGCTGCAAAAGCAAGGTTTACAGATTCCTCGTCGTCCAAGCATGTGATTATCAATATGGGAGTGCGATCCCACATGGGGATGATAGTATTGTTAAGGATCGAGTCAGTATAAAAGGTTGCAACATCTGATATTCTTTTATTCCTGGCAATCTGGAGCAAGTGCTTACAGCAGGTAAAGCCATCCATCACAGGCATTACAGCATCTAGTAAAACTATATCAGGTTTGATAGTCTCGTAAGCATCTAAACATTGTTTACCATCATTAACCTCGACCACTCGATAACCTTCTTGTTCCATAGCTTTACGCAACAAGACTCGGGTGCTTTTCTCGTCATCAACCACTAGAATCAGTGGTGGTTGCTTAGAATCAGTAAATTGGCTTATGCCTGACATGAGTTGCCTTCTAGTTGCGGGACTATCTTGAAAAAGGCTGTGTAACTCAATCGCATGGGGGCGATCGCTCTTTTCATCAATGCCAGAATTTGCGGCAATGGTGGATCTGGCTTCACAATCAACTATTTTTTGACAATAGACTGCTGAATGTTAGTGAGCCAAGCAAGCGGTGGATAACTAAGTTGCATAGACAATCTATAATTGGAACACGAACGCAATTGTTACCTTTTTGTTCAACTATGGTTATGAGAGGAAGCATTGCTTTTATATTTCCCCATTGTTCAAGTTAAATTGCAATTTTTAAAAAAATTGTAAATGCATACCTTAATTATTTAGTTTTGGAGTTAGTTTTTAAACCTCTTGAGACAGGGCAAAGCAATTGCCAAAGTGCGCTCAGAAGATAGCTAATATTAATGTCATTTGACTTAAATTTATTATTTTGAACAACTAAATCCTATAGTTACTTCACAGACAGCACATAAAACCATCACCTTTTTGGCTACGCAAACAATCAGAAGTTCTTACAAAAAAATCAAACCCTATTTAGATTCACGAAAACTTTAAAATGCCAGACCCCTTAATGTACCAGCAAGATCACTTTGTTGTTCTAGAAACAAATCAACCAGAACAATTTCTGACACCATCAGAGTTATTAGAAAAGCTCAAAAAAACTCTCCAACAAGTCCCAATTGAAGATTTATCACCTGACTTGCAAAAGTTTGATGCTGTGGAAGCTCAAGCACAATATTTACTCGACACCAGCTGCAAATTAGATATTGCTCCTGGGCAATATTTACAGTGGTATGCAGTTCGTTTAGAAAAGTAACTTTTTAGTCAGTGGTTAAGAGGAAAATGTGTTAACTCGGCGATTAGTTAAAAGTCTGTTACACAACTAAAAGCAATGGGTAGTTTACCATACTCAGGGCTGTTAGCGGATAGCTAAAGCTAAGGTTTAGCCCGTGCTGAGTGAATTAAGAAGTACTCAGTTCAGATGAAAGGATGCCTACAAGCACTCGTATCAAATCTTCTAAACCTTCAGGAACACGGTAAAGTTTAATATCTTCTGCAACCCGCTTATCTTTTCTATGAAGAGTACCAAATTTCCAGTCATCTCCATTGGTAACTGCTCCATATAAAATAGCTTTCTCATGATCTAGGAACTGATCAAGAGCGATTAATTCTACTGCTAGCTGTATAAACCCTCTTCTGATATCTGATTGTTTTGCTTCAATCACCAATAGGGAGTTAGATTTATGTAAGTAATAATCAAAAGTACCTTTGAGTTGTTCATTAACATTAATCGGATACTCACTATATAGTTAAGCCTTTGTATGAGCGCATATTTCAGCAAGGATAGGTGCAATTAAAAATTCCCGTATTGATATCTCAGGGATTGGGTTAAAAAGCTTGATATTGCGCTGCAAATAATTTTGTAAAAATTCTAAATAGCTCAGTTCAGGCAAATATCTTGGTAATTCTAGCTCTGTGCGATCGTAGCTGTACTCAAACTCAGCCAGTATGTCTATTGTTGGGTTGGGCAACAAAAAGTATTCACTAAAAGTGTAACTTTGCTCCGGTTTTAAAATTCTATACTTGCTCATGGTTTTTATTGTCTATGAACCACACCGGAGATATTATGGCCGAATAATTATTAATTCATAATTAAAGAATGGGTACAGAGCCAATACTGAATTAAAGCCGAGGCTTTAATTCAGTGGTCTTAAATCAGTGGAGAGTTCAGGAGCTAACACTGATTTAAATTATGAATTATCAATTATAAATTATATTGACTCTTTTTGAGTATTAATCAGTGCTAGCTCAACTGTATTTTCAGATGGCTGCGTTATTTCAACTTCCAATCCAGGTCCAAAATAGTTGGTCATTTTTTCCTGCTTTTTTTGCCACACATCAATTGGTATTAGCGGCGAATCAAATTCTAAAATTAGGGCATAGCTGCCATTAACTTCTGTTTCTCGCAACCCTGTGACTGTTGGCCGTTCCTGGTCTGTGGGACTCAAACCTAGAAAAGAAAGTGTTGTATCTAGATGAGCATCTTGACCGTAGCAATATCGGGTGATGTCTTTGCGAATTTTATTTTGAGTCTCAGTTGCTTGCTGCTGGCGCAGTATCAATGCTGACGGTGACGTAGTTTCGCTAAATGGTACTGGCTTAAGTTCATTAGCTTTCAGCGCCAGCCCTCCCAACAATAGAGGAATCCCGTAAAAAAATCCGACAAGATTGAGTGTGGGATTATTAGCAGCATAGGCGACAAAGCCAATGATGGTTAAGATGCCGCCGATAGTTAAACCGATTGTTCCCAAAGAGATTTGGCGTAGCATGAGCTTAAATTAGTATAAATTATTAATACCTCAGTTTTATCATCGGCTATGACTAACAAATTATGGAAGAATATTAACTTAAGTCAGTAAGTGGTGGTATAAACAAACCAAATACTTAGATACCCGACTTCTCTAAGAAGTCGGGTATCTATCTCCTGAGCGTTTGATATTTAATTAGGTTGAGCTACTTAGTGCCCCAGAATGTTGGATTTTGAGTTAACTTTAAATTTAGAGGTAGTTAAAGATGGGAAAAAATAATGGATATACAGACTATAAAAGAACGAATTGTCGCAGTTCAAAGTAAACGCGAGTACCTATTAAGTCTACTGGAAGAACCAAACCTGGGAACTTTGAGAGTTGACGTAAATCAGGCTTTGGAAGAACTGGATGAATTAATTGATGAATTTAGACGCACCATTCCGGTAGCGTAGAAATTATCAAAAATTGCGTCGGTTTAACCGTCAACTTTAGGGTGTACCGACGCTCCTCAGTACTATCACGTCCTCAAATCCCCAGAATTGAACTAAGCCTGAGTTGGCGAAGCAACATACCTGGATCATTTATCCTGCAACTGGTGCATTTCCTGTACGCTGACCTAACTGCCTAACT
This sequence comes from Nostoc sp., assembly GCF_036917675.1. Taxonomy (GTDB): domain Bacteria; phylum Cyanobacteriota; class Cyanobacteriia; order Cyanobacteriales; family Nostocaceae; genus Nostoc. Next base: position 165,604 of record NZ_JBALCT010000003.1, on the reverse strand, counting down.
AAGGCAATAAGTTCAGTTGTAGGTATATCTTTCTTACAAACGTCATCAAAGCTAGACATTGCCTTTGTACCCTGAAAATTTACGTCTTCCACTGAGGAGTAAGCAAGAATCTGGGTGTTCGGAGATATAGCTTTAATGTGACTAGACGCACTCCAACCATCCATGACTGGCATTTGTAAATCTAGAACAATTACGTCAGGATGGCAACGTTTAACCATTTCTATAGCTTCTTCACCATTACTAGCTAAACCTACTACTTGAATATTTTTCTGGCAAGAAAAAACCAATTGTAAGGTTAAACGAGTCAGTTCGTGGTCATCAACTACTAGAACACGCAAGGTAGAAAGCTCACAGGATAACATTAACATTGAGGGGAAAGAGGAAATTATTCAAAATAACCTCTCTAGTTTATGAGAACAAGTGCCAGCACTGACTCTATCCTATGGTTGAATAAGTTGTCTGAACCCATGACAAACAACTTAGGAATAAGAATTAAATAACATACAATTTATGTCCCTGGCTTACCTCACCCTCAATCCCTCTCCGATATATTGGAGAGGGATCGTGAGACAGGATGAAGTTTTGCATTTTATTTAATCCACGTTCTTTTAGATAACTTCTCAAAAATTCAAGTTTTCTAATAAAACTAAGTTGAGCTAGTTGTCAAGGTAGAAATAACTTATTTTTTAATCTATCAGGTTTGAAGCTACACCAGTTGAGCGTAATGCCATATTCATGAGAATTTTTTGTGAATTAGCTTCTGGAGAATCATCATAGGGACGGCGTTGAATGTAAGTGCCATCGGCTTGTAATTCCCAAGCTTGGCGATTATCTGCGAGCATAATTCCCATGATTTCTTGCAAATCTTTAGCAATATCCGGGTCTTTAACTGGGGTAATTACTTCCACTCGGCGATCTAGGTTGCGGCGCATCCAGTCGGCACTGCCGATATAGATTTCCTCCTGTGTGTTGTTATGAAAATAAAAAATGCGAGAGTGTTCTAAAAAGCGACCGATAATGCTGATTATACGAATGTTTTCACTAATGTCTTTGAGTCCTGGACGCAAACAGCAAACGCCCCTGATAATTAAGTCGATTTGCACTCCGGCGCGGGAAGCTTCATATAAAGTGGCGATAATTTCCGGATCGACTAGGGCATTCATTTTGGCAACAATGCGTCCAGAAAATTCATTTTTAACATTTTCGATTTCGCGGTGAATTAGTGCTAAAAAGCGATCGCGCATATTCACAGGCGCAACCAGCAACTCTCGATAAGATTTTTGCAGGGAGTATCCTGTTAAGAAATTAAATAAATCTGTGACATCAGCACCCAATTCTTCACGGCAACTGAACAATCCTAAATCTGTATACAGCCGTGCCGTTTTGGGGTTATAGTTACCAGTGCCAATATGCACGTAGCGACGTATCCGGTCTTTTTCGCGCCGTACCACCATCAGGGTTTTACTATGGGTTTTCAGCCCTACTAGACCATAGACAACATGAACTCCAACTCTTTCTAGTCGTTTTGCCCAGTAAATATTATTCTCTTCATCAAATCGCGCCTTTAATTCCACCAGTACAGATACCTGCTTACCATTTTCGGCGGCGGCAATTAAGGCGTTAACAATGGGCGAGTCACCAGAAGTCCGGTAAAGAGTCATCTTGATGGCTAACACATTCGAGTCATAGGCGGCATGGGTAATAAAGCGCACTACTGTTTCCGAAAAGGATTGATAAGGATGGTGTACTAGCAAATCCTTTTCCCGAATTACAGCGAAAAAGTCTTTTCCTTCGTCCGTCTCTACGACATCTGGGTTTAAATTCGGTTCCTTGAGTCGTTGCAGACGTAATGGTACAACAGATTGGCGTGGTGGATCTTTGAGTTCCGGTAGTGGCAAGGACATAAAGTACATTAAATCCCGCAGTCCCAAAAGACCGTCTACTTCGTAGATATCAGTTTCTGTTAATTCCAAATCTTGCAATAAGCGCGATCGCACTATTTCAGGAGTTTGAGATTGAATTTCTAGCCGGACTGGACTCCCACCCAGGCGCCGTTTTCGCAGTTCCTGTTCGATCGCTAATAACAAATCATCTGCGTCATCTTCTTCTAATATTAAATCGGCATCACGGGTAATGCGGAACGGATGATATTCTTGAATGTTCATCCCTGGAAATAGAGATTCCAAGTTATGAGCGATCGCTTGTTCTAAAGGTACTCCAGTCCAATGGGCAGGTTTTCCCTCGTCCACAGTTCCCAACTCAGGCGGTATCGGCAAAAATCGTGGTAGAACACTGGGGACTTTAACTCTGGCAAAGAATTCTTCTTCGGTGTCTGGGTTCTTGACGACAACAGCCAGATTCAGACTGAGATTAGAAATAAAAGGAAAGGGATGACTGGGATCAACAGCTAGGGGAGTCAAAACTGGAAAGACTTGTTCTTCAAAATAACTGTTGAGATGAGTCCGTTGTTTTTGATTTAAATCTATGTAATCCAGGATATGGATGCCATGATTTGCTAATAAGGGTCGAAGTACTTGCTCAAAATGTTGGTGCTGTTTCTTAACCTGGGGACTGAGGCTAGACTGAATATCGTCTAGCTGTTGTTGTGGCGTGCGACCATCGGGAGTTAATAGGCTGACTTTCGCCTCTACTTGTTGCTTTAAACCAGCAACCCGCACCATGAAAAACTCATCCAAATTAGAACAGAAGATTGCTAAAAACTTGAGGCGTTCCAGAAGGGGTGTGCGATCGTCACAGGCTTCATGTAACACCCTGCTATTAAATTCTAACCAGCTTAACTCTCGGTTAAGATAATATTGTGGATCGCTGAGATTGATGGGAGTAGCGCTTTTCTTAGATTTTGCCATAATGACCTAAAAGCAGGCAGATGAAGCCCATTGAGCTGGGGGACAATAAACATATTAAGTTAAATGGTGCTTGAGCATAACGCTGAGGCGATCGTTAGCCAAACAGAAACCTCACCCAATCCTGATGCACATCCCTCTCCTTACCGTAGAACAACTCTACTTCTCTCTAAGTTGAGATGTGCAAGCTTTTCAAAATATAACTAGATAACTCACAAAATCCTTCCCCTTCGGCAGCAGTGGTAATATAAGCAGGGTGATATTTCAATTGATTCGCATATTCCAGCACGTTTGCCACACCTACAGAAACAGGAAAATAACGCCGATCAAATAAACTTTCATCATTGGGGCTATCGCCAACTGTGAAAATTTGTTCTGGTGAATACTGAGGTAAATATTCGCGCAATACCTGCAACAATCCCACAGCTTTATCTTGCCCTTGGGGTTTAATGTGGCACTGCACATTGCTATAGGTAAATCCCCAACCCATTTGTTGACAGAGATTATCTAAGGTTTGTATTTCATCTTGACTCAAACCAGCTACATCAAAAGTCCAGTCGGTGATGCGAAAACGATTATCAGCAGATTCTTGGATTTGGGGAAATTTAGTTTGTAAATTCTCAAAAGCCGTAGCCAAGTGCTGGCGATGTTGAGCTAAATCGGGAATGGGTGTTAACACTACTGGTTTGTGGTTCCCAGGTGGAAAGTACAAACTGCCATTTTCTGCTATAGCACCGGCTACTGGCATAATCGCACTCAATCCACTCACCCACCCAGCAGAACGTCCGGTGACAATCAGCACCTTAATGTCAGCTGTCGCTAAATCCTCTAAAGCTTGCAGCAGTGCGGGAGTAAATTTTCCTCGTGTAGTCAGAGTGCCATCCATATCTGTGGCTATCAGGCGAATATTGCTCAGGCTAGTAGATGAAATCTCAGACAGGGCAGGGAGGCTCTGGTGTCTGGACATACGCGGTTTGTAAAAGGCTGTAAAGAAAGAATATTAATCATACAGCAAGATGGCATTGAAGATTTGGGCATCCTAAACATCAGGAGTCAAGTTTTTCAGTTTCTCAACCATGCCCACTTCGATCTTTCTTGCCCAGTCCTCCGGGACAAAGACTAAAAAGCCATCCCAGGAAGTGCCAGCGAGTAATCCTCAAATAGTACCATTATTGGTAGTAAGCTCTGGAGGACTGGCTTTAGCCGTCATTGCTTTGATTGTGTATAGTAAGCTCCAGATGAATAAGCTGGAGAAAAAACTTAAGTTTGAACAATTCCGTGCGCGAGAACTAGAGAAAAAATTTAAGCTGGCGCTGGAAACAATTCGCAAAATGGAAACTAATCCCGATTTGGTCAACTCACGGGACTTTAACCTAGATTATCTGCGAATGCGGATGGCAGAGGAGGTGTTTCATTTTGCAATCCTTAATCAAGTGAAGATTCAGATCAAAGATAAAATTACTCAAGCCCTGCGTCCAAATCAAGCACAACAAGGATCAGTCGGAATTGCTAATAGTGCTGGACGGCAAGTAGATGAAATTTTTGATGTAGAGTATGAAACTGGTAGTCCAGGGAATTCTGCCAAGCGGGTGCTGTTTCGCATTCAAATCCGGTTAACGAAGTTACCGACGCAAGCAACTTCTGCGACTATTAGTCAAATTATTGACTGTATAGAAACTTACCTAAGCCCGGTAGAAAACGAAGATAGTTGGCAACCAATAATTCAAGGTCGGATTGCTACTATGCATTGGGATCAAAAGGCTAAACCTACGCCTCTACTGGTGCTGGAGCAATCGAATGAAGGGGTGAATGTGACTTTTCGTACTAGTCGCCAACCAAATACCCCACCTCAGCCAAATCAACCTGGAATGAAAAAATCAGGCTCGACTAAATAATAATTATGGCTGTAATTAGTCATTAGTCATTAGTCATTTGTCCTTTGTAGATACAAATGACCAATGACATAGAAGCTTTGTGCAAGGTAGGACAACCCTTATGAGTAAATAGGCTATGTTTATTTGCGTCACAGCTTAGTTATATGAGTTATGATTCCTCACTTTGGAATTATGACTGAATAGCTGTATTTGGGGAATTACGGGTTAAAAGACCATCTTCCATTTCTACGATGCGATCGGCTATGTCTAAAATGCGGTTGTCGTGTGTCACTAATAAGATAGTAGTTCCCTGATTTTTGGCTAGACTCTGCATTATTTCCACAACATCGCGTCCTGATTGTTTGTCTAATGCTGCTGTTGGTTCGTCTGCTAGCACCAGTGGGGGACGATTCACTAGGGCGCGTGCGATCGCAATTCTTTGTTTTTGTCCACCAGAAAGATTGTCTGGGTAGTAATCTACTCGTTCTTCTAGACCAACTGACCCCAGCATGGCTTTTGATTTAGCCACTGCTTCTGTTTGAGAAATATTATTATTCAATTCTACCGCCATTTGCACATTTTGCTTCGCTGTCAAGAACCCTAGCAAATTGTGAGCTTGGAAAATATAACCAATCTTGCGTCGCATCTGCACCAGTTTATTTTGACTGACGCCAACGAGTTCTTCACCTAAAAATTTTAAACTTCCTTCTTGTACAGACCGCAAACCACCAATTAAGCTCAGTAATGTTGTTTTACCTGAACCTGATGGCCCCGTCATAATTACAATTTCACCAGAATAAATTTCTAGGTTGATATCAAATAATATCTGTTTTCTCAATGCGCCTTTGCCATAGTAGTGATTGAGATTTTTAATGGCAATTACAGGTTCTTGTTTCATCATAAATTTGTTAGTTATAATTTAGTAGTTTCGAGACGTAACTGTAGGAACTGTTAGAAATTAAGCTTTCTTAATTATTAACTTTAACCTAGGATGAACAACAATATCTTTTAATTAATATTGAATTAACTAAAAGATATCTGCTGGATCGGCAGAACGTAATTTTCGGACTGCGATCGCACCAGAAATAATGCACATCATCATAGTCAAAAACAACACCATTACGGCGCGATCAAAACTCATAAAAACTGGTAAAAGTGTTGCTTTTCTGGCACTATCATACATAAAAAAAGCAAATATAATTCCAGGAATATAGCCTAAAACCGCTAATAGTAAAGCCTCTTGAAGGATGACTGTCAATAAATAGTTTTGTGTATAGCCTATTGCCTTGAGAGTCGCGTATTCAGCTAAGTGATCTGCAACTTCTGTATAAAGGATTTGATAAACAATCACAGTTCCCACAATGAAACCCATGACAGTGCCTAGTGTGAAAATAAACCCAATAGCTGTACTATTTGCCCAATAATTCCGCTCAAAATCAATAAATTCTTGCTTAGTTAAAACATTTACCTCATTAGGTAAATACTTTCGTAATTCTTGGGCGACAACGTTAGCATCAGCTCCCGGTTTTAATCTAATCAACCCAATATCAATTAATCCTTTTTGACGATTATTAAATATACGTAGAAAGTTAATATCACTCGTAATTAAATTACCATCTGCGCCGAATGATGCCCCTAATGTAAATAGCCCTTCTACTTTAATTCGCCGCCTTCGCACTTCTGCTGTTACAGTCTTTCCTTGCTCATAGTTAGCAGCAATTGGCCCATATTCTACCCTAGAAGAACGGTCAAATAAAACTACATCAGGTAGTTTAAGTTTATCTAAATTCTCCTGAACTCCAGGTAAGTTAACTAGGTTAGTTTCTGGGTTCATTCCAAATATTAGGATACTACGAGGACGGCCTGTTACAGGATTTTTCCAGATTGTAAAGTCCAAATATATCGGATGTACTGATTGGACTGCGGGTAAATCTAAAGCTTTATATAATCGCCGTTGAGAAAAGCTTCTCATCGCCAGTACAGCGCTAGATTGACTGTTAATTAAAACAATATCGCCTTGCAAGCTATTATGGAATCGAACGTTACTATAATACAGAGCATCCCGGAAACCGAGTTGCATAAACATTAAAATATCAGCAAAAGCAATTCCTGCTAAAGCTACAGCTAGGCGAGTTTTTTCTCTTGTCAGTTGTAGCCAGGACAGAGGTATTTTTTGATTCATTTTCTAGACATCCAAGCACAGTTAGCGATTTTAGATTTTAGATTTTTCCTTAAATCCATGCGGGTGACGCTCATACCTATAACTTGATTAGTTATTAATTTCGACGACAACTTTAGCGTAAGTTAAACCAGAAACTTTCTGGCTATCTGCTGGAGGTAGAGCAATTTTTACTTCTACGACTCTGGCATCCACATCTGCTGCTGGATCTGTATTCAGCACATCTTTTTTACCAATTTTTCTGCCGATTTCAGTGACAGTTCCCTTTAATTCGCCGCTAAATGCTCCATTGTCGCTGGTGATAGTAGCATTTTGACCAATACGCACTTTACCAATGCTGTCTTCGGCGATTTCAGCAATCGCAAACATTTGCTTGGTTTGGCCAATTTCAGCAATGCCATTTGCACCGATCGCTTCGCCTGATTTGGTGTAAACTTTTAAAATCTCTCCAGCGATTGGTGCTTGAACGTAGCTCAATCTCAGTTCTGCTTCGGCTTTTCTGACATTTGCGATCGCATTACTAACCTGGGCTTGCGCTACTTGCACATCGGTAGGACTAACATCTAAAATTTTGCTCAGTTTGGCTTTTTCTTCATCGATTTGTCTTTGCAAAGTTGCTACAGTTTTATCGCGGTTAACTTTGGCTTCGATTAGCTGCTGTTGCAAAGTTGCTAAATTTTGTATTTGGTTAGCTCTAGCCTCAGCAAGTTGCTGTCGTAGAGTTGCCAATGTCTGCTTCAGCGTAGCTTGACTTTCAGCAACCTGCTGATTAGAAGTTACTGCACTCAAGCGTCTTCTGTCCCGCTCTTGCTGAGAAATCGCACCTTCTCGGTATAAATAATCATAGCGTCCGGCATCAACTTGGGCATTGCGCTGTTCGGCTTGGACACGTCCGATTGTTGCTCTTAGGACATCTCTTTGCCCACTAAGTTCAGCTTCTAGGCGATTTACGGTTGCTTGTTGGACGAGTTTACCACCACTTAACTGAGCTGCAATCCGCGCGATCGTTGCTTGTTGAGCATCCCTTTCCCCAAGTAACTGCGCTTGTAGGCGACCAATAACTGCTCTTTGGGCTTGAATATCTCTTGGAGATCCGGCTCTAACTTGCGCTAAATTCGCACGGGATTCTTGCATTTTGGCTTTTGCCTCTTCTAGTCCGGCTATTTGGGTATCGCGGTTGTCCAAAATTGCGACAATTTGACCTTGCTTTACCTGTTCACCCTCTCTCACCAAAAGTTGCTGAATTCGTGATGATGGTGCTAATCCTGATGATGGGGCGGACAATTTAACAACTTCGCCTCGCGGTTCCAAACGCCCTACAGCACTAATGGTATTGGTAGATGGCATTATGGGTGCGGATGTAGTTAGTTTTCTCAACTGCTCGATTTTGGCTGTACCTAGTATCCCAGCAGCGATTACTACTGGCACAGCGACAGCGATACCCCACCAAATCTTAGGTTGTTCACGATTAAGTGTCTGCTCACTTGGCTTTTCAGTCACCCTTGACATAGTATGTTGCCCGTTTACCTGAATTGTGCTGATGGAAGTAAAAATAAAAGGGTTTTTAATCAACAGCCAGCCGCTTAGGACAAACAACAGTGGTTTAAAGCTGGGTATGGCTTAAAATCCATTGTGTGATGAACGCTCAACACTATGGCTTTGTAAAATGGTGTTTTCTATAGCGATCGCTCGTTTGTATGCAATACAATGACCTCACTTCCCTTGCTCTTAAGGGGCTGTTCTTATTAGGTCTGTATTGAAACTAAAAACGCTATAGTAGCTGGCTATTCAATAACTCTGAGTATTATTGAGACATGAGTGCAATGGAAGTTAGCAGAATTCACAAGCAGTATGAATCTAGATGTAGAGATGCGATATATCACGTCTATACACAAAATCCTAAATTGGTATGATGCGGTACTCTACTGCTACATTCATTACGGCTACAGTTAGTCACAAAATTGAAAAGAAACATCAAAAATAGACTGTTGCCAATGCTTGATATAATGTTGATACAAAAGTGAGTCTTCCTTAAGTCAATCAACAATTAACTAACTAAAAAATATCTGTTCACCCTGAGCATTTTTAACATTAGAGTTGCCTTAACTTTCTGATCAATGAGTTAGCTGTCTCTAGTTACTTGCACCTACCAAGACAACAAACCATTTTGTGATATTCGCTTCAAAGACCTTTATACTCTCTCTGTTGCTGTTTTGGGACTCCATTAAACTCTCTTTGAATGAATTCTACATTTATCCGTTACGCGAAAACGTAACAGAGCCTACAGATGGTGAACTGTGAGTCTCCCAAACCAAGCTAAGGTGAACCCTATAGCTTTAAGGAAACAAAAGATAACATAGTAAAAATCCCACAGCAAAGCTGAATGTTCGAGCAAATCTTTAAAAATATTGATGAGGTTCTCTGGAAAGAGTCGGGCTGCACTACAGAGTTAGATTACACGGAGCAAATTTCTTGACTGCTGTTTCTCAAATATTTGGACGATCTGGAGCCTCAAGAGGTAAATGCTGCATGATTAACCTTGAGAACCTTGAAAAATGGCTGAATGTACCCGTAGAAACAGAACGGCTAGAATTCAAAGAAGCCAAGCAACAGTTTGATACAACCAAATTGTTTCGCTACTGCGTAGCTCTAGCCAATGAAGGCGGTGGATATCTGGTTTTGGGCGTAACCGACAAGCCCCCGCGTCAGGTCGTAGGTTCCCAAGCTTTTCTATCCCCGACTGACCTTAACCAGATCAAAGCTCGCATTGTGGAGAAACTCAGGTTTCGAGTTGACGCTACAGAATTGGAGCATCCTAATGGACGAGTGCTAGTTTTTGAAGTGCCAACCCGTCCCGTCGGGCAACCATTAGCCTTTGATGGAGCCTACCTAATGAGAGCGGGAGAGGATCTAGTGCCGATGACACCAGATGTACTAAAAAGCATTTTTGCGGAAGACCAACAAGATTGGTTTTCGCAACCCGCCCGATCTGACGCTAGCCCTGACGATGTAATTGCCCTCCTCGATACCCAAACCTACTTTGAACTGCTAAAAATCCCCTATCCGACTAGCCGCGATGCTGTCCTAGAACGATTGCAGAGCCAAGATTTAATCAAACAGACAGCACAGAGTTGGACAATCTCCAACCTAGCCGCCATCCTTTTAGCAAAAAAACTAGATGCCTTTTCCCTCGCATTGGCTCGTAAAGCACCCCGTGTCGTGATCTACGAAGGTATCAACAAACTGCAAACCCGTGATGACAAGATGGGTAATCGAGGATATGCAGTTAGCTTTGAGAGGTTAGTGGATTTTGTCCACTCAGCAGCACCGCAAAATCGTTTTATCGAGGAAGTTGTGCGGGAAGAAGTAAAGATGTTTCCGAAACAGGCTTTGCGAGAACTTATTGCTAATGCTTTGGTGCATCAGGATTTTCTAGCGACGGGCGCTTCAGTCATGATCGAGATGTACAGCGATCGCATTGAGATATCTAATCCCGGCATCCCGCCCATTAAGGTGGAGCGATTTATTGATGAAAATCGATCCCGCAACGAACAACTCACTTATATAATGCGACGTTTTGGTATATGTGAAGAAAAAGGCAGTGGCATTGACAAAGTTGTAAGCGCAGCAGAGATGTTTCAACTACCCGCACCAGATTTTCGAGTAGGTGAGACACGCACCACAGCAGTACTGTTTGCCCATCAAGATTTCGCCGACATGAGCAAACCAGACCGAATTCGAGCCTGTTACCAACATTGTTGCCTGTTGTACGTCAGCAATCAACCCATGTCTAATCAAACCCTACGAGAGCGGTTTCGTCTAAGTGAGTCAAAGGCAGTAATCGTTTCTCAGATTATAGGAGCTACCAAAGAAACTGGCTTGATCAAGGCAGACGAATCCGAATCAACCTCTACCCGCTATGCTCGCTATCTCCCTTTTTGGGCATAAAAGTGTTTTAACGCAAACCGATATGAATAACTCTCAAAGCCTGAAACCCTTTCACAACAAACAAAAAAGTGCTTAAAAGCAAACCGATATGAATAACTTTCAAAGCCTGAAACCCTTTCACAACAAACAAAAAAGTGCTTAAAAGCAAACCAATATGAGTAACTCTCAAAGCCTGAAACCCTTTCACAACAAACAAAAAAGTGCTTAAAAGCAAAACGATGTCAAAGTCTCTCTATATATATTTGAGGCTACTTTATCGTAAATTAAAGGGTTTAAGACCCCTACATCTATAGGTAGTCCCAGTTTCAGTCGGGGTTTAAATCCCCATCTGAAATTGTCTTTAATTTGGCAGATCGAATAGAACTGTGGTCATGTAATTTTCTGCCCAAGCTGGGCCAAAGGCTTTTTCTAGTACGCGGCGGGTTTTATCATTTTGCTGCTGTTTGGTGCAGTAGTTGTGTTGTCCGGCGATATTTTGTGTGACTTGTTCAATTGAAACAGGATGTGAGGCGATCGCTTGGGTGCAATGAATGTCTAAAAATTCTCGCACCCGCGACAGAAACATTGTTTCTTCTTCTGGCGAACTGGGGCGGACAAAGATGCAAAAATCCGAAAAAATATTTCCCCATTCAGGTAATTCACGGGGTTGGGAAAAGTTAAGCACTGTTAGCTGTGTTAGTGCAGAAGTATACGATTCTGGTAAGGTGCGCTCTACGTGAATCGGTGAAAGATCAGCGATCGCAGCACTAATTTGACCTCTACCCCCAACTAAATCGCAACCAAACATCGGCAGGTTGTATTCTGGACGGGGAAACATGACGCAATGCAAAATATCCAGCATATTTCCGATTTTTGCCAGTTCCAAGTGCATTTTCCGAAACTGGGGCGTTTGATAGCAGCGATTTTCAATCGTCAATTTTTCGCCTTCTAGTCTACCTTCCACATATCCCAACTCATCAGGCAAATGGTAGGGCGATAGATCCAGGTGCTGATGCCAAGCTGCCTCAATACAATCAGCTAGCTGACGAATTAGGGGATGTTGTTGTTCACGCAGCGAGGGCATAGAAGTAAATGACATATTCTAGTTGGGAATGCGATCTAGTAGCCAGTCTACAACCTGTTGTGCCACACCTGCTGTGGACTGCAATATTAAGCAAACACTTCATGGCCATTGGGCTATTGCCAGAAATCAGTGACATCGTATCCCAATTCACCTAGCATCTGCCGTAACAGGGGTAAACTGAGTCCAATTACATTGCTGTGACAGCCTTCGATTTTTTCCACGAAGAAACTACCAAAACCTTCAATGGCAAAGGCTCCAGCACACTTGAGGGGTTCACCTGTGGCAACATAGGCTTGGATGGCGCGATCGCTCATTTGAGCAAAGTAAACTCTTGTAACTTGAGACTTGACTAAAGTCCGATTTTGCTGTATATCAATTAAGGTGTGACCTGTGTACAAGTCGCCAAAGTTACCTTGCATTATCTGCCAACGTGCGATCGCTTCCGATATGTCTGGTGGTTTACCGTAAATTTCACCATTGATGGACAAAACTGAATCACAACCCATAATCAAAGCCGATTCAAACTGCGGGGCTACAGTTTTCGCCTTGTATTGGGCAAGAGCTTTGACTAATTCTGCTGGTTCACTTAGTTCAATTTGCGACTCATCAAAGTCACTGGGTCGAACTATCGGTTCAATACCAACAGTTTGCAGCAAGCGGCGACGGGCTGGGGAAGCTGAGGCAAGTACAAAAGGTGGAATTTTCATGATATTTCTGAAAAACTTGGTAATTGGGTATTGGGCAATTCAATTTTGGATTTTGGATTTTAAATTTTGGATTAAATTTCAATCTAAAATCCAAAATCTAAAATTCTTGCTCCCCCCACTCCCCAATTAATAAACAGAAAAAGAATTGACAACCTCATCAATCATTCGTTTAACTCTCTGCCAGCGTTTTTCAGGAATTGAGGCGTTGAGGGTAAAAAGTTTACCACGACTAACAGCGACACTGGCGATATTATGTCGTTGCTGTTGATTGGGGAGTTTAACCTCATACTCTAAAAGGTAGTATATTTTACCGTCTACTTCTCGCTCTGCGGCATTGACTAATTCAGCCGAACGACCAGAGTCAGGAGGTGCAAGAGCTGCTTTTCCTAATTTATATCCTACTTCTGTTGGGGTTCCCAATTGTGACAAAGTTTTGCCTTCTGGAACTGGACTAATAACAACCGAAACATTTTCCGACACCTCAATCAAATCGTGGAAAACCACATCTGGTCCGTTGGCAACTTTAACTTGCAGCCAGCCGTTAGGATATAAAAACTGATAGCCATCACTACTGTCTACAAAGCTTTTGAGTCCAGCCGCAGTCGCTACACCAGAATTACTCAGGCTGAAGCTCAACACCAATAGTAAAATTAATACAATTCTTTTCCACATTTCTACAGATTCCTTTGGGCTGGAGATAACACCAGGCTTGCATGATTTCTCGTTATTATTCTCCCACCAACCGCGACGCTTCGGATGACGCATTAGATCATTAGATGATGATCAAATGTCGGCAAATACTCACTGGTGTATCGCCTTACTGATGAAGCGGTGTGAAATGGGTAAGGATAGCTTGTCGTAGACAAGCTATCCTTACCCACCTTGGAATGAATTCCAAAGCTAATAGCTTAAGTCAGCTTAAGCTGACTGAAAGATTTTTAACCATTGTGGGAATACTAGAGGTAGTAATATTCCATTAAAAACAGCACGTACATGGCTCTGTGGCGACTTTACTATCATCTTATTTGGGCGACAAAAGAGCGACAGCCACTAATTACCCCCGAATGCGAAACTCAACTTTACGGTTATATCATTGGCAAAGCTAATACACTTGGTAGTATTATCCATGCTGTGGGCGGAATAGAAAACCACATTCATTTAGTAGCTTCTATTCCGCCTAAACGTTCTATCTCTGATTTTGTCCAAAATCTTAAAGGCAGTAGCGCTCATCATCTCAATCATCTCTCGCCCTCACAAGATTTGTTTGGCTGGCAACGCGGATATGGCGTTTTTTCAATGGGAAGCAAACAACTTGAGCAAGCTGTTGTGTATGTGCAGAATCAGAAAGCGCATCATTCCAACGGGACTATGATTTTGTCTTTGGAACGGCATAATCATGAAGATGATGGGCCAAAACTCACGCAGCTAAACCAATGAATTCAATTAATTTTTAAGTTCGTTGAACACTAGTCAGCTTAAGCTGACTTGAGCTATTAGCCTCAGAATTCATTCTGAGGCGGACTTGTGGTCAAGCCAATATTCCGCAATTATCATAATGTTCAATCTCGCGCCTGAACCCATCACCCGCCATAGGTTAGAAACCTACGGCTAATAGCGAAAGTCATCTCAAAGATGACTAAATCAATAGTAACTACTAAAAGCTAGCACTAGTTATGTAGTTAAGCTGTGTAAACAATTTTCACTAAAGTATTATAAATAGTTAAATATACTTGACAAGAAGACTGATAGCTTTTTAAGAGCTACTTATCAGGAACAGTATAAGATTATTTTTGGAGGTGTGGTAAGTGAAGTAGAGAAGATAGAATGGTTAACTGGCTAAGATAGTGGGATAAAAAAGAGTACCGATGTGCTTTGGGGAGTAGAAAAACTGAGCGATTAGCTGCATAAATCAAGTTAGTCGGAATTAAGCCAGAGATTTGAGAAGCTAGCTACTAGATCACCAAAGTCTTTACAATTCTTTTGTTACCTCAAAAAGTATTTTTCGACCTATGACGAATCAAGCTCCTATCCCGGTTATTGTCAACGGTGCTGCTGGTAAAATGGGACGTGAGGTGATTAAGGCGGTGGCGCAAGCGCCTGACTTAAACCTAGTGGGTGCAATTGACCACAGTTTGGAACATCAAGATAAAGACGCTGGAGAGTTGGCGGGTTTAAGCGAACCCCTGGAAGTGCCAATTACCAATCAATTAGAACCGATGTTGGGCTATGTGGCTGGCGATAGAAAGTCCCCTCCAGGGGTGATTGTAGACTTTACGCATCCTGATTCAGTTTATGACAATATTCGTAGTGCGATCGCTTACGGTATTCGTCCTGTAGTCGGCACCACCGGGTTAAGTCCCGAACAAATTCAAGAGTTAGCAGACTTTGCCGACAAAGCTAGCACTGGTTGTCTAATTATTCCTAACTTCTCCATTGGCATGGTGTTGTTGCAACAAGCCGCAGTCGCAGCCTCCAAATATTTTGACCATGTGGAAATTATCGAACTCCATCACAACCAAAAAGCTGATGCTCCCAGTGGTACTGCCATTCAAACGGCACAGTTATTAGGAGAATTGGGTAAAACTTTTAACCCGGCTCTTGTAGAAGAAACGGAGAAATTACCAGGAGCCAGAGGAAGTATAGCAGATGAAGGGATTAGAATTCATAGCATTCGCTTGCCAGGACTGATTGCCCATCAGGAAGTTATTTTTGGCGCACCGGGACAGATTTATACTTTACGACATGATACCAGCGATCGCGCTTGTTATATGCCAGGAGTGTTACTAGCAATTCGTAAAGTCTTAGCGCTAAAGTCGTTAGTATATGGATTAGAAAAGATACTTTAAACAGACTATTCAGCATTCATCACTCAGCACTCATGTTAGTACCACTGACTCGCCAGAAATTTGAACAAGTTGTCCCCCTAATTGCCACTGGTTTGCAGTACAAGTACTACTGGGGGAAATTCTCAAATTTTTTGCAACGGCTGTTAATTTCTGTAGTTGCCGTAGTTGCTATTTTGCTTGCGACATTCGTTTTCAAACTTGAGTTCGCTTCAATAGTATTTGTGCTAGGGATAGTTAGCGCTTTTTTTTGGCTGTGGTATCCAGTCTTTCAAGCAAGTATGCGGAATTTGCAATGCCGCCGTTATAAGTACGGCGGCTTTTTCCGTGGTCGAGTGCTAGATTGGTGGATTACAGACCAGTTGATGGGTAAAACCGAAACAGTCAACAACAAAGGCGAATTGGTAATTGTAGAAAACCGAGAAAAACAGATTAACTTAGAGGTGGGTGATGACACAGGATTTAGCATTGAGTTTGTAGCACCATTACGTTCTGCCCACAAAGTTATTACTCGCGGCCAAATTGCAGAAATGGTAGTGATGTCAAATCGCCCAGATTTGAGCAGTATTGAACAATTCAGCGATATATACTTTCCCAATCGTAACCTCTGGGTCAGCGATTATCCTTATCTGCGGCGGGATTTCTTTAATGAAGTCGGTCGCCGCTTGCGTGAAGACCAACAACAAAAGCCGCGTCGGCGGCGTCGGAGAGTAGAGGATTGAAGAAGAAGTCACACAAACAATTTTGGATTTTGGATTTTAAATTCAAAAGAGCAATAAGGGACTTCCAAGAAATAAATTATCCAATCTTGTGGGGTGGACATCTTGTCCGCCCTTCTCTACGTGCCCTCGTGTCGCCCACCCCACAAGAAGTAGTTGAGTATTTTTTATTTGGAAGCCCCTGACTTTAGAGACTTGTCATTTAAATCTAAAATTCGGTGAAGCAGGCAGCAGGATGTAATCAGTATGGGCTTCTGTTTTATACCCGATACTTCCTGCTTTTTTGCTAACGAGAACATCCCACTTTGATGAGTTTCCCTTGCAAACGATAATTCACTGTCCCACAAACAAAACCTGCTGACTTAGACTCTACATAAGTCTGCTTTGGCGGATTTTGTTTATCTAGCTGCGATTTCCAATCGCCAGATATTTTTTCTAAAGTGGGATGCTTACTTAAAAAATCTGAGTCTGCAACAATATCGTGAGGACCCTTAACACTTATCTTAGAACTATTCATGTAGATATTATAATCATAAATAACGTTTTTATTTTTAATGTTACTATTAATATCCTTCCCAGGAAAAGCATAGAAAATGTTATTTAAAATTTGGACATCAGATGAGGCATTAGCATATATTTGCGCGCCTTTAATTTCTGGACTCTGATTATTTAAAACAGCAGTGTTATTTAGAATATCAACATGATCGCTTGAAAATGCATGAATACCTGAACCACCATTATTAAATGTCAGATTGTTTTTAACTAAAGTACGTCCTGTATATGCAGCCAATTTGGGGTTATGATCATTTCTAGAACTATCGATAATAATGCCATTCCCGTCTGTGATCCTTCCGACTGCAATCCAAGGTATGTACATGCGATTGTTGTAGCTCTTGTTATTAGTTACAAACATCTTGTATCCCCGGCTGTTGTCAGAATTCCAATTCCTCAACATCGAAATACCACTATTACCATAAACTGAGTACCAGGCATTATTGAACACAGTGTTATTATCCACCTTCACATAATCAGCCTCGATTACTGTAATACCTGCTCCTCCACAGTCATGCACTTTATTGTTCAGAATACGGATGTGATGAACATAACCATTGGTTCGTCCATCAATGCTTATGCAGTTTCCGCTCGTCAGTGGGTTTTGTTTGTTAGTCTTCTGACTCATGGCATAATCAAGGGTTACATTGGCATTGTTCCCGATGACCTCCAGCCCATTTATCTCGATATATGAAGCTCCATTTGCAATCAGGATACCGTGCCATGTATTGTGCTGAATTTTTGGGAAATGCCCAGGATATGCTTTATACGTAATCCATGCTTTGGCATTTCCAGAACGTTTAATATTTACTACACTCCCAGCTTTGGGTAAATTTGTGTATACTCCGTTCATAATCAATACTGTGTCGCCAGGGTTAGTCCTATCTGCCGCCTTTTGAATTGTCCGAAAGGCGGATGAAGCAGAAACTCCACTATTTTT
Source organism: Nostoc sp. (assembly GCF_036917675.1). Taxonomy (GTDB): domain Bacteria; phylum Cyanobacteriota; class Cyanobacteriia; order Cyanobacteriales; family Nostocaceae; genus Nostoc. The sequence goes on along the minus strand of NZ_JBALCT010000003.1, from coordinate 147,915 downwards.
GTCGTTTCCAGTACCACTAACATAGTATGTTTTCCGAGTCGCGTTAGTGCTGATTAGGTCGCGGCTGGTAGTGGATACCTGACGGGCGTTTTCAACTAAAGATACTTTTATCCTTTCTCCCGCAACCAAAAGACTTAAGACCAGGGGAATTGCCAGATATGCGCTTAAACTGAAACCTTGAATTACCACAAGAAAAGGCTCCTTTGTCGGCACTACTTAACAAAAATATCAGGATATTCAATACTTTTAAATAGTATTTAGCATAAAAGGTACGAGCAAGGCAACTTTTCTAACTCCCCCGATTTCCATCTTGTCCATAGGCTTGCCATGCCAAGTCTACCAATCCATCAACGATCGCAGCTGCTACAACTGCATTACCTTTGCGACTGTCAATTGTAATGTGAGGCACTAAAGAATCTCGTAAGCGCTCCTTAGCTTCATCAACATTTACAAATCCCACTGGAGTCGCAATTATCAAAGCAGGTCTAATTTCCTCGGCTTCAATTAAATCCACCAGTACTGTTAGTGCTGTTTGGGCTTGGCCTACCACAAAAATGCCCTCTGGATAACGCTTTGCTAAGGTTTCTATTCCCCATGCTGCGCGAGTTTTTTCTTTTTGAGGGCGTGTCACAGCTTCCATACTGCAATACACCGGATTAGCAAAGGTGTTTTGAATCTCGTAGGCAATACCTACTTGTACCATTGGCACATCTACCACAATCGTAGTACGCGCGGCTAGTGCTGCTGCTCCAGCTTGCAAGGCACGCTCAGAGAAACGAATTAAAGACTTATACTCAAAGTCAGCTGTAGAGTAGATTACCCGACGCACAATCTCATACTCTGCGGGTGAAAAGACATGATTATCAATTTCGCTATCAATAATTGCTAAACTCTGAGCATCAGTTACGTGCCATTCCATTTTTGTTGAGCTTTTCAAATATTAGCTTTCAGCTTATCAGCTTCAGGGAGTTAGGAGTAGAGACGCGAGGAACATCGCGTCTCTACTCCTAACTCAGCACTCATAACTCATTATTGGAAGAAGGCCGACTGAAAATAGGAGATAGGTAGGCAACCAAGACGCCGATGAGAAACCCAGAGATATTGCGAACTAGAGGTACCCAGTCGCTTGTGCGTGTCACCACTGGCCCAATACCAAAGGCAATAAATAAGATTCCCCACAAAGGTGATAAAATTAAAGCCCATTGCCAAGCAAAAACTTGTCCTTTATCGCGGGGTTGAGCTGCAAACCCACAAATCACCCCACCAATAATTGAGGAAATCAAGGTGAGAATCCATTGCTCTCGTGGCAGTCCGGGGACAACATTGCAACCACCCTTGAGTAAACAGCCTTTAACCGATTCTAAGGCTTGGAGAATGGCTTGGTCTTCGCCTTGTTCGCGGACAAAGTACAAATTACCGAAGCGGGTTTGCAGTTCTATCCAGAATGTCCGGGGTAAAAATTGATAAACAGCATCGCCGACGCTAAAACTGAGGATGTTACCCCCACGAGAATCGGCAACTAGTAGAATACTTTTGTCATCCAAACCCCAATATTTTATAACTGCCCGACCTGGGGTGCGGTCATACTGGGTCAATACTCGCAGTTTCCAGCCCGTATCGGCTTCAAACTGCTCTAAATCTTTGACAAGCTTTTCTTCTTGCAGCACAGGAAGAGATTTTGCTAAGTCTACAACTGGGGTAAAGGTGGCAGGGAGTAAGTCAGGATTGTCATAAGCCAGTGCTGGGGGAGAATGCATGACCCAAATTGACCCAACCAGGAAAAATACTGCAATAGATACAAGAATTCGTCGCCAAAAACAAGATTGCATGGACGTTTTTATACAAATATCAACGGTAGAAGTAAACAAGTTGTTTTAAAAGAGTACTGGAAAAATGATATTTCTTTACACTTGTTTACTTTACTCTAATCTAAGGGATTAAAGCAAAGGGTTTTTAGGGAGTGGGGCATTGGAGAGTGGTATTCCTGAAAATTTAAGATGTAGTGCATTTTGTCAATCAGTTAAAATACTCAAAATTGACTAAGCCATAGCGGAGTTACCCATACAATAAAAGGAGAATAATTAGAGGTGAGAGATGACTAACAAAGAATTATTGATCCAAGAAATAGAGACTTTATCGCCGGGGTTGCTAACAGAAGCACTCGATTTGATACGTTCTATTAAGGTTAACTATACAAACAAGAAGTTGGAAACAGGTAAGCTTGAACCTATCCCTTTAAGCGATTCTACAGAAACTTCTAGCGAGCAAGAGCAACTTACATATCGTCCTGCTTCGGGACGCTCTATCCTTCGACATGCTGGCACTTGGGAAGGTGATGATTTTAAAGAATGCCTTCAAGCAGTATATGCTACCCGTGGTCAAGCTAAAATTGATGACGAAAATAGTTGTGACTTGGATTGACTACCCTAATGCAGAGTTTCAAGAATACAGCGCAATTATCCTGTTTTTAGCTGAATCTACTTTTTGGAATCAAATAGCTCTCTATAACAAGCAACTTTTTGATGAGAAGCAGTAATTATTGATTTTATTAATAAAGACAGACAAAGAGACACTTTACAAAAGTTATAGAATTAATCCTCACCTTTCTTAAGCTGGTAAAATAGCATATTTTGACACCGCATAAGTGAAGATAAGCAATGCCCCATACATACCATTTTTTGGTCAATCTTCATCATCAAAATTGGTTTCCCAGCTATTGGCGTCGTTGTAACCGTCATTAGCGCGGTATACTTCTGTTTTTATCCGGCGATTTTCTGGCCTGGGCACTTCTCGTTCTCGCAACGTTAGTGGTGGTTGTTCATTGCTTGGGAGGCGATCGCTTATTCGCCTTGTGGGTTTTTGGCGTGTGAAGTTTCTCCAAGCAGCTTTCGCGCCAATAAAGATGCTGCGTGTACCTACTTGCAGATTTTGAGCCTGAATTCTTGCACTATCAAGACTTTGGTCAACTTTTTTCACGACTTGACTGGCACTTTTTACACCTTCACCGACATCATCAGTTAAGTCAGTGATTTCCAAACCAGTCACGCGGATAGCTTCTAGAGTCGCCGGTAACTCCCGTGAGAGTGTATCAAATAGCTTTTCTGCGCTGCGAGCCGCGCGTGCTAACTCCTGCAAAGCCGGTATTGCCGCCATTAAAACCGCAGTCAAGCTTGTGGCGACTAAGAGTAAGGAAAGTCCCAACCAAAACAGGGGTTCAATCACGGTTGTGTCATTTATGAGCGTTCTAATTCCTGGGGAAGAGAATCTGAGTCTTCAACAGATGTTTGTCGCTTTAAGATTTGGCTTTCTTGCTGACTGGCATCTACACCTGCTGCGATCGCTTCCCGTAATCTATCTAAAGTCTCATCCCAGTTTCGCAGTGCGCTGGCAGAGAGACGATCTGCCTGGATTTGCACACTCGTTGATAAATCTTCTGCCAATTCTGGGATCGCATTGGCAGATTTTTTCAAAATTTTACGCGTTTCGCGCCCTGTGCGCGGAGCCACGAGCAAACCAGTCAAAGCACCGATGGTAGCTCCCAGCATAAAACCGCCAATAAATACTCCAGAACGGTTATTAGACATCTTGTTGTTTCTCTCCTTACACCCATTTTAGGTGGGTTTTCTCCCCTTGTAAGACTCCACCGATTTTATTCAGTTAATCTCTCGTGACAAAATATCAGCCATAAATGTTACTTTTATTCATTAAATATCAAAACCATCAATTACTTATAATTCAAAACTCCCCGTGTCTGTCAAAGTTTTTATGCCTCCGGTAAGCCTTCTGGCGGGCTTCTAAGTCTCAAATTGGCGCTTAGACAACTCTATTGTGTCACCATATCCCGGTGTCCTCGCATCAGCCCTAATTATAAATGTTCATGAACCTGACATAAATCATTTTGCAACAGTACTTTTCCCAGATGTTAACTCTAGCCTCCGAAAATAACGCTGCCAGATTTGCCGTCCTAGCAAAAGTAGACTGATAATTTGCCGCACTTGTTGGATTTGCATTTGTAGCGCTTGATTTTTCTGTCGTAAGTTGTAAATATTCTCCTGGCTGAGATAAATATTTTCGGGTGCTTTATTCAGTGCTGCATGGGTACAACTTTCATAGACGGTTAACCTATCTGTTATGTATGCTAGCTGCTGCTTGAGTTGCCACACCCGCCAAGCCACATAGAGTAGTATTAGCGAAATGAGGGTGTTAACGAGGATAACTAAAATTACCATTGTTTATCTTCACCAATATCAGCTTTGAGGAATTATTCTATATACTTGACTTGGCTCTTATTCAATGATGAAGAAACTAAAGGATAAAAATTATGGCACAAAGTACAGCCGGGATTATGGCAATATAGAGCAGTTAGATAATGCTCTGAGCGCTATTGAAAGGCTTTACTTGATGAAAATTAGTGTAACAAAGGCTGATGGCTAAAAAATCGCCAATTCGCCAATTTTGTCACAACCCTATGCCCACACCTCGCAAAACCACAGTTACAATTGCCTTAGATTCACGACTAGGTTTGTGAAATCAACCTGTATGCTCAATAAGCCCCACCATTGCTACATTCCACTCCTTAACCTGATAATCCTAGTTGATTTGCAACCTTTGTGGCGTCTAAGCACAATAGCATAGCCCCTTCAACAGACGATGAGAGAACTACACTGCACTCCTTACCGGAGTCTCCCCAGCATCGCCTTTATTATTGTGCTTCTACCTCTACCAGTTTTCCAGTCTGTCGCGTGAAGTTAACTAATATTTTGCCTGCAAAAACCTCACTAGTGAGTGGTTTAGCAAGCAAAAATAGCTGGATGTGGGTTGGGGAAAGAGAAAGTGGGAAAGAGAGAGTCTATTAATTCCTCTTCCCTTAACTTTTACACTTTTTCCAGCCGAAGGCTTCCCCCTAGTATTTCACTAATCCGTTACTGATAATGATTATTTTTTCAATACATCCAGTAGGAGTTAAGGATGTCAAAAAAATTACCATCAAATAATTCGTTCCGAGCTATTCTTGTTGCCTTGACGATTGGATTTGTTGGGTGTGGAAATCAAGCTGCAAGAACCGCATTCACTCAGACTACCACCCAGGTAAATGAGAATCTTCCCCAAGTGGTAGCGACTACAAGCGTACTGTGTGACTTAACCAGACAGGTTGCCGGGAATACAGTTAACCTTACCTGCTTAATTTCCCCTACAGCCAACCCCCAATTTTATAAACCAAAACCGCAAGATCGTAAAGCCATTGAGCAAGCTAATCTTATTCTTTATAATGGTTACAATTTAGAGCCAAATCTGATCAAATTAATTAAAGCGACTAAAAACACTGCACCGAAAATAGCCGTCGGCCAACTTGCGGTGTCTAAGCCACAAAAATTTCAGAAAGGCGGTAAAAATGTAAATGATCCTCATCTTTGGCACAATACCAAAAATGCGATCAGAATGGTGCAGGTAATTAATAGTAACCTGAGAAAATTAGAATCTAGTGATGCAGAGGTTTATACCAGCAATACCAAAAAAATTACAAATGAACTCACTCAACTAGATCGCTGGATTAAGTCAAGAATTGCCAGTATTCCTGCCAAAGAACGCAAGTTAGTTACAACCTCTGATGCACTGAGTTATTACGCCAAAGCATACGGTCTTTCATTAGCAGGGGGATTGCAAGGTATTAGTAGTGACGAAAACCTGACAGCTGCACGAGTAAAAAATTTGGTGACAAATATTAAAAGCGCTAAAGTGTCAACAATTTTTACTGAGGCGGCAATTAACCCTAATTTGCTTCAATCTGTAGCAAGAGTTGCTGAAGTGAAAATTTCTGACAGGAAGTTGTATGCTGAGGGACTTGGTGAACCAGGAAGCGAGGGAGACACTTATCAGAAAATGATGATTGCCAATACACGCACAATTGTAGAAGGGTTGGGAGGGACGTATTTAATCTTTGAAGCGAAAGCTGGTAAGGAATAAGAATTAAATAACATACAATTTATGTCCCTGGCTTACCTCACCCTCAATCCCTCTCCGATATATTGGAGAGGGATCGTGAGGCAGGATGAAGTTTTGCATTTTATTTAATCCACATTCCTAAGTAGTTATAACCTCAATTTAGTAATCTGATATAGCGTTTCCTAATCACATGAGCTAGATCATAGCCCCCTCTCGAAGAGCGGGGAGGGGGTTGGGGGTGGGGTTCTTGTACCTCACAAGGGCCGAGAACCGCTATATAGCGTTTCCTAATACAGAATGAGGTTAAGCTTAACCTCACCCCGATAAAGTTGTGCTTTATCTCCCCTCTCCGAACTCACGGAGAGGGGTTGGGGGTGAAGTTTTGAGTTTATCAGCCTCTTTGTTGCTTCTCCTGTCAGAGACGGGGAAATAGATCAAAGAAAGTGTGAATATTATTTCTCGAATCTGATATCAATAACAGTTGCGTTGAAGTTGTAGTTAAAGCCTTCCAACTCAAATGGCATACCAATTTTAACTTTACTGCTACCTAGAACTAGTCCGCTTTCAGTGCGTTGGGCTTTACCTTCTAGGGTCAAAAGCATATCTGTACTATAATTGTTGGTCTTCGGATCTGGCAATTCTTTAACAGTACCATCAGGTTGGGGAATATTGATTGTTCTAGGTAGCTGTTGAACAGATTTAATCTCAATCTCCCCATAGGGTTGATTGCGGATAATTACATTAATTTTCCCGCCTTTTTTTAAGCCGTTGTCAAATAATTGCTGAGGATCGCGTACATTCAAACCACGAACTATTAAGTCTACTTCTATGGGTACTGTTTTCGCTCCGACTTGGGCAACAGAACCAGAAGTGCCAGGAAAGACAAAGATGCCAAATATAACTAGCAGAATTACCAGCGCAGCACCTAAATCTAGGAGATTGATTTTGCCGAACAAACGACCTTTTGAATCTAAAATAGCCATAAAAAGTTTTCCGAGGTAATAGCGAAGTAATTGATTGTAGCAAGAAAGTTTTCGATGGGAATAGCAATTTTCCCTATTTGGTAATAACTCAAAGCGGCTGGGCGTTGGAGTTATGCGACAGTTTATCACGAGTTTGTAAGTTGGGAGTAGCGGCAGATGACTCTCAAACTTTTGCCTGTTAGGACTGACGCACCCAAAAAATAAAATCTAATGTTTAAGCCTATCCCTAGAGGGAATCCCTAGTCTTACACAATTCGTTAGATTTGCGTAAGCGTTGGCTGTATAACAACCCCTTTGGTGTTGAGTTAAGAATGCAACTTAGAATGATCTAAAACCGTCTCATAATTTGTCTCATCATTTTATGTTGTCCGAAAATTATCTTCAGTACAGATTATGTTGAATTGGAAAGGTTTTGTTGCAAATTACCGTGTGTGGCCGCGTCGCTGGTTTTATCCTTTAATTTCAGTGGTAGTCGCCCTGAGTCTGTGTCTGAGTACACCCTTGCCTGGAAGAACTTTAGACTTCTTGCCTCTTCTACTCCAAGGATTTCAGGCATTTCAGCTTTCTAATATATCCCCTAACCAAGAAGTTGATCTTGGTAAGCAGATTAATCAGGAATTAGTCGGTAGTCAAGTCCGGCTTAACCGCAATCCCGAAGTTAATCGCTATGTGCAACAAGTTGGTCGGCGTTTAGCAGTTAATAGCGATCGCCCCGATCTCCCCTATACCTTCCAAGTAGTTCAAGATGACACTATTAATGCTTTTGCTACCTTGGGCGGCTATGTATATGTCCACACGGGTTTGCTGAAAACCGCAGACAATGAAGCGCAACTAGCAAGTGTACTCGCTCATGAAATTGGTCATATTGGCGGGAAACACGTAGTCAAACAGATGCAGCAAAAAGCGCTCGAAAGTGGTCTATTAACAGCTGCTGGCTTAGACCGGAGTACGGCGGTGCAAATTGGTGTACAGTTAGCGCGAGACTTGCCACGCAGTCGTAAAAATGAATTTGAGGCTGATCAAAGAGGATTAAGAACTTTGACACGCACTGGTTATGCTCAGTCTGCAATGGTTTCCTTTATGCAAAAGCTGCTGAAAAAAGGTGGTTCGGCTCCGACATTTTTGAGTACGCACCCCGGAACTAGCGATCGCATTGAAGCCCTCAGACTTGCTATTAACTCTCAACCTAGTAATGGAAATTATGGTATGGATAATGCTAGTTATAAAGCTAATATTCGAGCATTAGCCAGGTCTTGAGCGTATTGGGCATTGGTTATTCCCCTCGTCTCCCCACTCCCTTTAATCTCAAATATTGCTCAATTCTGATTGCGGCGATCGACTTTGATTTTGGCTGGATCAACTTGGATCACTACATCTTCTAAGGGCAGGACACGGAGATAATTTTTAAAAATGTTAACTTGATAAACTAAGTTATTAGTCACATCCAATCCAGTCAACCAGCCACTTTTGGGATGATAAGCGCCAGTATCTATGTCTAGCCATCCCTGTCCTTGTGCCAGTTTACCAGGAGAAACACCCGGCAGAGTAAAAGTAATGGTGTGACCGATGATAATTTGCTTATCTGGGAAGTACGGTTTTTCAATACTATGAAATTCCTCTCGTATCCAACACAGTTGCTCGGCAGTTTGTTCTGTCACCGACTTGGAAGGGTCAACACCAGCATGAGCTAACCAAATATCCCCCAAGTCGAGATATGTAGGCAAACTCTTGAACCAATCCAGATGGTCGTCGGGAATTGTGGACTGGTGGTAACTGGCTACAGTAGCTTGCCCTCCACTATACAGCCATGCTTGCATCGTCGGGGAGGAGGTTCTTTCATTGGTCAGAATGTTTAATAACATCTGCTCATGATTTCCCAGCAAACATGGGTAGTTATTTCGCTTGACAAAATTAACTACTTGTGCGCTATGAGGACCACGATCAATTAAGTCTCCCAGAAAATAGACTTGATCCTCCGAGGTGGGGGCGATCGCCTCCAACAATGTCATCAAACCTTCATAGTGACCATGCACATCCCCAATTACAATTCGTCTGGGGCTAATTTCGCTCATTGTCTCTTAGCTTCAATAGTTTTGGCTAATACTTCTGCTACAGTTTAAGCTTTCTGGTTTCCGCAATGACAGGTAAAAATACTGAATAAGTTTTATTTTAATTTAATTATTCCCCCAGTAATAAAATTACTTTATGAGGGCAATGGGGTAAAATGTATAGTTTTGAGTGGTAAGAGAGAAAATCAGCAAATTTCATTCAGGTTGTTTTTCCGTCCTTTTTGGGGATTGGAATTTCGCGTAGCTTCTGGTGTTCCCAGTTGCTGCATTCATCCCAAAAGCATCAGCCCAAAGTGGAGTTAAGGCAAATAAGAAGCCAATTAGCACATAGCAAAATAAACTAAATATCAATCTCGCCCAAAGATATAGTCTTACTGCTCATAAGTAAAATATAGCGATCGCTTGCATTAGTTAAGGTTGTGATAGTTGCTCACAATCTTGATTTGGGAGCATCTCAATTTTGCAAATACACCATAGGAGAAACAAGATTCCTGCTCCCTCTCCGAACTCACGGAGAGGGCTGGGGTGAGGTTTAGACTTTCTACACTCGATTTTTTAAAGCGATCGTACTTATCAGAACAACAACCAAATCTCAAACATTAGATGCCTCAAATTAGTCGTGGGTATAAGCGCCGACTGTATTCGTCTCCTTTACCTCTTTATTGATTACTGTGGCATAAGGCTTGGTTTGGATAATTTCAAGCTTCCAGTCTGAAGAATAATCAGGCAACTCATAGCCAACACTCTTAACATGAGTCAACATCAACTCATCCCGTTGATGCCAAATTGCAAATATTCTCTCCCTGCCATCATAAAGCGTTTCTAGGTCGATTTGATAAACCTCATTTACCCGCTTTAGTTTCAAGCCCAACAAATTTAACAGTCGGCTGAGTATTTTTATTGCCGAAACCTGCTCTTTCTCCCCGACTAAGTTAATACCAAGCGCTCTTTTAATATGCTTACTATGCTGAAAAACAACATTTTTAAGCAATATCAAATCTGTATGACTCTCGGTAAACTCTCCTTCTGCTTCGAGAAACTGAAGCATTCCCAAGGCTCTCATAGCCTCAATTTTTAGCGTATAAGTTTTTAAATCTGGAAGAAAAACTTTCCCTTCACCCCAAGACAATTGCTGATGCCATTCTTGCTGATCTCTGACGTGAAAATACTCGCTTTCGTGAGTTAGATAATAATGAATTAACAGTTGACGATGATATCCGTGGTCATCCTGCAATTTCAGCCAAGGAGTAACTTCTACACCATACCTTTGTCTGAGAACATATTTATTGATTTGGTTGCGTTCTCCATCAGTCAGAGAATGCTTCACTAATAACTGCTCATACTCTACATAATTGATATCTTGAGCATTAGCTACAGCAGTTGCTAACCATAGTTGATTTTGCTGCTTAATATCTTTAATTTTGCGTTTAATTTCTTTAGCTTTTTGACGGCTTTGTGCCCAATCCTTTTGAACTTTGACAATTTCTAAAATTAATCTTCTACGGGTAGCTAAATCATCAGCATCAGTTGCCAAAAAGGCCAGGCGCAAATCTCGAATAATATTATTGTGAACAGCATTACTCCGCAACTGAATTTGATGGCCATCAGCAATCAAAGCATCTTGCATCGATTGACGGTAGAGGCGGATAGAAGCATTTACCCGTGCAGATAACTTAGCCCAAGTTCGCAAATGAATCGGGTCATGAACTAAAGGTAAATCCACATCTATTTTATGTAGTGGACTAAGCAAAGCTAAGTTTTCTTTTTGATTTTCTTGATACCAATCAGATAGTAAGCGATAATTTGTACTACCACTACCAATTAAGCCAATACCTCGTTTAGCGCACCAGACAACACGCGGAACATTATCCCGCACTCTCGCTAATGCTTGTCTTGCTTCCGAGTCAGGAATTACCCCTTGAAAAATACCATAAACTCGGTCGAAATGTTGGACATCAATACTAATTCCCGTACCAAGGCTAGGGGTAACAAAAACGCCGTCATATTCAGAGATTTTTTGATTGATAGCGGCGATAAAATCAACCGCTTCATGCCCAGGTGTGTTTGTAGTGTGGCTACTAACTACTAAGGTTTTGGGAAATTGCCGTCGGAATTTTTGTAACCGCTCTTTTAGATAACGTTCAATTGTTTCACAACTGTAACGCCCAGCGCGACTATCGGTAGTAACATAACATTTACGTCCAGCAAGTAAATCTAATTCCAGTTGGTGAATTAGCGGTGTTGGATTTGGCGAATCATAAAAAGTTACGTCCCAACCATGCTGAGGTTTCCATTGGTTGAGAACTACCCAAGGTGTTAATTTAATTCCTGCCAATCCCTGTAAATATTCAAGTGACACATCTGATAAATCAGCATCTTGGGCAATTACTAACCCACCAGTTGTTAAAACTGTAGAAATTAATTGCTGGAATAATTTTAATATTTTAACACGCTTGTATTTACAAGTATTACTGTTTAATAGATGCCATAAAGATTGCTCTACTTCATCTAAAATTACTATTGCCCCGTGCCAATTTTCCGGGTTAAGTTTCCAAATAGAATCAACACACAAGCCGAGGGAGTGCTGAGGAAAGAGAGAGCGGAGAATGGGAGGAGCCGGGGTAAGTCTTTTATCAATAGACTTGTCCGCATCTTCTTTATGTGTTCCCCATTGAATACCAATTTTTTCACACAGAAACCGTCCTAGTAATATTCTATGAGTAATTAACAAAACAGGTTGATTTCTACTTTTTGCTTGCTGAACAACGGCTTGCAGTGCTGTAGTTTTACCTGTTCCTTTTGCTGATTTGACTCCTACTAATCCAGAGGTGGGGAAAGGGATTTCACCTATATAAGGGCGATTCAAGGTGAGAGCAGCAGGAATAGTTAACTCAGTGTGGGGTTTGGTTTGAGCAAGATAAATTTCTAAATTAACACTTTGGCGATAAACTTTCTCGAAACTACTTGCACCTTTAGCAAGGATAAACTCATCAACTCCTTTTTCCATTCCTGGAAGTTCGATGACTTTAACAGTGCAATTTTTTCGCTGGAATAAACAACCAAGCTGGGAAATAGCATTATTTACAGCAGCAATTGTCTTAGATTGAGTTTCAAAATCAAAGCAAATGTAAAAGCTACGCTTTGTAATTGCAAACGCTGCTAAGTCAGGAATTAGCTGACGACGGGTAATTTTACCAAATTCGTCTTTAACAACCCGATAACCACTGGTAATTCCGGGAATGGCAATAGCTGCATATCCTTGCGTCAACAGCGTGGCTGCTTTTTTCACACCCTCGCAGATAACGAGGGGAATGTTCTGTTGCATCACCCATTGCCAAAAGCCTTCAGCTTCACCATCAGGAGTAATGGTGATATTCTCAGGCATGAGCAGATTGTAACGTCCAGCGACTTGCTGCCACACTTGCAAAGTTACCCGCAAACAAAATACCCGCGTTGGCGTGCTGGGGGGATGCTCGTATTTGATAGACTTACCATTGTGATTCTGTCGGGGCTGGTTTGGCTTAAAGCATCCCCATTCCATCATTTGCCAATTATTCAAAGGGTCTAGCCCCGAACACCACCAACCACCTTCAGCAATATGAGCATAACGTTGCAACCATCCACTTTTCACTATTCCGGTATTGGTGCGGGGGAGTAGCTCAGAAATTAATAGGTACTCATAAGCAGCTACGCCTTGGAGTGACCTAAAATTGAGTTGCACTAAGTGTAAGTCTATACCACTGCTCTTGACTAATTCTTCAAGGTGTTGGGGGTGTAAATAGTGCAGATGCATAGGGAAAGACGCTAAGGGAAAGTCAATGAGATTAAAACATTAACACGCATCTGCTTTTTTTGTATAAGAGGAATTGCGAGGCTTTTGTGATGCTTTTTTTACTTCGTTACAGGAGACACATCGGTTAAGACTCTAGTGGGTTATTTTGCCTATTAGATCCCCGAAATAATAATTTTGTATTGTGATATTTGTTCGCGATTAATTTTTATTTATCAGTAAATTTATTGGTTAAGGAATGCGATCGCAATTTACACAAATGTAATGCAAGCTTACCTTGCCGCTTACCATTCTTTCTTGCTCCAGTATAATTGCAATATAAATAAGGTCAGGAAATCTCCCATGCAATAGTAGGAATTAATAAAATCCTTTTGCAACAGTAGAGATATGCCGTGGCACGTCTCTACTGTTGCAAAGCGGGCGCTAGGCAGCAACAGGAGTAGCAAATCTAGCATATCGCTCAATGTAGAATTCTTTGTTATTGGCGATCGCCACCACTGAATCATGTTGTTTTAAAGCGTGTTTCCAGCGACGTAGACGAGTAAATTCTTCTGGTAGTGCAAAGCCTCGATAGTGCTTCAGTGCAGACCATCGCTCAAACCAGGGATAAAAGGTGAAATCAACCAGACTAATAAATTCACCAAACCAGTAAAGTCCTTCGCCCGATAATTTCCCTAGAGCTTCATTCTCGATAAATTCCAGGTGTTTATATAGTTCCTGTTTGGCTGCTTCTTGCTGTTGGATATCAGGACTACGCAGGAGAGCAGAAAAAGCTGGAACAAATTTAGTATTGGCAAAATCAATCCAGATACGAGCCTGTGCCTTAGCAATGGGACTATTGGGTAAAAGAGGCGGATTAGGAAATACCTCATTCAGATATTCGTTAATTACTGCCGATTCCCAAACTCGGTGATTATTATGTGCGATCGCAGGCACTTTTCCATAAGGAGAAATATCTGTAAATCCATCCGGCTTATTCTGCAAATTAATCTCAATCAGGTCAAAGTCGATGCCTTTTTCTTGCAGTACCAAGCGTGAACGGTGAGCATAAGGGCAAACGAGCGCACTATATATCTTAATTTCAGCCATGTTAATATTCCTTGTTGATGAAAATATCAAACCCGAACCAGTGGAAGTCGTAGCGATACAAACCAAGTCCGCCTACGCAAACTAACAGAAAATTGCAGAACAGGATAAAACTCTTTCCCCACTACCCATCCCGACCTCAACCGTGATTCAAAAATTTTGGGATAGTTGAGTACTAAAGCCAAGGTACTTCTTCAGGTGCATAACGAAAGGCGCAAAAGACTGACGAATTTTCGTAGCTTTTAATGGTCTCCTTACTTCCGCCGTGCTGTACTAGGGACTGTTTTCAAACCCAAAATTAGACTTAAATGTAGGTTAGTTGAGGAACAAAATTCAACATTTATCTTGCTTTGTTGGGTTGCGCTGCGCTTAACCCAACCTATTTTTCTGGCGTATCAAGTTATTAGGTTTAAAAACTCAGTACTCAGCACTTTCAGGGTGCTGGATTCGGAAATTGAGTATGAACTGCATCCAATTCTGCCAAAATATTTTTATTGAGAACTACATTGATGCTTTCCAAATTCTCTTTGAGTTGTTCTAGTGTGGTGGCACCAATAATCGTACTAGCAACAAACCAACGACTCTGCACAAATGCTAAGGCCAATTGTGCAGGACTCAGTTGATGGCGTTTGGCAATTTCTACATAAGCTGCTACTGCTTTGCTAACATTTGGTTTTAAATAGCGCTGACCAAAGTTTTCAAACAAAGTAACTCTTGCCTTCTCTGCTTTACTGTTGAGATATTTCCCAGTCAAAAAGCCAAATCCCAAAGGACTATAAGCTAGTAAAGGGATATTTTCGTAATAAACTGCTTCTGCAAAAGCACCATCAAAAAATCGATTGAGCAAATTGTAGGCATTTTGAATGGAGACAACTTTAGGTAATCCTAATTGTTTAGCTGCATGACTAAATTGTACAACTCCCCAAGGGGTTTCATTGCTCAAACCGATATAGCGAATCTTTCCTGCTTTGATGACATCAGCAAAAACTTCCAGTTGTTCTGCAATAGGAACTGTTTCTCCTACCTGGATCGGGTCAAACACTGTTTGTCCAAAACGTGGTACATAGCGATCAGGCCAATGGATTTGATATAAATCAATATAGGCTGTCTGCAATCTTTTGAGACTATCATCTACAGCTTGTTTGATATTGTTCCGGTCAATTGCTTTGGCTCCACCACGCACCCATTTAAAGCCTCTACCTGGCCCAGCAATTTTAGTAGCAACTATTAATTGATCTCGCTGTTGATTTTTTAACCATTCTCCAATGTAAGTTTCGGTTAGTCCATAGGTTTCAGCACTGGTTGGCACTGGGTACATCTCAGCCGCGTCAATAAAATTAACTCCCTGGTCAATTGCATAATTTAGCTGCTGATGGGCTTCTTCTATAGTATTTTGCTGCCCATAAGTCATAGTACCAAGGCAAATTTTTGAAACTTTTAGGTCACTATTACCTAGTTGATTATACTGCATATTCCCAGATAATTCTCTGATTAAATTGACAAGCTCATACCAGTAAAAATCTTTTTTTACCTCGCTTTACTAGCAATGCCAGAAAACACAAATAACTGTTGCTCTTTGGGTACAGCCAAGTTTTCACCAAGGTAACGATGAAGACCCACTCCCATATCTCTTGTAGACGTAAGTTTAAAGTTCACTTCCTCAAATCCAGATGTACGCAAAATTTTCCGCACCGTTTCAGAGTAAGTAATACCATTAGAATGTCCGCGAGTCCAGATGATAAAAGCACCTTGTTTACTCAAAAAACTCAGGTTATCTAGTAAGCGATTGAGTTCAGCTTCGTCAGCAAGATTGCCAAAAACACCACACACAATCACAATATCTGCTGGTACTGCTTCTACATAGTTGGCGGCAAGAGTTGCATCACCATTGATAAACTCAATTTGGCTGGCTAAATCCAAAGATTCTATAGTTGCTCGTCCACGTTCAACTAGATTTGAATTTATTTCAACAAGTCGTGCAGAAACATCCTTCGCACGGGGGTGATTTTTTAAAATTCCTAGTAAATCTCGTCCATCACCCGCGCAAACACTCACTATCCGAATAGCTCCATCTGGGGAGGCATTCAAGCTATAAGCAATATATTCACGCACGATTTCTAGACGCTGCTGCAACTTCGGCTCAGTGTTGTAGAGGTCGTGCCATTCATACCAATCTTTTGGCATAGTGGGTAATTCCCGTTTGATGCACACTGTGAACTATAACTACGGTTATAATATCGAGTAACTGTAGTTTATGGATAAAAGCAGAGTATCATAGAAATTCATCTAAAATCAAGTCTTATTCCGTATAAACACTCTTCAGGGGCTGATTATACGGAAAAGTTCCGTATAAAAGATATTCAGGCGTTAAGTTACTTGTTAAGACTAGCCTCTTAAATGTCCATCAAGTCATCAGGGATGCGGGACGTGAAAGCCGCACAGGCACATCAAGAGCAATCCTACCTTCTCCAATTAAAATTACCTTGATTCAGATTCTTTCGCTTCTCTACCAGACACTCCGCGATCGCTCGCAATGACCGAAATACCTTACTTTTGCTCCCGTCCTCAAGCTACGCGATCGCAGTTGTTTGAGTTGACTTACCCAATAATTTTGACATATTTTCATCTCATAAAGAAATACTGGGTCTTGCATTGTACCGAACTCTATGCAAAGATAATTCTACCCAAAGTACGGTATTTCTATCGGATTACAGTACTTAACTAACAATTGATGCCGTCAAACATAGCTGATTACAAATTACTGCGTTCAGCTAATCTTGATTGGCAGATAACAAATTGAATCAAAAGAAAGCTTTAGTCAATGTCAGTAATCATTGATTAACTTTGTGCAGCAGAACCAATAAAAACCTGATTTCAAAGGTGGTTTTACTACGGCTTTTAGATTCTACATTCAACTGCTTATTACTGGTTTTGATATCTATAGGAGATTGCTACTTTTCTCCCTAGTGAAACCTTTGCTAAGGTTATTTTCTAATGGTTTAGCAGCGACGTTGCATCAAATATTGCCTCTAGTTTATCTATCTAAATTAGAGCTAGTTATTCATCATTAAGGTTGAGGAGTTGAAGAGTCATGTCTAATTTTCGCTGGAATTATAGATGCCTGATATTACTGCTTTCGTTGCTAGATATTCTAATTATCTTGGTTTTTTCTCCGGCAAAAAGTAAAGCTGAACTGCCTAAACCTGATGCCTCTACTGTCCAAATAGAAGTGAAAAAAGCACCAGAAGCAATTATCAATCAAACAGTAGAAACTTCAATTGCACCGTTAAGTAGTAAAAAGGGTACAAATAATGTAACAGGGCAAGTGACACCTGTATCACAATTGTTGGAAGTTGCACCGCTAACTAGTAAAAAAGCTACAAATAATGTAGCAGGGCAAGTGACATCTGTTTCACAACTGTCAGATGTTAAGCCGACAGATTGGGCATTTCAAGCATTACAGTCTCTAGTTGAGCGCTACGGTGTAATTACAGGATATACAGATGGCACATTTAAAGGCAATCGTCCTCTAACACGCTATGAATTTGCAGCTGGGTTGAATGCAGCTTTAAATCGCCTCAATGAACTAATAGCAACTTCAACGACAGATTTAGTCAAACGGGAAGACTTGGATACCCTCAAAAAACTACAAGACCAATTTTCTCCAGAACTTGCTCAACTTCGGGGACGCTTAGATACCTTAGAAACGCGAAGTGCGAAGTTAGAAGCAACTCAGTTTTCGACCACAACCAAACTTATCGGTCGAGGCCAGATTGTTCTTGGCTCAGTTCTGGCGGGCAATAACGTCGTCAGCAAAAGACCAGCAGCTCACAATCCCACACTTCAAGGTTCAACTTCTTTACGGTTAAACACCAGTTTTAACGGTAAAGATTCACTAGGTATAACACTCACAGGTGGAAATATTGAATCATTGGGACAAACAAGAGCTGGATTATTGGGAACTTATGAGGGGAGAACTGCTGATAACTCCAGTATTACTTTTGCACGCAACACTATTACTCTCGGTGGTGTCCGCTATCGGTTTCTACCTTATCCAAATACCCAAGTCAACATTTATGCCCTGTCTGATGGAGCTAGTGAAATAGGTCTTTCTGGTCCCATTAACCCATATTTTGAATCGTCTTCTGCGACTGGTGCTAATGGGATTTCACGATTTTCACGGCGGTCTTTGGTCTATAACTATGGAGATAGCGGTGCCGGAATTGCCATACTCCAGGGATTAGGCAAACAGGTTCAATTAGGATTAGCGTACAGTGCACCAAACGGCAACAATCCGACAGCTAATAATGGCTTCTTTAAAGGCAGGTATTTAGCTTTAGCACAGTTAATATACTACTCTTCTAATAGGAATTTTCGGTTGGCGGCAACTTACGTTAATACCTATAGCCCACCAAATACGATAGGTTTTAGTGGAACAAATTTCGGTCCAGCAGTCGGGAGTAACTTGGTAAACAGCACCGTGGCCGGAGCGGGAACTGTGGGCAACCTTTATGGTCTACAGGCGTTCTATCAAATTAGTCCCAAGTTGGCAATCAATGGGTGGGTAAGTTATGCAGCACATCGCTATTTGGGACGCGGAGATGGCGAAGCGATGGATTGGGCGGTAGGACTGGCATTCCCCGATCTTTTTAAAGAAGGTTCTCTAGGGGGGATTTTAGTTGGTATGGAGCCGAAACTCATCAGTCTCAACAAGAGTGTAAATTTAGGAGCAGGTGCGGGACAAGCGGACAAAGATACTTCCCTGCACGTTGAAGCATTCTATCAATATAAAATCGGAGATAATATTGAGATTACGCCGGGTTTGATCTGGATTACTGCACCGGACTCTGATTCTAGCAATCCTGATAGTTTATTTGCTTGGGTTCGTACTCTCTTTAGGTTTTAACCTATGAAAAACAGGTAAGCTCGGTAAAACCGGATTGAAAAAGAGGCAAGGGAGCAGGGAGCTAAAAGTCAAGTAATTTTGGATTTTAGATTTTAGATTTTAGATTTATTCTCGCGTTTAAATTCCCTTGCTCTCAAACCTTTTTAAATTTTGGATTTTGAATCTTATTTTCCATTATCCAAAATTTAAAATCTAAAATTCGGTAAAGGGAATTATGGATGGTAAAAATATTTTCAGAGATGGGTAAAATTGTAACCTTGCTGCATAATCATCTGTTTGTGATACTTCTAATTCAATTGTTTGTTGCTCTTTTTCATCAAAGAGTAACTGGATTTGATAATTTGTCCAGAATTGCTCACCTAGCTCATCTTCTAAATCGAAAAGTTTTTCTTCATCACCCCATATATTTGACCAAAGGACTATCCTATTAGCCCGAAAATGATTTTGACCTGTTGTATCTGCAATGACAAAATATGCTTCGACATTTAAATCAAATTCCAACTCATCGATCTCTGTTCCTGTGATGTTACAGTTAACGACTATTAAGGTGTCTGGGTTAACGTTTATTACCTGCTCTTGGCGTTTTAATAATTCTTGAAATACGAAATCAGGTAATAGCTGGGAACTTCCCTCAAGGGCTTGTTTTTGAGTTTCTGGCGAGTAACGACTTTTTAACTCTTGCGTGATTAAAGTTAAAATATCTTCACTTGCTAAATTGACAACTATCTTTTTTTCTGTGGGATTAAGGAAACATCCTTGATTAAGCTCGATATTTTTTTTAATTGGCATAGTTATCGAAAATCATTTTCATGTGATTATATCATTCACAAATCCAGATAGAACTAACTATAAAATAAACCTTATCTGAGCTTCAGCTCTATATCTTAGCAATCATTATCTAACAGCAATTACATCCGGGAAATGATAATTATAAATCACTGTAACTTCCGATCTAGAAAAGATTTATCTGCTAATTTGTAAAAATGCTCCAGTGCTTAACCAAGTAACGGATTGGTTGAGTAAGTAACGAATAAATAAACTTTTAATCCCATATTCTGCACTTCATTTTTTAATACACATACTGACTTTAAATATTGCTATAGCAATCCGAATTGAAACGTGAGAAAATACTGAGATTAAAAGTACGTATTTTAAAGCCTTTCAGCGATTTTCTATCGCACGAACGATTTAGGATTGCTATAGATAATCTAAATATAATATATACTATTGAAAATATTGTAGAGTATAGAATTGTCCTAAGTATTGCCCTACGCAACTCACCCTATGACTACCGCACCCTTAAGCTGGCAAGAACTAGAAACCCTCACGGACTATCAAATAGATACCGTTAATGGTCTCACCAACGCTAAAGCCCGGTTGCGCTTGTTTGGTCAGCCCGAATCTAATGTGCGGGTAACACTGTACCGCGATAACCACGCCTGGTGTCCTTACTGTCAAAAAGTTTGGTTATGGCTAGAGGAAAAACAGATCCCCTATCGCATCGAAAAAGTGACAATGTTCTGCTATGGGGAGAAAGAAAGTTGGTACAAACGTCAGGTACCATCAGGTATGCTCCCCGCGATCGAGCTAGATGGACGGATTATTAAGGAAAGCGATGACATTTTGATCGCTTTGGAAAAGGTTTTTGCTCCATTGAGCCAAGGGATGGAAGACCGGACGGTGCTGACTCTACGTCAATTAGAACGACTTTTATTTAGAGCCTGGTGCGCTTGGCTGTGCTCTAGAGCAGAGAACTCTCAACAAGAACAACGCAACCGAGAACAATTTATCGGAGTGGTGGCTAGGGTCGAGTCGGCTCTGGGTCGCACCCCAGGACCTTACTTTCTAGATAGCTTCGGCATCGTCGATGTCATTTTTACGCCCTATGTCGAACGGATGAATGCGAGCCTTTATTACTACAAGGGGTATTCCCTGCGTTCGGAAAACCCTCGCTTGAGCGCATGGTTTGCGGCAATGGAAAGCCGACCTACCTACTGCGGTACTCAGAGCGACTTTCACACCCACGTACATGATTTGCCGCCCCAGATGGGGGGCTGTTGGGAAAACGGCGAAACCCAGATGCTTCTCAATAAAGCGCGGGTGGATAACGGTCCCTGGTTCGGGCTACCAGATGTTACTTATCCAGAACCCGAAAACTCCCGCATGGAAGCTCTTCAACGAACTATCGAGCACCGCGTCAATATTATCCGAGTCAACCCCTTAGATGATAAATTGTTTGATCAAGCCCTACGTTGTGCTTTAACACACATGATGACCGATGAAGACTGTGTACCTCCATTGGGATCTGATGTGGCTCTACGATATTTGCGCGATCGCATTAATGTACCCCGAGATATGTCCATCTACGCGGCCAAGCGATTGAGGGAATCCCTGGAGAAAACCGCAGCCCTTGTGGGTGATGGGCAGCCGGCCCCCATTCCCACTAAGCATCGACGAGATCAAGACCCGTCTAATTTTGTCATCAAGTAGGATTCAGGCATCCATCCTGGCAGATCGCGCTCCTCTAACAGTTAACATACCCCCGATCTCACCTACCAGTAATCTCATTGAAGCGGGACTATTCCTGCATAGTGGCAGAAGCAACAAGGTTGCCCCTGACTTACAGTTTCTCTTCAGTCCATCTTTATGGGTGGGTGCAGCGATCGCTCCTGACATTCCAGGATTGACTCCTGGCAAACCATTTATTAGTGCGTTTCCTTGAGCCGATGCCCTACCAAACATACATGCCATTGCTATTTGTTCTAACTTCGTCCAATCTGGATAACGTAAGACAATCCCAAGTAATTCAATTGCCACTATTTCAGAATGAGAATACCAATTTTTAGCAATTGCGATTGACTTTACTGTACAATCAGCTCATATTAGTAGTTTTTTTATACAGTGTAAAATAGTTTTTCTCCCTAAATCTTTCTTCGGTTTGACACTTTTGGTAGCTCTTTTAGGAGTTTCTTAGCAAGCCATATCCACAATCTATTTTCGCGGAGTACTTGTATATAGTTGGTCCCGACTTGATTGAGCCGAGCAAAGATACTTGGCTGTCTTAGTACAAAGACCCATAGCAACGTTGTGATTCTGTATAAAAGCCCTAACCAGGGGTGGTAAACGATTAATGCAATCAGGCTCAGGTCAGAAGCAGCATGACCTTCTTCGACTTGTTGAGCAGAAAACTGAGGTAAGACGAGTGATAATTGATCGCCGTGCTGCCCAAGCAAGCAGTCAAGGACAACTGCATCGTTAATGGCTGCGGTGCAACCTTGTCCCAAAAGACTAAACATAGAGTGTGCAGCATCCCCAATCAGTACTGCCCCACCCTCCAAGTGATGATAGCACCGACACTGACTCCAGTATTCATGCCCCGGCTGGGCTTCTAAGAATGCCGCAGCTTGCTCTGGGTCAAGCTTAAGTGTAGGTAAGTTTT
The DNA here is from genome assembly GCF_036917675.1 of Nostoc sp. Taxonomy (GTDB): domain Bacteria; phylum Cyanobacteriota; class Cyanobacteriia; order Cyanobacteriales; family Nostocaceae; genus Nostoc. Next base: position 125,699 of record NZ_JBALCT010000003.1, on the reverse strand, counting down.
TTGGGAACATCTCCTGTAATAACTGCTGTAATTCCTCTACAGTTGTAATTCCACAGGGATTGACTTGATCGCTACTGCCTATTGGTTCCCAAAAAATCAGCGCAGTTAAATGCCCATCTTTTCGCGGTAAGCAGCCACCAAAAACAAGACCATATTCAGTACTTCGCTTTTGAAGTCGAATGATCCGAGGTGGAGATTTTTGTAATTCTGCCTGCATCGGTAGTTGCAGTACTTTCCATACCTGTGGTCGTTGCTGCTGTTGAAAATCTATTTCGTCTGGTCTTGAGATGATCATCGCACTTCGGATGGTCGAGTGAATTCCATCTGCCCCCACTAGCAGATCGTAGGCTACTTTTTCATAACCAGATTCTCTCTCAATCACGATCTCACGATGTGCCAGATCAACATCTACGACTGAAGCTTTAAAGTGTAGTGATAGCCGTGAACTCTCATCAGAGCTTCGATCGCCATAACGCATCAGTAGTGAGCGCACAAGTAAAGCACATACAGTCCGACGCGGAATCAAAATAAGTTCAGCCTTCGTGAATTCAATCCCTTGAGAGGCTAACTGCTCCCCTAATCCTTCGATACTGTTCAACCAAAGCTGTACTCTTGCACCTAATCCCAAGCCGAACCCTCGACTGTCAAAAGATTCTAGACCTTTCGGATTTTGATTACAGTCATATAGTTGTACCGTATGCCTTGGGCTTTGGGCGAGCAATCGATGGGCTAAGAATAGACCTGCTGGCCCTGCGCCAACAATGACGATATCCATATTAACGCGAGTTTACAAACTGGTTTACGTACAAAAATAATGAGACTTTAATTACATAAAAAAAGGTTTGTATTCCTAACCCAAGTCCAGCTAGACTTTAAATAAAATTGATTTTTTCATCGGATAGTGTTATGAGGAACTTGTATATGATTAGATACCAAATTTATCATACGGAAACGGGGGATAAAAACCCAGAAGTCCCAAGTCTTACCTAAGACTCCTCTTCTTACACCACCATACTGCTTTGGAGCGAATTCAAGGCAGTTTTTGTTTTAGGCATCATTCAAGCCTGATAATAGAGGGGTGAGAGTTCTCGCCGTCGGGGAGGATTGAGAAACTTGCCAGTATATACTAGTAGCATATTATCTGCCGTCTCAGTGGCTATTCATCAAATCAATCTCTTGCATTGCGATCGCCATACAGCCAATGTTCATACTAGCTAAAATAAATCTCAGAGTGGGCAATAAAAATTAATAAACATCAAAAATGCTTGAGGGAGTCTAAAATTGGTAAATCTAAACAGGCTCTTGAAAACACCTGTGTTGTTGTGCTTCTCTCAATTATGCTCGTTGCGATTAGATGCCGACAGTTGAATCATCTCAGAAAAACGTGAATACTTAACCGCATCGGTAGGGGGATAATCCGCCGACACTGCAAGTAAACCAATTTTTATATCCTCAAAATAAATCACACCCCCAATACGTCCTTTAACTTGGAAAGATCCATGAAATAACTGATACTTTGCAATGTAGATCAGAAAAAAGCCACTAATCTTTATTGCCCTGCCAAACAAATGCTGACAAGTTTTGTGGAGGACAGCATCTAGGTATCCATTATAGGCAGGCTCACCCAGTTCAGTAAATTCCTCCTGATCCGCAAAATGATCCATATAAAATAACCAGATATGGGACAAGTCTGCTTCAAACGTCAGTTTTTGCTTAAGTTCCTGCAATCGGTCGATTTTCATAGTGTGGATATTCACTTTAGGGGGCCCGCAGACAGCACTGTTAAAAATCTACCACAGCGATCGCTCCAACCCACCGGAGGTGAGCGGATCATCAGCAGGAATTACAGCCACTCTAGATATATCACTTGTCACCTATTTCCCCGCAACCAGGGGTGGAGATTCCCAGGAAAAATTTTTTGGTGCTGCAATAGATTTATATTCTGTTAGGTGAAATCATTGCTGAATAGGACATAAAACTTCTAATTCACTAGGATGAGTTAAAACCTTGCCTAATAGCTCACTGAAATAAACAACTTGATAATTAGGTGCAAGTTCTGTTTGCAATTGCTTCCACAGGCTGATTCGTTCTTCCTCAAAAGCTGCTTCAGCTTCTTCACTCAAATCTGGTGAGTTAGCAGGATCTTCCCAGTTCAACTTTGCCTTATAAATTTCTTCCATTTATTCAGGCGTTTAATAGTTTCTGGAATTAATGGCAATGTTTCTGGATCAATGTTACCAACTTTCTCAGGACTTACCCACCATAGCGGATAGCATCCATAGTCAGCCATGAGTTTGATTTTTTCTGCCTTAAACTGTCTGTCTTGTATCATGTTCAATATTTCCCCAGGTTTCAGGTAGAGGGTTGACCCAGGAAATAGGCACAGAAACAACATCTAGAGTTTCACTGTCTTTAAAGATTTCTAAAATATATCCTGGCTCTTGCTGAGTTTTAGTAGGACGCAGATGATCCAACACAACCCCTCTATCGCCAGCTTTTACAGGACTATTAGGAACATTGTGCTTCAGTTCTACCCACTGAAATAAACTAGCTGTTGTCATCGTTTAAGTCTCCTGTGATTTATCAGGATATAGTGTTATAAATCTAACAAATTCTGTTTCTTCATCTTGTTGCCAGATAGTAATTACCTTAATTAATTGACCATTAGGCCCAGTCCACTCGCTTTTAACCTCAAACTGAGTCCCCCAATCACTAGGGGTGACTTTTGCAATTTCAGAACCTTCTACAGCATTTATTATATCGTTCTTAAGAAGTTCCCAGTTATCAAGATTATATCCTGCTAAAGCTAGATATCTTGATTTATCACTTTTAGGTTGATAAACAAGTAGGTATTTAGTGATTTTTTCATCTTGAATTACTAAACCTGATGGTATTTTCATTATATTTAATTTGGTTATTTTAAATAGTTTTTGAGAGAAATATATAAAAATTAATATTACATCTATGGTATCTCATAATTTAATTTTTATCACTAAAGCAAAAAAATGGGGGTAAAGAGTATACATAACTCCTCACCCCTCAATATTCTCAATTAAACTCTAATCTAAGCCCCAACAGCTTCCTTGGCGGCATACAGTACCTCAGCGTTGATCTCTTTGAAACCGCGATCGCGGGCAAATTTTTCAGTATTACGCTTCACTTTACCGCGAACAAATCCAGGAATCTTATTCAATTCTGCTTGACCATCTTTTGTCCAATTCAAATCAGAATCAGCAGAAATTCCCCTAGTAATAACTTCTTTGGTATCGTGACCACCAAAGATTTCTAATAGGTGATCTTCCATTCCCAAAGTGAAGGAATTGTAGATCAAATCTGTAATCTGATTTGTACCTTCGTAACCCATAAATGGTTTGTAACCAATGGGGAAGTTTTGGACGTGGATTGGTGCAGCAATTACGCCACAGGGGATATCCAAACGCTTACCAACGTGGCGTTCCATTTGGGTGCCGAAAATGGCGGAGGGTTCGACACGAGCGATCGCATCTCCAATTTCACCATGATCTTCGGAGATTAGCACTTCATCGCAATACTCGCTAACCTGTTCGCGGAACCAGTCTGCATCATATTTACAGTAGGTTCCAGCCCAAACAACATGAATCCCCATTTCTCGCGCCAGAATCTTGGTAATGGCGGCGGCGTGGGTGTTGTCACCAAAAACCACAGCTTTTTTGCCAGTCAAGTTTTGACAGTCAATCGAACGGGAAAACCAAGCAGCCTGAGATACATGCAGGGTTTGCTCATTGATGAAGTTTTCGTAGTCAACTTCTGCACCTTGAGCGTTAATTACCTGCTGAATCTTGCGAATACAACGGGCAGTTTCCACTACACCCATTGGAGTAATGTCTATATAAGGTGTGCCAAATTGTTCTTCCAGGTAACGAGCTGTGGTTAAACCGAGTTCACGGTAAGGCACCAGGTTAAACCAGGCTTTGGGCATCTTCTTCAAGTCATTCACCGAAGCACCTTCGGGAATTAAGGTATTTACCTCAATCCCCAAGTCAGCCATCAGCCGTTTCAGTTCGGTGCAGTCGTGATTGTTGTGGAAACCAAGGGTGGTAGTACCGATAATGTTAACCGAGGGTTTCTCAGTTTTGCCTTCTGGCAATTCGCCCCGCTTCCGGGCTTTTTCAATGTAGTATTGAACGATTTGATCGAGAGTGCGATCGGCGGCTTGCAGTTCGTTATAGCGGTAGTGGTTCACATCCGCCAGCATTACGTCTCCTTTTGCTTCCAACTGCGATCGCTCGACAAAGTTGTGCAAATCCTCTTGCAAAATGCTGGAAGTGCAGGTGGGAGTTAACACAATCAAATCTGGGTGTTCCTCGGCATCCTTGCGGATGATGTTATCTACCACCTTCTCTTGAGAACCACGCGCCAAAACGTTGCGATCGACGACACTGGTTGTCACCGGAGTAAAATCCCTCTCGCGCGATAGCATGGAGCGCATGACGTTAAAGTAGTCATCGCCAATGGGGGCGTGCATGATCGCATGAACATTTTTAAAAGAAGTAGCGATTCGCAGAGTGCCAATGTGGGCTGGACCTGCATACATCCAGTAAGCCAATTTCATGTTTGTGTTCTCCCTTTTCAACAGAAATAACACGGAGTCCGATAAGAGTGGACTGTGACATGACTCCGACCTGTTCGCGCTTGCGTCTCCCCTTGGGAGAAGGTACGGAGCTTCTAAGAATCACTTCAAAGACTTCCTAGTTACTCCCTTACGGGATTTCGACTTTGACCTAGACTGAGATATCTGATATCTCAGTCCCTGGCAAACCGTCTGCATAGGCGTTTTGGATTCCCGACTGTCCATCGGTACTAATTAGCATTCCACTATCTTAAGATATTTGGTGGCAAATCCAATACTGGTAAAGCCGTGCTAGAAGCACGGGGTTTTAAACCCAATTTTTCGATAAATTAACTTAGAGAGGTGTTAATTACTGCCGAAAAATTTCTACTTTTTGTAACACCACCTCTTGATTTGGACGATCTCTAGTCGTAGGCACATTAGCGATTTGGTTGACTATATCTAGACCTTGGACAACTTCACCAAAAACACTGTGTTTCTTGTCAAGGTGAGGCGTTGCTGCTTCTGTAATGAACCATTGTGAACCATTTGTACCGCGTCCGGCATTAGCCATCGACAGGATACCTGCACCAGTGTGTCTCAATTCGGGATGAAACTCATCCTCAAATTGATATCCCGGTCCACCAGTACCCCATCGGCTGGCCGTATCCAGATAACGACTCAGAGGATCGCCACACTGAATCATAAAATCAGGGATGACCCGGTGAAAGCGAATCCCATCGTAGGCTGGAGTCCCCTTACTAGATTCACCAGTTTTAGGGTCTTTCCAGTCGATTGTTCCGGTTGCTAGACCGACAAAATTTTTGACGGTGTTAGGGGTTCGCTCTTCCTCCAAACGAACTACAATTTCACCCAAGGAAGTAGTTAAACGAGCGTGCAGCGTGCCATTACCGGGAATATTAATTTCTGGAAAGTTCATCAGATATCCTATTTTAACAAGTGCCAGTATTTGACCTATGATAAGTTTATCAGCATTCAAGTTGCTCGCTTTAGTCATTACAAAAAAACTGAACGAAGGAAACTTGAGCAAAGGAATATTTCACTCTGGCAAATTTATCGCTGGATTACGGCTAAAGAATCCTCTAGGGACTAGCTTAAAGCCAACTCGGTGAACAGGCATCACAGGCCAATCTTCCGATCGCGGAATATGAGTTATACCCATTGTGTACCACAGCACGATATCTTCACCCATCAAGGATTCATCGTCAGCAATATATTTTGGTAAACCCTGTCCAGGTTGAGTCTGGTTGGGATAATCGCCACCAGCATAGAGTTCAGTAGGTTTATATTTTGTTACCCAGACGTGGTGAGTCGCAAATTCTGCCCGTTGACGGATTTTTGAGCCTTCCACAGGGAAAAATACGGAGTTTCCTCCTGGCATCAGCATATATCCAGGTGCAGCGCCTAGAGGATTCTTTTTATCTGCACTCACAATCATCCATTCCCGACTGCTTTTCATATCCAAATCGCGCACAGCAGTAGTTTCTTTTGTTAGTGGGGTTTCTGCAAGTGCGATCGCATTTCCTAAAGGATTTTTTTCATCCATCGGCAAAGCTTTGACATTCATTTCCATCACGGAATTAGCTTGACCATCGACATCGAAATCTAGGCGATAGTTGAAAAAATGCTGGTGATTTACTCCGAAGATATTCTTAGCAATCAACCGACCATAAGAATCATCGTCAGATTGCTTTTCATCAGCCGTTCCCTGCGCCAGTACGATACCCGTTAATTCATTTTGGACTTCCAAAGTCCCATCCTCGTGAAAAATCCAATTGATGCTGTAATCATAGTTGTCAATGGCCGCAGTCATCGACATCACTAATTCTCGACTGCGACGGACATCATTACGCTGAGTATTATATTCATAGTGCTTCCACAGCATTCCGTTATCGCGCTCGTAGATACCGATAACCCCTGGCATTACATAAGGTTCTCCCTGCTCATTAGCAAATACAGCATTTAGTAATAGGCCGTTTTCGGGAATTTCCTTACCTAACTCCATCGTATTTGCTAGCAAACCAAGGTTATATTCTCCAAGATCAAAGGCATTTCTAAATGACCAAGTAGGCTCAGGATCGCCATAAGGTACTACCATTTCTGATAGGCTAGCGCGGTATAAAACTGGTCGGATATTTTCCCCGTCGTCGCGTGTCACTTGGTACAGCATTAATCCATTACGAGGATGCATTAAATAGCGAAACTTCCAACCTTGCCAGCTAATTTCATTGTCTTTGATCTGGAAACTTGCACCATTTGGTTGCAGAATCTTTAATGCTTTAAGTGGTGAAAGTAATTTGCCCAAAGATTTGATATCGTAGTTCCAGTTTTCCTTAGAGAAAGGTACGTTTCCTCTGTCAACAAAACTGGCGATTTTACCTGTGTTAAAATTGACGGTTGCTAGCACTCCTTCAATCGGACTACCGTAATAGTTCCAGCCTTTGCCTTTATAGTAAGATAAGCTCCGACAAAGACGATTACCTGTTGCTTCTTCCTGTTGACTCAGGATTCCTGGTGCCCACGAACTGATTTTGACTTGATCGAAATCAGTAATTCCCCGCCTTTGCATCGCTTTTTGCCATCGAGGATCGGCTTTGACTATCTGAGTTGCTAGTTCATATTCGGAATTAACGATCGCAGATTGGACAGAGGGTATTTCTTTCCAAGAACTTAAGGTTTTGCTTGTCAGATCAACAATTCCCTCATAGGTTTTGTTTTGCGATCGCTCAGAGATTACCAAAAAAGCTTTTCGCCCAAAGGCTTTACCCGGTGTAAAATTCAGAACTTCTTTTTTATCTGGTTCTTGTAAAGCAATCAGTGGAAAAACTGCGATTTCGCTCAAAGTTTTTTCTCTTTTGATCACCGAAACAGCTGTATTAATTTCTGCCTCTCTTAGCGAAGTGAGAGGATGGGAAATCGCAGGCTGTTGAGCCGTCAATATTTCCATTAGTCCCAGTGAGATCGAAATAACGACAATGATCGGAATAGCTAGCCGCAAAAAACGCTTTAACCGCTTAGTCATCTTTGACATTTTTAGAAAAGACTTATAGTTATCTATTTCCAAGCCTAAGATTGAAAACCGATAAATTAAGAGGTTAAAGCCAAATTAATTTGTTAACAGTTGGAGAGTAAGGATTAGGTAGGACTTACGCACAAGTTACGGAATAACGAACCACAGAGGCGCAGAGGACACAGAGAAATAAGAGTTTTAGAGATATTTTGCGTAAGTCCTATTAGGGACTAGCTAACTTTTCACGGCATCTGTAAAACCTCTGTCTAAATTTCCCCCTTCCCGACACGGGAAGGGGGTTAGGAGGTTAGGTTTTCATGGGCTTTTCGACATGACTTGAAAAGTCAATACCCAATGACAAATAACCTTAATTTACGCAGAAACCAACCGACGTAAAGATTCAGCACGGCGTTTAGCAATAGCGTTATTTGGAGCAAGTTTTAGTGCTTCTTCGTAACTTTCTAACGCCTGAGTAGTTAATTTTTTTTTCTCGTAAGCGTGTCCGAGATTATTTAACCCTGTCACATAGTCTGGTTTAGATTTGAGAGCTTCTTTGTAGTGACGAATTGCTAAGTCATATTGCTCTTGGCTAAAATAAATATAACCCAGCCCGTTGTAAATGGGGGCGATATCTTTTTCTTCCTCTTCTTGGGCAGCTTTCAGAGCTTTTTGAAACAGCGCGATCGCTTGAGAATACAATTTTTTCTCTGAATAAATACTGGCTAACTCATAATATTCTTGAGTCGTACCCTTTTCTTTCTCTAACTTCTTTCGCAATCTTGCAAAGGAGCCTTCAATCTTGCGAGTTTTGAAAATCTGGCGAAGAACAGCCACGGCTGCAAGTGTGAGGAAACCTACCAAAATGGAGAGATAAACAACGGCTAGACTGTTATCCATTGCTGCAAATACAAATATTAAAAATTGCTTCTGTAATCTATTATCAGCCTATTGGGCATGATGGAGATCAGGATAATTATCCTAACTCCTGTACAGACGCGATTAATCGCGTCTCTCTTTTACGGTAAACCCCAATATTGAGAGCGTTGCTGGAGCCAACCTTCTGCTAAGTAACGAGCGATCGCTTCATTTACATTTCGTCTTAACTTATCGTACTGCAATCCCTTGGGCATGACTACAGACAAGGGTTCAGTTGATAGCTTAGTTTGCAGTAGCCGATATTGGGGATATTGTTGCACCCAACCGCTCAGAACGCTAGCATCTGCGGCAAAGGCTAAGGCGGCATTACTTTCTATTTTCTCTCGCGCTTCGTGATATGAATTCACTCCTACCAACTCGGCGCTTGGGAGATAGTACCGCACTTTAGCAATGGTGCTGGAATTGTTGAGTACAGCAACTTTTTGTTTTGCCAAATCACTCAACTGCTGCACAGAGGTATCTTTTGTAACTAATACAGTGCTATCCAAATAGTAGGGAACACTAAAACTAACTATGCGGGCGCGTGACTCAGTAGCTGTGACTCTAGCGATCGCAAAATCAACTTTCTTGTCTAAGACTACAGACAGGCGATCGCTATTTGCGACTGGTTTAAACTTGACAGCCTTAGCTTTACCAACTAAATCAACACTCAAGCGCTGTGCTAAGTCAATTTCCAAGCCCTGCAAATTGCCACTAGCATCCCTAAATCCCAACGGACGCAAGTTATCTTTAACGGCAACAATTAGATAGCCTCGCTGCTGAATTTCTGGCATTTCGGCAGCAGATGCAGTTAATCCCGTCCCCACTATGGAAAAGCAAAAAATCCAAAAAATAGTGGCGGATAATACCAGATGTAACCGAGTAATTACTTCCCATCTGCTACATCCGTTATACATCCGTTACCACCTTTATCCTTTTGCTTGATTTGCCAATTCAGCAACTTTGCCGAAGCTAGCTGGATCGAGGACTGCCAATTGCGCCAACATCTTCCGATTTAGTAAGATATCAGCTTTTTTCAAGTTCCCGATCAACTGGCTGTAGCTCAAGCCGTGTTGCCTTGCAGCAGCGTTGATGCGGGTGATCCAGAGGCGACGAAAATCGCGCTTTTTCTTTTTGCGATCGCGGTAGGCACTCCGTAGCGCCTTCATCACTTGTTGGTTGGCGGTTCTAAACAGAGTTGAATGGGAACCGCGAAAACCTTTAGCTAGTTTGAGAATTTTATTGCGGCGCTTCCGAGCTACATTACCGCGTTTTACCCTTGTCATAACTTATTTCCTAAAATACTTACAAATATGGGAGCATCAAGCGCACGTTAAGTTCATCGCGTTCATGTACAAGCGCACTATGGCGCATACCACGCTTTTTGTTGGAAGATTTGTGCTCTAAAAGGTGGCTTTTGAAAGCTTTACGCCGGACGATTTTGCCGGTGCCGGTGGCACGGAATCGCTTCGCTGCGGCTTTACGAGTCTTTAGTTTAGGCATGGTTTAGCTTTAATTCGACACGACCCATAATTATATACTAAAAAAATTGCTTGAATGGCAATTAAATAAGGGATTTAACTTTTACGCCGTAAGTCCGCCACTGAATTTTGTACTGAGAATTCAGTGGCGGGATATTCGGATTGTAGCTTGCTTCTCCCTTGGCGTCGCCTCCCGTAGGGAAGGAGTACCTTCTACGGCGTTGCTGAACCAAAATATGAATCAAGCGATCGCCTTCGATAATTGCGTTCTTGATATTGTGCCGTTGCTCGTCGGTTTGCATTGCCAACATTGGCCCAAAATGTTTGTTACTCTCTTAACTGAAGTGTTAGTAGATTGATCAGTTGTTGTAAAGTGATTTTAAAGAGTCAGTGAGCGCCCAAGGCATTGAGCAAAATTTTAATTTAAGTCTTTGTTAGTAAAATGGAACCTGAATTCAACTTTTTTCAGCAGTGGTATCCCCTCTCACCAGTCGAAGATTTAGTCTTAGAGCAAGCAACTTCAGTGACACTTTTGGGACTGCGTTTAGTTATCTGGAAACCCAAATCATCTCAAACTTTTCGGGTGTTTTTAGATCAATGTCCTCACCGCCTTGACCCCTAAGTGAGGGGCGCATTGATGACAAAACAGGGAATTTAATGTGTAGCTATCATGGTTGGCAATTTGATCAGCAAGGACTTTGTACTCATATTCCCCAAGCAGAAAATCCAGAACTTGTGAGTAAGAATAAAGAAAATCTGTGTGCTGTAACACTACCTGTTCGTCAGGAACAGGATTTACTCTGGGTTTGGCCAGATGCCAAATCAAGCGAACAAGCTGCTAATACACCCTTACCTTGATCACCGCAAATAGATGCTAGCATTGGCTTTGTTTGGTCTTCTTATGTACGGGATTTAGAATATGACTGGCAAACCCTTGTGGAAAATGTAGCAGATCCTAGTCATGTTCCTTTTGCTCATCACGGCGTGCAGGGCGATCGCTGAAAAGCAAGACCTATACCAATTAAAATTGTGCAATCTACACCAAATTTGATTGAAGCGGCAACAGTTGGGAGCTTTGAAACAACAATCACTTTTGAACCACCTTGTCGCTTGGAGTATGTAATCAAGTTTGGTAACTCTGAAAAGCAGGTTGGACTTGTCACTTATTGTATACCAGTATCTCCTGGTAAATCTCGGATTGTTGCTCAGTTTCCCCGTAACTTTGCCAAAACACTCCATCGTCTTAGACCCCGTTGGTGGGATCATATTAGCGAACGCAATCAAGTTATTGATGGAGATATGGTTCTTCTCCAGCAGCAAGAGTATTTTCTACAACAGACACAATCGACCCCTAGCTGGAAAACTTCCTATCGACTACCTACAAGTGCAGATAGGCTAGTGATTGAGTATAGGAATTGGTTTGATAAATATTGTCAAGGACAGCTACCCTGGAATCAAGTAGGAATAAGTGTTCCAGAAATCAGGAATCTAAATAACAATCGAGAACAAGTTTTGGATCGCTACAAACAGCATACGCAGCATTGTAGTAGCTGTCGGCGGGCCCTGAAAGTTGTGCAACGCTTGCAGGCAGGGCTTTTGATCTACTTTGCTATTACTGTTTGTGCTGTTGCTCTCCTTCCTGACACTTTAAAAGTTAAGCTGGGTTTACCCCTAACTGTGACAGCCCTACTAAGTTTAGGAGCTTACGCTTGGTTGAAATTCTGGCTTAGTCCGAGGTTTTACTTTGTAGACTATATCCATGCACAAAGATAGGGGTCAATGATTTGGGTGTAATATACGAGCTGACACCAAGGGCAAAATAGCTTCAAATACTTATTTACTAAGTTTGCAGTTGACACATATGTAGTTTTATTTACCACGTTGCCGCCCATTCTTACAAATATGAATTGATTCACACCTTGGACATTTCATAGCGATGTCTACGACGGGCTATTCGGCGTCGCCCTAATTCATATTTCTATTCTGCAACGCCCCTTCTACTTCTCTACGAGACGAGACGCGAACATTGCACTCGCAATGACGACATATCGTAAATAATTAGGCGGACATAATATTACCAACTAGAAGCAGGGAAGAAGAATAAAGATACTGGATCAGGGTTTCAGTCTTAAGTTGACACTAATGACCAGCTATATGCTAATATTTCATGGCATTATGTTAAAAAACTTTGCCTAGAATCAAAGAGTCGCCAACCCATGAGTTTAGCTGTAATTAAGTTCTCTTCAGAAGAGTGCGGCATTTGCCACAAAATGTCTTTTTATGACAAAAAGGTGGCTGAAGAACTGGGTTTAGAATTTATCGATGTCAAAATGCAGGATACGGCTGCTTACCGCAAGTATCGCAAGATTTTATTAACTCAGTATCCCGATAAGTCAGAAATGGGATGGCCTACTTACATTCTCTGCAATTCTCCAGAAGGGGAATTTCAAATTGTGGGTGAGGTAAAAGGAGGTCATCCGAAAGGGGAGTTTAGAAGCCGTCTTCAAGAGGTTCTAAATTCCACAGCTAATCAGAACTAATTACCTCAAAAGATTTGACCTCCAGGACAGGGCCAATCATGGCAGTTGTCATGACATCCTCACGTACCTGTCCTTTAACTTTTGCTTTTTGTCCAGCTTTGAGTAAGTTTTTGTCAGCCCCTCTGAGGATTTCGTAAGTAACACCCTCTTGTGTGACTAACGCCCATGCGCCTGTACCAATATCACGGCGTTCGATTGAACCTGTAAGTGTAATGCTCATAAACAGTGCTGAGTTGTGAGTGGGGAGTGGGGAGAGACGCGATTAATCGCGTCTGTACAAAGAATTAGGAGAGACGCGATTAATCGCGTCTGTACAAGAATTAGGAGAGACGCGATTAATCGCGTCTGTACAAGAATTAGGAGAGACGCGATTAATCGCGTCTGTACAAGAATTAGGAGTGGGGAGTTAGGAGTTAGAAGTTATTAAGAATTCTTTTCCATGCCCCATGCCCAATGCCCAATGCCCAATGCCCAATTCCCCATTTATGCTATTTTTTCTTCGTTTTTCAATGCTAAACGAGCAAGCCCATAACAGATTAGGGCATTGGCGATAAGGAATAAGCGTGCTAAGTAATCACTTCCCAAACCCCAAACTGCTGGGTTGAAAAACGCACTTACTGTCAAGCACGCTGCTACACCTAAAGTTGAACCAATGGCAAACCATTTCCAACTAGGATGTCCCAGCAGCAATGCCATTAAGACAATGGGAATCAGTACGCTGGCAAACAGGGGATTCAAGGCATCAGTTCCCTGGAGGCTACTGCCTAGTTCGGGAATTGAACTGCCCAAAACCCGGAAAGGCCACTGGGGAAGATCAAAAATATAGATTCCCTTGAGGAAGAATAACCCAGAACTGCCAGCAATTAAGCCACTGGATAAAGACCAACTCCAAGTGAAGGGGAAGTAAACCCGTAAAAACCAAGCTAGCAGATAGGAACCAACTACCATTAAAATCTTGGGTAACAGCGCGATCGCACCACCATCAATCCAAAAGCCGGGGTTAAGATAGCCGTTATCCCGTAACCATCGAAAGAAATCTGGGAAACTGATTTGTCCCCCAAAGGCTAGTTTAACTGCTGCTTCTGCATTCAGGTGTCCAGCGCCATAATAGTTCAAACCATCATCCTGGATAACTCGCGCTGACTGCTTCAGGACTTTTAACACTTCATCTGGTTCTTTGATGCCAGCAGCTTTGATTAATGCCGCAACACCAGCAACGTGGGGAGCAGCCATGCTTGTACCCTGGAAGCCCAGAAATACGCCTTCGCCGTTTTCGTCGATAGTTTCTTGGAGAATCTTACCAGCTTCACTACCACCCGGAGCCGAGATATCTACCCCTGCACCAAAGTTAGAGTAGGGCGCTCTTTCCCCATCTGGGCCAATTGCCGAAACGCCGATGACGTAGGGATAGCGGGCTGGATAGCTTGCCCCATTAGTGTTTTCATTCCCGGCTGCGGCAATAATAACTACACCTTTTCTATGGGCATACTCGATCGCTTCTTTCATCAATTTGCTTTCACCACCACCGCCTAAGCTCATATTAATCACATCTGCGCCTTTATCAGCAGCAAATTTAATCGCTTCGGCAATATCGGCAACAGTACCGCCACCATACGAACTGAGTACCTTTAGCGGCATCAGACTGGCTTCATAGGCAATTCCAGCGACGCCATATTTGTTATTTGTGGCTTGGGCAATAGTTCCGGCAACATGGGTACCGTGACCATTATCGTCTTTGGCTTCTTCTCGGTCGTTAACAAAATCATAGCCTTTGACGAATTTTGTCTCATACAAGTCCCGCACCTTAGTAATACCAGTGTCAATCACTGCGACTGTGATGCCACTGCCTTTGGTTTGACTCCATGCGCCTTCAATGCCGATTTGGTGCAAGTTCCACTGCTTGCTGTAATATTGGTCATTGGGGCCAGTTAATGAAGGACTTGCTTCTTCATCTTCTTGGGGTCTCAAAAATTCTCCAAGCCTTGCTGGTTGACCGGGTTGTGGAATCTCCCTGTAGATATAATTTGGTTCAATGAATTCTGTAGCTTGGGCAAACTGAGATTTTTTCAGTTCTTGGAGTCGCTGGCGATCGCCTTTGACAATATACACATGATCTTTTTTGGAAAACTTGTTGTCTAATTGGGGTGTAACATTGTATTGTTTGGCGATCGCTTGTAGATTCTGTTCCACCACAATTGATGGAATATCTTCCCGAAAATCAAGCAAAATCGTCTCAAACTCTCCTTTAGCTGCCAGTCCCTGAAAATTCAGGAAACCAAACATGGCAGATCCCAGCCCAATGACAAACAAGCACAATAATATAAGCTTTCTCATAAGACCTCGCGGTATGGGGGAAACTCAGTCACAAAGCGTGCTGACAGCGTTGGGACACCTGCGGTTTTAACCGCAGTGGCATTATCGCCTTGGAGTTGTTCAATTTGGTGTACCTATGTAATGTACTTTCAACGGGACAATTACCGTTTCTAATTTCGCAACTCTGTACGCATAATGTTTTGCTCAATTAAGCCTCCCTTACGGGGTTAAGTTAGCTTTGACAATGTTAGAGGTCGGTAACTTTCCAAACGACACAACATAACCCATCTACAGATGTTTAATCGTTCAGTTCTAGTGCAAGGAACTAGCTACGCATTCCTTGGTAGGTCTTTTAACTCTTGCCTCTAACGTAGTTCAGTTAAGAACTTAGTCTGGTCAGTTATCGTCTTGGTCTTAGGCTAGAAGCCCAGTGTCTTCAGACCTGGGTTGCTGACCGCTTTTTGCCAGATTGCTCACTACCATAACTTATCTGCATCCTTTATTGGAAGATTTTGCGCTTTTAGTTACAAGTTTTACTCAGGACTTTTTTAAACGATGGAACGTGGTCTTTTGTGGTTGCCTCTCTTGGTAATGTTTTTCTGGTTAGCTTGGCAAGGTTCGAAGGAGTATCAAAAAGTTGAAGCCTATCGCGCTTGGGCAGAGCAATTTGAACGAGCTAAGTACGATATTTATTCAGTATTAGGTCAAAAAGGCAACAATCTAACTTGGGGAAAACCCACGCCTAAAGGGCCTATTCAACTAGAAACATTCTCTTTGCTTGATGTTAAAGAAATATATCTTTTAGTAGATGATAAACAAGTAGATTTGGAAGATATACCGGAGAAAGGTCGTTCTATAGAATTAGAATTTCTATTTTCCGAATCTACTAACTCAGTGCGGGTTCCGTTTACAGAAATCCCTTTGGCAGCAGAATGGGGTAAGTTTTTGCAGGGAGTATTACAAGACTTGCGATCGCAACCACGACAGTAGTTATATTTAAACTATAAGTTCCAGATAATACGGCTATTTCTGGTCAAAAAGTAGGGACACAAATAAATATCTTGCGCCCCGATGTGTGTAATCTATTTAATTGAAAACCGCTTTGAAAGTCGATTCATGTTTGGATTACACTTGGACTCAGTTAACCCGATCCAACTATGCTTGAACGATGAAGTCGGAAGCAGTAAGAGTGGGCGCACCAGTAAGTTGTGCAAATTGACCACCACTACCGAAACCAGCAGCGCTACCATTTTGATTGTATAGTAACTGCCCAGTCATCGGGTTGTAGACAATTGCAGCATTGCTAAGTGCCCCTAAAGTGGTGATTTGAAAATCATTGACGTTACTAAAACCCGTTCCCACAGCAGAAGTAATGGCAGTAAAGGTGGTCTTATCCAGAACAATCTTGTCACCTTGAGAGTGATTGAAGTCAGCGATCGTATCAATACCCACAACAGCGCTATTAAAGGCAGAATTGGTGTCGTAGAGGAAAGAGTCAGCACCTATACCACCCACAAGAGTATCATTGCCTTGTCCACCAATGAGAAGATCATCACCAGCACCGCCCCGCAGTAGGTCGTCACCACCGCTGCCATTGATGGTGTCATTACCCCCTTGACCATTAATCACATCGTTGGAATTGTAAAAACCGCTGATGTTATTGTTCAAGTCATTGAGGAACGTGACAGCGTTTGGGGTGGAAATATACGGTTGAGTGGAGTTAGCATTAATCACATCAAAGCTTTTGGTAACACTGGCTTCTCCGTCAAATTGGATATTACCGATGGCGGGTCTTGTTGTTGATGCGACTAAGTTATCTAGATTTTCTAAGTTAAAGTTTTGCAGAGTGACTTTGGTATTAGCCACATCTTCAAAGGTGACTTCTAAATCGTTGCCATTTTGAGTTAATTGCAGATTTGTCGCAGTCAAGCCAGCCCCAATAAATTGCAAGGTGTCTATTTTGGCAATCACCGCAGCCGAAGGGTTTGAGCTAGTACCTACACCGCCAAAGTTCGTGATGGTGTCATTGCCATTGTTTAGCCGAGTAATAAAGGTGTCATTGCCAGCTGTGCCATTGATAATGCGGGGAGCTTCGTATGCACCAATATCAATCACTGCTGTGCCATTACCATCGCCATCCTGGGGAATGTTCGTACTAATGCCATTGAAGGCGTTGGAACCAGCATCGATCGCAGCACTTCCAGGTTTGAGTGCAAAATTCCCGTGGGCTGCATCAACAAATTGGGGATCTTGACCCAAAATATTCTGCAATCCTGTGGCATTTAGATTATCTGAAGCTTGAAATTGAGAAGAGTTATAAACAAGGTTGTGGTCAAAGTTGACATTTGTAGAATATCTCAGAACATTAGCCACTTGATTGTCGCTGGCATACATGATATTGTTAGAAACCCTAACATTCTCTGAGTAATTGACTTTAATCTCGCCGGTGTTAGCGACATTAAGGCTATTTTGGTAAACTGTATTGTTGATAATATCGACATTGTTAGCTTTGAAAGGGTTAATGCCAGAGTTACCATTGTTGTAGACGATGTTATTAGCAATTAAAGTTTTGCCAAGATAAGGTGTTCCATCTTTACTCTGATTAGTAGTATCAAGCATTAGCCCATGCCCTTCAGTAATCTGACCAGTTTGTTGCCAGGGAACCAAACTTTGATTATCAAAAACAATATTGTCTCGATAAATTATTTTGTAATCAGTAGTATTGTTATCAGAATTAAAAGCATTAAGTGTTGTGACACCCTGACTACCATAAGGTGAATACCAAGCATTTCCAGACACAACATTTTTCTCAACTGTAATGTAGTCTGAATTACTGGATTCAATGCCTCCACCTGGAAAGTTACTAACTGTGTTACCAGAGATGACAATGTGATGAGGATTACTACCGCCCACTCCTTGGCTATTTGTCCAAGCTTTGACATTAATTCCAGTGGAATTGGTTAAGGGATTGTTGAGATTATCTTTCTGTTGTAAGGCATATGCTAGAGTGATGTTTTCCCGATTGCCTTCTAGATCAAGTCCTTCAATCCGCACGTAGGATGAGCTAAATATATTAATGCCACTTCCGATTGTTTTGATTATAGGCGTAGCTCCTGGATAAGCTTTGATTGTTGTCCAGTTATTTGCTGAACCATTAAAGTTAAAAAGCGTAGTGCCTTTGTCATAAGTGCCATTCATGACGTAGAGCGTATCACCTGTTTGCATCTGATACACGGCTCTACCCAAGCTGCGAAACGCACTTCCTTCGATTAAGCCATTATTGTTATCATTGCCTGTTCCAGAAACGTAATATGTTTTGCCAGCCATAGTTTTAGTCCGAATGTGTGTAAGGTGAATTGGAGTTATTTGAATGCATGATTTGTCTGGACTTTTCAAGACAGTCACAGTTGTCCGATGGCGACTTGAAATCGCATCGGTTGTAAAAACGTTGTTGTCAAACTAAAAAATTTTCTCCTGTCAACCGTTGATAGTTAAACCAGGGATATGAATACGGTGATTATATTTGGCATCGAAATCCCTCTGAACTTTGTTCATTGTCTGAGTTCAGCAGGTTGCCAAATCGGCATAGTAAAATCCACCCCTGGATAATAGCTAGGGACTTAAAGTTACAGTGGTAAAAGTTAAATTGGTTGAAACTTTAGTTGGTTGACCCCTTAAGTTAAGGGAACTAATGTAAGAACTTAGTTGAACCTGTTGTAAGCGGTGTAATTGAGTCTTGTGGACTTATGTATTAAAACTAACCTTTACAAAAGGCACATGATATCAGTAAATACGCTAGATATAGTTATTATTTTTACAGCAAAATTAAAACTATTACTTAGATATCGTGGTAAGCTCGATTGATTTATAGTGTGGTAGCGGAATAGAGAGCGTTTTGTGCAAGGATTTGATGAAGTTTCTCTAAATATTTTTAAAGAAGCGATGCCTTCTTTACCAGACGCTATAATCCGAACTTCTGCCTTGGCGTAGCGTTTGGTAGAGAAGGGGAGATGCCAAAGACGAACGGTGATTCAGCACTTTCAAGTCAGGTTTCCGTAAATGTTTGTAGTTTCGATCAGGCAGGAGGCAGGAAGGAAGAGGGTTTTAGCCTAGTTCATCAATTTTTGAGATAGTTTGGTTTGATTGCGCCAACTTACTTAGGAATAAGAATTAAATAACATACAATTTATGTCCCTGGCTTACCTCACCCTCATTCCCTCTCCTTTATAAGGCTACGGTGTACACACAAGTCGAAAAAAGCTCGATTGACCATTGTTCTCTGCTTCTCTTGTTCCCATGCAAAGCTAGGAATGGCTGATTAGGGGCTGCTGCCTCCAGCCAGACACTGAGCCAGAGACTCAATGAATGCATTCCCATACTCCGTATGGGAACGAGGAAAGCCTTATCAAGTTAGGTTTGGTTTTTAGGACTTATGTGTACACCGTAGTCCTTTATAAGGAGAGGGAAGCTGGAGACAGGATGAAATTTTGCATTTTATTTAATCCACGTTCCTTAATCTTCATAATATGGGTAACGTTTTTATTGGAAAGATGTTTTTTGGAATGGTTATTATTTGACTACTGTGGTGGTGTCACTAGCTGAGGGGAAGGAGCAATGGCTTGGCGTTGGGAGTAATGCTAAATTTGTTAATCCTTGGGAATATTGCAGTCTGTATAATTCGTAAAAACTAAAAACTTTGCCATTAATATAGATCACACACATCGGGGTGCAAGATATTTGCGCCCCGATGTGTGTAATCTATTTAATTGAAAACCGCTTTGAAAGTCGATTCATGTTTGGATTACACTTGGACTCAGTTAACCCGAGTTAACTATGCTTGAACGATGAAGTCGGAAGCAGTAAGAGTTGGCGCACCAGTAAGTTGTGCAAATTGACCGCCACTGCCCAAACCAGCAGCACTACCATTCTGATTGTATAGTAACTGCCCAGACATCGGGTTGTAGACAATTGCAGCATTGCTAAGTGCCCCTAAAGTGGTGATTTGAAAATCACTGGACTTACTAAAACCCGTTCCCACAGCAGAAGTAATAGCAGTAAAGGTGGTCTTATCTAGAAAAATCTTGTCACCTTGAGAGTGATTGAAGTCTGCGATCGTATCAATACCCACAGCAGCCCTAGTAAAGGCAGCATTGGTGTTGTAGATGAAAGAGTCAGCACCCATACCACCGACGAGAAGATCATTGCCTTGTCCACCAATGAGAAGATCATTGCCAGCACCTCCCCGTAGTTGGTCGTTACCACCGTAACCATTGATGGTGTCATTACCCCCTTGACCATTAATCACATCGTTGGAATTGTCAAAACCGACAATGTTATTCTTCAAGTCATTGGGGGCGTTAATAGTGATGCGGCGAGCTTCGTATGCACCAATATCAATCACTGCGGTGCCATTACCATCGCCATCCTGGGGAATGTTCTTAGTGATACTATTGAAGGCGTTGGAACCAGCATCGATCGCAGCACTTCCGGGTTTGAGCGCAAAATTCCCGTGGGCTGCATCAACAAATTGGGGCTCTTGACCCAAAATATTCTGCAACCCTTTAGCCTTTAGATTATCTGAAGCTTGAAATTGAGAAGAGTTATAAACAAGGTTGTGGTCAAAGTTGACATTTGTACAATATCTCAGAACATTAGCTACTTGATTGTTGCTCGCATACATGATATTGTTATCAACTCTAACATTCTCTGAGTAATTGACTTTAATCTCGCCGGTATTAGCGACATTACGGCTATTTTTGTAAACTGTATTGTTGATAATATCGACATTTTTAGCCTGGAAAGCATCAATACCAGAGTTACCATTGTTGTAGACTATGTTATTAGCAATTAAAGTTTTGCCAAGATAAGGTGTTCCATTTCTACTCTGATTAGTAGTATCAAGCATTAGTCCATGCCCTTCAGTAATCTTACCAGCTTGTTTCCAGGGAACCAAACTTTGATTATCAAAAACAATATTGTTCCGATAAATTATTTTGTAATCAGTAGTGTTGCGATCGGAATTAGTAGCAAAAAGTGTTGTGACACCCTGACCACCATAGGGCGTGTACCAAGCATTTCCAGATACAATATTTTTCTCAATTGTGATGTAGTCTGAATCACTGGATTCAATGCCTCCCCCTGGAAAGTTACTAACTGTGTTACCAGAGATGACAATGTGATGAGGATTGCTGCCGCCCACTCCTTGGCTATTTTCCCAGGCTTTGATATTAATTCCAGTGGAATTGGTTAAGGGATTGTTGAGCTTATCTTTCTGTTGTAAGGCATATGCTAGAGTGATGTTTTTCCGATTGCCTTCTAGATCAAGTCCTTCAATCCGCACGTAGGATGAACTAAATATATTAATGCCACTTCCGATTGTTTTGATTATAGGCGTAGCTCCTGGATAAGCTTTGATTGTTGTCCAGTTATTTGCTGAACCATTAAAGTTAAAAAGCGTAGTGCCTTTGTCATAAGTGCCATTCATGACGTAGAGCGTATCACCTGTTTGCATCTGATACACGGCTCTACCCAAGCTGCGAAACGCACTTCCTTCGATTAAGCCATTATTGTTATCATTGCCTGTTCCAGAAACGTAATATGTTTTGCCAGCCATAGTTTTAGTCCGAATGTGTGTAAGGTGAATTGGAGTTATTTGAATGCATGATTTGTCTGGACTTTTCAAGACAGTCACAGTTGTCCGATGGCGACTTGAAATCGCATCGGTTGTAAAAACGTTGTTGTCAAACTAAAAAATTTTCTCCTGTCAACCGTTGATAGTTAAACCAGGGATATGAATACGGTGATTATATTTGGCATCGAAATCCCTCTGAACTTTGTTCATTGTCTGAGTTCAGCAGGTTGCCAAATCGGCATAGTAAAATCCACCCCTGGATAATAGCTAGGGACTTAAAGTTACAGTGGTAAAAGTTAAATTGGTTGAAACTTTAGTTGGTTGACCCCTTAAGTTAAGGGAACTAATGTAAGAACTTAGTTGAACCTGTTGTAAGCGGTGTAATTGAGTCTTGTGGACTTATGTATTAAAACTAACCTTTACAAAAGGCACATGATATCAGTAAATACGCTAGATATAGTTATTATTTTTACAGCAAAATTAAAACTATTACTTAGATATCGTGGTAAGCTCGATTGATTTATAGTGTGGTAGCGGAATAGAGAGCGTTTTGTGCAAGGATTTGATGAAGTTTCTCTAAATATTTTTAAAGAAGCGATGCCTTCTTTACCAGACGCTATAATCCGAACTTCTGCCTTGGCGTAGCCTCTGGTAGAGAAGGGGAGATGCCAAAGGCGAACGGTGATTCAGCACTTTCAAGTCAGGTTTCCGTAAATGTTTGTAGTTTCGATCAGGCAGGAGGCAGGAAGGAAGGAAGAGGGTTTTAGCCTAGTTGATCAATTTTTGAGATAGTTTGGTTTGATTGCGCCAACTTACTTAATCTTCATAATATGAACACTGAAATAAACTCCAGAATACCTGTTGCTTTAACCATTGCTGGTTCCGATAGCGGTGGCGGTGCAGGAATTCAAGCTGATTTACGCACCTTTGCTTTTCACTGTGTCCACGGTACTAGCGCTATAACCTGCGTCACGGCACAAAACACTCTAGGAGTGAGCAGGGTTGATGCCATGGCAAGAGAGGCTGTTGTGGCGCAAATTCAGGCAGTAGTTGAGGATATTGGCGTACAAGCTACCAAAACGGGAATGTTGCTCAATCAGGAAATTATCTTTGCTGTTGCCCAGCAGGTAGAAGCTTTACAAATCGCTAATCTAGTAGTTGATCCAGTAATGGTGTCACGTACAGGATCACAATTGATTGATGATGATGCTGTGAAGACTCTGTGCCATGCCTTGATTCCCAAGGCAGTTATCATTACGCCGAATCGCTACGAAGCCCAGATTTTGAGTGGTTTACAAATTAATTCTTTGGAGGATATGCAAGCTGCTGCTGAAATTATTCACAAGACTTTACGGACGAAGGCTGTTTTAGTCAAGGGCGGAGGTATGCAGGGAGATATGCGTGGTGTTGATATCTGGTTTGATGGGGACAAGTTGGAAGTTTTGACTACAAAGCAAGTAGAGACTAAAAATACCCACGGTACTGGTTGTACACTATCGGCTGCGATCGCTGCTAATCTGGCTAAAGGAAAAGACTTGTGGCAGGCAGTGCAACAGGCAAAGGAGTATGTGACTACTGCACTCACTTACGCCCTAGATATTGGCCAAGGGCAAGGACCCGTGGGACACTTCTTCCCATTGTTACGAAATTAACCTTTTGTGATCAAGAGGATTGGGAACTGGGGCATGGGGAGAAATAAATTCAAAATTCACGCATTCAAAATTGAAGAAGTTCTGCCTCCTCTTTCCCAATGCCCAATAAATCTTTGCCCTTTCGGCATTTTTCTATTATTCTTGGGCATAGTTTCAGGGCTGACTATCTCTGTTAGCATCTCTGTACGATCTAATTACCTTGATTTTTAATACCAAGTCCCCGATGCGAACAACCATAGGCTCTGTTCATAGGAATTCGCCAACACCGACTACTCAAGCCTACCCTCCCTCTGTACCACTATCTGTATACAGGGAATTGTCAACAGAGTTACAAGCAACACAGGTGAGGCTAAATGCACTCACTACCCAAAATCAGCAATTAGCACAAGAAAATCAACTACTACGACAAGAAATTATCAAAGTCGTTGAGTCTTTTTCTCACTTGCAAAAGTTTGTGGATTCCCATGCTACGCCTAGTTATCACCAAGCTACCCAAGCTTCTGGCGACGTTAAAAGTGCCACCAAACAGCCAGTAACACAAGCGCGTCCACGTCAGCAGGTTTATCGTTCCCATCCACCCGTTATCCCCAAAGCCCCACGCGAACAAAGCCGCCACCAAGACTTTTCTCCACCTGTAATGGAAATGAATTTTCCGATACCAGAACCAGTTTTTATAGAAGAGCAACAAGTAAGTTATTATTCCGCTACTGAGCCTGATATTAAGGGACTCAATAGCTGGTGGTTAATTATCACCATCTTATTAATCATGTTGACTGCCTTTAGTGCTGGATATTTCGTTGTGCGTCCCTTGTTTGAACATCAGAAACGTTAGTTGAAACTCCTACAGTCAGCAGCAAGAGGCTTTCGGGCTACCGTGCAATTTGTCTACAATCACTCTCTAAATATCCGAACAAATCTGCTAAATGGCGGAATTTATTTATTTTTAGGTTATAAAAGCTACATAAAATGCTAAATTGACAGCAACTTCTTTATGTTAGAACCTCAAAAATTATCCAATTAATAAATCCTTCCTGGTTCTCATGTCCCAAATTCTCAAGCAAAGCATCTACACTTTAAAAAAAGTGGTAATTATTACATATGTTTTAGGAAAAGCACTGCTAGTTACAGCTTCAGACAACGGATCTGGTTAGATATATAAACGAAGCTAGTAGAAGTCAGGAGTCAAGAAGATGAAAAAAGTGGAAGCTATTATCCGGCCATTTAAGCTAGATGAGGTGAAAATTGCCTTAGTTAACGCTGGTATTGTTGGGATGACTGTTTCTGAAGTTCGGGGGTTCGGACGTCAGAAAGGTCAAACTGAACGGTATCGCGGTTCTGAGTATACCGTTGAGTTTCTGCAAAAACTCAAAGTGGAAATCGTCGTTGACGATAGTCAGGTTGATATGGTGGTGGACAAAGTTATTGCTGCTGCCCGCACTGGTGAAATCGGCGATGGTAAAATTTTCATCTCGCCTGTTGAGCAAGTGATTCGGATTCGCACTGGCGAAAAGAACACAGAAGCAGTTTGAGTGCTGATAAGCTCCTGAACTATATGCCTATATATGACTCAATAAGTCACATATAGGCATATTTGTCTATTAAATTATTATTGTCCAATTTAAATAATTCTTGTGAAAAAGAATTAGAGAATGAATGAACAAGTATTATTGCTAACATCAAAAGCTCAGAAACCTAACCCCCCTTCCCTACAAGGGAATGGGGATTTCAAAGCCTCTTGATCTTTCGGGGAGAGGAATGGAAGCGGGATTTTTGGTATACTTTACGACTTTTTGATTCAACCTCTTAGAGGCGATCGCTACGGAATGAAGATTTAGAATTTCCCGATTTGTGTACATTCGCACATTATATGTCGCAATTCGCAAACCATGTCGCAACTGCTTTTAAAGCCTGGAAGCTTTTTTGTGCAACTCTTATAAGTTATTTACACCTATAAAAGATAGTTTCACTCAATTTGCATATTGTATGTCGCAAATCTATACTTCGCAAATTAAATGTCGTTTATTAATATTTATTGTTTTGCACATTAGATGTCGCTTCTTTAAGGATTTTATGGTACATTAGTCTCTTAATTATTCATGAGTGGGCTGCACTCTATGGCAGACGAAGAATCTGAGTTTACTGAAGGATCAACGCAAGCTCCAGACGCTATTTTGCTTGACAAGAGTAATTTTGTCATAGATCCATCCCAAATTATTGTGGCAACGTCCGATAGGCATAAACTGACATTTAATCTTATCCAGTGGCTTGCTGAGTCACGCAACCGCGCTATTAAATCTCAGAGAAAGCAGTCCGTTGCAAATACCCTGGATGTTTCTACTCGCCAGGTGGAACGTCTGCTCAAGCAATACGATGAAGACAAGTTAAGAGAGACAGCAGGAATAGAACGAGCAGATAAGGGAAAATATCGAGTTAGCGAATATTGGCAAAACTTCATCAAAACAATCTATGAAAAGAGTCTTAAAGACAAACATCCAATATCACCAGCATCTATAGTTCGTGAAGTGAAGCGACACGCAAGTGTGGATCTTAAACTCAAGCTAGGAGAATATCCTCATCAAGCTACTGTTTATAGGATTTTAGACCCTTTAATTGAGCAACATAAACGGAAAACAAGAGTTAGAAATCCGGGTTCGGGATCTTGGATGACAGTGGTAACGCGAGATGGTGAACTACTGAAGGCTGAGTTTAGTAACCAAATTATTCAATGTGATCATACTAAATTGGATGTTCGCATAGTTGATAGTCATGGCAATTTATTGTCTGATCGTCCTTGGCTAACTACTATTGTGGATACTTATTCAAGCTGTATTGTTGGTTTCCGCTTATGGATTAAACAACCAGGCTCTACAGAGGTGGCTTTAGCCTTAAGACACGCTATTCTACCTAAGAACTACCCTGATGATTATCAGTTAAATAAGTCTTGGGATGTTTGTGGATATCCCTATCAATATTTTTTTACTGACGGTGGCAAAGATTTTCGCTCAAAACACCTCAAAGCCATTGGTAAGAAACTGGTGTTTCAGTGTGAATTGCGCGTTAGCGAAGCTCTTCTGAAGGAGGCTCGCCCACCGGAAGGCGGTATTGTAGAGCGGATTTTCAAAACTATTAATACTCAAGTTCTCAAAGATTTACCTGGTTATACAGGAGCAAATGTCCAGGAACGCCCAGAAAATGCAGAGAAAGAAGCCTGTTTAACAATACAGGATATGGACAAGATTTTAGCAAGTTTCTTTTGTGATATTTACAACCATGAACCATATCCTAAAGAGCCTTGTGATACCAGATTTGAACGCTGGTTTAAGGGTATGGGAGGAAAACTACCTGAACCTTTGGATGAGCGAGAATTAGATATTTGTTTGATGAAAGAAGCCCAACGAGTTGTTCAAGCTCATGGATCTATTCAGTTTGAAAACTTGATTTATCGTGGAGAATCACTCAAGTCATATAAAGGTGAATATGTAACCCTGAGATATGATCCAGACCATATCCTGACTTTATATGTTTACAGTTGTGAAACTGATGATAATGCAGACGATTTTTTGGGTTATGCTCATGCCGTAAATATGGATACCCATGATTTGAGTATAGAAGAACTCAAAGCTCTGAATAAACAGCGAAGTAACGCTCGTAAGGAGCATTTTAATCAAGATACTAACTAAGGCTGTTTTACATTCTCTTAAAAATGGATTTCATAAAGTTGATGAAGGTATTTTAGAAAAAATTGCTAGTCATTATGGCACAAAATATGTTCCTCTCGAAAACAGAAATAGGAATGAGTGAAGATGATGAAATTCGCACAAAGTTAGGTTATGTCGAGCCATACGAAGGAGAGAGCATTAGTCATTATTTGGGGCGGTTACGTCGATTTAAGCCTAACAGCCTACCTTCAGGATACTCTTTAGGAAAAATTGCTGGTCTTGGTGCTATTACGGGACGATGGGAAAAACTTTACTTTAACCCATTTCCTAATACACAGGAGTTGGAGGCTTTGGCATCTGTGGTGGTAGTTAATGTGGATAGATTAAGTCAGATGTTACCACCCAAGGGGATGACGATGAAGCCCCGACCAATTAGATTATGTGCTGCTTGTTATGCGGAAGTACCTTGTCACCGAATTGAGTGGGAGTTTAAGGAGAAAATGAAGTGCGATCGCCACCAATTACGTCTGTTAACCAAATGTACGAATTGTGAGACACCTTTCCCAATTCCCGCAGATTGGGCGCAAGGTGAATGCCCTCACTGCTTTTTGCCTTTTAGTACAATGGCGAAGCGTCAAAAAAGGCTTTCACAATAGCGGGTGAGTTTTATAAGCGATCGCACTTCCACTAATAGCCCAAAGACTACCAATAAGAAAGAGACGGGAATGCTCCACGTCTCCAAGTGATGGGAAATTACCTATGATGTCCTGTTACGCTACATCTGCTACCAATAAGCCATTAACAGCTATGATGATCAACTGCGCTTGCAAAGGAGTCTCAAAACAGGGTCTTTCATCCCTATTACAGGTCTGGGCTACCCATTTACCCTCAAGATTTTGATAAAAAGTACCTAGCAATTGCGAACCGTTCTAAACTCGATAAAGTTCTCCAAAATCATCGGTAACAGAATCAATCTCTATTTCTGGTGGTGCTGGGTCGTGTAGATGGTTAAGGTATTGTTTTTTGATGTCGATTATATTTTTACATTAAAAACTCTATATAGCTAATTTCATCTTGGTAACTTAAGTAATCATTATAATCGCCACTAAATTCATTGGGAGTAAATCCATCATAGTAAAGTTGACTGCGGTAAAACCAAGAAGATTTTTCACAATTTCTATGGCAATTATCAATATAGTTATGTGGAGAAGACAATCTATATTCACATTGGTATTTATATTCATAGTTCAAATCTAATTTTTCAAATTTTGGGTTAGATATTTTCTCTTCTATATCTGATTCTAAACTTTCATTTGAAATTCGCTTATTTTTTTGAATAGAAGGAAAATTTTTGGTATCAAAGACTTTTCCAAATTTTACATCTACTATTGTAGGAGAGTTTTGCCTTGAGATATTTTGTGGTGCCTTAACTATACTCACATGAGCAAAGCTATTAATTGTTTCAACGGTGACAGTAATAGTAACGTTGCTGCATTTATCATCTATAGACAAAGTACCATGCGAGTTAATATTACCGTCTGTTGCTTTCCAATTTACATTATTAACGTCTATCTCATAGCAGTGTTGGTCTAAACCTTTAACTGTGAAATTAATAGTTTCATAGGGTTTTAGCAGTGCTTTAGTGGGATAAATTTCTAAGTGCCTTAAAACAGGTACAACTGTAATTTCTGCTGAAGCACTTAGATTAGCCGTTGCTTGGTTTAAACACAAACTACTAATAAATCCAAAAAGGCGAGAAGCTAGTTTTATAAGAGTCTTGGTTATCCAAGCTTCTAACTCTAGCTCGAAGTTGTCTATTTCTGTTTCTGTAATCGTGCTGCTAACTTCAGATGTATCTTCGGAATTTGACTCAGTAATTAATTCATCTTGAAACTGTGCCAAAAAACGAAGAAAATAAGACAAAATCTTGCTCGAAATTCCAACGTTAAAGAGCAACACTCTTGACTTTTTAGTTAACTTAGGAGTTAAATGAGAGGTTGCAGTTACTAAAAACTGGCCTTTAGCATTACAATCAACAATAAAATTACCATTTTGGTCAATATCTCCCCCAGATGCTTCCCAAAGAATTGCTCCGGGGTCAATCTCATCACCAAACTGATCAAAACCAATGACGGTGAAAGTTTGGCTTTCATTAGGTTTGAGGTGTACAGCAGGTGGAGAAATATACAATCTTCTTAAGATTGGTAGTAAAGTAACATAAGCTAATTTCCGAACATTGCCAACTGAGGCAGTAACAGTAACCTCTCGTTGGCTATAACCGCCTTGGAATAATCCTTGACGGCTGATTGAACCACCTTTAGTTGATTTCCAATCTACTTTTTCAAGTGCCATCTGACTATCTTGTTGGTCAAATCCAATGACGGTAAAAGTTTTAGTTTCTTCAGGTTCTAGCTGTATTTGAGGAGGAAAGATTTCTAATCGCCTTAATACTGGAGGAACACTGACATGAGCAGAGACACTGAATCTTCCGATAGTGGCAGTAATGGTAAATTCACCTTTTTGGTTACTGTCAGTAAAGTAATAAGCATCGTGATCAATCGTGCCGCCTGTTGCTTCCCAATTTATTCCACTGATAGCGATCGCATCCCCACGCTGATCGAAACCCATTACTTCAAAATGCTGCCATTCTCCAGGATTCATCACAACTTGCTGCGGAGAAATGACCAGTTCGGTTAGCCTCGAAGGTTCAATGACTTTAAAATGGGCTGTACCTTTAATATTTCCTACCGTTGCACTTACTGTAATATTTGCATCTCTGTCAACTGCTACAAAAGTTCCATCTGGGTAAATCTTACCCTCTGTTGTTTGCCAGTGAATGTTTTGAATTTTTACTTCATTGCTAAATTGGTTAAATCCCCTAACCCTTAAATTAAGCTGTTCATTCGGTTTAAGTTGCGTTCCTTGTGGCTCAATTTCTAAACTTCTCAGAACTGGAAGCAAGCCTACACAAGCTACATCGCGGACATCTCCAACAGTAGTAATGATGTCAACTGTATCTATGTCGTAACTACCAATGAACATACCATCATCATCAATCAATCCTCCAGTTGTAGATTGCCAATCAACTCTTCCTATGCCAATTTCATCTCCTTCCTGGTTAAATCCTTTTGCAGTAAAGGTTTGGATTTCATTAGGTTCAATTTGTATGTCCTTGGGAAAAATTTCTAGCCGTTGTAAAACTACAGGTACAACAACTTTGGCAAAAGCACTTACATTTTGTTCAATTGCACAAGCTGATATGCTAAAGTCACCCTTGGCATTTTGATTAACTATAAAATTCCCATCTTGGTCAATTTTTCCACCCGTGGCGTTCCAAGCTATTTTCTCAGTTGCGATCGCATTACCCCGTTGATCTAAACCTTGAATGCTAAAATGTTGGTGTTCCCCAGGCTTCATTTCAACTTCTTGGCGAGAAATGACGAGTGTAGTTAATCTCGCAGGTTCAATGATATTAATTGTTCTAGAGGTGCTAATCTCTCCAACACTAGCAGTGACACTAATTTCTTGCTCTTGATAACTGGCTTGTAATCTCCCGTCAGAAAAAATTGTGCTGCCTGTTGCACTCCAAGTTACTTCTTCAAGCTTGATATCACTACCATACTGATCCACACCTTTGATAGTAAAGTGCAAACTCTCACCGAACGTCAATGTGGATTTTAAAGGAAAAATAATTAATGTTTTGAGTTTGACTGGTTCAATGAGTGTGACTGAAACAGAGGTTTTGACTGCTTCTAAATTTGCTGTAATTGCAAATTCGCCAGGATTTTGTCCAGCATGGAAAGTTCCATGATCATCAATAGTGCCACCTGTCGCTTGCCACAATAATTTTTCTACACCAATTTCTGAACATCGTTGATCTAACCCTCTGATATTGAAAGCTTGAACTTGACCACACTCCAGCTTTATTTCTTGAGGTGTAATAATTAATTGTGCCAATTTGGAAGGTTCGATAATAGTAACTGATGCAGAGGTTTGGAAGCTTCCTGCTGTAGTTGTAACTGTAAATTCTCCCTCTTCTTCACCTGCTATAAATAAGCCACTGTTATCAATATTGCCTCTCTCTGCCTGCCATGATAATTCTTGAACACTAATATCTAAACCATTTTGGTCGATTCCTTTGATAATAAAGGTTTGGCACTGACCACACTCAAGCTGTACTTGAAGGGGAAAAATTGATATGTGGCTTAATCTTGATTCAGCAGAACCTTTTAGGGGATGCAGTAATTGACCTGTATGTAAATTCCAAAGTTTAATCCAGTCATTACTGGCGGTGGCAAAAATTTTACCATCAGGGCTGATAGCAGCAGAAGAAACAAAACCAGAGTGACCTGTCAAAGTACGGACTAATTGTTTTGTTTCAATACACCACTGCTTCGCGTTATCATTACTGGCGCTAATAAGATTTTTGCCATCATGACTAATAACAAGGTTATTGACTGTATCAGTTAACTCTTGATGAATAGAGTAGCTACATTTTAATTTAGATATATTTAATGTATGTGTCTGCTTATTTTTTTTGCTAATTAGGTCGCCTAGAGAAAGGAATGGCAGACCAATCCAAAACACGGCTCCTGCTGTTAACTTACTAATTACTATTAAAAAAATAAATCCTATAATTTTAGAAATTAAGCTTATATTATCTGAATTAGAATCAGATTTTGATTCATTTTCAGTATTAGAAAGTACTTGCCAAATTTTAATATCTCCGTCACGGCTACCACTAATCAAGAATCTACTATCTTGGCTAATCTTAACTGCTTGTACCCAGTC
Organism: Nostoc sp.; assembly: GCF_036917675.1. Classification (GTDB taxonomy): domain Bacteria; phylum Cyanobacteriota; class Cyanobacteriia; order Cyanobacteriales; family Nostocaceae; genus Nostoc. The sequence continues at coordinate 94,098 of NZ_JBALCT010000003.1, read as the reverse complement.
TAAATGTTCTTCTAAGGTGCGCTCTAATTCTCCTGATTGTAAATTCCATAATTTAACCATTTTATCTGTACTACCACTGGCAATAAATTTTCCATCTGGGCTAATTGCTAGACTTAAAACTGAACCCGAATGGTTTTTAAGGGTATGTTGCAATTTACCTGTATTTAAATCCCAGACTTTAATTGTTTTGTCTGCACTTGCGCTAACTAGAGTTTTGCCATCAGGTGTAATTTCTGCGGCATTAACCCAGTTGGAATGAGCATTGATTTCCCGAATTAATGAGCCTTTGCTTAGATCCCATACTTTAATTGTTGTATCTGCGCTACTACTTACAAGGGTATTGCCATCTCGATTAATAGCGACAGATAAAACCCAATGAGAATGTGCATCGATGGTGCGAAGCAATTCTCCTGTTTGTAAGTTCCAAACCCAAATTTTTTGCCAGCTTCCTCCCACTAAAATTTGATTATCAGGACTGATGGCAACACAGGCAATTGTATCTGTAGGGAATATCGGTTTATTAGACCTTATTTCTCCAGAATTTTTGCAGAGATAAGGGTTGTGTTGATGGAGTATCCAGTAAGCAGATTGTCGGATTTTTTCTGAATTATCCTGTAACGCTTGCTGTGTGAGCAAATCTAACCCTTGCTGACCCAAAGTTAGTGCTTGTTCTAAAGCTATGAGTCTCTGCTGTTCGCAATTGTCTGCTAAATGCCGCTTGGCTTTTGCTAGCGGTAAAGATTCCTTTGATTTATTAAACATAAGATTCTCATTTATACACTACTCTCAGTATTCCCATTTATGAGGTTGTAACAACAATGGCGAATAATGTTTAAATGAGTGATTATAATGACAGGGTAAGGTATCTCAAAATGTAGCCATTTATACAGATGTTTAAGAAGAATGATGGTAAGTCCAAGGAAAGGAATTACAATTAGTCAGCCTAAATGACTTGGAGAGTATTTCTAAGGGATGATCATCCTTGTCCCCCTCAATTCCTGGTTAATGATGTCCAAAGGATTTGCTCCCAGTTGTTCTCAACAGGCGAACCGTCCGAAGACTCTTGAGGCGATCGCCTTAAGTCAGCGCCTCAACAATTATTTTGCCTCCCTTAAAGACCCACGGGTGGAAAGGACTCGCTTGCATCAATTGAGTGATATTTTAACCAGACGCTCGCGGACTCGCTAACGCTGCGCTATCGCAATACTGGCGGTGCTATCTGGAGGCAATGGATGGGAAGATATGGAAATCTACGGAGGAGGTCAAAGGTTGACCGCCTTTGGAAGTATTAAACTCCGAAACCTTGACGAAAATGTAATAGGAGATTTACATAGGAGGATGCTAAGGAGCATTTCCTGAAAAACATTTAAATGCGTAACTCACTATCTAGGTTTGAGAAAGGGTTTTGCTTGCCTTCTCTATTGTTTCAATTATGCCTGAAACTGCTTATACTGCCCGTACTAATAATGCTTTTGTTCTGACTGAAACCATTAGAGTTGCCGAACTGATGCACCTTGGTGCAACCCAGGAAGATATTCGGCAACGGGTATTGGTGGAGGATTTGTTTCAACTGCGCTCTCAAGTTTCCCGTGAGCGGGCACTGCAAACTGTTCTCAAACGCCTTCAGCAAGTACCAGAGAAATACATTCAATTAATAGCAACTGGCAATCCTGATACTCGGCGACTCACTATCCTGTTTCTGATTCTGCGAGAAAATCGTTTGCTACGCGAACTCATTGCCGAAGTGCTGCTGGACAAAATTAAGGCTTTTGATTACCTGTTAACTTCCGCCGACTTGCGAACCTTCTTTGAAGGGAAGCGAGAACAAAGTTCAAAGGTGGCTGCATGGTCTGACTCTACTTATAAAAAGGCTGCTAGCAACACTATACTGGTACTAATAAATGCGGGTCTGTTACAGCCCATGTCACCACGGAGAAATTATCAAATTCGTGTTGTTTCTGTGCCATCCCCCCTTCGTCAACAACTCCTCGCTGATGGGCTAGGTCATTACCTGACTCTGATGCTTGATATTTAATCAGCTGCCAGAGCTTTAAATACTGCGTCTACTGGATCAGCGTAAAACGATGTTTGAAATTTAGCAAACAACTCTGGCGGAACACTGGCTAAATCGACGGCGCTGGACATAGGTAGAAGGATGCGTTTTGCGCCAGCATCAAAGGCTACTTGTAGGCTACCCGCTAGATTACTGACTGGGGTAATTGTCCCGCCTAAAGTCATCTCGCCAAATATGGCAAATTGTGTCTGGACACTTCGTTTCAGGGAGGCGGAGCATAAGGAAATAAATAATGGTAATGCACTTTCCTTTGGTGTCCCAGCGCCTTGAAAGTCTAGTAACTGGAGCAAGAAATCCCAATTGCTTGGGTGAATACTGCTACTAACCCGTTGAGCATTAGCTTTGAAGTAATTCATGGCAATATTCAAACTATCCTTCATCTTGGCAGTATTTGCTACACCAGTACGTACTAACTTGCTATTACCGGGTACTGCTTGCAGTTCGAGTTTGAATGTGCCGATTATGCCGCTATCTCCAATACTGACAAAGTGTAAATGACCTGGAGTCAGCACATCTTGGCTAATCAGGCTTGACCCTCCTTGTTCTGGGACTGAGACAAAATGCTCGTCTAAAGTTTCGAGATCGATGTAGCTGAAATGCACATCGTAAAATTCCATACCGCCAATTTTCTTTAGTTGTTCTTTGACACGCCGCCGCACCCGCAGCCCATAAACTAGAGCTTCACGCACGTCTTCCTTGCTAAATGAACCGTCTGGGAAGAGTAGTTTCAATAGCCCTGATACCGTTTTACGAACTCCTTGGACATCCCGTTGCTTCAGGTTATTACCCAATCGAAAGTAGAGGTCGATCGCATCAGCAAAACTGCGTTTACGCATTTCTCGCAGCCATTCGGCTAAGTAATCAACAATGAACCCGTATTGATTGGTGAAATTTTCTGGGCTAAACTTGGGGATTTCCCAGCCAGGAATATAAGCGTGAAAGCGGTCAAAGAAAGCGGTGTCAATCATGGCTTCGGGGAAGGGTGCAAGCAGGTGAGAAGTTTTTACCAAGGATTCTACGCTTTGATTAATGTTGCCAACAAAAACCATAGAAGCACTGGCGTTAATCTCAGCCTTACCTCGTGCAAAGGAACCCGATGCCATGTAGTCTTTCATGATTTGCACACCGTCATTATCATGAAAGCTGATACCTGCTACTTCATCAAAGGCAACCACGTCAAATAAACCTACCAGTCCGATGCGGCGTGTGGACATATTGTAGAAAAGGTTCGCTACTGTGGTTTTGCCACCAGAAAGAAGGATTGAGTTCGGAGAAACTTCTTTGTAAACGTGGGATTTGCCTGTAGAACGGGGGCCAAGTTCGCAACAGTTGTAATTATTTTCGCAAAGGGGAACTAAACGGGCAAGTAGATGCCATTTTACATCTTCTTTAACGGTAGTAGGTTCTAGTCCCGTTGAGCGAATCAACAAGTCAATCCATTCGCTACGGGTGAAAGCTGGGCGACCTGCAAACAGTTCATCCATATCTACACTAGGCATTTGGATCGGTTTGAGGCTTCCCACAATGAAGGGACTGGGTTTGGTTCCGGCTTCATACTCTAGTTGCAGAATACACCAGATACCACCACCCAAAAGTTTTTGGTTCGGTTTAACAATTTCCGGGTCAATGACTACGCCTTTGACTCCCAGATTCATTAAAATCCCTTGGTAAATGTCATCTCTCTCGTTGAGCGTCACTGTCACCCTGTCAATGATAGTGAATCGCCCCAATTCCCGAATCTTAGATTTGACCTGTTCTGCCTCATCAGGACGGACGTAATTTTGAGCTAGGATATTTTTTACACGAGCAACACCCTCCTCAATGGTGGTTTCGTCGTCGGTAGCACAGTACATACCCAACAAGTACTCCAGCACATACACGGGTACGTTAGCACCTTCTTTGATACGCTTAGTCAGGTCTTTACGCACTACCTTTCCAGGATAAATGCTGTTTAGCTTTTGATTCAGGTCATCCATTAGAGGCAGGGGGCAATATTGATGTCACCGATATTGTGACTATATTGGCTCAGAAATCTCCAAAGTCGTTAGCAATTCCTAAACTAACTGCCCAAGCTTCTTTAAGCAGTTCACTCTCGTCATCTGCATCCTTGACTATTAAATAGACGTTCGTAGGGGGATTAGTGGTAGTTACAGTCAACCTTAAGCTAATTTCCCGATCGCTCGGATAAATACTGGTGCTGCTTAAGTTGGTTACTCGCACGTCCGTTATGGGTATATTGGTTTGAGGATCGTACAAAGCAACTGTAATCTGACGCGATCGCCACTTCCCCTCAACTGCATCAGTTTGCACTAATGTCAAGCTAAAACGATTATTTGTCACTCTTCGGACTCTGGCACTTACCTGCACTCCGACTTTCCGGGCTGGGCCATCGTCGCCTTTAACTGCCCGTTGGTGATGATAGGTAATGACTGGTACGCAGACTTCCTGAAGCGATGCTCCACCGTGGACAAACTGTGCTCCTGCACCTTGAACGGCAAAGCGTAAACTACCACGGGGTACGATCGCAACTATGCCATTTTCTGTATAGGGCAGACTAAAGTGCAGTAAGGTTGGGTCATTCACTTGCTCTCGTGCTAACAAATAGCGGCGTTTGCTTTCCAGAACTGCTTCGCCACTTGGTAAGGGTCGCTTGTCTGCCTCTTGGATCGGGCAACGTTGATATAAAAACCCGTGATCAGCAGTGATGATCACGTTTGTACCGTTGATAGAATTACAAATTTTCTTTACCAGCCGCAGCAGTTCGTTAATTGCTGTTCCGCAAGCTGATAGTACTTGACGTTCGCTGGATGCCTGATCGCCGATCGCATCAATGACGTTGTGATAAATGTAGATTAGGCGATAGGGTTGTACTATTAGCCGTCCTTCCTCTGTACTCATGGCTAGCAGGTCTTTGGCATTGAGTACCGTAGAATCAACACGGCTATTTTCGGTTAGTACTTTTTGTCTTGCTACCGTACCCTTAGTACTAAGTCCATCAATTTGGACATCATCATCACCTGGTATCAGTTCTAGTTTCGAGCCAGGAAGAAGTGCTGCCATGCCCAACCGCGTCACACTAGGTAAAACTCCAAATTGCGCCTCCAGTTCAGTTTCACCCCGCATTTCTTTATAAATTACTTCTTGGAGTTCGCTGGCGACTTCGTAGCGCAAGGCATCGGAGATAATTACAAATACTTTTTCGCGATCGCTCCGTTCTAAAATGGGGAAAACGTGCCTAGCGAAGAACTTGCTTTGAGATGCAATGCCCTCCAATTGCCAATGATCGCTAACAGCATCAGACCAAGCTTCTCCTAAACTATCCAAGAACCATTGAGTATATAAATTTTCTACATCTTCAATTAACCCCTTGAGGATATCTCCTTGAGCATCATCACTGGCAACAATAAAATGACGGTAAGCTCTATCAAATAAGTGCAAATCACTGGCATAAGCTTTAAAAAGGACTGGGGCTGACTGGCGGAATCCTGCTGTATACTGCTGCTTGAATTCTAAAATAGCGATCGCAGCATCTATTGCTTGATAAATTTTCTCATACTTAGGAAACCAAATCAGAGTGTGACGGGTTTGTAACCAAGTACGCCAAGATGCAAGTTCGGTTTTTTGTTGCCCTGTTTGCGTTTGTAGTTTTTTGACACAGGTACGGATTAATACCTGATCTACAACTTCAAAACTAGCTGCTTCAAATAAAACTTCTGGTTCTAAATTCTCTATCGCATCAAATATCTGTAATTGTTCTGCCACTTCACTGCTTAGGGACTTCCAACCTGAAGAATCCTGTTGGTCGCGCATCCACTGGTCGATAAATGCGTAAGCCCGTTGTCCAGGGCTGATAACTTGGTTCGCTAACTGAGGTGGAATAACACCGTTCAATGATATAGCGAAATGCGTCACTAGCATCTGTATAAACAACTTGTTTAAGCTGGGGTGTTGTTTGGGAAAGTCAGTGTATTCCACCGCTACCTCCCAGAAGGCTTCTGCGGAGACAAAACGCTCAATATCAGACCAGAGGGCGTTATCAGTTTCTAATAACCCTCCTAGCAACACTCGCCTGATCAGTGTGCCTGCATCGGGTACTTTTAAACCTGCAAGGACGGAAAGCATAGCCAGAAGTAATTCTCGTTCGTCGCTATCAGGAGAAATCCCCATTGCTTGTAGGGCTTCTGTCCGTTTGCGGCTTTTAAAGAATTTTATCTGTTCCCGGATGATAATCTCTAGACGGCGCGATCGCAATCCTAAGTCTGCATAGATGAGGGCAGCCGGGTCAGCAGAGAAGGTTAAACCGCTTTTTTGGATGTCCAGAAGCCAGTTTTCTTGGGGCGCAGGTTCGGGAAAGGGGGCGTAGAGTAGAAAAGTTTGATTGGGTTGCAGAGTAAGTAAGCGATATTTGACGGTGAAAGGGGTGTCAGCGAGTTGGAGTTTTTCTACGCCTTCAAGTTGGAGTTCATTAAAACTACTAGCAAATTGTTGTTCAGGATCGTACCAAAACACCACCCGCCGTCCTGGGTGTAACCAACGGGCAGAATCTTGAAAGAGGATTTCTAGGGTGTTTTGGATACGAGCGGTGTTCATTCTGTTGGCTTTTCTGCTTCGGCAGTTTGCAATTGTTGCACCTGTTCAACTGTCAAACCAGTCACTTTTGCAACTACTTCGATAGACATCCCCTCTTTTAACATATTGATAGCAACACGTCGAATACCTTGGTCTCGACCTTCGGCTAGTAATGATTGATAAGTTACTGACTCACGCATAATATCTCTTTGCAGCAAACGCTGAATCACTTCTTCTTCTAATACTAGCCCAGCCAGGATGAATGCACATGCAGCAAGGTTATTTTGAGTCCGTTTATCGGTGATATTGTCAATTAATGTTGCGACTTCCTGTAAAGTATTAGTTTTACTATCTGTATTGCTTAAAACTGCAAATGGAAGTAAACCGGAAGTTTGCAAAATATTTCTTTTGGTTGTTCCCATTGCCCGCCCTAGTTGTGCAAATTAAATGCCCGACAGCTTAGATACTTGAAGTAGAATTTGCGCTGCATCCTACCATATTCCTTCCACATTTAGAATGAAATAGCCTTGAAGCTCACCCGAACATTTAGGTATTATTGTTTGTACAGCAGTAAAAGAGTTGGATGAATCTTTATGCTTTTAGAGTTAAGACAATTGAGGATTCAACCAGGACAGCAACTATTACTTGAGGACGTTAGTTGGCAGCAATTTGAAAATATTTTGGCGGAATTAGGAGAACATCGCGCTGCCAGAATTTCCTATAGTCATGGTTTTTTAGAAATTATGGTTCCCTTACCCGAACATGAAAAAGCCAAAGAAATTATTGGCGATATAGTCAAAATTTTACTAAATGAACTAAGTATTAATTATGATGCTTTAGGTTCAAGCACCCTAAAAAACGAAAAAATGAGTCAGGGAGTAGAACCGGATACTTGTTTTTACATTCAAAATCAAGCGGCAGTTATTGGGAAAAATCGCATAAATTTAAGTGTAGACCCACCCCCTGACTTAGCCATAGAAATTGATTTAACTTCTCGGATGCAATTAGATAATTACCAAATTTTGGAAGTACCAGAACTTTGGCGATATGGAAAACAAGGCTTACAAATTAATGTCTTGCAAGGTGGAAAATATGTAGAGTCAAATTTTAGTCCTACTTTTCCAGATATTCCGATAATTGAGCTAGTAAATGAATACGTCCAGCAAAGTCAAGTTGTTGGTAGCAGTCAAGTAATTCAAGCTTTTAGAAATTGGCTGCGGGATAATATTTAATTGCATATTTAATTCCAGGGCTATTTCATTCTCATCTAGCCCGTCTTAGAATAAATTCTGAGTCTAATAGTGAAACTCGTCTAAAGACGACTGAGAAAAGGTTTTAGTCCGTTTTAACGGACTTTAGCTAAAAGCCTGTGAACTTTAGTTCTGGGCGGTTTATGTCTAGAACGAAATGGCCCTGTATTTAATTGTGCCATTTATTTTAATAACTCTAATTTCCACTGCCATGCTTTCTCTAAATCAGCCATTTTTAAATCTGAACCTTCATAAACCAAGCCCTTAAAGCGCGTGTAGTTGTACGCCACCCCATCGTCAAGGTCTAGTTTGATTCGCGCATCAGCTTGGGTTTGCAGTTTGGCTTGGTAATCTCGCAGTTCTAGCTGTTGGGCTTGCAGGTCTTTAAGCCTATTTGTAGCGGCTTTTTTGGCGGCGCTGGAACTGGCATTTTCTAGCTGTTGCTGTGCGCGTACAATTTCACCGTCTAATTTGACTTGCAATTCTAAAACGTAATCGGTGCGGATACGGGCGAGGGTGTCTTCGTTGTAGCGGTGTAGGTAGACTAATGCGCCAAAGGCTCGTTTTTTGCCATTAGGATTTGTAATTGCTTCTAAAACCTTAACTGGTTGCAAATCAGCCCCATAAAATTTATTAAGATCAATAAAAGTTCCTTTATATTCCGGTAAAGCTTTATTCAATAGAGTAAAAGTGCATATTGGTACATAAGCCGAATCAAAAAAAGCATGATATTCCGGTCTAATCAGGCTAGTTATTGTATTTTCACTCAATATACGTCTACGCAGTTTCTCATAAGAACTTAAAAACATCCAAGTAAATGGTGTCATTAAGCTAATAAATCCGTTTTCCAAACTCATATTTAAAAAACGTTCAATAAATATAGAGAAGGCATCTGACTTAGAATCAGGATAATTTTTATTTGCAAAAGTTCTTAATATATCATTTAAACTTTTACTTCCCATATAAGGGGGATTTGCAACCACTACAAAATACTTATTTCTCAACAATTCCGCCTGTAACAACAACCCCTGCAAAGCAGGAACACATTCTCGAAATAGCGAATCACTAGCTTCTAAATTATTCAATTGCCATTTCAACTTCTCACTATCAAAAGATGGCGGCGTAATTAAACTTCCTAAATTATCTGCATCCTTAAAAGCTTCAATCAACGGTTGCCAATCTTCAGCAATTAATTCTGTAGCAGGTGGTAAAGTCTGATTATGGGTAGGACGCACCGCCGTAATATTCAAAGCCAGAGGTTTCCGCAAAATACGCGAATTATGCGATCGCGCTTTCATCAACACGGCAAAACTTGCTAACTGTGCTGCACGTTCATCAATATCTAAACCATACAAATTGTGCGTCAAAATCAGAGCCGGAATATCCCGTTCTAAATAACCTTGCTCTTTGTAAATTTCAAACAGCAAATCAAAGGCATAAACTAATATGTGACCACTACCACAAGCAGGGTCTATCACGGTCAACTCTTGAGGCGTTAAAGACCTCTCCCCCAGCCCCTCCCCGACGCGGGGAGGGGAGCAAGAATTTTCTTCTCTTGTCCCCTCTCCTGGCAGGAGAGGGTTAGGGAGAGGTTCTGGATTTTCCAGATAATAAGGCATATATTCCCGCAAACGTGATTCCGGGTGAGACTCTAACCACAACCGCCCTAAACTGTTCTCCACCATATACTGAACAATCCAGTGGGGGGTAAACAATTGCGTCGCTGCGGGAATATCTGCGGCTGCAACCTTCGACTTTGCCCCAATAACCTCATCCTTGCGTTCCGAAATATAAAACTGATATAGCCAACCCACAACCTCAATATCCTGCCAGTCTTCCTCTGGAATCTCCTTCACCAGTCGCCGCACTATCGAATCTTGATTTAGCAGATTTCCAGGTAAAAACAGTGCTTGGTAGTTCTGGCGAGGGTCAAACAGTGCTGGAATCCCTTCTGCCAAAGCTTTACACTGAGCTAACAGCAGACGCCGATAGAGAAACTCATCCGGGTTAGGATCGCGATTAGCAAAACCACGCCATTCATTGAGAATATCCAAATCCAGCCCAGGTAAATCCCCCATTTCCGCAATAGAACTAGCATCCCGCAACAAATCGGGGTCTACCAAATTGGGGTCACTACTACTCAACACCCGCCCAATATATCCATTCACCTCCATAAATCGCAACGCCGCTAAACGGTTAAACCAGGTGTAGGCAATTTCATCTATCAGTGTAGCTACCGCCTGGGCTTGGCTGGAAATTAGCGTTAAATCTTGTAAGCGATTCCGCAATTGTTCATACTGGTTTGTTTCTGTTGCGTTCAACGTTTGACCTGCCACCAAGAGTCCACCTGTAACAGCTTGGGGTTGTGTGATGCTTTTGTTAGTAATGCCATACTGGGCGGCACGGGCTGTAACTTGTTGCCGTAAGTAGCGACGCGCCCAAATTGCGAAGTTTTTAATAGCTGTGCGGTTCATATAGTGATTGAAAATTGGTACTTTTTCACATCAACCACCCCGCGATCAATTTCGGAGAGATTAACCCAAGTCAGTTTTAACGGACTAACACCTTGATAACCACCGCGTTTTAACTGAGTTTTATTCTATTCGCCAGGATTTATGTTGATTTCCTACTATTTTGGCTACTATAAAGTAAGAAAAATGAGGAGAGCCGCCCCGCCAGATTTATTCGAGACGTATGCGATAATTTTGGTGAATCTTATCTAGTAAGGTTTTTCGTAAAGCTTCTAGATAAACATCAACATCCTGGGGTGTTTCTAGTAGTGATTTAGGCGCAATTTTCGCAACCAGCACCGATACTATGGGTTTGACACAGGTTGCTTGGCCGTAACTGCCGTTTTTTGATTGACGCTGGATGATTTCGTTGGCTTGCTGATCTACTTTTTGCAGCAATTGTGGGAGGATGTTTTCTAGTTCACTTTCACGTGCGATCGCGGAATCAATGCTTGCTACCTGATCAACTGAGGTGACAACTTTATCAATATCTTGGGTGAGATTTATGAGGTCTAGCTGGGCAGAAATATCTTGGTGAGTAGAAGTCACATACTCAGCTAATTTCTCCCGCATTGCTTTGCCTTTAGTCTGCACTTGGTAGACTTGACTTGTTAGCGCCTGCTGCACCTTATCCTTAACAGGTTTGAGCAATATTGCTAATTCTGGAATCTTGGTAGTCGGGTCAGATATTGCCAAAATTTGCTTGACTAAATCTACCCGCTTAAGCAAATCTGGATCATTGATGTGACGCAGTTCTGGTTCTAGAGTTTTTAAGTCATCACGCGCTTGCTGGAACAGCTTTACTTGCACGTTGAAGAAAGATTGCAGCTTCTGCACATCCTCGATATACTCTTCTATTTCATCTCGACGCAAGCGGAAACATCCGAAAAATTCAGCTGCACCGTTGTTTGCTAGCAAGTCATGCAGGAGTGTTAAGTTAGTTTGCAGCAATTTTTCAAAAGGTAGCCCGCCCTCAGCTTGGGTCAACCAGCCCTCTAATTCTTTGCAACGTTCTTTTAAAACTTTTTTGTAATCATCAAAAAGCAACTGTGGATCGCTAGACACTTTGCTATTGAACAAATGACTGGCTATATCCTTAGCAATCTTCAAGCTAGCTGGGTCAATTATATCTGCAAGCCGGATGGTATATTGCTCCATTCCCTTGCGCGATCGCAACTGAGCCACCAGACCCTTTTCACGCAGATTAACATTACCTTGAGCGTGTCGCAGTTCCACTACACATTTATTAGCAAGTTCCGCCATTACTCCCAAAGTATCGAATTCTGACCAACCATAGGGACGCCTCGCAAATTTATCTCCTAATGCTCGAATACTGACTTGGCGGTGAAGACGAGTTTCTTCCATTAACCAAGCTCGCATTTCACTATGAGCAGCAGCGTTAGCAGCTTGTCCGGTGATATCCTGCTCTTGAGTGTCACGAGTTAAGGCATTGCTCACTTGGTCTTCGTTTTCAAAACCGCTACTGACGTAACTGAGTTTTTGATACACATTATCTACTAAATATTTAAGACCTTCAGTTAGCAAGCTCCTAGCGTCTCGGTTGCGAATATCTAACTTACTACCACAGGCAAATACATCAGCACTAGCAATCAGTTCCTCCAGGATTTCTTTCAATTCCTGACGACGCTTGCTATTTTCGTCTCCTCGTGAGATTAAAATTCTTTGGATGCTAGGGGCGTTGTTGCCGCTACTTTTCAGATTTAAATATTTATCTGTTTTAACTAGGATGTTGAGGTCATCCAATAGGCGCTGGTTATCAGGCAGTCGCACTAAGACCTCATAACCTCCCCCTGTAGTGCCAATGTAGAAAGCATCATCCTGCATAGCAACATAGGGGGTAACAATATGCAGAGTTAGGTCGTTAGTTTGATGTCCAAAAGTTTGGTCGTCCAGCTTACGGTTAAATGGATACCGATGACGCTGGGTGTATTTCAGTTCCTTATCAGTGTAAATTGAATCCCAGACAAGCTGTTGTAATTCTTTGAGAACTTTTTCTGAATCAACTTGAGTGTTTTTAATTTCCCTGCCAATATCTTGCTCCTCATGGGTCAGGAAAATATATTCATCACCATTGCGCTGGATTAGAGTTTGACGTTCTAAGCGCCCTAACGCTTTCTCTACCTCCTGGCGCAACGTTAGCTTATCTTGGTCAATATTATTTAAGCTGAGAGTAGTCAAATTATCTAAATTTGCCCGGATTTCCTTAAGATACTTGACCATGAACAGGGTTTTTAGCAGTTCAATATCAAAAGACTGGAGTTGGGGGTTCTGCTGGGCTTGAATAATCACCTGACTAATGATGCCGTCCAAAAAGCCTTCAACTGCCATGTAAAAGGTGTGAAACGGAACTAAAACACCAAGGGGTTCTCTTGCTACTGCAAGGGATGCGACTTGAAACGCATCCAATAGCGATCGCTCTCCTGATGCTAAGTGTTTTCCCGCAGAACCCATGAGGCGAATTTGAGTAAAAACCTTTTGTAACAGGTTAAACTGGTAAGGGACAAACGGGTAAGCAGCAATAAAATCTTGAGAATTGCTATATCCCGGCATATCGGCGCTGTCAGTAAAAGCAATTTGGTTTTTCAGAATAGCAATTTTCTGGCTATACAAAGCCTCCAGTCCAGCCCGTGCAGCATCAGTTTTGCCCAGCAAGCGTAACTTAATTACCTCATCGGTATTAGCAGAAGACAAATTCAGTGGGCGGTAAAAACGACCAATAATTTTAGAAAAATCTTCGCCTTTAATCTTGTTTTTGGTAATCTCATCCATTGCCTCTTGGGATGTTACCACCACCCAAGCTTTTCCCAAACAGTAAGTACCCAAATCTTCGACAACAGTTTGTAGGTTCAGCATCAGTTTGCTGTCTTCACCGATATACTGTCCTACCTCATCCACCATAAAAATCAAACGATGTTGAGGTCCTTTATTATCGAGATACTGCTTTACCATCCGGGCAAACTGCTCTGGACTCAGGGTATAATTTTGTTCGCCGAAATCCAGTAAGCGGTTAGCCGCCTCTGCACTCATACCTGTGCTAGTTTGTAATGCACTAGCGATCGCATCCTGATAAAAACCCCAAGCATCTCGGTTTTCCTTCCATTCCAACTTAGTTTCTGCCAAGAAAGCTTGTTGAAAAGCTGCATATTTGCCCTGGCGGTCTAGTTGACGTTCAAACTCGGCAATGGGGAGAACCGTCCCAAAGTATCCCAAATGCTCATCAAAGACCTTTTGAAAGACTTTGGTAATACTTTCTTTATCGTTTTTATTATTGGCATCAGCTTTGGAGTCAATATTGAATAAAATCACATCACTTGAACTACGTGCCGCCTGTTCTATCAAGGCCCGCAACATCGGATCAGGTATGCGTTTTTCATCAAAATAATCCAAGGCACAGCTACTTTCCAGTTGTTGATTGGCCAACAGGTAGGACAGAATCTTTAAAAAGTGGGATTTCCCAGAGCCAAAGAATCCAGAAATCCATACACCCATTTTGTCAGTGGGATTGCTTATAGCGCTGGTATAGCGTTCAAAGAATGTCCGAAAGTGCTTATCTAGTTCATGGGTGACGACGTACTCTTCCAATTCTTGACGGATATTCTCGTTGTCCTGCTGCCCAACTTTAATTACGCCGTTGATGTTACGGTGAATGTCTTTTTGGAAGAGTTCGGCGACGTTCATAGGTGGTGTTCTTGATGGGGAATTAGAGGGAAAGCCCGATAGTAGTTATCGTCTTTAAAGGTGTTAAACAGGCGTAATTCATGCCCATCGTAAGAACCAGGAAAGAACATTACTAAGGGAATTTTGTCTAGTACTGGATGTAGATTGTTTAGAATACTGTGCGATCGTAAAAGAGGCCACGATTGACCAACGCCAGTAATGATTACAAGCTGTTCATCACCCTTAAGTTTTTGCTTGATGTAAGCAATAATCTGGTCAGACCGGACAAGGGGCGCAATGGTCTTAGCTAAAGCAGCGTTTCCTTTTATAGCTTCCAACTCAAGAGCTTTTTGAAGTACCCCTCTTTGTGACAAGATGTCGAGGATAGTTCTATAAAGGTCAATTTCCAGCAAAATAAGCTGGCTGGGTGGACTCATCAATTGCGACTTTAAGCGCTCAACGTACTGCCGTACCAGTGGTTCATATTCAGCATCATAGTCAAAAATATAAAAGCCAATTTCGTTACCGATGCCACGGTTACTCAGTAGTCCTGCATTTTGTAGTTTTGGAAGTAGTGCATCAAGACGCTGATTAATACTCAATGTGGGCATTAATTTCGCCTTTCACCACTATGTTTTTTCAGTTCTAGCCAATAATGAAGTAAATTTTTTAACAAAAATGTGAACATTACCACACAGATGGCTTTGCTGCCTTGAAGTGGTTATTTATATACATAGCAATACAGTTTCCTTGATGACTTTTATCAAGGTTACTCGAACGTTATACAAATGGCACTGTATATTTACTGATTAAATAGGCGGTTCTCAATCTGTATTTTTATAAATGTTTGCTGTATTTGAGTTTTGAGACAAACTTCAGTCTTTCTCAATTCTGGGTAAAGTATTATAGTGCCTAATAATTTTTGCAAGATAAAGGAAACAGTATTTTGCAAAAAAACCCTGACTGTCTAATCATTGAAGGCATTTTCCTTGGCGATCCACAGAAGACGGGCGCTGATAAGAGTAAATCTGGAGATGGAACAAGGATGCGATCGCACGCCCAAAAATTCTGTTGAATAACCAGACTTTGAGCATAAATACAAGTACTATTACTTATTAATAAAAGCTCTATTGACTTCATTAGAGAATTCAAATTACAAACGATGTAACGGAACGCAACCACCACAAAACCGAATCAAACGCAGCAAATGATTAGCTCTAGGATCAAAGCTGTTGTCAACCGTTTTAGGCACTTGTGAAACCTTCAGTTACTACGCCTAACTGTTGTTGAGAAAAGTCAATCTCTGTGGTGATTTGAGGGAATAGTTCTTCTAGGGAGAGTGGTTTAAGAGTATTCCAACTAAAACTCACCAAAGAAGAATATCAAAAATGGGTTGACCCAATTACCAGAGATTTTGAAGAGTCTGCTCGTTTCCTTGTGTCAAACAACTACTTGGTGAAAACTACAATCTTCTGAATCGTCAGCGACAACAACAACAACGCCTATCTCACGAACGTCACAAAGCTCAGAAACAGAATGCGCCAAATTCCTAACCTTTGTTTCAATTACCATCCCGACTAGGGGTGGGTTGAAGATATAGCAACGGACATATTGGTTAGGACATCATATTTTGATCTCAAGGGAACTCTTAATAGAGAAATGTCCTAACAATTGTGGCGACTGCTATAGGTTGTTAACTTGTCTTAATAAGACTTTAAAATGGTTATAAAGTAGGGCTGATCATGGGAGGGTTGAAAGGAGTGCTGCGATCGAACAAATATAAATAATCGAATAATGCACTTGGATTAATAACTTATTGTGTAGTCAATGGTAAGATAAAACCACATTAATTTGCGAAAACTCAGGATAATCGAATTGACTCCGAAAAATAGTCCCAGCGACATCAATTTGAGAAAAACGACATTAATTTGCGAAATGCGACATATAATGTGCGAATGTCCAAATGGAGAATAACGGATTTGAACCGATGGCCTCTGCGGTGCGATCGCAGCACTCTACCAACTGAGCTAATTCCCCTTAATTAGTGCTAAGTCAAGAGTAATATTACTCATTAACTCAATACATTATCACCATATAATATTCTAACATTCAGTTACCGATTGCTAAGGCTGTTTTTGGGAATAAACCTTCTGTACCCGTTCGAGTTCCAAATCACTGAGATAATCAACAGTCCAGTTACAGCAGCGCTGGAGCATGTGGAATGGGTATGTATTCGCTACCCCAACAACTTGCATTTGCGATCGCTTCGCCGCTTCGATACCTGCTGGGGTATCTTCAATTGCCAGACACTCGTATGGTTGAAGGTTAAATTCAGGATATTCTTTATTTAGGCGTTTTACTGCTAGTAGATAACCATCAGGTTCTGGTTTACTGGTGGTGATGTCATCACCCGCGACGATAATTTTAAAATATTCAGCCAGTTTAGCTCTATGGAGTACCAATTCTATTTCTTTGCGAATAGCGCCACTGACTAATCCTAGTTTCAGATTCCGCGAGCGCACTTGAAATATTAAGTCTTCTACACCTGGATATAAAGGCAGTTTCTCTATTTTCTCTAGTTCCACCGTATAGGCTTGTGCTTTCCGGTACAGCAACTGACTTAAATAGCTTTCGTTAGCAACTCTACCACGATTAGCGAGTAATTGCCCAAAACAAGCGCGATCGCTACGTCCTAAAGAAGCTTGACGCTCATCAACCCGTTGGGGTTGGAGATTTTCTTCAATGAGAATCTCATCTATCAGTTGCAGGTGGATTGGCTCATCGTTAATGATCACACCATTAAAATCAAAGAGAACTGCCTTTAAACTCATGCCATTATGCCAAACGCTGGAGATCCAAGTCCCTCCAAATCATTATTATCTACTGATGTGGGAGCATACCGACGGATATTTTCAGTTGCGATCGGTTTAACGCCGCTAGTTACCTGATTTATCCACCATACATCTTGCGATCGCACAGCTTCAAATCCGACTGCACCCATATTTGCTTCCACGCTACCAGTAGCATACTCACTTGATGCGAGCTTAGGCAACGACACCCTGATTAGTAGTTCTGGTAATCATATCTGATTGCCGTGGCGATCGGCTTGACGTTTGTAATTTATTCAGTTACATTTGTAGTATTCAAAATTACTTCTAAAAGTAGTTCTTCAGCTTTACGAAAATTGAGTCAGCCAAATGAAAGACAATATAACATTTAAATTGCTACAACTAACTAGGTAATGGTTTATAAACCATAGTGATAATTATCAATATCATATACCCAATCCAAAATCTAAAATCTAAAATCTAAAATCCAAAATAGGAAAGATTATGCCCTACGAAAAGTTAGAAATTACCACACCAATACCTGTCTTCTCTTGGGCAAATCACTCTTTAGGTCCACAAGAAACCAAGATGGCAAAGAATGTGGCATCCCTACCATTTGTATTTAAGCACATAGCCTTGATGCCAGATGTTCACTTAGGAAAAGGTGCCTTAGTTGGTTCTGTAATTGCGACCAAACAGGCAATTATACCGGCTGCTGTTGGTGTGGATATTGGTTGTGGGATGAGCGCTATCAAAACAGCATTTACCGCCGAACAATTAGAGGGTAAACTGAAGAAAATTCGCCTGGATATTGAAGCAGCAATTCCTACTGGATTCAACGAAAACAAAGACGTTGAAAAATCTGTTAGCAACTGGCAATGCTGGGATGATTTTAAAGACTTGCATCGCGGCGTACAAGACCTACAAAGTAAAGCGATGAAACAGATGGGTTCTCTCGGTGGAGGAAACCACTTTATTGAAGTATGCCTTGATACCGAGAATCAAGTTTGGCTGATGTTGCATTCTGGTTCGCGCAACATTGGCAATAAACTAGCCCAGTGTCATATTCACACAGCTAGAGAATTAGCAAAGATGGCAGGTAATAAATTGCCTGACCCTGATTTGGCTCACTTTGTCGCTGGTACGCCAGAATTCCAAGCATACTGGCACGATTTGCAATGGTCACAAAACTATGCGCGTGTCAACCGCGATGTGATGATGGCACGTTTTAAGCGTATTGTCGAGAAGCATTTAGCAGGTGGGAAGGCAACTAGACCTTTATTGCAGGTTAATTGTCATCACAATTATGCCGAAAAAGAAGTGCATTTTGACGAGGATGTATACGTTACTCGTAAGGGTGCAGTCCGCGCCCAGACTGAAGACTATGGGATTATTCCTGGTTCGATGGGTGCAAAGTCTTTCATCGTTAAGGGTAAAGGTAATGCCCAGAGTTTTTGTTCTTGTTCCCACGGTGCAGGGCGTTTGATGTCTAGAAATAAGGCAAAAAATGTCTACACACTTGATGATTTGATTGAGCAAACTCAAGGCGTAGAATGCCGTAAAGATGAGGGTGTGTTAGATGAAATTCCTGGTGCTTATAAACCGATAGAACAAGTTATGAAAAATCAAGCAGATTTGGTTGAAGTTGTAGCAACACTCAAACAAGTTCTTTGTGTGAAAGGATAAATTAATATAGAGTGGGCAATGCCCACTCTTTTTATTTTTTAAATATAGGAAAAATTCAGGGATTAAAGACGATAATCAAAAGTAGCTCAATGTGATGCTACTATTTTTTTGTAGTAGCTCACAAGTGATTAGGCAACATGAAATCTGAACAACTCTCAGCCATTCCTGTGGCAAGTGGAAATCTTGTGCCAATGAGCAGCAAACCTCCTATTTTATCCAGCACTAATTACTGGAATGGGATTGTGCTTGAACAGCACCATTTACCTGCCTTTGAATGTCCAGAGCTTTGCTTACAGCAGCACAGCATTAATATTTGGCTTGGTAATTCATGTCAAATAGACTGGCGACTAGCCGGTGGAAGGTTGCACAGTACGCAGATGAGGAGAGGTTTAGTTAATGTCACTCCAAAGGGGATTCCAACTCAAGCCCGTTGGCACCAGGAAATAAAATTTCTCTTAGTCTCTTTTGATTCCAGTCTATTTAAGAGAGTAGCAGATGAGGCGATCGTTCGGAGCTATCGCACTATTGAAATTATCCCACAGCGCGGAGTCTGCGATCGCCAAATTCTTCATCTGGGAATGGCACTCAAAGCAGAGCTTGAAGCCGGATGTCCATCTGGTAAATTATATGGTGAATCAGTTGCGATCGCTCTAGCAGCCCATCTCCTCAAAACTTATTCTGCAACACAGCAACTAATTGCAGAGTTTCAGGTTAATCTTTCTGAGCGCCAATTACGGCAGATAATTGATTATATTTATGACAACTTAGCACTAGAATTAACGCTGGTAGAACTGGCTAATCTAGTGAATATGAGTTCTTATTCATTCTGTCGTTGGTTTAAACGTTTAATGGGTATTTCTCTACATCAATACGTCATTCAATGTCGGATTGAACGAGCTAAGTTTTTACTCACTTATACTCAATTATCTCTTATCGAAATTGCATTTCAAGTAGGCTGTTCTAGCCAAAGCAACTTTACTACCCTTTTTCGTAAGCATGTAGGAATCACACCCAAAGCATATAGAGAAATTATATAAATTTTGGGATTTTGCAAGATTTAAACATTTTTAAAGCAAGTTTTCAGAAGACAGAAGTTTCACTCACAATTTATTCTCATAATTGACCAGTGAAATCGAGAATATCATGCAAAATAGCCAATACGAACAACAGTATAAGAAAAGAGTAATTGATTTCTTCGATAGCAGAACTAGCTATGACAACGATTATACAATTCATCGCGCTCTCCCTCTACTAGATTTAGTTCAACTGCAAAAGGGACAAAAAGTATTGGATATGGCAACTGGCACAGGTATCATTGCCATTGCTGTTTCACAAATTATCGGTTCCGAAGGAAAAGTAACTGGAGTAGATTTTTCTTCAGGGATGCTAGCTCAAGCACAACATAAAATTGAAGAACTAGACTTGCAAAATATCGAACTCATTGAAGCTGATGCTGAGTATATCGACTTCAATGATCAGAGTTTCGAGGTAATTCTTTGCTCTACAGCAATAGTGTATTTTAAAGATATTCCTGCTGCTCTACGTAAATGGTATCGTTTTCTCAAACCAGGGGGAGTTGTAGCTTTTTCTTGTTGCTCTGAAGAATCTTGTGGAGCGCCACTCATCATCGATATTTGTGACAAACATAATATTTTGCTAACAAATATCAATGAGGCAACAGGCACTCCTGAAAAGTGTCATCATCTGCTTGCAGAAGCTGGTTTTAAAGATATTCAAGTGAAGACCCAACAACTAGGTTTCTATCGCAATGTAGAGCAAGCTAAAGAATGGAATGGAGGATGGTTTCATCCCAAAGAAAATCCCTTGTTACAAGTTTCATCAGACCAAATGACAGAATTAAAGGCAGAGTATCGTCAAAAAATTGATGCAGAAGCGACAGAGCAAGGAGCTTGGTATGAAAATCTGACTTTTTTTGTAATTGGTAGAAAGGTTTTGAGCAAACTCTAATTTTCTATTGTATTTAGCCAATTCATTAAATCAGCCTCATTAGCGAAATCTAGTAATACTTCACCTAAGTTTTCTAACTGAGCTAGGGACAACTCTTGCAAACGAGATTGTAACTGAAAATTAATTGAACCAAGCCGACGAGTTAATAGACGTATCACTAGCCTTAGTTCTGATTGCCTTCCTTGTTCAATACCTTGTTCAATACCTTGTTCAATGCCTTGTTCAATACCTTGTTCTCTCCCTTCTTGAAGTCCTTCTTGGAGAATTTCTTGATAAATGGCAGATTCTCTCATATCTTCTCTCCTCAAAAACTGACGAATGAGTTCTGGCTCAAATACCAACCCTGCTAGTAGTTGGGTACATACCGAAATACTCTGCTTAGTGGCTGCTTCTTCAATCATACTCACCTGAACTGCTACCTGTTGAAGTAAGCGTTGAGGAGAATCTGTTCGCGCCAAAGTTGCCAGAGGTAATAAATCAGGAGATAACATTAACGGTTCTGGATCTTCTTCCCAGATTCGGATGACGCGGTAACGGTGGGTAGTATTGCGGGCATTAAATTCATTTACAAATACACCTTCTGAAGTTGTCGGTTTAAGGAAAATCACTACCTGCTCGATATCGCAATTGTATTGTCGATATAGCCGCACCCAATAGTCCAACATCCGCAGTGGCAAGGGTGGAGTGGATGCTGGTAAGGTTTGAAACTCTAAATGCAGTATTTGATTGGCAGTTTGCAAAAATGTTACTGAATCGGCACGAATTGGTTCTTGATTTAATTCTGTTTTGAGAATCTGGATATCTGTTGCCTCAGATGCGAGTAAGTAGCGGATAAAATCTTCTGGATACTGCTCAACCAGATATTTCAGGGTATTGTCGTATGTCACTTTGATATCAGTTGGGACATAAATAAATTTAAGTTTATACCAATTTTAAAAAAAATGTGACAGATACAAAAGAAGGAAATCCAGATTAAATCAGGCTTTCTTAATTTTGAATTGGTATTGGTTATTGTTTGTTGTTAGCGCTACTCTACGACAAACTGCTGTTCGCAGATAGCGCTAACATTTAAACTTGGTGTCTTTTCAAAATTACATTGTCAAAGATTGAGGATTCATCTCAATCAATTTCGCTAAATCTTGCAAAAACGCCGCAGCATGGGCACCGTAAATAATCCGGTGGTCAGAAGTAATATTGACTTGCATTTGTTGCCGTACACTAAATAAACCGTCGGGTGTTGCTACCACTTGCGGACGGGATGCCCCGATCGCTAAAATTGAACCTTGTCCAGGCGGTAAAATCGCATCAAATTTGTCTACGCCAAACATCCCCAAATTTGACAGGGTAAAAGTACCACTGTTGTATTCTTGGGGCTGTAATTGTTTTGCCCTCGCACGTTCTACCAAAGACTTCCAAGTACGCGATAGAGAATATATATCCACTGCGTCGGCATTTTGCAGCACAGGCGTAATCAATCCGCCATCATCCATCGCTACTGCTACGGAAATGTTGATATCAGAATGATAAACAATACCCTGCTCTGAGTAGCTGGCATTTAACAATGGGTGTTTTTGCAACGTTACCGCTACAGCTTTCGCCAGTAGCGCTGTCATTGTCACGCCTTTGGATTTAATTTGTTTATAAAGTTTGTCTAATCCATCGGTGGTAATTGTATAACCTACACGGAAGACGGGCACGGATATGGTAGCTACCATGTTCCGCACTACGGCATTTTGGAAGGTAGTTAGAGGCACGATTTGACCAGGAACAGCCGCTACTACGGTTGTGGGTGCTGGTGTCTTAGGTGCTGGGGGTGCAACTGGAGCGCTGGTTGGTACGGGTGCTGGTGGGGCAACTGGGGCAGTAGCGGGTTGTTTGCCCTGATTGGACAATGCTTCTACATCTTCGGCGACAATGCGACCGTGGGGGCCACTACCTTCAAGTGTAGTTAAATCAACTTTGAGTTCTTTGGCTAATTTACGGGCGCGGGGTGAAGCTACAAGCCTTCCTTCTTTGTGGTTAGACCCGTTTTGAGACGCTAAGGCAGGTGTTGCAGCTGAGGCTGTGGTAGCGGGGATTGGTTCGGGGGAAGAGGTAGTAGTAGCAGCCCCGCCGCCGGAATTGGCAAGAGATTTGGCCTGTTCAATTTCAGCTTCCGTTTCGGCAATAAAGGCGATCGCAGATCCGACTGGGGCAGTTTCACCAGCTTCAACTATGATATAGGCAAGAAATCCCTCATAAAAGGTTTCTACATCCATATCTGCCTTATCTGACTCTACAACCACCACTGTTTCGCCTTTTTCCACTTTGTCCCCTGGCGATTTCACCCAGGAGACGATTTTGCCTTCCGTCATGGTAGAACTCAGCGCCGGCATAAATACTTCGTGAATGCTCATAGGGTGGTTTGGGAATCAATGGTTTATGGACTTTAACAGCTTTTGTCAGATTGAATTGTATCTTGGTGGGAGAGTTTTAGACTGGAGATTTTTTATTTTGGTTGGGCATTGGGCATTGGGAACTAATGACTAATGACTAATGACTAATGACTAATGACTATGCGATACAGTTCAATCTAGAATTCAAAATTGGTAATAAACCTATTTGAAATTCCTGTTTACTTTTATGTCGGCAAAGTTGAAATTCTTTTTGATTGTGATACTAGGTATCTTTGCCACTGCTGGCGCTGGAGTTTATATCATCCAAGGCCAGCCATCTGCACTGATTATTGAGACTAGTGATGGGCAAACCCAGCAGGTGACAGCAATGCATCAGTCTCAAGAGGTTGTGGCATACTCAGAGCGTTCCGATTATAAAACTATACCTCTAGAAAAGATCAACTCATCTCTCCAAGGTGGTGATCCTGCTACCCTCGCCCTAAATGCCTTTGACGACATAGCATCAGTGGCAGGAACGCGAAAGGTAGAGGTAGTTTATCCGCAACGAAATCAGGCTTTTGTGACGATTACGGAAATCAATCGGGGTAATGATTCACTTGGGACAGTTAAATATCGAGTTGAGATGACTACCTTTGGGCGATCGCTTTTTATTAGCTCTCCTCCAGTGTGGCAAATTATTTGGGCTGGCTCCCAGGTAGAATGTTGGGCTGGGAGCCGCTCCAAACTCAAGTTAAATCACATCTGTCATTAGTCATCGGTCATAAAACAAATGACAACGGACAAATGAAAAATGACAAATTTAAATGTCGCCGCGAATTTCTTCGACAACGCCATCGCGCAGAACGATTTCCACCTGCATTTTGCTAATCAGGTTATCACCGATTTCTACCCGGAAAAAGCCTTCCATTTGGAATTGGTTCACTTCCTGATCTTGCTGGAGAAACTGCACTTGCTGGAGGTTTTGCAGCAACTGATTCTTCTGCTCTAACAGTTCACTTTTCTTTTGATTGACCTGGAGTTGGATATTGTCAATTTGTTGGAGGGTCTGGGGACCAGGTGGTTGCAGACTCTGCTTCTGAATTGCCGCCACCGCTCTTTGTCCTTCGACTTCTAGCTGTTGCAGTTGCTGATCGATTTGATTGATCTGCGTTTGCAGCTGCTGTTGTACTTCCTCTTTCCAGAGGGGAGTAACAATGACTTTGACGTTAACGACGCGTTTCAGGAGCAAATTAGATTTGGAGACATCCATAAATATTTCACGTTCACTCTTTACAGTTAGCAGGTGGAATTATCAGGCAAACATGCCGTCAATAATATCGTGATAGCGTTCGGTGACGACGTGTCGTCGAACTTTCAGTGTTTGTGTCATCAAGCCGTTTTCGATGGAAAACTGTTCCAGAATCAGTTTGAACGTTCCAATGCGGTCATCCGGTCGAAAGCCTGGACGATTTTGCACTTCCCGATTCAATTCTTGCCGAAATAAATCCTGGATCATTTTACTCTGCAAGTCAATTTTTTGACTAGGTGAGGAAATCACCTGATCATTGGGCGTATCCAGTATCAGATTCTGGCTTGCTGCCCATTTTTCTAGGGCTTCGACATTGGGGACAATTAAGGCTCCCAGGCTGCGCTGATCTTGGCCGACGAGCATAATTTGATCGATGTATGGCGATCGCAAACAGGCATCTTCAATTGGCTGTGGCTCGATGTTTTCGCCGTTAGTCAATACAATCGTATCCTTTGCCCTGCCAGTCAGCACCAAGTCGTCTTGTGGTGTCAGCCAACCCAAATCGCCGCTATCAAACCAACCTTCAGCATCAATTGCTTTCGCTGTCGCTTCGGGATTTTGGTAATAGCCTTGCATAATCTGCGGTCCCTTCAACAATACCAAGCCTCGCTTCTCTACTGGTAGAGGCGCTTTTGTCTCAGGATCTACAATTTTAGCTTCTGTAGCCGGAAGTGGTTGTCCTGATGCACCAATCAAATTTCGCCAAGGACGCCGTACATGGGTGACAGGAGAAGTTTCTGTCAAGCCATAACCTTGCAAAATCTGCACACCAATAATTTCAAAGAAGTTATCTATGTGTCTAGGAAGGGCACCACCGCCGCTAATCATCTGCTTAACTTGTCCTCCTGTGGCTTCTCGCACCTTGGCATAAACCAGTCGTTCTCCCAAGGCGTGGAGGGGTAATAAAGCCGATGCTTGTATCCTAGCTGCTAATCGCTCGACGGCTGAAGCATGAAGATTATTTAAACTCAACCCTTGAGCAACTCGCTGCGCTTTGATATATTTATCGCTAATGCCGAATAAAAAGTTAATTAGGCGTTGCTTAGAAGCCGGTTGTTCGCGGAACTGCTTTTGCACTCCTTCATAAATCGATTCCCACAGGCGGGGTACACCCACCATGTAGTTGGGTTTAAATTGTCTCAAATCTCCTTTCACGGAGCGCAAATTAGTATAAACTTGCGTACAACCTTGAGATAGTAGGTAATATTCAACAGTCCGTTCGTAGCTGTGCCACGAAGGTAGGATGCTGAGAACGATGTCGCCTACGTTTGGTTGCAATACTGTCCCAAAAGTTATCACTTGGTGTATCAAATTGTTATAAGACAGCATTACAGCCTTGGGTTTGCCTGTGGTGCCAGAGGTGTAAATTAGGGTTGCCAGAGCGTCACGATTTTGCTTGACTGGCACAAAATTATGATTTACCCCAATTTCAATCAACTGGGCAAAGTTCAGCACCTTTAGGGTTTCGTCTGTTGGTGGTGCTTCGTCCGAAAGTAAGATTACCAGTTGAATTGGTAAATCTTTGAGTCTATCTTGCAGTTTTTTAAGTGTTTTTAAATCCTCAACTACTATTGCGGTACTGCCACTATTAGCGATGATAAACAGCAGTTCTTCTTTTTCCGCTTGGGAGCTACGCACCACATCAACTCCTCCAGCAGTCATTATCCCTTGATCGGCAATAAACCAGCGAGGACTGTTGTCAGCAATTAGGGAAATGCGATCGCCAACTTTTATTCCCAACGCCTGCAACCCAGTAGCAAATAGTTGCATTTGCTCTGCTAGCTGGGTATAAGTAATCGCTACTTCTGGTTTAGCGTGAGGGTTACGGAGGGCGACAACATCACCAAATCGCTCAGCTGCTAAAGGCCAAATTTCTGGCAGCGATTCCACATTTGTGTAATCTACCAACCGCTTTAATGCCTGCCGTTCTTGCTCACTGATGTTAGATAAAAAAGAAGACGCGGTTTGGGTTTTTGACATAACACCTTACCTAAATATCGTAAACTGATCGTAATTATTAGCTTATTTTGTTATTTTGCTACAATAGCTGTCCTTATTATCCACATTTCCTTCTGTATATGATAATTCCAGGAATTTCACGTTTATATTTACAAAAATTTATGTTAAACTTAATTTACATAGACTGCAAGCAATGATTGTGTTTGCATCTAAGAACAGCGATGTCTACGACGGGCTACGCCTATTTTTCACAGGAGATGATTACCTATGAAACTGATAGACTCTACACTGCTAACGCTAATCAATATTACTGCTTGCGTGGCGTTTCCTAAACTTGTAGCTATCCTTCTGGCTGATAAAACCAAAGTTACTGAAGTGTTGCCGAATGGTTCCAAATTACAAGCTGCCAGAGTCGAACTTACCAGTTTTCCTTATTGTACAGCTTACACACTTACAGGTAGCCAATTTTGTAAATTTAGTCCTGATTTCTGTGCCAATTGTTCTCCGAATTGATGCACTGTTTGTAAGTAAATATTACTTTTTAGCTAAAAGTTGAATTTTATTGATCGCGGTTAGGCTTAAAGTCGCACTTCGCTAAACTGACTCCACTGAGGAAGCACCAAAACGATAGCCTTTACCGTAGACTGTGTGAATCAGCGCAGTTTCTCTACCTACCTCAATCTTACGACGCAACAGGCGAATTAATGCCGCGATCGCATTACTACTGGGTTGTTCTTCCTCTGTCCACAAATTTTGCATAATCTGGGCATGAGTCATTAGTTGTCGAGTGTGTTCCATAAAGTATTGCAGCAGCTGGCTTTCTTTTTGCGATAGCTCAATTATTCGTCCTTGGCGATAGGCTACTTGATTTTCACAATCGAGTTCTAAATCAGCTACAATCAGCCGTCCGGTGGTGGTTTCATAGGTTTGGGAACCGGAACGACGCAATAAAGCACGGACTCTGGCTAGTAACTCCCGCAGTTCAAAAGGTTTAACCAAATAGTCATCAGCACCAGCATCTAAACCTTCTACGCGGTCATCTAGAGTATCTTTGGCTGTGAGAAACAGCACGGGAGTGGTTTGGCCTTGGCGTCGCAATTCCTGACAAATCTCTAACCCCGTTTTTCCTGGCAGCATCCAATCTAAAATTAGTAGGTCATAACTGCTGGCTTGTGCATATTCACTGCCACTTGTCCCATCGTAAGCGGCATGGACAATGTAACCCTCACGAGTTAACAAGCGACTCAAGGGTTCAGTTAGCTCAACTTCATCATCAACTAATAAAATTCTCATGCTGCTTGTGGTAAGCATATAGAGATATTCTCATTATTCAACTGCCCAAACGCCAAGGATACTAAAAAAAGAATGCTGACTGTTGCATTACCAAAAGGGGAACTCCTTAAAAATAGCATCCGCCTGCTACAATCTGTGGGATTAGATTTTAGTGCTTTTTTAGATTCAGGAAATCGCCAACTTCAGATTCCTGACGCTAAGGGACTTGCAAAAGGTTTACTGGTGCGGGCGCAAGATGTGCCCGTTTATGTAGAATATGGTCAAGCACAACTGGGTGTTGTTGGTTACGATGTGCTGCGGGAGAAGCAGCCGCAAGTTGCCCACTTGGTGGATTTGCAGTTTGGGCATTGTCGGATGTCGGTAGCGGTAAAAGCATCTAGTTCTTATCGATCGCCTTTAGATTTACCACCGCATGGTAGAGTTGCTTCTAAGTATGTAAATTGCGCTAGTGAATATTTTTACAGTCTGGATTTACCTGTGGAAATAGTGCCGTTGTATGGTTCAGTGGAACTAGGCCCGATTACTGGAATGTCAGAAGCGATCGTCGATTTGGTTTCCACAGGGCGGACTTTGCGCGAAAATGGTTTGATAGAAATTGCTACTCTGTATGAAAGCACGGCGCGGCTGATTGCCCATCCTCTGAGTTACCGCCTGAACACGGGTAATCTAAGTGATGTAATTGCCAAGCTGCGAGAAGCCGTTTTGGTAGAGGTTTAACAGTTCCAGTCTCCGACTATTGGTGACAACTTCAGAAAAAGATACCCCACTTGACATTTTGGCGTAGGCGTAGACCGTCGTAGACATCGCTTTACAGTAGAATTCAAGTATTTGAACCACATCTGTCGTAAGGGCACAGCGATGCTCATACGTGTCAACTTAACGTAAAAACCTGTCTAGAACCAGCTTTTAGATTGTCTCGTTCCCAGTCTCCGACTGGGAATGGTGTTTTAGAGGCTCCGCCTCCTGGCGGCTCTGCCGCCAGGAGGCGCATTTCCAGCCTCTGGCTGGAAACGAGATATGAAACAGGCTTTTAGCTTAAGTTGACACCAATGAGCATTGCTGTGCCCTTACTGCGTGGTCTATTTACCTGAAAATAGCTGTAAATTGTCACGATTAGTCTCTAACTGCAAATGCACCTTTGCGGAAAATTAAAATCTTTCCACACCTTTAAATTGCTTGAGTGCTGATGCATTTGCGGCTTCTCCACAAGTTCGTGGTGTGGGGAATATCTTTTCAGGATTTGCTAACCCTTTAGGATTAAAAACTTGCCGTACCCATTGCATAGTTTCTAAATCAACTTGGCTAAACATCTGTGGCATATAGCACTTTTTCTCTGCACCGATACCATGTTCGCCAGAAATACTGCCACCGACTTGGACACAAAGTTTGAGAATTTTTCCACCCATTTCTTCTACTTGCTCTAATTCTCCATGCACAGAATTATCAAAAAGAATTAGCGGATGAAGATTGCCATCGCCAGCATGAAATACATTAGCAACACGATAACCATATTCTTGACTTAATATCTCAATCTCGTGCAGAACATAAGGCAACTGAGTACGAGGAATTACACCATCTTGTACATAATAATCTGGGCTTAAATGTCCAGCAGCAGCAAAAGCCGCTTTGCGTCCTTTCCATAATTTTAATCGGGTTTCTGGGTCACTAGCAGAAGTGACATTACGCGCACCATTCTTTTTACAAATTTCGGTAATTCGCTGCTTATTTCCTGCAACTTCCACTTCTAAACCGTCAATTTCTATTAGTAAAATAGCAGTAGCATCGCGGGGATAACAATTAGTTGCTACAACATCTTCAACTGCATTGATGCTGAAGTTATCCATCATCTCCATACCACCGGGAATAATTCCAGCGCTGATAATGTCAGAAACAGTTGCTCCAGCAGCTTCAATACTAGTAAAATCTGCCAACAGCACACAAATTGATTCTGGACTTTTGAGAATTCGCAAAGTAATTTCAGTGGCAATTCCTAAAGTACCTTCAGAACCAACAAAAACACCTGTTAAATCATAACCAGGCATTTCTGGAATTTGTCCGCCTAAATCGATAATTTCCCCTTCTGGCGTGACAATTTTTAATCCTAAAACGTGGTTAGTGGTGACGCCATATTTGAGGCAATGTACGCCACCAGAATTCTCGGCAATGTTGCCTCCAATAGAGCAGATAATTTGACTGGAGGGGTCAGGAGCATAGTAAAAACCAGCACCACTGACGGCTTGTGTTACCCAACTATTAATCACTCCTGGTTGAACAATTGCCCGTTGATTTTCCAAATCAATATTGAGGATTTGCCGCATTAAGGAAGTGACAATCAAAACAGAGTCTATCACTGGTAAAGCGCCGCCAGATAGACCAGTACCAGAACCGCGTGCTATGAAGGGTATAGAATATTGGTTGCATATCTTCACCACTTGGGCAACTTGTTCTGTAGTTCTGGGTAACACCACCACAGCCGGACGTTGGCGGTAGCTAGTTAAACCATCGCATTCATAGGTAATAAGTTCTTCGCGGCGTTGCACCACACCATTTTTCCCAAGGACAGCCTCGAATGCTTTGATAATGGGTTTCCAGTTGCGTTGTTTTTTATCTTGGGTAAGCATAGTTTTTTAAAGTTCAAGGTAGATGTTTACAGGTTGCTTAAAATTGCAATTACTTCTTCTGCTCAATGGCTTCAATATAGTATTGGGCGATCCTAACGGCTGTGTGTGTCATGGCGGATTGCAGCTTGATGGAATGGATAAAACCCATTATTGCAAGATTTAGCGCTACTTGATTAATTGTAAACACACTCTACAAAATTGGCGATTTCACTACAAACAATATCAGGCGCTCGTACTAGTTATACTAAAGGAGTAAAAGCACATTGTCTACTGAAAAAATTATGTTAATTGCGATTACTGAAAACCATATTCGTTCAAAAGTCCAAAAAAAAGGACAACTAGGGAAATGTCCTAAGTGTGGAAATGAAGTAATCGCAAAATGTGGATCGGTGAAAATGTGGCATTGGGCACATAAGGCTAAATATGATTGCGCCTGGTACTCTGCCGAGTCAGAATGGCATAGAGAGTGGAAATCCCTATTTCCCGCTAGTCAAATAGAAGTTTACATAAATCAAAATCGTGCTGACGCTATTGATTCTACAGGGCGTGTTTGGGAATTTCAAAACTCTTATCTTAAGGGTGAAGAAATTAAAGAGAGAGAGCAAGCTTATAACAATTTGTTATGGATTTGGCATCTAAAAGGTCAGCAAAAGCTAATTACCTTTGATAAATATGAGCCAAGTACTTATTACGAAGTCCACTGGTATATAATTCGTGACTCTAGGCGATATGATGAGGGATCAAAGAAATTTGATTCTTATCGAGAAGCAGATAATTTTTGTGAAACAATGAAACATTACGGATGGAAAGTAAATATTCACACAGGACACTTTATTGATTTTAGAGATTCAAAGAAACATGGGGTTAAAGAAGTTTATTATGAATATAAACAACCCAGATGGAAAAGATTAACATGGTATCAAAAAATTCATGCTTTTTCTGATAATCCTCAGACACCTGTATGGTTTCCAGAGTTAGTAGAAGGATTAGCTTGTCGATTTTGGTGGCAAAACAGTCGTTCAATGCAACAATGCACAAAGCCCATGATTTTAGACTTAGGTAATAACGTATTTTTTGCAGTTTCCAAGATATATAAAGATAACATTTCAACATTTACTGATCCTGAATATGGAGTCCGTG
The DNA here is from genome assembly GCF_036917675.1 of Nostoc sp. Lineage (GTDB taxonomy): Bacteria > Cyanobacteriota > Cyanobacteriia > Cyanobacteriales > Nostocaceae > Nostoc. The sequence goes on along the minus strand of NZ_JBALCT010000003.1, from coordinate 62,838 downwards.
TTCAGGAAGATGCTTCGTTTGCTGAAGGTTTACTATTTGAAACTCAAAAGAATAAACTAATTCGTTATTTTGAAAATCCATTTGAGCCACAACAATTATCTTTACTATGAATCAAAAGTTTAATTTTTTTACGATCTCATTAGCTAATATAAGTGCTATATCTTAAAGGAAACTTTATACAATTTAAACGTAGATATGAGTTAAGCAAACTTTCAAGTACAATAGATAAAGCTATTTTGCACCCTCTTAGCTTGAATCAACTAACCTAAAAATAACGCTCTCAAATACTGGATAAAATCATGGTTCAGCAAGTTCTAATCAATGATGATGATTACTATGTGCCAGATGCCAACCAGCTAATCACTGAAAATGATACACCTGTGGACAATTTTGCTTCTGAAAAACAACAACGCCTTTTGGTTGGCTCTCTTTACAGTTCTATACAGCAGCAGACTTTTTTAGCAGCAGCGAATGTCGGAATTTACCATACAGACGGTCAACCTGCAATTGTACCCGACGTTTTTCTCAGCTTCGATGTTCAAGTACCTGAAAATTGGTGGGAAAAACAAAATCGTTGTTATATGGTTTGGCGTTTTGGGAAACCTCCCGAAGTTGTCCTCGAAATTGTATCTAATAAAGAAGGTGATGAACTTGGCAAAAAACGGCAAATTTATGAACACATGCGGGCTAGTTACTACATCGTATATGATCCAAATCAGCAATTAGGAGAAAAAGTCCTACGCGTTTATGAACTTAGGGGAACACGCTACTTTGAAACTTCAGAAATTTGGTTAGAACAAGTTGGTTTAGGCGTAACTTTGTGGGAAGGCAAATTTGAAGATAGAGAGGATACTTGGTTACGCTGGTGCTACCAAGATGGTACTGTTTTGCTGACTGGGGATGAACGCGCTGAACAAGAACGACAACGTGCTGAACACGAACGACAACGCGCCGAACAAGCAGAACAACGCACCCAATTACTAGCAGATAGGCTACGCGCTATGGGCATAGATCCCGACACTCTATAGGATACTCGCTGTAAAGACGCAAAGTTTTTTGCGTCTTTGCCTCAGCAAAAAAATTCTCATGAAGTTGTGCAACTTATAAACTCATTTATACGCTGCCAAACCTTCTCTAATAAATTAGGATCATCCCCATCAAACCATTCAATTTGTGGATATGCTCGAAACCAAGTTCGTTGTCGTTTGGCAAATTGCCGTGTATGCAAAATTGTTAATTCTTTCGCTTCATCTAAAGAAATATCCCCAGCCAAATATTGCTTGATTTCTTGATAGCCCAAAGTATTCAATAAAGACAAATCATCGCCATATTTTTGACAAAGATAGTTCACTTCCGCAACCAAACCATTTGCGATCATTTGCTCAGTACGCTGTTGAATACGAGTGCCCAACTTTTCAGCATTGCAATCTAAACCAATTTGCAAAATCGGATAATTTGGTGGATTATTCCCTTGCTGTTCAGAAATTGGTTTTCCAGTGACATAATATACCTCTAATGCCCTGAGAGTCCGCACTGAGTCATTAGCATGAATCTTTTGTACAGCAACTGGATCAACTTGTTGTAATATTACGTATAGTTGAGATTGACCAAGAGATTCAAGCTGCGATCGCAATTCTTTATGCGGTGCGACTCTCGGAATTTTCATTCCTTGGACAATGGAACGGATGTATAAACCAGTGCCACCAACTAGCAACTGTGGTATAACACCAAGAGAAGCAATTAAAGCTTGTGTTTGTTCCTGGTATTCTGCTACTGTCATCATGTCTGTCGGGTTGCAGATATCTATTAAATAGTGCGGCACCAATTTTTGTTCAGCCGCAGTTGATTTTGCCGTCCCAATATCAAACTCACGATAAACTTGACGAGAATCAGCACTGAGAATTACAGAACCCAACCGCATCGCCAAAGCCAAAGCCAAACCCGACTTACCTGTTGCTGTCGCCCCACAAATCACAATTAATTTAGTCATTTAGTCATTAGTCATTAGTTATGCCCCTCTGACACGGGACTGCAACCCTAGTATAAACTTCTCTTGAAAATGCCCTACAGACGCCAGCAAGGCTTTTGTGTTACAATTTTGGAGTGTTTTTACTTTTATTTGCCTTTTGGCGACTTAAACCCCACGCATCAGGAGAGTTTACATGACGAGCAGTTACAGTGCCGATCAGATTCAAGTTCTGGAAGGTCTGGAAGCCGTCCGCAAAAGACCAGGAATGTACATCGGTACTACTGGACCGCGAGGACTCCACCATTTAGTTTATGAGGTGGTAGACAATTCAGTTGATGAGGCTTTAGCGGGTTATTGCACTCATATAGAGGTGGATATCAACGCTGATGGTTCGGTGACTGTAACAGATGATGGTCGCGGTATTCCCATCGATACTCACTCGCGAACCGGGAAATCGGCTTTGGAAACCGTGATGACGGTACTGCACGCCGGTGGTAAGTTTGGCGGCGGTGGCTACAAAGTTTCTGGAGGATTGCACGGGGTTGGTATTTCTGTTGTTAATGCCCTATCTGAGGTTGTAGAAGTTACAGTTTGGCGAGATAAAAAAGTTCATATCCAGCGCTATGAACGGGGTATCCCAGTTACTGAACTGCAAGTCAAGCCTTATAAAGAAGATAGAACCGGAACTTCTGTTACTTTTAAACCAGATACCCAAATATTCACTGTTAGCATTGAGTTTGATTACATCACTTTATCAGGTCGCCTACGGGAATTGGCGTATCTGAATGCAGGTGTCAAAATTACCTTTACTGACCACCGTCTGGAATTACTGAAAAGCGATACACCCAAGGTAGAATCCTACGATTACAAGGGTGGTATTAAAGAATATATCGCCTACATGAACCGTGAGAAGCAGCCCCTGCATGAAGAAATTATCTATGTGCAGGGGGAACGAAACAACGTACAAGTGGAAGTTTCCTTGCAATGGTGTACTGATGCTTACACGGATAATGTGCTGGGTTTTGCTAACAATATTCGCACAGTGGATGGTGGTACGCACTTAGAAGGGTTAAAGGCGGTTCTGACTCGGACATTAAATACGATCGCCCGCAAGCGCAATAAAATTAAAGAGAATGAACCTAACCTCAGTGGCGAACACGTCCGAGAAGGTTTGACTGCGGTTATTTCCGTTAAAGTCCCCGATCCAGAATTTGAAGGACAAACCAAAACTAAACTTGGCAACACCGAAGTTCGGGGAATTGTCGATTCTCTGGTGGGAGAAGTCCTCACCGAGTATCTAGAATTTCATCCTGGCATAGCAGACTCAATTTTAGATAAAGCTATCCAAGCTTTCAAAGCCGCAGAAGCAGCGCGTCACGCGCGGGAATTAGTTCGGCGCAAATCGGTGCTGGAATCTTCGCCATTACCTGGGAAATTGGCAGATTGTAGTTCTCGTGACCCCAGCGAATCGGAAATCTTCATCGTGGAAGGGGATTCAGCGGGCGGAAGTGCCAAACAAGGACGCGATCGCCGCACTCAAGCGATCTTGCCTCTACGTGGTAAAATTCTCAACATTGAAAAAACCGACGACGCCAAAATCTATAAAAATAACGAAGTTCAATCGTTAATTACAGCACTCGGTTTAGGTGTCAAAGGTGATGAATTCGATTCCACTCAACTGCGCTATCACCGCATAGTCATCATGACTGACGCTGACGTAGATGGAGCGCACATTCGGACTTTGTTGTTAACATTCTTCTATCGATATCAGCGAGCGCTCATCGAACAAGGCTTTATTTATATTGCTTGTCCCCCACTGTTTAAAGTAGAACGGGGACGTAATCATGAGTATTGCTATAGCGATCGCGAAAAAAATCAAGTAATCAGCAAATTTCCTGCTAACGCCAACTATACCATCCAACGCTTCAAAGGTTTGGGTGAAATGATGCCACAACAACTCTGGGACACCACCATGAATCCAGAAACCCGCAAAATGAAGCAAGTTGAAATTGAAGATGCCGCCGAAGCCGATCGCATCTTCACAATTTTAATGGGCGATCGGGTCGCACCCAGACGAGAATTCATCGAAACCTATGGTTCTAAACTCAATTTCACCGATCTCGATATCTAATATCAATTCCCTAACACTACTCTGAATAATTTGTGACATTGGTAATGGGTGACACGTTTTCACCCATTACCTTTTTTATGGTTTCTGCATCCATCTAATCTATATAGCGAATCCTTAAGTAACTGAGGTACAGCTTAACCTCGCCCCGATAAAGCTAGCTGTGCTTTATCGTAAATAAAAGGGTTTAAGACCCCAACCATAAAGGTAGCTCGGAGGCGGAGTGTCTCCGACTCCGCTCAGTTTCAGTCGGGGTTTAAATCCCCCGGAGTTGCTCAAGAATGGGGAGACCCCAAGACCGCACTCCTCTTCGTCTGAAATTGTCTAAAATGTTTGAATGCGTGAATGCGTGAATTTTGAATTGTTAACTCCCCTCTCCTTAATAAGGAGAGGGGTTGGGGGTGAGGTTTTGAGGTTTGAAAGCCACCCTGATTTTGAACTAAATGTTAACAATCAATTAAAAAAATTAGGTTAGCCTACCACACAAGTGGTAGATCAGTGCTACATAAGTACAAAAATTCTCAATTTCTCAGTTAGTAACTGACCATATAATTTGCTTATTGTCAATACTTTACAAAAATTCAATGTTCTAGTGTTAGCAAAGCTACCAACTTTATTGTAAATTTAGTCTAGATAATACTCTTTGCACTGACTCGCTAAATAATTTCGCTCACCAGCTAGAAACACATTTGTTATGCTTTAAGAAAATAACTGAATATCATCTATCAAACAGCAATTAATAAGTATCTTGAGGATTTCTGATCATAAGATGACAAAAAGTTACTGAATTAAAAGTATTTAAGTTTACAATTCAATTACGTAAAAAACCTTTGTAACCAAATCATCAGGCAATCTTCTGGGTTCTCTCTGTTGGAGGTAATGCCTACTGGAAGCAGACACCATCTGGCAGCAAACTTATTAATATCTTCATGTAATACCGTGGCGATCGCTATTGTATCGTATGTATCTAATGTACTTTTGCCTAAGATAGGATTATATTGGCGAGTTCCCAGGACAAATTGTTTTTGAATTGATTAAAATATCCTTGTATACAATAAGAAGAGTTTGTCAAGTTTCATAGGGCTGAAATCGCCACAGTGCGCTAACGTGTGAATAAGGCCAAATTAGTTAAACCTAAATTGATCTACTATCAGGTCGATTCTGCCACCGCCTCAACTCCTCAGTTAAGGTAATTAGTACGCAGAAGGTTAACCGCTTTCAGGCAAGCACCATCCCCCTTGTTGTATTTACCCAAGGTCAACACCCGCTTTAGTCTGAGGAATGCCTAGTTTATGAAGGAAATGTAAAAATGGGTAGATTTAAGAGGAATCGTCTGAATTAACATACAATGCACTCTTTCTCAGTAATTAATGTTGTGTAAAATACATGAAATTCGGCAATAGCAAGCGTACTTATTTCCTAATGTCATAAGAGCCTCACTGCAATTCCGAAAAGTGGGGAAAAAATTTCAGGGTATAACTCCCGTTTTTAATGTCTTTTTGGTAATAGTGGCTAACAATTGCTGTAGGAGTTCATGATTAATACACAAAAAGAGTACAATTTCTGTGAAACAGGCTACAATCGGAAGAGTCTTTATAGGAAAATCTGCCAACACTCTGAATTCATTTATATGAATGGCAAATTTTTTGATCAAGGCGAGTCTTTTTTTTGACCAGTTAGTTGAAAGCAAAATGTGATAGCAACACATATAACATTTACTAAGGTGAGCAAGTCACTTTTAGTAATCGCTTAAACTAAAGTAAAACCCTCCGACCGGAGGTGTAAAACGTCCGAAAATATCTTTGGCAAATCTGCCAAAAAGCTTATTTTCGGTTGACAACTAGCTCGTTTAAAAGAGCAGTAAACACATCTTGAGTAATTGATTCTGCAAGGAGCATGAGGAACGCGGCATGAACCAGGCTAACAACGTACTCGAAAGCATATATCAGCCTGACCTAGAAATAATGAATCAGCCTGAGCTCGAGTTAGAAGAACTCTTAATAGACGAAGAAGAGGACTTGCTGATCATCGATGAAGGTGACGATGAGTTTTTAGAGCCTCAGACTGATGAGGACGACGCAAAGTCTGGAAAAGCCGCTAAATCGCGTCGTCGGACACAAAGCAAGAAAAAGCACTACACCGAAGATTCAATTCGGCTTTACTTGCAAGAAATTGGTAGAATTCGGCTGTTGCGGGCAGACGAAGAAATTGAATTGGCGCGGAAAATCGCCGATTTGCTGGAATTAGAGAGGGTGCGGGAAAGACTCTGTGAGCAGTTGGATCGCGATCCTCGTGATAGTGAATGGGCAGAAGCAGTGCAACTGCCACTACCAGCCTTTCGTTATCGTCTCCATGTTGGTCGCAGGGCTAAAGACAAGATGGTGCAATCTAACCTCCGTCTTGTGGTTTCAATTGCTAAGAAGTACATGAATCGTGGTTTGTCGTTCCAAGACTTAATTCAGGAAGGCAGTCTCGGTTTGATTCGTGCGGCTGAAAAGTTTGACCACGAAAAAGGCTATAAGTTCTCTACATACGCTACATGGTGGATTCGTCAAGCAATTACCCGCGCGATCGCCGATCAATCCCGCACGATTCGCCTTCCAGTTCACCTTTACGAAACCATCTCTCGGATTAAGAAAACTACCAAGCTGCTATCTCAAGAAATGGGTCGCAAACCCACCGAGGAAGAAATCGCTACTCGCATGGAAATGACCATTGAGAAGTTGCGCTTTATTGCTAAATCCGCCCAGTTACCCATCTCACTAGAAACGCCCATTGGTAAAGAAGAAGATTCTCGATTGGGTGATTTTATTGAATCCGATGGTGAGACACCAGAAGACCAAGTTTCCAAAAATCTTCTGCGCGAAGACCTCGAAAAAGTCCTCGACAGTCTCAGCCCTCGTGAACGGGATGTTCTCAGACTGCGTTACGGCTTGGATGATGGTCGGATGAAGACCCTTGAGGAAATCGGACAGATTTTCAACGTTACCCGCGAACGGATTCGTCAAATTGAGGCGAAAGCACTCCGCAAATTGCGCCATCCAAATCGCAACAGCGTTCTCAAGGAATATATTCGGTAGTCATTGTCATTGGTCATTAGTCATTAGTAAATAAACAAAGGACAACTGACTAATAACAAACAAATAAAAAACCTGGTAGTGAATTAGCACTCCAGGTTTTTTTATTTATAGGTCATCTTTGATATTAAAAGCTATAGGATGCCCCAAAAATGTAGGAAGCCTTGACCAGAAAAAACCTCAACCAAAATGGCTGCTGAAAAACCAATCATTGCAAAGCGACCGTTCCAAACTTCTGCTTGTGGGGTAAAGCCCCAACGCCAAGCGTTGCGATCTTCAATTACGGGAATAGTGACTTTTGTTGTGCTTGCATTTGTCATGGTTGGGACTCCAAATTTAATTGTTAAGGTTTGTTGCCTTATGTAAACTAATATAACAAATATTTTTATAAAGTCAACATTTCTTATACGTTTGTTTCTATAGTTTGACATAAACCTAGATAGGTATTTATACAGATTAAAACATCGTCCTTAAGTTAGATTTACTGAGGCAGAAGAAATATTATGTAGATTTATAGCGTTATAGACAATATTAGCTTATTGAAATTAATTGTCAAATAGTTATTTGCATTGCTTTATCTTCATAGGGTTTGTTATTTTACAATTAAAAATTATTGATAATTAATAGAGATATTGAGAATCTAAAACACTTACTTAAGCTGCCTTTTTATAAGGCGGAGCCTCTAAAAAGGCATTCCCAGTCTGAGACTGGGAACGAGAGAAGCCCTACATAATTTACGATCGCACTTCGGCAACGGTGATGATTTTTTCATCGCGGTTAAGTTGAAGGATGCTTTCACCTTTGACATCTTTACCTAAGATCGGCACTGTTTCCACAAGTATCCGCACTACCCGCTCTCTATTCGTCACTAAAGCTACCTCACCAGATGCGTTGGCGTAGCCCGCCGTTCGCGTAGCGTCTCCAAGAGTTGGCATCGCTATGACCATACCAGCTAAGTTGTCAGTTTTGCTGGCAAATTTCAGCGCTTGCGTGCCTAAATCGCCGCGATTAGCCGCTTTCAACTGACTCGCAGCCATCCGCTTGGCATATCCTTCTTGAGTGACTAGCAGCAGTTGGTCATCTTTACCGACAGTGACACAGCCAACCATTTGCTGATTTTTCAATAGCCGAAATGCTTGTAAACCCATCGCTGCGCGACCCATAATCGGTAATTGCTCATCATTGACTGCAAAGCGCAACAGTCGCCCACCGGAACTAGCTAAAATCAGATGCTCCCCTGGAGTGGTGAATTGGGTAAATGACAATTCATCATCGTCTTTGAGCTTCAAAATTGTGATTCCGCGCCGAGTCAAGTTAGTAAATTCTCCCAGAGATAGACGCTTAATTCGTCCCTGTTTTGTTACGAGAATCATCTGCCTAGTTTCGAGATTTTCCGGGAGCAAAAAGCGGCTGACCATTGCTTCTTGAGCGCCTTGAGCAGTACTACTGAGCATAGTAATCAAAGGTCTTCCCCGTGGAGAACGTCCGGTGGTTGGGGGGATTTCTCCCACGTTCACAGGATAGACTTTGCCGCCACCGGTTAGTATTAGCAAATCTTTCTCGGTGTTGGTCAACACTGTTTGAATAATGAAGTCATTATCATGCAGACCATTTTCACCTTTTGACTTTCTCCCAGATGGCTGGGTGCGGCGGACATAACCACGTTGGGTAAATTCTAAAAGTGCTTCCTCTGCTGGCTGTTCTAATTTTGGATTTTGGACTTCGGCGTGAGCGCTCAGTGGAACGATTTTGGATTTTGGATTGTTTTCATCATCTTCTGAGCCTCTGTTCTTCTGATCCTCTGTCCTAGACTTTTGCTCCTCTGCGATTTTTGTCCGCCGGGGATCGTTGTACTTGCGCTTGAGCGATCGCAAATCTTTTTTCAGCGCCTTGAGTAATTCCCGGCGATCGTTGAGTAATTGCTCCAACAAATTAATTTGTTGACTTATCTGCTCAAATTCCTGCTGCAAATTTTGCTGTTCTAAACTGGTGAGGCGGCGTAACGGCATAGCCAGAATTGCATCTCCTTGTTCCTCACTCAAATCTAGTTGGCTACAAAGGTTAATTTTTGCCGTACTTCCATCGGGAGCTTGGCGCAAAATTCTAATTACCTCATCCAAATTAGACAACGCTTTCAGCAAACCTTCTACCAAATTCACACGACTTTGAGCCTTACCCAACTCGTAATTGTAGCGACGGTTCAGCGTCTGTTCTCGGAAACTCAAAAACTCCTGCAACACTTGACGCAAACTTAACTGGCGGGGTTGTCCATCCACTATTGCTAGGAGAATTGCCCCAAAAGTCATTTGTAAAGCAGTTTGGTGATATAAATGCTGGAGAACTTCTTGGGGATTGGTATCGCGTTTGAGTTCAATTACCACCCGCATCCCTTCGCGATCGCTCTCATCCCGAAGATCAGAAATTCCTTGCAAACGGCCTTGATTTACTAAGTCCGCTACCTTCTCAATCCAGCCAGCCTTATTCACTTGATATGGCAATTCTGTAATAATAATTGCCGTCCGTCGCCTGCTTCCCCTACTAGCTGGAATTTCCTCCAGAGTCGCAACTCCCCGCAGCAGAATCCCACCTTTACCTGTGGTGTATGCTTCCCGAATTCCCACCTGACCAATTATTTCTCCACCAGTGGGAAAGTCTGGCCCTGGAATTAACTCGAATAACTTTTCATCTGACAAATCTGGGTTGTCGATTAAGGCAATTAACCCATCGACAATTTCCCCCAAGTTGTGCGGTGGTACATTCGTCGCCATTCCCACGGCAATCCCAGAACAGCCATTCAGCAAGAGAAACGGCAATTGAGCAGGTAGCACCGTTGGTTCTTGCTGGGAATTATCGAAGTTACCGACAAATTCCACAGTTTCTTCACCAATTTCTGTCAGCATTCCCTCATGGCTGATGGGTGCGAGGCGTGTTTCTGTGTAGCGCATCGCTGCTGGCGGGTCATTATCGACGCTGCCAAAGTTACCGTGTCCTGCGAGTAAAGGATAGCGGCTAGAAAAATCCTGCACTAGTCTGACTAAGGCATCGTAAACTGATTGGTCGCCGTGGGGATGATATTTACCCAACACATCACCCACTACACGGGCACATTTCCGATAGGGTCTATCTGGTACTAAACCAAGTTCGTGCATTGCATAGAGAATGCGGCGATGCACTGGTTTTAAGCCATCACGCACGTCTGGTAGCGCTCGCCCGACAATTACGCTCATGGCATATTCTAGATAAGACCGTTGCATCTCGGTGTGCAGGGCTGTTGGAATTACCTGTCCCGTTGAGAGCAGGTTTAACTGTTTTGCCATGAGTTTTTTCCCTGAAATTTAACTACACAAAAGCCGATGGAACTCAACACTGCGGCAACCACAGCATAACGGATCAAATAGGATTCATAACAAAATTTTGATGGTCATAGAATAAAAAGCAGTAGTATCATCCTTGATGACGAGGATGCACATTGACTATTAAAAAGGATGCAGACGACTATAATCTACATAAACTTAGTAGCCATGATACTTACCGAAGAAGAATTCAGAATTCAGGAGACAGAATCCAGAATGGATTCTGTGGGACTGGATAGAGAATCGAAGTTTAGAGCAAGCGATTTTAATCATGTAGAAGAAAAAATTCTTTCCGTGACTGTTACTCTTGACTTGACTGCGGGGTATTCTGAATTCGGAATTCTGTCTTCTGACTCCTTCTGATCATGATTGCATTTGTTAATTTTGAATTCTGCAATTCTTGAATCCTCTCACCTCTATAACTAAAATTCTCATGAAAACTGTTTTAATTGTCGAAGACGATCTAATTAATGCTCGTGTTTTTTCCAAAATTTTGTCCAAGCGTGGTGGCTTGGGTGTGAAACACACTGAAAATGTCGAAGAAGTCATAAAAATTGCCCAATCAGGAGAAGCAGACCTGATTTTGATGGATGTTTCTCTGTCTAGAAGTGTTTATCAAGGTAAGTCTGTTGATGGAATCAAGATTACACAAATGTTAAAATCTGATCCAAAAACAGCAAAATTACCTGTTATTTTGGTGACGGCACATGCTATGGAAGGCGATCGCGAGAATTTTCTCAAGCAAAGCGGTGCTGATGGCTACATTTCTAAGCCAGTTGTTGACCATCAACAGTTTGTTGACCAAATCATCGCACTTCTACCCACAGACGACCATTGAGAATTAACGACTTATTTCAGGAATACTCACCCGCCAATGTTTTTGGGCGACTAGTTCCTGTATTTAGTTAGTATATATGTACTACAAAAAGGTACTCTTAGGCAAGTGGCGATTAGAGAGTTAGGAGTGAGGAGTTATGAGTGAGGAGTTGTGAATGAAGAGTTGAAATATTTAACTCCTAACTTCTGTAGAGACGCGATGTTCCTCGCGTCTCTACTCCTCACAGACGCGAGGAACATCGCGTCTCTACTCCTCACTCCTATTGAGTAGGCTGTTTTCCCGGGGCTGATGATGAGTTTTCTCGTTGCTGTAGGGCTGCTTGAATACGGGGTAATTCTAGGAATTTTTTCGTATCAGACAGTAAGCGATCGCCCCAGAGATTTTCTTTGAGGAAATTCAAACTAGCATAGCGTGAATCGATGCGGAGTGCTGCTTCTCCGAAGGTTAGTGCTTGTTGGCGCTCGCCTTTAGTATACAGTGCCACTGCCAAGGCCAATAAAGGTTCTGCGGCTTGCTTATCAAGGGTTACAGCAGATTGCCATCGCTTAATCGCTTCGGGGATATTACCCTGTTCGTAGTTGATTAAGCCAATATTGTTGAGCGCCGGCCAGAATTTTTTATCTTGAGAGACTGCTTTATCGTACTGCGCGATCGCATCTGGCAATTTACCCAGCAGAAAGTAAGCATTCCCCAAATCAAACAACCCTTCTGGATCATTGGGTTTTAACTTCAAACCATCTTGGTAATTGACTAGAGCAGCCTGATAATTTTTCTGCTGAAAATTCGCTGAACCCAAAGCAAACAAAATATCACCATTTTTAGGATTGATAGATTGCGCTTTTTTCAGGCTAGCGATCGCTCCGTCAAACTCTTTAGTTTGCAGTTGCAATCCACCTAACAGCAACCACACCTTATCATTCTTCGGAGCCAGTTGACTCGCCAACCGCGCTCGTGGCAAAGCTAAATCAATCTGTTGAAACTGAGCTAGTTGAGCTGCTTCTTGTGCCAAGCTCAACCCCTGCTTCTCTAACTTTGTCGCATCTAGTTGCAATGTATGGGGTATTAATGCCTGCGCGTTAGCGGCTTTTGGCATACTCCACAAACTACAAACCATTAGAAAAGAAATCAAACGAACATATTTAGGCACACTACCGCCTTTAAGCCACTAATCAAAGAATCTTTCAGCTAGCTTAAACGATCTCCGCTCTTGACGGTAGCAAAATCTTACGTCATTAGCTCTTGACATCCCCATCACAAGGGCAATATATTAATAAGTATCCACTTACTTATTTATGGCTCGTATACCCAGAATCACCAATCAGCAAATCTTAGAAGCGGCTCGTCAAGTTTTCCTACAACAAGGATTTGGTGCTTCAACCTTAGAAATTGCTCAACAAGCTGGTATTTCTGAAGCTTCAATTTTCAAGCGATTCTCAACGAAAGAAGAATTATTTTTTGCGGCGATGGGAATTCTAGAAAAACCCCTCTGGGTGAATGAGTTGGAATCTCTTTGTGGCAAAGGCGATCTCAAAGAAAACCTGATCAATATTTGCCTCCAGATTATGGAATTCTATCGTGAGATATTACCTCGAATCATGATGCTGCGATCGCGAGGCAATGCGATGCCAGAATTTGGAGGTAAAGAGTCAAGACCGATGCTAGATGTCAAACTAATGACTGCTTTCTTAGAGCGTGAGATCAACCAAGATCGCCTTCGCCCTTGCGATCCCCAGACAGTGGCTCATATCTTAGTAGGATCGGTGATGAATTACGTTTTCTTAGAGCAGATGTCGTCCCAAGTCAGTATGCCAACTGCCCAATCAGGAATAGGAACTTACTTAAATTATGGAGATCCTGCCACGGAAGTATCAGTATTTATACTTAATTTGATAGATATTATCTGGCAAGGAATTGCACCAAGCCAGGATTAAGTAAACTGACGTGGGGATGCTCTTACACGGAGAAACAAAGAGATTTTTAGAAATATTTACCCGCGTTTCCCCTTCCCCAGTAAGCATTATAAAAACTGATGACTTTGGTCATATATCAGTGTGGAATTACTAGTGACTTTGGTCATACATCGGTTGGGAATTTTTGAGCCATAATTAGAATGTAAGAATTTATACGATAGCGTAAATATTAGACATCTTGATGCCAAAACAAAAGCAACTGTCTAAATTACTAAATCCGAACCTAAGCAGAATAGAACTTAAATCTAAACAAGGAATCAATTACATGCTGAAACCAAACCGTGTATCAATAGTCTTAGCTGCTGCTGCCCTGATCATTGTTCCCGCTCTCTTGGCTGCGCCTGCAAATGCCCAGACGCCTGAACGCGATCAGGGTAATTGGAACCGCGACGGCAGAACCAATACCGGAGATGTTAGAAACTCTAGCGATCGGGGTAATTGGAACCGCGACGGCAGAACCAATACTGGAGAAGTTAGAAACTCTAACGATCGGGGTAATTGGAACCGCGACGGCAGAACCAATACCGGAGAAATCAGAAACTCTAGCGATCGGGGTAATTGGAACCGCGACGGCAGAGCCAATACTAGCGATCGGGGTAATTGGAACCGCGACGGCAGAACCAATACTGGAGAAATCAGAAACTCTAGCGATCGGGGTAATTGGAACCGCGACGGCAGAACCAATACCGGAGAAATCAGAAACTTTAGCGATCGGGGTAATTGGAACCGCGATGGCAGAGCCAATGGCAGAGTAGTCAGACTTGGTAATGGTGACATTAGATATCCCAATGGGCAAATTATTCCTTCTAGGAACATAGCCAGATTGCGTAATCAAGGTTACTTCAGACTTCCCAATGGAGATATTCTTCTTCCCAATCAGGAAATTGTTCCTTCTGGGAGATTAGTCAGAGTGCATGATGATTACTTCAGACTTCCTAGTGGACTGGTGCTGCAAATAAACCTTTAAACTATCGCCCTTGATGTCTCCCTTTCTCCTAAAAAAGAGGTGAGATCGCCTGCCGTAGGATGCTCGAAGGGCTGTAGGGAGAAGCAAGATCGGACTGGCTCTTTCTGACCGGAGCAACAGAAACGTCTCCGGCTCCGCTTTTGAATTCTTTTTTGTAAAAACACTAAAAACTCAATCAGTATAAGGCTACCAGGCTATAGTTTGAGCCGTGAATAACTAGCTCGGTAGCCGTTCTTTATAGACAAAGTGGATATGAAGATTGATACACCAAATATCGTAGATTCATCAGTTTCGCTTCCAGAGGTAAAGAAAAAAAAGGTCAGACGTAATTGGCTCTCTTGGCTAATTGCTCTTTGCCTTTTGGGTGGAATTGGCTATGCAGTTTATTACCAAGTAACGGTTGTTTCCCGTCAACAAGCTAGTCGTCGGGTGCTGACAAAGCCTGTAGAAAGGCAGAGTTTAACAATCACAGTTTCAGCGAACGGAACGGTGAAGCCTGAGCGGTCAATCAACCTTAGCCCGAAAAATTCTGGCATCCTGAAAAGCCTGCTGGCGAAGGAAGGGGATCTCGTCAAACAAGGACAGATTGTCGCTTACATGGATGATTCCAACCTGCGGGGGCAACTCACCTCTGCTCAAGGACAATTGGCACAAGCCGAGGCGAATTTGCAAAAAGCGATCGCAGGTAATCGTCCTCAAGATATTGCTCAAGCACAAGGAGTATTAGACGAAGCCGAAGCAAATCTACAAAAGGTACAAGCAGGTAATCGCTCTCAAGATATTGGCCAAGCACAAGCACGCTTGCAAAGCGCTCAAGCCACCCTTCGCCAAGCAGAAGATGATTTTGTTCGTAATCAACAGCTTTATAATGCAGGCGGTATTTCCCTTCAGACTCTTAACCAAAACCGTGCCACCCGCGACAGCGCCCAAGCTAGTGTAAATGAAGTACAGCAAGCATTGGGGTTGCAAAAAGCTGGGTCACGTCCAGAAGACATTGACCAAGCCCGAGCTGTAGTCAAGCAGAGACAGCAAGCTTTGGCACTTCTGAAAGCCGGAACACGCCAAGAAGATATTGACGCAGCTCGCGCCCAGGTAACATCTGCTCGTGGTTCCCTGCAAAACATCCAAGCCGAAATCAATGACACGATTATTCGCGCCCCCTTTGATGGTGTGGTGACAAAGAAATTTGCTGATCCAGGCGCTTTCGTGACACCCACAACTGCCAGTAGTGAAGTAGCTTCTTCTTCTTCTTCTTCAATCTTGTCTTTAGCTTCAACAAATGAAGTTGTCGCAAGTTTAGCGGAAACAAATATTTCTAAAATCCGCCTTGGTCAAAAAGTCTCGATTCAAGCAGATGCCTACCCAGGAAAAACCTTTGAAGGTAAAGTCAGCCAAATTGCTGCCCAAGCAGTAGTAGAGCAAAACGTCACCAGTTTTGAAGTGAGAGTATCACTTTTGGACCCTCAAAGGCTACTGCGGTCTGGGATGAATGTGGCAGTAGATTTTCAAGTCGGTCAAGTTGAAAATGTTTTAGTAGTGCCAACGGCCTCAGTGGTGCGGCAAGAAAATGCCACAGGTGTGTTTGTGGCAGGAAAGAATAACAAACCTGTGTTTACTCGCATCGAGACTGGCGTTACCGCGAATAACTTTACCGAAGTTAAGTCTGGATTGACAGGAAATGAGAGAGTATTACTCAGTTTCCCACCAGGATCACGTCCGCAATCAACACCAAGAGGAGGAGTTTTTCCTGGTCTAGGAGGAGGTGGAGCAGGTGGAGGCGGCGGTGGCGGTCGTTCAGGTGGTGGTTCTTCTGGTAGTCGTTCCGGCGGTGGTTCCCCTTAAAGTTAGTTTTAAATAAAACCTTATGTTTAAGATATTTAAGGGCTTTTACAAAGCTAAGAAGACCCGCACAGTACCGTTGCTGGAAATCTTGACAATGGCGGCAGAGACTCTGTGGAGTAACAAATTACGCACAGGTCTAACTATGTTGGGCGTGATTATTGGGATTTCCTCAGTCATTGCGATTACTTCTATCGGTCAGGGAGTGCAAAAGGGGGTTGAGCAACAAATACAAGCGTTGGGTACAGATGTGATCCAAATTTTGGCGGGTGCGGCAAGAAGCGGAAATGTCCGTCAAGGAGTAGGTTCTAGCAGCACCTTGACTTGGGAAGATGCTAAGGCGATCGCTACACAAGCGCCTTCAGCACAAATGGTTTCTGCTTATCTCCAACGCAGCGCCCAAGTTGTATATGCAGGACAGAACACCTCAACAACCATTTATGGCACAGATTTAAACTACCCAGAAGTCAGAAATACCCATCCCCAGCAAGGGAGATATTTTACTCAGGAAGAACTAGATATTGCTGCACAGCTGGCCATTCTTGGCCCCACAGTCCAAACCACACTCTTTGGAAAGGGTGTAAATCCGATCGGTGAGCGAATTCGGATTCAGGGAGAGGCTTATGAAGTAATTGGAGTGATGGAACCTAAAGGCGCTCAAGGCCCGATGGATCGAGATGACCAGATTTTCATCCCTCTAACTACTATGTCGAAGAGACTGGTTGGTAACAATGCCCTGGTAGGCGTTTCTGTAAATGGAATTTTAGTTAAAGGCGCGAATCAGGAGCAGTTAGAAGCCGCTCAGTTTCAAGTCACCAATCTTTTACGGCTGCGTCACAACATTTATCCGCCGCAAGCTGATGATTTTCGGCTGACCAATCAAGCTGATATTGTTAGTACCTTTACTAGTATTGTGGGTTTATTTACAGTTATGGTGGTGGCGATCGCCGGAATTTCTCTGGTGGTTGGTGGAATTGGTATTGCCAATATTATGCTAGTTTCCGTGGTTGAGCGGACGCGAGAAATCGGGATTCGCAAAGCCGTAGGAGCCACCAATTCGGCAATACTTAATCAATTTTTAGCCGAAGCGATCGTGATTTCCATTCTCGGCGGATGTATTGGGATGGCGACTGGTATTTTATTAGCGTTTGCAGCTGCAAACATTTTCAAATTTCCCTTTGTAATTTCTTTCTTATCGATCATTGCTGGCTTTGGACTCTCGTTAACGGTTGGCTTACTTGCTGGTGTGATTCCAGCTCGAAACGCATCTAAATTAGATCCAATCAACGCTTTACGTAGTGACTAAATAATTCAAACTGGAAAATTTAAAATAGGACTTAAGTAAGTCGGTGCTAATATTTCAAGCTATGTTAATAAATTTTAATGTAGGGTGCGTTGTCGCCAAGCGTCGCACCGTCAACGATGCAAGGTGCGTTAGCTTACGGCGTAACACACCCTACTAACGTGTCAAGGCTAAATTGATGCAATAGAAAAATTTAGTTATGTTTCTAAAATCTCAATATTTTCAAGATTTTTAATGGACTATTTTAGCCTTGCCACGCCACTACTAAGAATTTAGATTTCTTCATATACATTGAATTTTTCTCGCCGACTTACTTATGCAAAACTACACGCTGTAGGGGCGATTCATGAATCATTAGTGTCAACTTAAGCGCAAACCCTTTAAAAACCTCGTTTCCAGCCAGAGGCTGGAAATGCTGCTCTTGGCAGCTCTGCCGCTTTTCAAGAGGCGGAGCCTCCCATAGGCATTCCCAGTCGGAGACTGGGAATGAGACAATCTCTAAAAGCTGGTTCTAGGGAGGTTTTTACGTTAAGTTGACACTAATGTTCATGAATTCCCCCTACGGCAAATCAATTTATGAAAAATTAACAACCAACAACTAATAATTTATTAAGGCAAATCAATATGACAACGATGATTTGGATGGAATCTATTACTAAAACTTACTACTTGGGAGAAGTTAGTGTTCCAATACTCAAGGGAATTCAACTTTCCATTGAGGAAGGGGAATATGTTTCTATTATGGGTGCGTCAGGTTCGGGTAAATCCACGCTGATGAATATTTTGGGATGTCTGGATCGTCCCACAACTGGAGACTATATTTTTGAAGGCAGAAACTTGACGACTTTTGATGATGATGAATTAGCCTATATCCGCAACCAAAGGATAGGTTTTGTTTTCCAACAATTTAACCTATTGGCGCGGGCGACAGCGCTGGAAAACGTCATGTTACCAATGGTTTACGCTAACTTGTCTAAGCCAAAACGTCGTGAAAGGGCATTAGAAGCCTTGGAAAAGGTAGGACTGGCGGAACGCATAGCTAACCGTCCTAGTCAACTGTCTGGCGGACAACAACAACGAGTAGCGATCGCTCGGGCTTTGGTCAACCGACCTGCTTTAGTTTTGGCAGATGAGCCAACAGGAGCTTTAGATACTGAAACTTCGCGTGAGGTGATGAGTTTGCTGACAGAACTTAATGACCAAGGAATTACGATTGTGATTGTCACCCATGAACCAGATATTGCTGCTCAAACCAACAGGATTATTCGAGTTCAGGATGGCTTGATTGTCGGCTAATTTGTTAATATCAACCCTTTGAGGGGGAATTTAAAATTTAAACCATTGTCAGGTCAATCAGGATGAAAACTTTTGATTGTATCCTCAAAGAAACCCGATTAATGACTACATCTATCTTATGAATTTCAGCTTAATCTTCGTGCATTCTACCTGGGTTAGCGTCGCGTTGGCCGTAGCCTTGCCGTCAGGCATCGCTATTTTTTTTCCAACTTTAGCAAGTGCAGCAACTCCCCTAAAACCACAGAATTCTTCAAGCTCTGTACAGGTTCCCGATTATCTCAACCCCAATCCCAATCCTCTGCAATTTCCTACCAAACCGGAGGAAGTAAGGATTCAGCAAACTGTGCCAATCAGTTTGGCACAAGCTTTGCAACTAGTACAACGCAACAATCGAGACTTACAGGTAGCTATATTGCAGCTAGAACGCAGTCGCTCGGCGGTACGTCAGTCTCAAGCTGCCTTGTTTCCTACTCTGGGAATCAACAGTAGTCTGACTAACAGTGGGAATGGTTTTAGTGGCGGTCAATCTCAAAGCAGCAGTTCTTTCAATGGTTCAGCACAACTGAATTACAATCTCTATACCTCCGGGAATCGACAAGCGGCAATCCAAGCAGCTGAAGAACAACTACGTGTAGATGAATTTAATGTTGAAAGTCAGTCTTTGACAATTAGATTAAATGCCACCACTCAATACTACAATTTGCAAAAAGCCGATGAACAAGTCAGAATTAGTCGGTCTGCTGTGGAGAATTCCCAAGCTAGTTTGCGGGATACTCAAGCTCGACTAGATGCTGGAGTAGGTACGCAGTTCGATGTGCTACAAGCTCAGGTAAATTTAGCAAATACCCAACAAGTCCTGACTAATGCTATTTCACAACAGCAAATTGCCCGTCGTCAGCTTGCAACTCTGTTAAGTTTGTCGCAGTCAGTTGATATCACTGCCGCAGATCCCGTACAAATAGCGGGTCTTTGGCAGCCAACACTGGAAGAAACTATTGTCCAAGCGTTTCAAAATCGTCCAGAATTGCCACAGTATTTGGCACAACGTAATATTTACGAGCAACAGCGACGACAAGCGCTTTCACAGCTAGGGCCGCAAATTAGTGTAGTAGGCAACTACAACCTGCTAGATCGGTATAATGATGGCGTCAGCGTTACTGATGGGTATTCAGCAGCAATTCAAGGAAGTCTAACTTTGTTTGATGGGGGAGCAGCAAGAGCGAGTGCGGCTCAATCGAAAGCTAATATTGCGATCGCAGAGACTCAATTTGCTAGCCAGCGCGACCAAATTCGCTTTAATGTAGAACAGTACTATTCTCAATTGCAATCCAATTTAAATAATGTGCAAACTTCTAGTGTGGCTTTAAATCAAGCCAGGGAAGCTCTAAATTTAGCAAGGCTGAGGTTCCAAGCTGGTGTGGGCACTCAAACAGAAGTGATTGCTGCTGAAAATGACCTGACAACAGCAGAAGGTAATCGAGTCACAGCTATTTTGAATTACAATATCGCTCTAGCTAATTTGCAAATATCAGTCACTTATAGGGCTTCGCGCTAAGTACAGTTTTGCGTAAAAACGTAGTTTTTTAACGCAGGGAAACGCATTAACATTGCATCGGGACGCATTGGCATTGAAAAGGGACGCATTAACATTGCATCGGGATGCATTGGCATTGTAGAGGGACGCATTAACATTGCATCGGGATGCATTGGCATTGTAGAGGGACGCATTAACATTGCATCGGGATGCATTGGCATTGTAGGGGAACGCATAAACATTGTATTGGGATGCATTGGCATTGTAGGGTATTGCAAAATTTAATTTGCTACGAATTAATGAAATGCTGTAGTAAGGAATAAGAATTAAATAACATACTATTTATGTCCCTGGCTTACCTCACCCTCAATCCCTCTCCTTATAAAGGAGAGGGAAGCTAGAGATAGGATAAAGTTTTGTATTTTATTTAATCCACGTTTTTAAGGTCAAATCATTAAAGAAAAGTTTGCTTAGATTCTTAGATTGGTAATCTATGTGAGTGTATAGCCATTTTCAATCCGGTGAGGTATAGGTATGCAAACAGACCTAACCCCCTAACCCCCTTCCCGAAGCGGGAAGGGGGAAAAATTCAAAACCTCTCTCCTTTTAGGAGAGAGGTCAAAATTGTACCTCACGCTTGTTGATAACCGCTATAGCTATCATTCAAGCAAACTAAAGGCATCTAAGTTGAGAATGACTATGGCGTGGTAATTATCGCTACTGGGCAATGGGCTTTACTCAGAATTGCATCGACTCTGTGACCGAAGAAAACGCGACCCGTAACCATTCGGATACTACTTCCGAGAATAATTAGGTCAACTTCATTGGTTTGGGCAAACTTGAGGATTTCCCTTTCTGAGCTGGTTCCTTGTAGAATATATGTTTTGACATCAGCACCCAGATTGCGGCCAATTGCTGCTTGCTGTTCGAGCATATCATGGGCAATTTCTTTCACTGGAGCTAGCGATCGCTGTTCGTAAAGAATATACTCAACCTGTGGCAAATTAATCACGTTAACGATCATCACTAATGCCCCTGTTTGAGCAGCGATCGTACTTGCCATCTCTACCGCATTTTTGCTATATTCTGTCCCTACTGTCGGCACCAGAATTTTTTTCAGCTGTTGTTGAGCAATTTTGCATATCTCGCCTTTAGGGTGGGGTAAGTGCGACTTCACCACCATCGTTGCACAAGGCGCATCTTGTACTACCCGGTCTACAAGCAAATTGAACAATGCTTTCTGGGGGCGGATCTGTTCAGAAGCTCCCAGTACGATCAAGTTATAGCCTTTGTTCGCTTCATTCAGAATGACCTCGGCCTTATTACGCCCAGACTCCGTTTTTGTTTGCAGGATGGTATCAGCAGGTAGCTGCATTTCTTCAGCAACAGAAGCCAGAGCTTCCTCGGCGGCGGTGTCTTTAACTTGGGTTGCCGTTCGACGTGCTTTTTTTTGGGGCTGCTTGTCACTCAGGGCATATAGAGATGTGACTTCTATGGAGTTTTGGTGAGCCATGTAACCGACTAGTTGCGCCGCTAGTTGGATGTTGGGGCCACCGCTAGTGGGTATTAAGACACGCTGGATTTGTTTGATAAAGCTTTGGCTATCTTGTTCTTCTTGTTCCAAACGTCGAGCTTCCTCTTCACTCATAACCACCTTCGACAAACACCAGCGCAAAAGAGGTGGAGCCATTAGGGAAGTAGCGATCGCTACCATGACAATAATCGAGTACATCTGGGGATTCAGCACTCCCAGAGATAAACCAATCGTGGCAACGACAATTTCCATCGCCCCGCGAGCATTCATCCCCGAACCCATCGCCAAACCTTCCCAATGACTCAAGCCGCCGACGCGAGAACCAAGGTAAGCACCTGTAAATTTCCCAACACAGGCGACAGTGAGAACAATCAAGCCAAATATCAACGTTTGAGGGACTAACAGAGTTAGCAAATTAACTTTCAAGCCAGCTGAAGCAAAGAAAATTGGCGCTAGAAAGGCTGCTGTGAAGACTTCTAGCATATGTCCAGCTTCATTGCTAAAGCGGCGGGATTGACCTGCCAGAATCCCCAGCACGAAAGCACCTAATGCTGCTTCCAGACCTAATGCGTGGGTAAGTGCTGCTGCTGAGAGCGAAAGAATCAGCACAACCGATATACTAGCGGAGATTCCGCCAACGTAGTCATCAACCCAGCGCAAAATCTGGTCTACGATGGTACGCCCGATTGTGAAAGCGATCGCTAGAAACAATACTGCCGCACTCACGGAGTGAAAAACTGTCCCAAAGTCAAACTTGCCGCTAGTAGCTAAACCTGAAACCACAGAAAGTAAAATCCAGCCGATGGTGTCGTCAGTCATCCCAGCTGCTAAGGTGACTTGACCTATGTCACGGCGAATCAGGTTTAAGTCCATCAGCACCTTAGCAATCACTGGTACTGCCGAAATACTCATTGCTGTGGCGATAAACAGGCTGAATACCAGTCGCTTATCTGGATCGGCTAAAAAACTATCTGGCAATAACCAGCCCAATCCAAATCCGGTGATAAACGGGACAATAATTCCGCCCAGTGAAATCAGCAGAGCCGTTTTACCCTTACGAAGAATCAGCTTGAGATCCGTCTCCAAGCCAGTCACAATCAGCAAAAATAACACGCCTAACCAAGAAATCACCGAAAGTAAATCAGACTGATTTTGACTTTTGGGAAAGATTTGCGCCTGTAAGTCTGGAAGAAGCAAACCAAATATAGAAGGGCCAAGCAGCACACCTGCTAATAATTCCCCAACAACAGGCGGTAGGTTAATCCGGCGCATTAACTCACCTAATCCCCGCGCTACCAGAAGCAACAGTGACAGTTGCACCAGCACCAATAGCAGCTCATGATGACCGAGAGGTTTAATTAAACCGTCACCGGCTGCTTTCTGTGCAGCGAGTACAGGCACTAACATCAGGGACAGGTTTTGCATATAAGCGTCCAAAGATGGATTACAAATTTTTCAAGGGGCTGTTCAAGTAAATACTGAAAATGTTTATTTCTACATCGGCCTAGGAGCTTAACCTATTACGCCGTAAGTCCCCCACCTGAATTCTGTACCCAGAATCAGTGGCGGGATATAAGGCGGTTGATAAGGATTGCATCTAATATTAATTTTTTGCACAGCAAAGACAAAAATTAGATGTATGACGAATCAACAATTATTTTATTTTGTTATTTTATTTTGTTTTAGGGCGTTACCAGAAAATAGATATCATGCTAAGATGAATATATCAATGAGGTGATATTGAGTGTTACACAAGGTTGTACAAGTTCGTTTATACTCGTCACTTGAGCAGCAAATCCAATTAGCTCAAACTTTTGGTTGCGCTCGGTGGTGGTGGAATTATGCCCTAAATAAGTCAATTGGGACTTACAAAGAAACAGGGTTTGGACTTACTCGTGCAGCGCTCAACGCACTTCTTCCCGCACTCAAAAAATCTGTTGATACAGTATGGCTAGCTGATTGTTATAGCCAAGTTTTACAAGCGACAACACTGAATCTGACCACAGCTTACAAAAACTTTTTTGATAAGCGTGCTGGTTTTCCTAAGTTCAAATCGAAACATGGTAAACAGTCCGCCCAGTATCCTCAGAATGTCAAAATTGTAAATCGTGATATCAAACTTCCAGGCAATGTTGGGACAGTTAAAGCCAAAATACACAGACCCATTGAGGGGAAAATAAAGACTGTTACTGTGAGTAAAACGCCTTCTGGTAAATACCTTGCCTCTATCTTGACTGAGGTGGAGGGCGAAAATCTAGTTATTTCAGAAGGTAAAATATATGGGATTGATTTAGGGTTGAAACATTTCGCCGTTATAACTGATGGCAAAAAGATTTCTAAATACGATAACCCTAAGCACCAAGACAGGCATGAGAAAAACTTGAAACGGAAGCAAAAGAAATTAGCTCGTAAACAAAAGGGGAGTAATTCAAGGAATAGGTATAGAAAAGTTGTTGCCAAAGTGTACGAACGAGTTAGTAACTCAAGGCAGGATTTTCTACATAAACTTAGTTATAAGTTAGTCAGCGATAGCCAAGCTGTCATAGTAGAGAATCTTCATGTATTAGGCATGGTTCGTAATCACAAATTGGCGAAAGCAATATCTGATGTGGGGTGGGGAACGTTCACTAACTTCTTGGACTATAAGTTAGCTCGTATTGGTGGAAAGTTAGTTGAAATTGATAGATGGTTCCCCAGTTCTAAGCTTTGTTCTAATTGTTTCTATCAAATCAGTGAGTTGCCGTTGGATGTCCGTGAGTGGACTTGTCCTCATTGTAATACTCATCATGATCGTGATGGAAACGCAGCGATAAATATTAGGGCAGAGGGTATCAGAATGCTAAAGGCGGAAGGTTCAGCCGTCTCTGCTGTAGGAGGGGAGGTAAGACCAAAACTAGGGCGAAAGTCCAAGTTGCGGCACTCCCTCGTGATTACAGAAGCCGACACTGTACAAGGCAAGCTCCAAGTCAGTGTGGGTAGTTCACACTGTCATTATTAACGGCATGATGATCATGCGCGATCGCCCGAAGCTGTCAGTTCAGCAGCAAAGCTTTGCTCATCAACTTATTTTTGAGCGCGAACAAAGAACTTTGTAGTGTCTTCCCAAATACCTTGATCAGTTGCTAGCTTTTCAATTTCTACTTTGTACTCAACTTGCAACTGATTTAATTGTTCTCGTGATAATTTTGACAACAAAGGATTCCCTTTAAAATTTATATTAATTATTGTTCTAGATAATCTGCTATCCCTAAGAGGGCGATAACGTCCTGATGGCTCAATCTTAATTTCGATATCTCTAAAACCTGCCTGATTGAGGAAATTTCGACATTTTTCTGGAGTCCCAAGTGGTTCAAGGATATGTGGTAGCGATTCGCCCAAAACTCTAGCGCAGATCCTCTGCTGAAGAGATGCCATAAAAGCAGTTTCGGGAGGACAGGTAAATGCCACATACCCTCCTGTTTTCAAGAAGCGATACCACTTTTGCAAAGTAGCAAGGATATCAGGGAAAAGTACAATTGCCTCACAGCAAAAGACAACATCAAAACTACTATCACTAAAGTTGAAATCTTCTGCATCTGCCTCAATCAGCTCGATGTTTTGTAATTTTGCTGCTGCAATCTTAAGTCTTGCTTGATGCAACATTTCAGGGGTCATGTCAATCCCAATCACATAGCCCTCTGAACCAACTTTTTCAGCTGCGGGTATCGCAACTAAACCTGTTCCAGTCGCCACATCAAGGATTTTCTGTCCCGAATTTAGTGGCACAAATTCAAGTAGAATCTTCGCCTCTAGAGGATGGCGAGTACCTTCCTCATGGTCATAAGTCGTTCTACTACCATAGAATTCTCTTAGTTGCTGCTTATAACTATCCTGATCAGTCATAACCAAATGTCAAATTTTCTCCACTTTATAGTAACTCTTGTTGTGATATTGAGTTGCTCGCTGCTGAACCCAACCCTCACAGCACAAGCCACTTCTTCATCCACCACAGTTTACGAACAGCATATTATCCATAATCCAGATGGTATCGGCAAATATTACATGGGGCGAGAAATTGCCAAAGTTATGGGATATACGGGCGCTGGCTGGCTAGAACGTTCAAGCCGAGAGGGAGAGGAACAGCCAAGTAAAATAGTCAACACCCTCAACCTAAAACCTAATGATGTGGTGGCGGATATTGGCGCTGGTACAGGTTACTTAAGCTTTCGCATCGCGCCGCTATTAACAGCAAGTAAAGTGTTGGCTGTAGATGTTCAGCCAGAAATGTTGGAAATCATTGAGTTGTTCAAAAAAGAGAAAAACATCACCAATGTTGAGCCTGTTTTGGCAACCCTTACTGACCCAAATCTACCACCTGAAAGTGTCGATTTGGCTCTGATGGTGGATGCTTACCATGAACTTGAGTATCCCCAAGAAGTGATGCAAGGAATTGTGAAAGCACTGAAACGAGGTGGAAGGGTGGTTTTAGTTGAGTACCGGGGCGAAAATCCCTTTATTATGATTAAAGGTCTACACAAGATGACTCAAAAGCAAGTCCGTAAAGAAATGCAAGCTGTTGGTTTGGTTTGGCGTGAAACTAAAAACTTGTTACCTCAACAGCATTTAATGGTATTTGAGAAACCTGATTCTAGCGATTTATTGACAAGATGAGGCTTGGGCAGTGTATCACAATAAAAATATGCACCAAGCCATAATAAAGTAAGACTCCTTGCCAGAGCAGAAAATCATGGTCAACCTCAAGCAGCGAATTCCTCCTTTAGAAAATGGCGATCGCCTGACTCGCTACGAATTTGAACGACGCTATCAAGCAATGCCCCGTCATCAAAAGGCAGAATTAATTGAAGGAGTTGTATACTTGGCATCCCCATCACGCTTTGAAAGTCATGCTGAACCACATGGCCATGTAATAGGTTGGTTAGGACTTTATCAAGCATTAACTCCTGGTGTGAGATTGGGAATTGAGCCAACAGTCCGCTTAGATCGAGACAATGAACCGCAACCTGCTGGAGTGCTATTAATCACACCAAAAGCTAAAGGGCAATCTCGTTTGAGCGATGATGATTATATAGAAGGTGCGCCAGAACTCGTAATAGAGATAGCAGCTAGCAGTGTTGCTATTGATTTACATGACAAGAAAAAAGTTTATGGTCGGAATGGGGTAAAAGAATACATTATTTGGCAAATATTTGAAAATAAATTAGATTGGTTTCGCCTGCAACAAGGAGAATATGTGTCCTTAGAAGTGGACGCAGATGGAATTATCAAAAGTCAAGTATTTCCTGGTTTGTGGTTGTGAATCTCAGATTTACTTGCTGGGAATATGCAGCAAGTATTGGCTGTATTGCAGTTCGGATTAAATTCGCCAGAACATCAAATATTTGTGCAGCAGTTGTCTGGAGAAGGAAGATATAGCGCACAGACCTAACCCCCAGCCCCTTCCCTACAAGGGAAGGGGAGTAAGATTTTTTGACATCAGTCTATTTTTTGGGAATGAGACTGGCGCTTTTGGTTGCACTATCCCAAACAATCCAGCTAATAGAATCATCTAAATCATCGGGGCTATTTGAAACTTTAAAATATAGCTTTTCTTCGCCCTTTCTTTCAATGGCAAAGTCGGCATTTTGAGCATAAACGACTATAAAACCTTTGTCGCGCAAACAATACATCGCCCAAGCTTTCAATGATTGCTTGTATGGTTCGTGTGGAATTGGCGGTTTTGCGATCGCATCTTCAATTACTTTAAATATTTGTGTGATTTTCGCGGTCATAGTAGATTAACTAGTGTCCTTTTAACTATTGTGTGTTCTATCCATTTGGGCATTTGCAAACATTATTATCCCCAAATTTTTTGCAGATTGAGTACAAAACCAGGTAAAACACTTTCTCCAGAAATAGTTTGAGGTGATTTTAAAATTTCCACATCTTGTCCTGGACGATAAATTTCTACTTCCTGTTTTTTTATATTTATCAGCCAACCTAAACGACAACCATTTGATATATACTCCTGCATTTTTTCTTGAACTTTTTTCAAACTGTCAGATGGCGAGATGATTTCAATTGCAAAGTCAGGACATAAAGGAATAAATTTTTCTCTTTGTTCTTTTGTCAAACTATCCCAACGAGATTTGTCTACCCACGAAACATCAGGAGAACGGTCAGCACCATTTGGTAAAGTAAATCCAGTGGAAGAATCAAAAACTTCGCCTAGTTGCTTTTGTTCATTCCATGATGCTAATTGCAGAATTAAATTAACATTACTTCTTCCCGTTTCTCCTCCCGTTGGTGGCATTATGATTAATTCTCCTTGGGCATTGCGTTCTAGTTGTAAATCGGGGTTTCCTTCACACAGCTGATAAAACTGCTCTGTTGTCAGTTTAAGAATCGAATTAAGGTTTAATGTCAGTGCTGTCATAGAAGTATTTCCCGTTTTTTGCTGACAAATAATTATTTAATGGTCATCTGGATCGCAACGAATTTCAATCATAAAGCCATCTGGATCGTAAAAATACACACCTCTACCAGTAGGACGAGTGACTGGGCCATGTGCGATCGCTATTTTATTTTCTCTGATCACTGTCACCGCGCGATCGAATAACTGCGGATCGATATCAAAAGCGAGATGGTACGCTCTGGTGAAAGTCTTTTCTGGATTGGAATCTGGTGGTGATAACTCTGGTTCCCCAAATAAATCCAGTATCGTCCCATCTGGGGTGATGAAGTTGGCTACTTTCCCAGATGCCACAAGTTCCACCAGGGTTGCGGGTACTTCCTCGCCTGTGAGTTCGTGCAAACCCAGGATTGTGCCATAAAAGTAGCGGGAAGCTGGCATATCCTGGACGTTGAGGGCAATGTGATGCACTTTACGCAGATTTCCTGGTGCTAGGACACTGTTCACGGATTGGGTACTAGATAGCATAATAAAACAAAATTTCCCTACAGAGATAGAAGTTCAACTTCTTTCTTAAAGTTATTATTCATAATAAACACTTCGCATGGCTTTTGATTATTCTTTAGACTTTAAAAATATCGATTTTCGGCAACATCCTGAACTCTATCGTGTTGGAAAGGGTGAGCAGGGTGTACTTTTGGTAGAACCATACAAATCAGAAATCCTCCCCTACTGGCGGTTTAAAACTCCTGATATTGCTAGAGAGTCAAGTGAAAAAATCTACGAGATGTTTCTTGCATATCTAGAAGAAGATGATTTTGTTGGCGCGGATATGGCACGGAAGTTTATCCAAATGGGTTATACTCGCTCTCGCCGTTATGCTAATCATAAAAGCGGCAGGAAATATAAACAAAATTCGGTAACTTCAGGTGATAAAAAAGAAATTCTTCCTTATGAAGTAGACTCAGTTAAAGCGGAATCGGCAGCAATATTTAAAGCTAAGTGGGTAGAAGCAAAGACAAATGAGAAATATCAAGAGCTTTTAGCCAAACATAAACAGATGTATGAGAGCATTTGACTTTTGTAAATAAATATACCTGGCGATTAGAAATCGCGGTTAGACAAACTATAGTGCTTCTGGGTTAAGTGAGGTACAAGAACCCCACCCCCAACCCCCTCCCCGCAAGCGAGGAGGGCTATGATGTAGGAAAAAGCTATAAGTCCCCCTGCGCGAACTCAGGAATTTGAAACCCACGAAGGTGGGTTTTGTCTATATAGCCGCAAATTCTATTTGCCAGGGCGAGTATCTGAGGTGGATGAACGGAGTTCTGAGGTGGATGAACGGAGTTCTGAGGTGGATGAACGGAGTTCTGAAGTGGATGAACGGAGTTCTGAGGTGGATGAACGGAGTTCTGAAGTGGATGAACGAGTATCTGAGGTGGATGAACGGAGTTCTGAAGTGGATGAACAAGTATCTGAGGTGGATGAACGGAGTTCTGAGGTGGATGAACGGAGTTCTGAAGTGGATGAACGGAGTTCTGAGGTGGATGAACGAGTCTTTGAACTCCATTAATGAGTCTTTGATATTCGTGAATGTGGTATTGTTGCCAATTAATTTAAGAGTAGCGCGATCGCATCTTTTCTCTAGGCAATAGTTGTTTATCGCCATACCTGAACCAGCATTAAATCGAAATGATAGTCATATGTCCACACTGGTAGCTTGATTTATTCTGACAAAATGGCAGTGACAGCATCACAGAGGGTAATCCGTTGATCTGGAAAACGTGCAGCTTTTTCAACTGCTGCAATATATTGCTCCTGTGAAGGATTAACGAAATCAACTGCTCCTATATATTGTCTAGCAAAGCTAATCGCTTGTTCAGTTCCAAGACGATATAGCAAAAGATTATATGTTTCCAGATAAACAGGAAAGGGAACTAGGATTATTAAATCTTTCTGTATTGATCCGTTGTAGTTCAGCTTGCGATCGCTGATGATATTGGTCGTCTACGTCTACGGCAGCGTACAAAAGACCAGTGTCAGCAAATACGGCTCTCAAGGTGTGTTTGGTGGTAATGACTGTGAAAAGGCTTGTTCAGCTAGAATTTTATCGTGATTTGCCGATGTATCTTTAAATCCACTTCCCTTTGGTGGAGGAGTAAGAGATAGACCTTGCTTTCGTGGAAGTAAATAGCCACGTTGGCAAAGGAAATCTTCTAAAGCATTTTCTGCAACGACATTCGCGGGTATGGAAACTTCCTGATCTTTGATATAGGCATTGAGAGCATTAGCGATCGCATCTGGCAGTGTGATATTGAAGGACTGCATAAGCTGGTTACATTGTTAGCGATTAATTTAAGAGTAGCGCGATCGCATCTGGGAGCATCTCAATGAGTGTAAAAAGCCTTGTGAAACCTCACCCCAACCCTCTGGGATGCTTTGGAGAGGGAGCAAGAATCTTGTTTCTCTTATGGTATATTTGCAAAACTGAGATGCGATGGGAGCATCTAGACTGATCCCGCCATCTAAACTTGACTGGGGTCAAACAACCACCCATCCCCGACTATCTCCTCTAGGCGTTGATTGAGTCGAGGGAGGAAATATTCTGGATCGTTGAGCCGTTGCTGAGTAAACCAAATATTAAACCTTTCCTCTGTTTCAATTCCTTGGCTATCCGCCGCCCCTGATATGATCTCGAAACTACACTCTTGGAGTTCTTCTAACTGCGGATCACCTTCACCTCGGTAGTTGCAAAAGAAAATTGCCGTTGCTCCTAGCAAAGCTTCTAATTCATCACCTTGAGGCACTCTATTATATAAAACATTGATTAACTCAATTGTCTCTGCTAGGGGAGGTTGAATCTTCAGTGTCAGCCAGATTGCTTGAGCTAGATAAACCAAACCGTTACTTTCATCTGCTACACCTAAGTTAGTCAGAACCGTCACCAAATTAATGTATGCACGTATTTGTGCAAGTGTGACAGCAGCTTGCAAATTGTAATTTAACTCCTTAGCTTGATCTCCAGTTTCAGCCGCCCAGTAAGACTGATTTACTAGCGTCGCGGCTTTCTCTAGGTCATCGTTGATATCTTCTTCGATTTGCAAAGACTGTTCATAGAAAGCGATCGCTCCTGAGATGTCTCCTTGTTCGGCTTTTAACCCTGCTATTTCGTGTAGTGTTGTGGCTTTCCCTAGTAGATCGTTGATATCTTCTTCGATTTGCAAAGACTGTTTATAGAAAGCGATCGCTCCTGAGATGTCTCCTTGTTCGGCTTTTAACCCTGCCATTTTGTGTAGCGTCGCGGCTTGTTCTTGCAAGTTCTCTTCAGGGCAAAGGTCTAAGGCTTGCTGAAAATGGACAACAGCCTGTTGCAAAAAACCCAAAACCTCTTCGACACGAGCAATGGTTATCAAGATGCGGTAGTCTGGAAAAACTGCCAAGATTTGCTCACATAAATCAAAAGCTTCTACAAAGCGGGAATTGTTTACCCAACCGTTTGCAATCTTATCCCCAACGCTAACAGCAATTTCCTGCTCTCTTGCCAGCAGCCCCAAACGGACAATTTCCAGTCCTTCTGCTTGTGTACGTTGGTTAGAGTCCTGCCACCAAACTTGATAGATTTTCTTCACCGCTTGCTGTCGGGTTGCTTGCCACTCTGACTCACTCAACACTGATTCCAGCAATGGTTTTAAAATTGTCGTCACTCGGTAATTAGCTGGCTGGGTGGGGTTAGTGGTGGCGGACTCGACTAGGCTAAGGCTGACGGGAGCATCCCAAATGTGCAAAATGCCCTCCCTCAAGCAGACGCTACGCGAACAGTCTGGAAGTTTGGTGGGGCTAAAACAAAGTCTGCCTAGCTTTTTCCTGATGGAGACGCGGCTCTTAGCTCGCTTTCCCAAAGGGGTATGGCTTCTGCGAAGCAATACGGAGACTAGGATTAGTCCGCGCACAGAGAAGTCTGAAGGAAGGGAACCGACGTTAGCGTAGCCCAACCCAGGCATCAGAACTTCTCCTCTGGTGTCCGCGCCAGGGACAGAGCGGACTTGGTTTGTGTAGTGGCGAATGTATTTGTGCAAAATTGGGATGCTTGCAAGGCCCAGAAGCTTAGGTAAGTCTGGCCTAACTCCCCCCTCTCCTTGTAGGAGGAGGGTTGGGGAGAGGTTCTGCGTGAAAACACTAATTGTCTTCTCTGTCACAGGCAGATGAAACACACTCAACTGGGCGAGAAACTTTTGTTCTTCCGGTTGCAAGGCATCCAGCAGAGTTTGTGCTAAAGTATTTTCACGAAACTTTTGCTCAGTCTTCTCCAGCCGATTCAGTAGTTCATCGCCCGCAAGTCCTAGTTGCCCAATCACCTCCAACAGCCACTTCAGCAAACCAGGGTTGCCATTGGCAATGTTAATAATCCTCTGAGTTTTTAACTGTTGCCTAACTTCTTTATCTAAGGAAAAGCAGATTTTATCAATATCACTGCTGCTCATCTCTGCCAAAGATTCCAAGTGCAGGCGATGGGGTGGCAAGGTGTCTTTTTTCAAATAGCGACAGGTGACAATCAGCCGACTTTCTGCCCCGGTTTTTGCCAATGCTGCACAAATCGCCTCTAAAATCTCGTAAGCCTCTGCCGTCATCCGCAATGAGCCATCTTCAATATTCCGGTTGGGGATGTTTTGCTCAAAGTCATCCAGCACCAGCAGCAGGGGTTGGTTGTGGACGTTTTCAATTGCTTTAAAAAAGTTTTGCAACCGCCGTTTGAGAGTTACTTTTGGTTGATTCAAAAGTGCGGGTACATCTGCAAACCGCTCATATTTATGGGAAAGCTGATTTAGCAAACCCCACTCATTCAGAAGGCCAATCAACACGACTCGCGCAAAATTAGTACGCTGCGCCTGCACCCTGGTACATAACCGCGCCGCCAAGCTACTTTTGCCCAGTCGGCCCACCCCGGTAATAAACACACCGATTTGGTCGCTGGTTTGGCGCAATGCCTTGAGACACCGTTGCAAATGTCGCCTGCGTCCGACAAATTCAAACAGACTGGCAACTTTGATTTGATTATTCTCATCCAGAAATTCTGGCTCTGGCGCTGTGAACTTCAACCTTTGGCGATTTCTTGTTCTCAGTGGTGTCACTAGTTCGGCGATCGCGTGCGTATGCCGATAGATCCGCAACAGATGCCAGTCGGTACATTCGTTGTCAATCATCTCCTGCTGCGCCGCTTTGATTGCTGCTTCAACAGTTGCCCCCGTCGCCAAAGCTCGATAGAGCGCCTGTGCGGCGACAATACCCGTGCGGTGAAACACTGGACACGCCCAGCCTAAAACTATACCTGCTCCCGCCTTCATCAATGCCTGAGCGAGCGAGGGTACTATCCCCTTCTCAGGAATATATCTCGGATGACAACTAGAGAGAAAAGTTACACGGGGAAAGCGATCGCCAAAGGCTCTAGCTAAGTCATTGATGGTAGTAAGTTGCAAGTTCCCCACCTCATCCTCGGTGAGCAAGCAAGGAGTATTGTCTGGTAATCTTGCATCTGGTGGCAGCAAATAGCCGTAATCTTTTTTGGTATAAATTATCCCGTGTCCTCTGAGGTGAAAGACATCAAAATAATCTTCCGGGTAGGATTGCACCAAATTAGCTAACTCTGCAACCGAGCCAGTTTCTTCCACAATCAACGCCAAAGGCTGCTCTTTAATTGCTTGCAAAAGGTTCGCTTCCTCCTGCTCAAATCCTAGTGGTGGAACTCTGGGATCTTCAGGTGAAGTCGCCATGAACAGCAACCGCAAGGGGCGATTTGGCACGCCAATCACTTGAGTTTGACGCTGCCGCACAGAACGCACTGGCAAGATTGAAATATCCTGGCGTTCTATTAAAAACCCTGCACCATCATGTAGTAATTCCCAAGGCAAATGTACCAATCCCAATGCTACTCTTTCTGTTTCTGGGTTCAACCCCTGTGCTTCGCTGGCTTGAATCAAATCCAGATAAATTGTTTGCTCATCTGCTTCATTTAGCGACCTTCTCAGCCATCCCTCATTACCATCTAGCCATTGATAAAGTTGTCGTCCCAACTGGGTGAGGTTGGGTAAGGCTACTGTTTGTTGAGTATAGTAATTTTGCTCACACAAATCAATCAGCGCTGCCAACTCTGCTTTATTCAAGTGACGTGAAACATTGTTGAAGCGCAGTTCAAAAGTTTGCTCTTGACTAAGGGCGAAGGTGAGGTTTAGAGGCATGGCCTGTAGGGGTAGTTTCCACAATAACCTTGACCGTATTATCACTCAATTACTGAAAGCTTACACTGTTCCTAAAGGCTTGCCCTATTCCTAAAGGCTTAGTTATCATCGCCGATATTCGTCGCCACAATCGCCGATTAGCTGATATAAGTCCCGTGATTGCCGAGATACTGCATTGATGTGATCGCGATCGTCAGCATTTAAACTAAAACTAAATACTTTGGCATTATCTTCTATATGTTCAGATACACCAAGCCTTGCACCAACTATCACACCTCCCACAGTTGGCTGATCTAAGATGTAACGCACTGCTACGTTAGAAATACTTACCCCATGCTTATTAGCAATTTCCTTGAGGATCGCCAGCAACTCTTGAAATAATTGCCAACCACCCCAACCATCGATTATATTTTTATATTTTTTCAAACTAGCGGTGGACAGATCAGATCCTCGCGGTTCCGGTTTCCCCAAATAGTTTTCTGATAACAAACCGCCGCACAATGTCCCGTAAGTAAAAAGCTTTATGTCATGCTGTTGACAAAACTCCACCATATTAACTTCGGGACGGCGGTCAACAAGGGAAAATTGCACTTGGTTAGAAACAATTTTGATACCTGCTTCGGTAATAATCTTCAAATGTTCCGTGTCAAAATTAGTTAAACCTAGATGCTTAATTTTACCCTCAGTCTGAAGTTCTGCCATATATTTGAGAGCATCCAGGTAATTTTTATCCTGATATTCCCACCAGTGGAATTGCATCAAATCTAACGATTCTACATTCATCCTTCTCAGGGAAATATCAATATTTTCCTCGACGAGTTTTTTCGTCATTTTACCTGGACGAGGCACCCATTTTGTAAAAGCTTGCACCTGAGATAAAGCATCTTTCCCACGAGTATCAATTAGTTCGCAGCGAAACTCGCCAATAAAATCTTCTGCAGGACCATAATGGTCTGCTAAATCCCAAGTGGTAAAGCCTGCATCTAAATATTTGAACATAGTCTCAATAGCGGCTTGGGGATTTATCTGTCCGTGTCCGCCGGAGACTTGCCACATACCATTTAATATGCGGCAGATGTTCAAATCGGGAGTGAATTGGAGACGGCTAGCTGCGGGTAAGTTCATTTTCAAGTTTAGGAGTGAGGAGTTAGAAGTGATAAGTTAGGAGTTAGGAGTGAGGGGTGAGGGATGAGGGATGAGGGATGAGGAGTGAGAAGAGTTAATAATTAGTGAGTTGACAAGAGGGTTTTTACAGCCTTTTTAACTTTTCTACTTTATTATGAATGATTTCGGACTGCTAGAGTTAATAACTGCTAAAGTCTTAACTCCTAACTCCTGTACAGACGCGATGTTCCTCGCGTCTCCTAACTCCTAACTTTTTAACGCCAGCCTTTTTCAGCTTGTTCGAGAACGTAAGCAGCAACCCCTTGAATTTGCTGTTCACTGAGGCGCTCTTTGTAGGCTGACATATTATTTTTACCATTGGTTACTATAGATGTAACTGCCTCTATGGAATCCATACCATATTTCTTGAGCGCTTGCTTTTTGAGATTTTTACCTCGCCTGATTATGTTGCTACCGTTGATATGACAACCAGCACAATGAACACTAAATATTTGTTCACCATTAACTGTGTCTGCTGCACTAGCAGGGAAAGTAAAAGTACTGATTAATAACAAAAACGTTACTAATACTAATGTGATTATTTTTTTCAATTAACTTCTCCTGATTTTGACATACTGGTTGCAGGCATAAGTGTCATAACCAATACTATAGGGATTCAAAGTCAGTTGAAAATCCAGCAAAATTTGCACAATCTTCTTGAAAAGCTTCGGCATCGCTAACATCCTCAATTTTATAGGACATGATGCGGGTACCATCTGGCATTTTTTTGGAACCAATCAATTCACCTTGATATTTCTCTGCGATCGCTTTAAATTCAGTACCATAACGCTTCCAGGCATCGCTTGAACAAGTAATATTTACTCGCCACATATTTCACTCCCAATGACTATCACTAAATCTTGATCATCTCATAAATGGGCAACATATTACACATCACTGAAACAGTGCTGAGTGCCCAGGAACGAGTGCTGAGTAAAAAGTAAAATTAATTGCACGGGCTAAACGCCCCGCTATCGCTAACAGCACACTCATGTTTGTTCGCGTAGGGTCTCCAAGAGTTGCCGCAACATCGACGGTATGGAAGAAAAAATGCATTTATTTCGGGCGGAGAGTGCAATCAATTTATAATCCGTCCTGACTTCAATCCCCTAGATTTATCTCTCTTGGTTACTCAGCACTTAGCACTCCTGAACTTTTTGGGGCTGTAATTTTCTATCTAAAGGAAGTGCCTAGTCCAATCAGACTACGCCATAATATGGGTGTATGAACATATCTAGAAAATATTTTAGTTAAATCCCAAGAGTTAAAAATGCCTAACAATATCAAACAACAAATTCAAGCAGACCTGCAACAAGCGAAAGAAACCGGACAATTAAGAACTGATCGGATTCGAGAAATTGTGAAATCGGCAGTTTCTCAAGTAGCTTCTGAGTTTAAACAAGGTTCTAGTGAACTTCGTAGTCTTGTTAGAGATGCAGTTTCTGCTGTAGTTGAAAACTTCCAAGAAAAAGGTAGCGAACTCAAAGATGATGTGACAGCTTCCATTGAAGGAGCGCTGGAAGGAATTAATAGTCAAAGACACGAAAGCATTGCTAAAACTCAGACAGATATCAAGCGACTACAAGCTCAACTAGATGGTGAAGAAGAACAACTCCAGCAAGAGGTTGATGTGATTTTGGCAGAAATTGAAGAGACGGGTAAGGAAAGAACTCCTAGTACCAAAACTGCAATTGATTCTGCTGTCAATGCTATTAAGGATAGTGAAGAAGCAGGATTGTTAAAGAAACGTTACGCGCAACTGCAAGCGCAGCTAGCCATTGTCCGAGCTAACTTAGCTGCACGCTATGGCGGACGTACTATGGAGGTTCAAGATTATCTAGACGAGGCTAAACACTGGTATGATAAAGCTCGTCCCCAAGCAGAATCTATGGCTGCACAGGTAGGAGAAAAGCGATCGCAGCTAGAAGACCAACTAGGTGAAGCTGGTACATCTCTAGCGAAAAAAGAGCGCCAAATCAAACAAACGTTGAGGCAGTTACTGTTAACGGCGGCTGACTTATTCAAAGATAAGGAACCTGCTGCTAAAGAGCGAGACACTATTCATAAATAGACTGTTTTAGTCTTTAATTGATTTATAGCTTTTCCTAATTAAATCAGCTAGCTCATAGCCCCCTCCTCGCTTGCGGGGAGGGGGTTGGGGGTGGGGTTCTTTTAACCTCACTCAACTGAGAACCCCTATAGTATGGTGCATCTTTACAGAAATGTTTTTATTGACAAATTATCTCGAAATATCCGCTTAACACAATAGCAGATTCCATACATAAAAACTGCTGCGTTACGCTGTTATAGCTAACGCACCTTACTTAATTAGAAGTCCTTAAAATTAATCTTGCGTACTAAATAGCTAGGCGTAATTAAATATTAAGATCAAACCTCACCCTCAATCCCTCTCCGTGAGTTCGGAGAGGGAAGCCGGAGGCAGGGGTGAGGTTTTATATTTAATTTGACCCACTTACTTAGTAAATACGTCCTCCTTCATTAAGTTGTTCTTCATGCTTGGCAATAACCCAAATTGCATGAATACTACCGGGTAGCCAACCTAGAAATGTGAGCAAAATGTTAATAAACA
Organism: Nostoc sp.; assembly: GCF_036917675.1. Taxonomy (GTDB): domain Bacteria; phylum Cyanobacteriota; class Cyanobacteriia; order Cyanobacteriales; family Nostocaceae; genus Nostoc. The sequence continues at coordinate 24,655 of NZ_JBALCT010000003.1, read as the reverse complement.
AAGTTGGGCCAACTCCAACTGTCAGGAAAACGCCTAAAGGAGGCAGTAGTAAACCTAGAAGAAAACGAACTATTTTCATGATGTTACAACTTTGTGATTTTGTTTAATTTGAAGATGCCGAATGAGGAAATCCACCTTCGGATATTTTATTTGGAGTAGAGACGTGATCAGTAAGATTGGTATTTCTACTCCCTGTAATACTTATCTTGAAGGTAATTCATTTTGGCTTTTTACATCACCACTGCTGGTTAAAAGGTTTCTTTCAACAAAGTAGTTGTTAATGAAGGTGTTAGCAAAAGATAAAATTACTGGACCTAAAAGAAAACCAATAATTCCGTGAACTGAGAACCCAGGAATTAGCAATGCTGCTAACCAGAAACACAAACCATTGACGATCAGCGAAAATCCCCCAAATGTGACTAAGTTAAGTGGTAGAGAAAGAGTGGACAGAACTGGTTTAAATGAACCGTTAATTAGACCAATTACTAATCCGGCAATCAAAGCTGCTGGAAAATTAGCAATATTAACGCCTGGAACAATTAAATCAACAATCAACAGGCTCAAAGCTGTAGCTAGCGCGGTTAATAATGGAGTCAACATTGTTTTTACCTAAGAAATAAAGATATTTCGTTTGAAACCTCTTATCTCATCTTTAACTATCTGCTACGTTTTAACCTCTCTTGCAAGATAGAATTTACTTCTACCATTAGGTCTATCATTGAGAAAACTATAGCGGTTATAATATAGATGCAATTGCCGTGATGTAATGTTTTTAAGGGTGCGTTATAGCGCTTCTCTGTTGAGTCCAATACAGACCTAACCCCCAACCTCAACCCTTGTAGCGTTGGGGAGTAAAATTCAAAGCCTCTCTTCTTTTAGGCTACGGTGTACCCACAAGTTATCGGATTACTCAAAAGTCCTCTAAAACCCCACCCTGTCCTATCTTTAATCCCTCTCCTTACTAAGGAGAGGGACAGGTTTTACTACGTAAAACCAGGGTGAGGTATCTGAGTGGCTATGAGGCTTAACCCGTTCAACCCAACCTACAATTATCCTTACAGCTATTTTCAGGTAAATAGACCACGCGGTAAGGGCACAGCAATGTTCCCTACGAAAGATGTGGTTCAAATACTTGAATTCTGCTGTAACCCAAGCGTATTGCGTTATAAACAAATTTAACGCACCCGACAAATTTAAGATTAATTTAATGTCATAGTCCAACAATCACTCAGATTTTCCCGACTCAGACTGATAGTAAAGGGCTGATTTATACAAGACTTGTTCTTGATGGGTTTCTAAAGTGCAATCAGATAAAAGGTAAGTTACACAAGTAACAACATAACCAGCCTGGATTTCACTTGGACGCAGAAATTTTTGCTCACTTTGATCAACTTCACCGCTAATGAGTTTGGCGATACAGGCAGAACATTCACCTTGTTTGCACCCAGATGGTAGGCGAATACCAGCTTCTTCTGCCATATCCAGAATATATTGATCGTCTGGTACTTGAATGGTGCGATCTAACCCAAGTGTAGAATTGATGAATCGAACTTGATAAACTGCCATCTGCTATTTTTAATTATTGTTTAACTGCTTTCATCGACAAACTAATCCGCTTGAGTTTCTCGTCGATTTCTAGCACCTGCACTTTAACTACTTGTCCAACTTTGACAACTTTGTTGGGATCGTCTACAAATCTATCAGCAAGTTGGGATATATGCACTAAGCCATCTTGATGTACCCCGATATCAACGAACGCGCCGAAGTTGGCGACATTCGTCACGATTCCCTCTAGTTCCATTCCCACCTTTAAGTCCCTGATTTCCTTAATTCCTTCTTTGAAGGTGGCATACTTAAACTCAGCACGAGGATCTCTACCTGGTTTTTCTAGTTCGCTGAGGATGTCGCGTAGTGTGGGTTCGCCAACGCTATCGGTAACATATTTCTTCAGGTTGGTCTTTTTGAGTTTTTCGGCAATTTGTGTCACCTGATTTAATGGCACATTTAGATCAGATGCGATCGCTTCTACTACAGAATAACTCTCTGGATGCACTGCTGTATTATCTAATGGGTTGTCACCACCGCGAATCCGCAGAAAACCTGCTGCTTGTTCAAAAGCCTTCGGCCCCAATTTGGGAACTTTCAAAAGTTGACGGCGATTTTTAAAGGCTCCATACTGGTTACGATAGGCGACAATATTATTGGCAACTGTTGCCGTAATCCCAGAGACGGAAGTCAGAAGTTCTTTGGAGGCGGTGTTTAAATCTACGCCGACGTAATTAACGCAACTTTCGATAGTGTCATCCAATTTCTTTTTCAACAACTTCTGATCGACATCGTGCTGATATTGTCCCACACCAATGGATTTGGGATCGATTTTCACCAGTTCCGCCAAAGGATCTTGCAAACGGCGACCGATGCTAATTGCACCGCGCACGGTAATATCTAAATCGGGAAACTCTTCTAACGCCACAGTACTCGCAGAATATATAGATGCGCCAGACTCATTTACCATCACCTTAACTGGTTTGCGTTCTATGGTTTGCAATACTTGCGTCACAAACTCCTCTGTCTCGCGGGAGGCTGTACCGTTACCGATGGCGATTAACTCAATTTTGAATTTTTCAATGAGATTTTTGACAGTTTGTGCTGCTTTGAGTCGTTGTTCAGCCGCTTGATGGGGAAATACCGCTTGGTATTCCAAAAATTTCCCAGTTTGGTCGAGGACTGCAACCTTACACCCAGTTCTAAATCCAGGGTCTATCGCCAGCGTTGGTTTCATTCCTGCTGGTGCAGACAGTAGTAACTCCCGCAGATTAGTTTCAAATGTCTTAATTGATTCCATGTCTGCATAAACTTTATTCTCAGAAATTACTTCTCCCATGAGAGAGGCTTTCATCAAACGATTGAATGCATCCTTCAACATCGCCTGATAAAAATCCCGAATTGTGCGGACTTTGGTTTTAATTTCTTTTGACTCAAGATAGTAAAGTATTGTATCCTCATCAAAAGCAATTTCAAAGCTTAATACTTTCTCAGTTTCACCCCGACACAACGCCAGCATATTGTGAGGTGCAATATTTTTTACCCTAATTTGATAGTTACGATACATCTCAAATTTGGTTGTACCTTCAGGATAATCATCTTTGATGCGAGAGATAAATACCCCTTCATCTAAAAGATAGTCGCGGATATATGCGCGTAACTCAGCTTTTTCAGCTACTTCTTCCGCTAAAATGTCAGCAGCACCTTTGAGCGCTTCTTCTGCTGTTTTGACTCCCTTCGTTTCAGAAATATACTTAGCCGCTTCTTCCTCCAGAGAAGCCGTTGCAGCATTTTTGACATTTAGCGACTTGATGAACTCCGCCAGTAGTTCGAGTCCTTTTTCTCTAGCGATGGTGGCGCGGGTGCGTCGCTTTGGTCGATAGGGTAAGTATAAATCCTCAAGTTCGGTTTTTTGTAAGCAGGATGAGATTTTGGCTTTGAGTTCATCTGTAAGTTTACCTTGTTGAGCGATCGCACTTAAAATCACCGATTTTCGTTCTTCCAGTTCTGTTAAATAAGTATATCGATCAGCCAGTTCACGTAGTTGCACTTCATTCATCTCATCGGTGCGCTCTTTGCGGTAACGTGCAATAAAGGGAATTGTTGCACCCTCCGCCAAAAGTTCCAGCGCGTTTTGTACCTGATGGGGTTTGAGGTTTATTTCAGTTGCCAGTAGTTGGGGAATGTTCAGCATTAGGTGTCTAAAATGAAAATGCTACTTCTTAAAGGTGATATGCTAGCTCATTATCCTGGTGCAAGGCCAAAGTTTTAAGCCAATTTACCAGATGATTGCTCACAAGAGTGCAATTGGCGAAATAAACAAAACCCACCTACGCAAATTTTAAGCCCTTTCAATCCGCGTAGGCGAATCATAATTTGTATAGCATAGCGCAGCATCAACCACAGAACAAGGAGCTATTCGCCAAGCTTTTGGGCGCTTCATCTGTCGCAATAATTATTCCAATTGGTGTAATATACAACGTTGCGTAATCTTGACTTTCTATAATATTTATTTCGCTCGACTGTTGTGGCTAAAACCCGATTGAATGTAAAATTATCCCTAATTACAAAAAGTTTGTTTCATAAACAACTACAACCTTTAGTTCAGAGGTGAGTAAAATGCCTTTGTTTTTCTTGATCCCACTATGTACGGCTTTAGCCACTGGCTACTTATTTAAAAAGAGTACTGATGAAATTGCATATCTTGCAGGTGTATTTGCAGCTATTAGCTTGATTTTCACTTTAGTATTAGCACCCTGGCAGATTCAGTTTGGATTGTTAATCATTGTCTTAATTATTACCAACAGGCTTTTGCAGGAAAATGAGTTAAAACAAACTCAAGCCACAAGAAAACAATTTAGAGAAATTAAATAATACCAACTACCACTCAATAATTTTTTATCAACTTTAAACTGCTGAAAATTATCAGACACCTAACCCAGGAATGTCTTTAAACACGGAAGTTGGTAACGTTTTATGGGAAATTCTTCTGTATGAGTATGGTTTTGAAATGAAATATTTCCTAATAATGGCAAACTTGATCTTCTCCTTCAGCCGATAAACGCTATGGTTAGGTATTGTTGAGCTTTTCCATCTGTAAGGCGAAGCCAACTTTTAAAAGTATGCTTACAATCAATCGTAGTATCAAATAAACTTTGATGAGAGAATTCAGAAATAGGCTCTTCCAACTTACTTAGTGTCTGAATTAGCTCTCAACTAAATTATGTCTGAGATATCTGAATTTCAAAATTTTCGTGGATAAATAAAAAACTATTCAGACTCTTGGTTGCATTTATAACTTGTGCTGCAAATAATGTATTTTTGTACTACAATTTGCCACTGTTTACACTGTTGTTCAAATTGAAATTCTGCTTTCTCAAACTCTTAGCTTTGAACTTCTAGAGTCTGAGACTAAATCGCTATTTCTGTAAGTTTCTTAGCCAGAAAGTGCTTCATAAATGCACAAATCCTTAAAAATGAAAATTCATCTAGAGGAAAGTTTAGATTTGATGAAGTTTCTGTTTAAATATATTTTCGGTAAATGAATTTTTGATGAAGTGAGGCGATAAATTTGCAACACGCTTTTCTCATGGTATTCTAGTAGGTAATTACATGTAATAATAAAGTTAAAGTAAATCTTTAGTTAAAATTTCATGTAATTAAGAACAAGTTAAGCCAACCTAATACTAAGTAATGTAAAAACATCTCAAATCAGATGCAATCAACATTAATATGCGAGTTGATCAGCCAACGCTAGTTTACATTAGCCGTTAGTGTGATCAAAAATTCCATTTGGACATTCAGGAAAATTCCCCAGAAACCTGTAAAGCGCATTCCTATAGACTGATTTATCTATGGTTTCCGCAGCCAAGCAGACTTCTGCAATTTGTTGTGTTTAAACGCCCTTGAGTACAAATTTTTATGAATCGGCTTAATTCCCAGCCGAGGTTACAGATATGTCTGTGAGCCTAGATCAATTCTATGGTATCAGAACAAATTTGTGGCAAAACCCGCAACCTTCACTATATCTGTATCCTTTATAACCTAGATATTGCGATCGCGCCAAAAGTAGTCTTGAAGCATAACTGGCTGACACAGAAGGTTTCTATAATTCACAGTTGGGCTAAAGAAAGCCTAAATTGATTATGCCAATTAATTGCCAAGAAGAAAACTGGTTTGTCTGGGAGTATAACTCAGTGAACAAATTTAGCGTATTCTACTCCGATAATATCGGACGCTTCCATAATACAGGTACTATTATGCAACCTGGATAATATTTAGTTGCTAACTCTAGGACATGAGCTTCACCAGTCATTTTGATATCAGTCCCTTCAAGATAGCCTCCCTAATTTTGTTGTCTATTTACTGAAGTGGAAGTCAAATTGTACAGAAGGTGTTACCGAGATCGAAAACGTTCAAAACAACGGACTGTTTCCTGTCCGGTTCATACCTACTATCTCGATTGAGGTAAATGTATTATAAAATCTATGTCGCAAATTTCCCATTTTAAAATAATTCCTTATATCATCCTGTTTGTCAGTATTTTATTTAGTATTTCTGGGCAATTGCTGATGAAGCATACTATGAGTAATGCAAATGAGGAATTATTTACTTGGGTATTTCTTCAAAAATTAATATTAGCTGTTAGTGTTTATTGCTTGGGAGTAGTAAATTGGATATTGGCTCTGCGTTCTGTAAAATTGAGTATTGCTTATCCACTCACTAGTTTAAATTATGTCGGCATACTTTTCGGTTCATACTACTTTTTTAATGAGGTGATTACAGGAACTCGAATAGCAGGAGTCATCACTATTTTTCTTGGTGTTATTTTAGTGGCTATTCCCATTAAAAAGTCTATCTAAATTTATTATAGTAAATTTTACAAAAAGTATTGAAAAATGAACATCATTACTTGGCTAATTTTAATGCTTGTAGTTTTATTCGGAACAACAGCTAACGTATCACTCAAGTATGGACTTTACATTTCTAGCCCTACTAAGGGAGAAAGCACATCTATCAAAAATCTATTATTCTCTCCTTATTTTTTGATTTGGTTTATCTGTTATACATTTATGACTATATTGTGGCTTTATGTATTGCGGACAATTCCTCTAAGTCAAGCATTTCCAGTTCTCGGATTAATGTATGCACTTATACCAATTGCTTGTCACTATCTTTTAAAAGAGGAGGTTATCTTTAGGCAGTGGTTAGGAATTTCCATTATTATAACTGGCGTAATTCTGGTTGTACATTAAGAGCTAAAACTGCAATTCTTGAGGTTGTTAATATTAAATACCTCTGAAATATAAATCTCAAAAGTATCCTTACAAAAATCTAAATTTATGAATATAGGCATTATTGGCGGGGGTATAACTGGGCTAGTATTAGCCCAACGTCTTTCACATCAAGGACATATAGTAACTGTATTTGATAGCAACAAGCAGCTTGGTGGACTTACTACCTATCATGATTACGGATTGTTTACCTGGGATCGTTTTTATCACGTTATCCTACCTTCTGATACTCACTTAATCAATTTTCTCAGAGATATTGGTCTTGGAGATAAACTGCGTTGGCATCGAAGTTTAACAGGTTTTTACGACAATCAAAAATTTTATTCTATTAGTAACACTATCGAATTTCTGCGCTTTCCTCTGTTTGGACTAATAGGTAAAATCAGATTAGCTTTTACTCTTCTGTATGGTTCACGCCTTAAGAACTGGCGGCGCTTAGAGAAGATTTTAGTTGAAGATTGGCTATTGAAACTCGGTGGTAAAAACACATACGAAAAGCTCTGGAAACCCTTGCTTCTATCCAAATTAGGAGATAATTATAAACGAATATCAGCCGTTTTTATCTGGGCTTATATCAAACGACTATTTTCAGCGCGGGATTCATCATTAAATAAAGAACAACTTGGTTATATCTCAGGTAGTTACAAAACTGTTTTTGACCATATAGAAAAATTAATTTACGCGGCTGGCGGTCATATCCACACAGGTGTTGCCGTGGAATATATCGCTCCTCATCCAGGGGGTGGAATCTGGGTAGAATCTCAGAGTAAAAAGGAACATTTTGATAAAGTCATTTTTACTGGCCCAGTTAATATTTTGCAACAGGTTGCTGCTAATGGACTGGTGAAAGTTTCAGACACAGGTGAAACAGTAGAATATCTGGGTGTAATCTGCATGGTACTTATTACTCGCAAGGCTTTAGTTCCTTATTACGTAGTAAATATTGCCGATAGAAATATTCCCTTTACCGGAGTTATCGGTATGAGTAACTTAGTTTCTTTACAGGAAACGGCAGGATATCACATGACATTCTTACCAAAATATATACTTTCCACTGACCCGTTATTAAAACAGCCAGATGATGAATTGCGCCAAGTATTTTTCCAGGGTATACGTTTGATGTTCCCAGAACTCAAAGCAGATGATATTGTGGCAGCACACATGAATCGAGCTATTAAAGTACAGCCACTACAAGTTTTAGATTATTCAAGTCTTGTTCCGAAAGTGAGTACTGAAAACGATGATTTTTTCGTCGTCAATACCTCACAGTTGGTCAACGATAGCGTTAACAACAACGCAGTTGTGCGACAAGTCGATGAATTTCTCAAAAAATCAACATTACTGAATTCTTGAAATTCAAGTAATGGTATTTTATTTTAAAAATAATCCGAGGTCTTTATGAGTCTTTTTGTTCTTTTACCCGCATACAACGAGCAAGAATCAATTCGTTCCTTGTTCAAAAGGTTTCAAACATTGCAGCAAATCTTTAATATGGAGATAGAACTGATTGTTGTTGATGATGGCAGTAGTGATACAACTGCTCAAACTGCTTTAGAAGAATCTCAATCACTAGGGATATTATTGAAATTAGTCCAACATCCCAAAAATGCTGGTTTAGGTGAAGCAATTAAAACAGGTTTCACAACCTTCTTAGAAATTTCTCAAGAAGGGGATTTTTTAGCTGCGATGGATTGCGACAACACTCAACCACCAGAACTATTAATCAAGATGTATGACACCATGATAGCTGGTAGCTATGATATTGCGATCGCATCTAGATATCGAAAAGGCTCTAAAGTCATAGGCTTATCAACATTTAGACAGATAATGAGTTACGGAGCTAGCTGGCTTTTTAGAATTGCAGCCCGTGTACCAGGTGTAAGAGACTACACTTGTGGTTACAGGCTGTATAACCGTACTTTCGTCACTAAACTGGATATGTATTATGGTGACAGTTTATTTACTGAAAGTGGATTTGCTTGTATGATAGATTTACTGTTGAAAGCTAAAGTACTCAAACCAAAAATTATAGAAGTTCCAATGGTTTTGAGATACGATCAAAAGCCGACTGCCAGCAAAATGAAAATTATTAAAACTATTACTCGAACCCTAAAGCTCCTGTTTAAGAATCTAACATCGACAGGACAAAGTTCCAATTTAGCTCAGAGTTTCAATGAGCAAGAAACTGCAAGAATTCCACTGAAAATGGCAAATCGTAAATAAACTTCTCTTCATTTATTACCAAGGTGCAACTATGCCATAGATAATTTGAATATTTTGCTTCATGCCAAAATCAGTAACAGCGACAAGATATTGTAACAAGGCATCAACATCCTTAATAGCTTTAGCAGTCAGTCGAACTTTCCCAGTAGGTGTTTGTGTCCAAGAACATGCGGAAATGGAAAAGCCATAAGCAAAACTGTGCCTGACTTGCAGAACATCGTTTAGTATCTATCGTAAGGGCACAGCAATGCTCATTGGTGTCAACTTAAGCGCAAACCCCTTTAAAATCCTCGTTTCCAGCATCTGGCTGGAAATGCGCCTCCTGGCGGCTCTGGCGCCAGGAGGCGGAGCCTCTAGAACGGCATTCCCAGTCGGAGACTCTTAACGAGACAATCTAAAAGCTGGTTCTAGGAAGGTTTTCACGTTAAGTTGACACGTATGAGCAATGCTGTGCCCCTACCGCTTGGTCTATTTACCTGAAAATAGGAAAATAGCTGTAAGGGTGAAAAGTGAACTAACAAGGTGGGGAAACCCCTACTACTTAATTGCCGACTCTGGCTTTCGCTCATTTGTTAGACTGAACACACTACGATTTTTCAGTCAAATCTCTGAATTACGCCAGCAGACGAGGCTACCCATGCTTACAAGTACGCTACTTCTCTCGAATCAACTTCCCACCCTGCAATATTCCTCCACACCAGAGCGTTTCGATGAAACCTGGGAAGCCCCCCTGGCTACCCTCCTGGGACTAGGACGCGCCGCCGGTGCTGACTTCATCGAATTATTTTTAGAGCATCGCAACTATATTAGTTGTCTTGCAGAAGACGACTCCATCACCAGTATTTCACCGAGTCTGTCTACAGGCGCGGGAGTTAGAGTCTTTCGCGGTAAAGCTGACTGCTACGTTAGCACCAATGACCTTTCTTTTTCCGGTTTGAAAGCAGCCTTAGAAAAAGGTCTTTCTATTCTGGGATTGCAATTACCTACTCCTAAAGCTTTCATCCCAGAAATCAACCTGGAATTATTGAGAGATTACGCCACCAAAAGAGGTAAAGATGCATGGCTACCAGTGTGTAGCTCCATCCGCGAAATGGGAGAAGTCCTCCTTGATGGTACTGCTCACCTGAAGCAAAAAGCTAGCCACGTCCAATCGCGCCGTGCTACCTATTTCCGGGATTGGCAAGAAGTTTTAATCGCCGCCAGTGACGGCACTTTTGCCCGTGATATTCGCCTCACCCAATCAGTAGGATTTAACCTGTTGTGTGCCGATGGTGCTAATCGTACCTCAATAGGCGATCGCGCGGGTAATACTAGCGATGCCAACTTTTTGAGAACTTGGGATTCTCAACAAGCTGCTGAGAAAATAGCAGAATCTGCGGGAAAAATGCTCTACGCAGATTACGTAGAATCAGGTACTTACCCCATCATTATGGCCAATCACTTTGGCGGCGTAATTTTCCACGAAGCTTGCGGACACTTGCTAGAAACCACTCAAATTGAACGCAATACCACTCCCTTTGCTGACAAAAAAGGCGAAAAAATTGCTCACGAAAGTTTGACAGCCTGGGATGAAGGGCGCTCAGAAAATGCCTTCGGGACAATTGACATGGATGACGAAGGTATGCCGGCTCAAAGAACCCTATTAATTGAAAAAGGCGTTCTCAAAAACTTCTTAGCAGATAGAACAGGTTCTGCACGCACCGGACACCCCAGAACTGGAAGTGGACGTCGCCAAAATTATACCTTTGCTGCTGCTAGCCGGATGCGTAATACTTATATCGATTCTGGCGAATACACCACTGAAGAAGTATTTGCCTCTGTTGATAAAGGTATTTACTGTAAAAAGATGGGTGGCGGAAGCGTTGGTGCTACAGGTCAATTTAACTTTAGTGTTGATGAAGCTTATTTGATTGAAAATGGCAAAATCACCAAACCTTTAAAGGGAGCAATTCTCATCGGTGAAGCCAAGGAAATTATGAATAAAATTTCCATGTGTTCCCAAGATTTGGAACTTGCACCAGGTTTTTGTGGCTCTGTGAGTGGCAGTATTTACACCACAGTTGGACAACCCCACATCAAGGTCGATTCTATTACCGTCGGTGGACGATAAGACCGTCGGTGGACGATAAGAATTTTAGATTTTAAATTTTGGATTTTGGATTGTGAATGAGCAGGAGTTTAAGGCTAGAACAAAGCAGCTGGCATTACGAGTTATTCGTCTAGTTGAGCAACTGCCACAAACTAGAATTGCTGATGTCATTGGCAAACAGTTGTTACGTTCAGCAACTTCAGTTGGTGCTAATTATCGAGCAGCCTGTCGAGCTAAATCAACAGCTGATTTAATTGCCAAACTCGGTATCGTGGAAGAAGAAGCTGATGAAACGCTTTACTGGTTGGAGCTTGTTATTGAATCTGGATTAATGACAGCAGAAAAACTAAAAAGCCTAATGCAAGAAGCTACCGAAATTCTAGCTATGACTGTTGCCTCAATAAAAACACTACGAGAAAAATATAAGTCATAACATCCAAAATCCAAAATCTAATATCCAAAATGGAATCGCTTCCAATCCAAAATCTAAAATCCTAAATCTAAAATTGACTATGCCGAATATCAATGAGATTGCAAATTCTGCTAAGGACAATGCTGATAAGCTTGGTATTAAGAAATTCGACATTTATGGCTCAACAGTAGATGATACTAGCGTGCAAGTAGACCAAGGTGAGCAAAAACAAGTCAAAGCCTCAAATCGCTCTGGTGTTACTGTTCGTGTCTGGAATGAAGATAATACAATGGGTGTCACCAGCACCACAGATGTAGATTCCAAGGGATTGGAATTAGCTTTGAAAACTGCATACGAAGCTAGTTTCTTTGGTGTTAAGGAAAACGTTCCTGATTTTAGTCCCGAAGCTACTGTTCCTATTCCAAATAAACCTCAAGATAAGACACCCCAAGCACCTGTTGCTGAACTCATAGAAAGATTATTGGTAGCTGAAAAAGAATTACTCGCAGCTCATCCAGCAATTAAAGGTGTGCCTTATAATGGTTTATCGCAAAGAGATATTGACAGGTTTTATCTCAATAGCGACGGTGCAGTGAGAACTGAATCTCACTCCTTAGCATCAGTTTATCTTTACAGCAAAACTGAGGAAGAAGGAAAAAAACCGCGTAGTGCAGGCGCTTTTAGAATCAACCAAAGTTTAAACAATTTAGACATCAATGGTTGCATCAAAGAAACCGCCGATAAAACTATCAGTCACTTGAATTATGAAAAAATCAAAACTGGTAAATATCGAGTTGTTTTCTCTGCGGAAGCTTTCTTAAGTCTGTTGGGTGCTTTTTCTAACTTGTTCAATGCCCAAAGTATTTTGGACAATCAAAGTCTATCTACTGCTGATGATTTAGGTAAGCAAATTGCTTCGCCTCTGCTTTCAGTTTTTGATGATGCACTGCACCCAGCTAACGTTGGTGCAGAAACTTTTGATGGTGAAGGAACTCCGACTCGTCAGATTTCGCTGATTGAAAATGGTGTTTTAACAAGCTTTCTGCACAGTGCAGGCACTGCTAAAAGGTTAAATGCCCAGCCAACAGGTAATGCCAGTATTGGTGCAAAAGTCAGCGTCAGTCCCAATTTTTATCACGTTTTTACAACAGCAACTCCTGAGCAGGAGTTTAGCTTAGAAACTGCTGAAAATGTGATTTTTATCGATGATTTACAGGCTCTCCATGCTGGAGTTAAATCCTTGCAAGGTTCGTTTTCTTTGCCGTTTGATGGTTGGCTAGTTAACAAGGGTGTCAGGACGAGTATTGAGTCAGCAACTGTTGCTGGCGATTTCTTGGAACTCTTAAAGTCAATTATTTATGTAGAGAAAGAAGCGGAGTTAACGCCAGGGGGAGTATGCCCGAAAATCTGGGTTAATGAACTGTCGATTACTGGTGAATAAAACTTACCAAGTGCAGAGTTATATCATGTCCGCTTGATTACTTTTTAAACCCTAAGAACCCCACCCGCAACCCCCTCCCCGCTCTTCGAGAGGCAGGGTGGATTAATTGTCATCCTAGAAAAATTGAAACCCTTATTCTTCCGTTCATGAATCGAGTTACCCTGTTAGCAGACTGACGAGGTTACGGGGATTCCAAATTTTCTCTGTACACAATTAATCCACCCTGCTCCCCGCTCTTCGAGAGGGGGCTATGATGTACCTTATATGGTTAGCAAACGCTATAACTCTTAACTCACCATTAGTATTCACCACCGATGCTAATGGCAGTATTAAATACATGAGCGCCGCTTAAATCAATATTAGCCAAAACTGCGCCATCTACGTCAGTATTATATAAACGGGAATTACTCAAATTAACGTTGGTGAGATTGGCATTATTTAAGATAGTATCGCTGACGAATGCTTTTGTGAGATTAGCAGACTTCAAATTAGCACCAGTTAAATCGGCACCTTCTAAGTTAGCACCTTCGAGATTAGCTCCTTTTAAATTTGCATTTCTCAGGTCAACACCTATCAGATGAGCGCCTTTGAGGTTTGCACCTGCTAAATTACATCCCAAACATTCTCTAGTTTCCAGCAAACGCCGGACGGGGGCGGAGTTTTCGGCTTTGACGGAAAGGGGAGCAGCTAAAGATAGGGTGCTGAGTATGGCTGCTGCCGTCAAAAAGATTCGTTTCATATTTACCTCCGACACTTCTAGAAGTCATCTAGAAGTCATTAAATTCTTAACTTCTACGATACCAGTGTGCCAAGATTACAGAATTCTGTCCTCATGCGATCGGAGGAATATATAATTTCTATGAGATTAGGTATTCTTCCGTAAGGTAGTCCGATGGAACTAATATTAAAAGAGATTATATTAAGCCTTACCGCTACCTAATAGGTACAGCAGCGCCATCCGAACGGCTACACCACTGGTAACTTGCGATTGAATGAGACTAAATTCCGGGTCATCCATCAATTCAGAACTAATTTCAACACCACGGTTAACTGGGCCTGGATGTAAAACTTTGACGTTAGGTTTACAAAGTTGCAACTTTGTGCGTGTAATGCCAAATAACTGATGATATTCTCGCAAACTTGGCAGTAAATGAGCCGTCATGCGTTCCTTTTGTAGGCGCAAAGTCATCACAAAATCAGCATCTTGTAAAGCTGGTTCTAGTTGCCAGTGGAGAAATAGTTGGGGAGTCGGAGAATAGCTCGTGATTTCTATCTCATCAGAGATGTATTCGGCAAATAATTTGGGTAAGAGGGTGGGTGGTGCTGCCAGATGCACTTCGGCACCACTGGCAATTAAACTCCAAATATTCGATCGCGCCACACGAGAATGGAGAATATCGCCAACAATGGCAATCTTTTTACCCTTTAAAAGATCCAGTCGGGGGTGATCTGGGTCAATTAGAGTACAAATGGTAAATAAATCTAGCAATGCTTGGGAAGGATGCTCATGTTGACCATCACCAGCATTGAGGACACTAACTTTTACACCGAGACGATCCATTTCAGATGCGATCGCATTTGGTACTCCCGCCTCTCGATGGCGGACTACCATAATATCAGTTCCCATGGCCAAATAGGTTTTCGCCGTGTCGAGAATTGTCTCTCCCTTAGTCATAGAAGAAGTGGCTGCGGCGAAGTTCAGCGTATCTGCACTTAAGCGTTTGGCAGCGATTTCAAAACTGCTACGAGTTCGGGTAGAGGGTTCAAAAAATAAATTCGCCACCACCTGTCCCTGCAAGGTTGGCACTTTCTTCGTCCGCCGTGATAGCACCTCTTGAAAAGAGGCCGCAGTTTGCAAAACTGTATCATATTCGGTGGTCGTGAAGTCAGCTAGGGAGAGAATGTGATGACGATTCCAGCTGTTAGTAGGCATAAATAGTAATCAGTTTACTGCATAGAGAGCGATCGCGTCTCTACAGCTTTTTAATTTACATATGCATACGAAATGATATCACCTGTCTTCTATCAAATTAGATATCTATAGGACTCATATTTGATTCCGTGAAAAAACTCAGTACAACTCAAAGAGGCTTCTTCCCTACTCCCCACTCCCAGCCTACGCAAATAATTTCAGAAATCAAATCGGATTGCTATATTATTTTGTCATTGCTCATTAGTCATTTGTATTCACAAAGGACTAGTACAGCACGGCGGAAATCCAGCTAACATTTCAAACAACTTACTCTGAGCAACTGGTTAAACATAGGCAAACTGATGTTACGGAGGATACATTGTGAATTTATCGTTGTTCTAAGCTTCCTGTCCGTTGCTATAATACTGACTAATAAGCTAGCCAACAAAAAATCTGGCAATTGGTTGGAAATAAATGCTGAGAGAGTGTAAATTATGCAAGTGTGTCTGGTTACAGGTGGTAACTCTGGTGTAGGTTTAATGACGGCTGTGGGTTTAGCCAAATTAGGCAATCATGTATTTATTGCCTGTCGTTCGGCAACTAAAGCCGCAAAAGCTATAGACTACATCCGCCAAACTACCGGAAATCAAAATGTGACATTTTTACCTCTTGATTTAGCTTCTTTAGATTCAGTTCGTAACTGTGTAAAACTATTTAATGACAACAATTTACCATTACATATATTAGTCAACAATGCAGGTATATTCAACAGCAGAGGCACAACCAAAGAAGGTTTTGAACTGATTTGGGGAACTAACTATTTAGGCCATTTTTTGCTCACTTATTTATTACTAGAAAAATTGCATAAATCTGCCCCAAGTCGCATTATTATGTTAGCGTCAGATTTAGCCTTATCTCCAAGTGGTATTGACTGGAATTTATTAGTTAAAAGAACACCGTTAAATTTTATAAAATTATATGCCGTTTCTAAACTCTCTTTATTGCTTTTAACAAGAGAACTTTCTCAGCGATTAAATAATTCTCAAGTCACTGTTAACGCAATACATCCAGGCTTTGTGCAATCAAATATTACTATATGGCATCGTCTCAGTAAATATTTAGGTTTAGGTATTTCCTCGGAAGCCGGAGCATATAGTACCCTTGTTTGTGCTACTTCCCCAGATTATCAAAATATTAGTGGAAAATTTTTAGATAGTCACACTCAAGAAATTCTATTATCGAAAGTAGCACAAAATCAAGAATTATCAGAGCAATTATGGGAACGTAGTTTATTATGGGCTGGTTGCAAGCAACAGCAGAATACAAAAAAAATTAATTATGATGGTGCTGATGAAATTTGGGGGCCAAACTCTCTCCTTTTAACCAGTAATGAAATAGCTGATATTACCCAATATATTTTTGATGAAGTTTTAAGAAAATTACCAATAAAAATATTATTAAAACAGGTAATTAAATCATTTATTAGATTTGATATTGGGTCATTGTTCATTATATTGCTTCAAGTGTTTACTAAATCTTTTTACATGGAAAGACATTTAGATTCACCTGTAATTTTGCAATTATGTCAAGATAAAAATTTATTAGAAAGGCTTAATGCTCATTTAGGAGAAAATTTAGTATTATGGCGATCAGAATTGTGGGTAAATTATCCCGCACAGCAATTAATTCCTTTTTGGCATCAAGACTCTTATCCTAAAGTGCTGAAAGGAGATGGTGAAACTATCAATGCTTATATAGCTTTAACAGAAGTTAATGAATATAACGGATTTGAGTATATACCTAATATTTACTTAAAAAATTGCCAGATAAAAGGAACCGATCCTTTTAGTGGTAATCAATTTTTTGAAATCACTGATGAAGTCGCAAAAAAAGCTATTCCTGTAGTGTTACGTCCTGGTGAATTTGTACTATTTACTAATAGACTATTACATCGTTCAGTACGTAATAATAGCGGCAAAGTCCGACTTTCTTTAACGCTACGATTGACTCAGCCAGAGGTAAAAGTTTTACCACGTTATACTTCTAATTCTCAGAAGCCTGTAATTTTGCAATCACAAAAATAGTTGATCTGATTAATTCCTAGATATTTCCCAATACCTGTTACTATGTAAACTCTGTGTAAGGTTAGTTAAAAAGCAAGTAGGTAGGCGTAATTAAATATAAGATCAAACCTCACCCTCAATCCCTCTCCAAAGCATCCCAGAGGGAAGCCGGAGGCAGGGTGAGGTTTTATATTTAATTTGACCCACTTACTTAAACTAAATTTCCTTGAATTAAAAAGACTTTAGCCATTATACATATCCGAAAACAATCAAAGCCTTTGCGTGGTTAGGCTATAGGACGTATTTTAGCGATTTGACCATAGTTAATTCTGTCCGAAGTATTGAGCTGATTAGACATCTCCAGAAATTAATTATGCGTTACCCAAAATTCTTGGTAGGCACAATTCATAAATTGTGCCTACGTTATTTTCGGAGATGTCTATTAACTTGGTAAATGAAAAACATTCAATGCTAGAGAAATCAGGGTGAGGAACGTTAAAAACCCAATTGTATCTAGCATTGTAGTCACTAACGGACCACTAACCAAAGCCGGGTCAAGCTTCAGTCGTTTCAAACCCATTGGCAGTAAAGTACCGAGTGTAACAGCCACAATTGTATTAGTTGCCATTACCATTCCAGCAATTAAAGCCACCCATCGCTCTTGGGGTCGCGCCCAAATTAAGGAAAGCAGGATCATTGTTGTGGCTAAAACTACAGCTGTGGCTAAACCTGCTAGAAGTTCTTTGCGGAGAATTTTCAAGGTATCTTTGGGTGTTACCTCGCCCACCCCTAAGCTGCGGATTGTTACCGTTAATGATTGAATACCAACAGTACCACCAGTGTTAGAAAATATTGGCATGATCACTGCTAAAACTGGCACTGCGGCAATTACAGATTGAAAAGGCGCGATCGCACTGGCTGCACCAATATACAAGGCCATGATGCCTAATAGCCAAGGCAAGCGGTTGCGGATGGTGAGTAGAGGAGAGGACAAAGCTGTTTCATCACCACTCACACCCGCCAGTTTTTGAATATCTTCTGTGGCTTCCTCTTCCAAAATATCCATGACATCATCAATGGTGACAATGCCTACCAATCGGTCTTCTCGGTCAACCACGGGGATAGCGATTAAGTCATAGCGCTGCATGATTCGCGCCACTTCTTCTTGAGGAGTTTCAGTTGTCACCTTAATGACGCGATCGCTAGCAATATCGCCGATGGAAACATCGGGAAAGGTAAACAATAACTGGCGCAGTGAAACTACTCTCACCAGCGTCCGATTGTCATCTGTGACGTAGGCGTAGTAAATTGTTTCCTTGTCTTGGTCCTGACGGCGGATTTTGCTTAGGGCTTCACCTACAGTCAATCCTTCCCGCAACCGGACATATTCGGTTGTCATCACCCGCCCAGCAGTGCCTTCTGGATAGCCGAGAATCGTTGCTGTTGCTTGCCTTTCTTCTGGACTCAGTTCCTGTAATAGCCGTTTGATTACCCCAGCAGGTAGTTCATCAAACAATTCTGCCCGTTCGTCGGGACTCATCGCTTCTACAAGTTGCACTACTTGCACATCATGCAGAGAATTAATTAGTTCTTCCTGCACCTCTGTAGGCAGATATTCAAATACATCAATTGCCTGAGCTTTGTTGAGTAAACGGAATGCGATCGCCCGTTGTTTTTCAGGTAATTGTGTAATGTATTCTCCCACATCCACAGGTTGTAAGCGATTTAAATCCCATTTCAACTGGTTTAAATCGGTAGTATCAGTCAGTAAATCCCGAATATCCTGTGTGAGCATGAGATATATCTCCTAAGTCCCCCCCGCGCTGGGAGACTTCCTCGCCAGATCAGAGGAGGTTGATACTGCCATCTGGTGGACTATGGTCCATAAAATTTCAACAATTCAATATCGATATCTAATTCAAGGCATCGCTAGTCATCATCCTAACCTGAAATAGCCCTCTCCTAATAGATACTAAGAGTTTTAGTCGCTTGGACATGGTGGTAAACCAAACTTTTCATTACCTCGTTTAATAATTGAATTTACCTAAAAATACCGTTTACTCACCTTTAAGGCAGCAAAAGCGAAAATTCTCCGAAATATTGAGATGCGAAGATGTAAATAACTTTATCCTTTTAAACAAGGATATGTTGAGATAATTGCACTACCAGGTTATGCACATAGATTTACGGGAATTTTATCAGGCTAGCGATCCGAGCAGAACTCTGTTTGTCAATAATAGCTCTGATGGCAAGTATTACATAGATTTTTCCTCGGTACGAGGTGGTGATATTCTTGGCAAGCTGAAGCAGAAGATTACTTTTTTTAAGCCCAATGAACCCACTTGCACTTTATTTACTGGGCATATTGGTTGTGGAAAATCGACAGAATTATTACGGTTACAGGCGGAACTGGAAAAGTTAGGCTTCCATGTCGTCTATTTTGAGTCCAGTGAAGACTTGGAAATGACTGATGTCGATATTGCTGATGTGCTGCTGGCGATCGCTCGTCGTGTGAGTCAAAGTCTGGATAAAATTACATTGGAAACACCCAACAAGTTTAATGAGTTGCTCCAAGGTGCTTGGAAGGTCTTAAACTCTGAGGTGACGGGGGTCAAAGTTAAGGTTCCAAATGTCGGCGATTTTGGTGTCACCTCTGAAAAAGAAAAGTTGTCTCTGTCTGTGGGCATTGGTGAAATCACTACCAAGATAAAAAATGACTCAACCCTGCGAGAAAGACTTAATCAGTATTTGGCACCGCAAAAAACTAAACTGCTAGAAGCGATTAATCAAGAATTATTAGAACCTGCGATCGCTAAACTTAAACAGCAGGGTAAAAATGGTCTGGTGGTAATTGTCGATAATCTTGACCGCATAGATAATCGTGCCAAACCTTGGGGTCGTCCGCAGCAGGAATATTTATTTGTCGATCAGGGTGAGTTTTTGACAAGGCTTAATTGTCATCTAATCTACACCATGCCCTTGGCTTTGAAGTTTTCCAATGATTACGGAATGCTGACTCAGCGTTTCCCAGAAGATCCCAAGGTGTTGCCAATGGTACCTGTACAAAGGACTGATGGCAGTGTTCATCTAGAGGGAATGGCACTCATGCAGCAGATGGTATTAGCGAGAGCATTTCCTGATTTGACACCAGAGGAACGTTTAAATAAAGTTACCGAGATTTTTGATAGTGCTGCTAGTCTAGAGCGGTTATGTAAAATGAGCGGTGGTCATGTGCGGGACGTGCTGAGGCTGCTGAATACCTGGATTATGGAAGAAATGAGTCTTCCCCTAACCCGTGAAACCTTAGAGCAAGTTATTCGTTCTCGACGGAATGAAATAATATTGCCGATTTCTGATAAAGAGTGGCAATTGTTACGTCATGTCAAGGAAAGGAAAAAAGTGAGTGATGACCAAGGATATCAAAAACTGATTCGCAGTCGCTTTGTTTTTGAATATCGGGATGGTGGCGAGTCTTGGTTTGATGTTAATCCCATTTTGGCTGAGGCGAGTGAGTTGCAATGAAGTATCTTTCGCTTACCTACTCACCCGCCAGGGATTAAAATCCCAGGCTAATAGCTAAAGTCCTCTCAAGAGGACTAATAATTGCCTCCAGTCCACTTCAGTGGACTTTAGCTATTAGCCTTGCACTTGAGTGCAAGGTGGGATATGTTAACTCAACGTCAAAATATATGGTAAAAATTCGCACCTCAAAAGCATATTAGCTCTATGAGTCCACAGCAACCACCAGAAGATGACCATCTAAACAGCGATGTCTACGACGGGCTACACCTACGCTCCGTGGCACAATTAGCTTGGGCGATCGAATCCTCTGTGGGACAGTTTAAGCTGATTTTGGCACGGTGTAATTATGCTAGCTTGCGCGATCGCCTCATCCAAAAATTGCGGGAAATTTGTCAAGTCGAAATTCGTGTCTTGGCGGTGCAGCAATCTCACAGGACTCTTTATACTGCGATTCAGTCAGAATTCGGCGAAGAAATACCAGCCTGTGTAATGGTTGTCGGTTTAGAGTCAGTGCAGAATTTGTCTGTAATGTTAACTTCTGCTAATCAGGTGCGGGAAGAGTTTCGCAAGAATTTTGCTTTTCCCTTGGTGATATGGATTGACGATGAAATCTACAAGCAACTAATACAGTTTGCGCCAGACTTGGAAAGTTGGGCAACTACAAGAAATTTTGCCATATCAACACAGGAATTGGTAGATTTTATCAGCGAAACGGCTAATCAATGGTTTAGTAATAATTTAAATTTGAGCGTAGATGAATATATCAAACAGGAAAATGAGTTAGAGGCAGCGCAAAGAGATTTACTCAAAAACCCCGATGTTTATAATTTAGAAATTCAAGCTAATTTAGAATCTTTATTAGGTTTTGTCAAACAGATAAATAATCAAAAAGATTCGGCGCTACAGCATTATCACAAAGCTTTAGAGCTTTGGCAGCAAAATAATAATTTAGAACGGCAGGCAAAAATCCTCGGTGAGATTGGCTTTTGCTGTTATCTCAAAGCTTTTAAACATCAAGATATCAATCATCCAGATTGGCAAGCAACTTGGCATTATGTTCAAGAGTATATAAATTTTATTACCCAGTTTCAAAGTCCAGATTTAATTGACTTTTCAGGTAATGTGGCGCAAAACCTAACCCCCCAACCCCCTTCCCTACTAGGGAAGGGGGAGAATTCAAAGCCTCTCTCCTTGCAGGAGAGAGGTTTGGAGAGAGGTTTTCCAGATTTAATTGACTTTTCAGGTAATGTGGCGCAAAACCTAACCCCCCAGCCCCCTTCCCTACTAGGGAATGGGGAGAATTCAAAGCCTCTCTCCTGCAAGGAGAGAGGTTTTCCATATTCAGTGAAAAGTCAGGAAGATTTAATCGCCAATGCAGTAGTTAAATTCGGTGATATCTTGCGAGACTTGCAAAAATGGGAAACGTTGCAGAGTCTTTCAGAACAAGCTTTAGTAATACATCAAACTAACAACCAGCTTAGGGAATTAGCCAAGGATTACGGTTTTTTAGCTGAAGTGGCTTTGGCTCAAAAAAACTGGGTTAAAGCAAATCAGTTTGTTCAGGAAGCCTTGAAAGTTTTTGCCGCGATTCCCAATCTGCAATCAGCGAATATATCAGGGGGTTTAGCTGATATTCCTGAAAGGGTTTTAGAATCAAAAGATTTGAGCTTATATCAATTTATTTTAGGTCGTTCTCAATATTATTTAGGTCAAACTCAGGAGGCAACTCTCAGCTTAGAAACTGCTAGAGATGTGGGTAATCCCCTAGAAGATGTCAGGCTTTATTTGGATATTCTCAGGTTTTTGCAGCAGCTTTACTTTGAGCAAAAAGAATATCTCAAAGCATACAAAATCAAACAGCAACGGCGTTCTATTGAACAGCAATTCGGTTTGCGGGCTTTTATTGGTGCGGGTAGGTTAGAAGCTACAAAACAGGCATTTGTAGAGAGATTGCGCTCAAACTCTCCACAAGGAAATATTGCCCCAGAAATTGCTGCATCTGGTCGCCTATTGGATGTAGAACATTTAATTGAACGCATGGGTCGCCCTGATTATAAGCTGATAGTAATTCATGGGCAATCGGGTGTAGGCAAAAGTTCCCTGGTGAATGCGGGACTGGTACCAGCTTTAAAAGATAAAGCGATCGGTATTCAAGATTATTTGCCGGTGGTAATGCGGGTTTATACTAACTGGGTGGAAGAGTTGGGGAGGCTTTTGGGAAATGGGGGATATGAGGGGGATCACGGGGATGGGGGGATAAGGGGACAAGGTGACAAGGGGGAGTTAGAATCTCGTTCATCCACCTTTGAACTGGATGCATCCACCTCGGAACTCCGTTCATCCACCTTTGAACCGGATGCATCCACCTCGGAACTCCGTTCATCCACCTTTGAACTGGATGCATCCACCTCGGAACTCCGTTCATCCACCTTTGAACCGGATGCATCCACCTCGGAACTCCGTTCATCTCCCTTTGAACTGGATGCATCCACCTCGGAACTCCGTTCATCCACCTTTGAACTGGATGCATCCACCTCGGATACTCAAAATCCCCATTCTTTACTCGCCGCGTCTTCTTCATTTCCTAGTGCAGACGCGATGAATCGCGTCTCTACAAAGTCCTTAATTACTCAACTACGCGAAAACGAACAATGTAACCTGCGGACGGTGTTAATTTTTGATCAATTTGAGGAATTTTTCTTTGTTTACACGGAACCTGCACAAAGGAAGCAATTCTTTGAGTTTCTGGGAGAATGTCTGAATGTTCTATCGGTAAAAGTTATCTTATCGCTGCGGGTGGATTACATCCATTACTTGCTAGAGTGCAATGATTTGCCCAGCCTGAAGATTATTGGCAATGACATTCTCAGTAATAATGTGCTTTACAAGTTGGGGAATTTCTCACCTGCTGATGCGAAGTCAATTATTCAGCGTTTAACTGAAAATACTAGTTTTCGCTTAGAGGATGCTTTAGTTGAACAACTGGTGCAAGATTTAGCCGGGGAATTGGGCGAAGTTCGTCCTATTGAGTTGCAGGTTGTGGGGGCGCAACTGCAAACGGAGAATATTACAACTCTGGCAGAATATCAGCAGCTAGGCACTAAAGACGAATTGGTTAAGCGTTATTTGGATGAAGTTGTTAATGATTGCGGTGTTGAGAATCAGCAAGCAGCAAATATATTACTGTATTTGCTGACGGATGAAAAAGGAACTCGCCCGTTAAAGACTCGCGCTGAGTTGGAACGCGATTTACTGGAGTACTTCTCGGTTAGTAGTTTTCATCTCTCGGAGATCCCCCCAACCTCCCTTTTTAAGGGGGGCTTAGTTTCTTTTACTCCTTTTTTAAGGGGGTCAACCCAGGCGGGGGGATCAGAAGCTAGGGGGGATAAAGCTTTTGATATCAGCAAATTAGATTTGATTGTAGAAATTGTTGTCCAATCGGGCTTGGTGGTTTTGCTACCAGAAAACCCGGCTGACCGTTATCAACTGGTACATGACTATTTAGCCACGTTTATCCGCCAGCAACAGGAACCGAAGTTAAAGCAGGTGATGTTGGAACTGGAAAAGGAACGAGAACAAAGAAAACTCGGTGAGGTAAAATTTGATCGTTTTCTCAAACGCAGCATTTTTGGTTCTGTAGCCGCAGGTTTAGTCGTGGCTATACAGGTGGGGGTAGCATTTTTATTGCTAATACAAGCCGAAACTAATGAAATTAACGCCGTGAATAATTCTTCAGAAGCGTTTCTTGTCTCAGGACAACATCCAGATGCCTTAATCGCAGCCTTAAAAGCAAGTAACAAACTCAAGCATACAATTTGGGCACAGCACAGAAGCGATACCCGAATGCAAACTGTAGCAACTTTACGGCAAGCGGTTTACTTAAAGCCAAAGGAGAAGAAAGAAAACCGTGCGATCGAAGTGAATACTTTAGAAGGTCATAGCAGTAAGGTCAATAGCGTCGCCTACAGCCCCAATGGACAACAGTTAGCTTCTGCAAGTGATGATAACACCATCAAAATCTGGAATGTCAGCAGTGGTCAACTCCTCAAAACCCTGACTGGTCATAGCAGTAAGGTCAATAGCGTCGCCTACAGCCCCAATGGACAACAGTTAGCTTCTGCAAGTGATGATAACACCATCAAAATCTGGAATGT
>NZ_JBALCT010000002.1:0-29999 GCF_036917675.1 Nostoc sp. | reverse complement strand
TTCATTCCCAACTTTCCTCTGTTTTTGGTGTTTTTCTCAAGGAATCATCCTTCCATGTTATATTTTCTCTCTGGACAATTAATCCACCCTGCCTCTTCGCTTGCTCTTAGGGGGTTGGGGGTGGGGTTCTTGTACCTCACTCAAGTGAGAACCGCTATATTTAATTTGACCCACTTACTTAAAAACTAATGAGCATCTCAAAATTATCAAAACAGATTAAACCGCAGAAATAGCACAAACTTGCAATCCTACAGGTGTATGAATAATCACTGATTCTACGCCAAAGACTTGAGCGATCGCATTTGGTGTCATAACTTCTTCAGGTGTTCCAACTTCCCAAATGCGACCCTGTTTTAATAATGCAATGCGGGAGCTATACCGGGCTGCTAAATTCAGTTCGTGTAAAACTGTGACAATAGTTAATCCCTGCTGCTGATTCAGTTCTTTAAGCAGTTCTAATAGTTGCAATTGATAGTTGATATCTAAAAAAGTTGTCGGTTCATCTAATAGTAAAACTTTTGGTTCTTGCGCTAGTGCTAAAGCTAAAAAAGCCCGTTGTCTTTCACCGCCGGAAAGTTGTTCGACTAAGCGATCGCTCAATTTTTCTAGTTGCGTCTTTTTAATTGCAGCTTCCACTTTCACCCAATCTTGGGCGTTTAATTCCCATTGCCACCAAGGTTGATGTGGCGTGCGTCCTAAACTTACTAATTGTCGCACTGTTAACCCAAGGGGAACTGTTTGTTGTTGCGGTAATAATGCTAGTTTCTGTGCAACTATATTTGGGGCTTGAGAGTGAATTGCTTTGCCATCAAGTAGCACTGTTCCTTGCTGTGGGGACAGAATACGACTCAGCAATTTGAGTAAAGTAGATTTACCTGAACCATTAGCACCAACTAAACTCAACCATTCTCCTGTTTGCAGAGTGAGGTTAATGTCTTGAATAATTGCTACTGAGGTGTAACCGCCTGTGAGGTTTTGCAGTTCGAGTGGCATTTGCTGAAATTCAAAGAACAAAAAGGAGAAACTTAATTTTACCGGATTTGAGTGGATTATTTAATATGCTTAGGAACGCGCGGATTTAATAAAATACAAAACCTCACCCCCAACCCCTCTCTTTAGTAAGGAGAGGGGAGAGTTTGACGAAAGTCAAAGGCGGGGTGAAAGCCTCTCTCTGCTGCTACCTTATTTATTGCCGCACAACAAGCCAAACCGAATTAACCCGCGCTGATAACCGCGACGCATTAATCCCAGTGATAATGCCCCTTGGATGGTAGTCCAACCAGCATTTAGTAAGCCCCAAAACGCTTGGGGAGTGAATGCGGAATCAATCACCACATTCCAAAAGGGGGCGACGGCGGTAGACCAATCGGCGGTGCAGATATTATGTAATGGTAGTTGCTGGGCGATCGCTTCATACTCCGGCAAAGAAATCACATAAGGCAAACAATACACCCGATAAATATCCTGCAAGTGCTTTTGTTCATCCGCCGTTAATGGGGACTCATCAGTTGGTCGATGACACCAAGTAACCATAATTAACTTCCCACCAGGCTTCAATACTCGGTAGCACTCCTGAAGAAACTTCTTTTTATCTGGCATGTGTTCACCGCTTTCCAGCGACCAAACCAAGTCAAAAGAATTATCAGCAAAAGGCATTTCTTGAGCATTGGCTACCTGGAACTTTGTTCTCAGGCTCAAATTCGCCTCCAGGGCGCGTTCCGTTGCTCTTGCGGCTTGCACAGGACTCAATGTAATCCCTGTAGCTTGAGCATTAAACTTTTGTGCGAGGTATAAAGAACTGCCACCAATGCCACAACCCACATCTAGGATATTTTCTGCTGCTTGTACCCCTGCCCAATTAAGCAGTTCTTCAATTAAATCAATTTGAGCCTGACGGCGGTCTTTTTTCTGGGTACCATCCGCGCCATAGTAGCCGTGGTGCATGTGTTCACCCCAAATCTGTTCCCACAGACCAGAGGAAGCATCGTAAAATTGCTGAATTTGCTCGTAAAGTGTTGCACTCATGAAAAAACCAGTGTTAAGACAAACCAAAATTCAAAAAAACATCCAGATATACGGTATCACATGTGTTTTTAATTAAATTTTGAATTGTTAACTCCCCTCTCCTTACTAAGGAGAGGGGTTGGGGGTGAGGTTTTGATTGTTTCACTGTCCAGGACTCGTTAAAGTAGACTCCGGTTCAACTGAGGCAGGGTTTGCGGGCGTTTCCGTATAAGTTTCTGGTTAATTTGGCGTCTGTGGCAGAGGTGGTTGTACTACATTACTTGTAGGTTGTGGAGTCTGGGAAGGAGTAACTGTTTGACTGGCTTGAGGTGGCTGTTGCTCACTTTTCTGGGCAATTTGCTGCATTAGCTGTTCAATTTTCTCAGCTTGTTCAATGTTCCCTTGCTGAAGATACTCCTTATGAGCACGTTTCAAGACTCCACTGGCTTTTTTGATCTCGCCCTGATTATATAAAGTTACTCCCAAGTTATAGTAAGCTGAGGCATTTTTCGGATTTAGGCGAATAGCTTGCTGATAAACAGAAATAGCCTCAGCAGCTTGACCTTGAATTGCTAGCAAATTTGCCATATTGTTGTAGGCTGTGGCGTTTTTAGGATCTAGGTGCAAGACTTGGCGATAAGTGGCGATCGCCGGCTCTATTTGACCTTGTTGTTGTAAGGCGATCGCTAAATTAAAATAAGCATTGGCATTGCTGTTATCTAAACTAACTGCTTTTTGGTATGCAGCGATCGCTTCCTCTAGCTGTCCTTGTTCATACAGCACTAAACCTAAATTATACAGCGCTGCTACCCTTGTCGGATTGATCGCAAGACTCTGGCGATAAGCACTAATCGCTGCATCTTTTTCTCCTTGTCGCTGCAACACTGACCCTAAGTTGTAATAACCTTCACTAAAATTGGGATTAACTTTAACCGCCTCTGCATATTCTTGTAAAGCTAAATCCAGGCGATTTTGCCCCATGAATATATTACCTAGATAATTCCGTGCTGCCCCAAGGTTAGAGTCATACTGCAATGCTTGGCGGAAGGCATATTCCGCACCCTGTAAGTCTTTGCGGTTATAGCGCATGACTCCCTGCTGGAAAAAACTAGCTGCTTCGAGATTCTGAGAAATTGCGGTTTCTGCCAGCAGCTTGCTGACTGGGAAATTAGTAATTGTCGGTACAGCCAAGAGAAAATACGTAGAACAGCCACAGAGTGTCACTTGGCAAAATAAATGTAACCACTGAGAAAATAGAGATTTTTCAGACATGAATGGCAAACCTTTACTTATTTTTAACTCCTCATAAGTCAGAGTACCCATCACGAAAGAAAAAATTCCAACTTTTCAAAATTCCAACAGACGCGATTAATCGCCTCTCCAAACTTTTGTACAGACGCGATTCATCGCGTCTCTCCTAACTCCCCACTCCCACAGCTGACGGCAAAATTAGCATGGCATCACCGAATGAATAAAAGCGATAGCCAAAAGCGATCGCTTCGTTGTATATATTCAATAACCGTTGTCTGCCAATGAGCGCACTTACCAACATCAGCAAACTGGAACGCGGTAGGTGAAAATTGGTAATTAAACCATCCACCACCCGCCATTGGTAGCCGGGATAAATAAACAAGTCTGTTTTACCGCAAAATGGTTGTAAATTCCCAGATTCAGCCGCCCCTTCTAATGCCCGTACTGCCGTTGTTCCCACAGCAATAATTCGACCACCAGCTGCTTTAGTAGCGCGGATTTGCTCTACTGTGGTGGCGGGGACTTCAATCCATTCTTCATGCATCTGATGGGTAGTTACGTCCTCCACTTCCACAGGGCGAAATGTGCCTACACCAACGTGTAGCGTCACAAAAGCTTGATTTATTTGGCGATCGCGCAACTTTTGTAATAATTCTCTTGTAAAATGCAATCCTGCTGTCGGAGCTGCGATCGCTCCTGGCTGTTTGGCATAAACTGTCTGATACTGATCATCAGCAGCAACTGATGCAGTGATGTAAGGTGGTAGCGGTATTTCACCAAATACCTCTAACAGTTGCACCAAAGATTTTCCCTCTGGCACATCAAATTGCAACAAACGCCCCCCGGTTGCTGCGTCTGTTTCTAGAACCGTAGCTGTGAGTTGAGGACTCTTTATTGGGTACGAATCTTCCCAATCCCCAATCCCTAATCCCTGATTCATAATCCCCAATTGCCTTGGTTCAAAAATAATCTTCGTTCCCTGTTTGAAGCTTTTTCCGGGCTTAACTAAAGCTAACCAACAGTTATGCTGCCGTTCTTCCAACAGCAACACCTGGATTTTAGCACCAGTAGATTTATGACCATAAAGCCGCGCTGGAATAACTTTTGTATTGTTCATCACCAACAAATCACCAGAGCGCAGCAGTGCAGGCAAATCATGGAAAATGTGGTGTAGGGACGCTGTTTCGATGCCTGTGGTAGGAGAATTAACCACAAGTAACCGCGAACTATCTCTAGGAACTGCTGGGTTTTGGGCAATCAGTTCTGGAGATAGTTTGTAGTCATAGCCAGCTACCGAGCAATCTAATTCAAAATCTTTTTGTTGTGGGCTAGAGGTGTCTTTCAAATTGGCTTCTACTAGTTTTTGTTTTATTTAGTATTTATACTCTCTTAAAAAAGCTGGTTTGAGCTTTCCCTTATAAAGGAACTTTAAGGCATCTTTGCTCAGTTTTCTCGCTAGGCTATAAGATTGATACTATTGAGTAACACGGAAAAATTAACATAAAAATTGGGTAAACCTCCCCATCTAAAAACGGGGGATTTTACCCTACCGCGAACAGGCATTGATTGACGAAGATAGATATGTAGGATTGGCTTTGATCCCAAGCACCAACAAACATGGAATACTTGTACTATCTGGCAAATGCCAGTCTAACCCTGAGGGTCGTTCAACATCTCCACGCTAGACCCCAGACACCAGTTTCGTTCGTCACCGTAATTCATCAAATTGATGGCTGGGTGGTTAGGATCAAACTCAAAGGTCAAGTCTCGCCCCAAGAAGATGGTGACTTTCGCGCATTTCTAAATGAATTAGGAATTAGCTACGAACCGCCAATGAGGGTGCAAATGGCACTTTGGAGTTTGGAAGCAGGACAGTGCCCTGTAGATGTGATGCGTCGTTATCAAGTAGCGATCGTCTCTCATGGTAGCCCAGAGAGAGACGAAATCGAAGCTTTCCGGCAACAGTTTGTCCGGGGCTTAGGCTACTGTCCAGAAACTTTGGCGTGACACTATTTGGTTGTAATGTCACTACAAAATTATTGGTCATTGGTAATCAAGATATTTTATCCATTACCAATTAACCATTATCAATTGAAGAGTCGAAAGCTGCAAGAATGTATTCTTGCAGCTTAAACTTATATCCGGCTACTAATGAAGTCGCTACAGCTTCCTCGCTTGCTGTAACCCCAGTCAGATTTTTTGATATCCTTTGACAGTAGACAATAGCAACATCAAATCTACAAGAATAATCTGCCTTCTCAGGATATTGGGCTAAGAACATTCCAGCTGTTCTTGAGATTTTTACTTGTTTTTGTGGGGTGATTGCGCTTCTTCCCCCTGCATCCCAACTCCCTGAACTGCGGGTTTTGACTTCAACAAATGCCAGTAATGAGTGCTGAGTGCTGAGTGCTGAGTGTTGACTCTGCTGCTTTGGTTCCCCAGATTTTCCATCATATTGGGCAATAATATCAATTTCTCCCCAACGGCTAGAAAAGCGACGATGGAGAATTATCCAACCTGTAGATTGCAACCATTGGGCAACTAGGTCTTCTCCTAATTGACCAATATCTGGATACTGCATATAAACTTTAGGATTCTGGATTATTTAATGACTCAATTAGCTTGACTTTATCCAAAATATAGATTCCCTCGTTCCCAGTCTCCGACTGGGAACGCCGTTCTAGAGGCTCCGCCTCCCTTGCTGGCGGCAGAGCCGCAATTGAGCTGCATTTCCAGCCTTCTTGCTGGAAACGAGATTTGAAAAGACTTTTAGCTTAAGTTGACACCAATGAGCAATGCTGTGCCCTTACGACAGATGTGGTTCAAATACTTGAATTCTGCTGTAAAAAGGGGATCTTTACCCTATTTGTGATAATCTACACGCAAACGGCAAGCTAATAAGTCAACACCTCGTTAGACAACTATCGGGATAATGAGATGGAGGAGGGTTCGCCATTGGCTAAAAATAGCATGAATTCTAAGTTAAGCGCCCGAATTTGGGCAAGCGTACTCAGCTTATTTCTGTGGGGAATAGTTGGCATCACGGCAACGGTCGGTTTTGCTCCCACAGCTTTGGCACTAGAATATAATAAAGAAATTTTGGTTGAGGCTGATTTCTCAGGACGTGATTTAACAGACTCCAGCTTTACCAAAGCTAATCTTCGCCAGAGCAACTTCAGTCATGCTAATTTGAACGGTGTCAGTTTTTTTGCAGCAAATTTGGAGTCTGCGAATTTAGAGGGTTCTGATTTAAGAAATGCCACTTTAGACTCGGCTCGTTTAGTGAGAGCAAATTTGACAAATGCACTATTGGAAGGTGCCTTTGCCGCTAACGCCAGATTTGACGGTGCAATCATTGACGGGGCGGATTTTACCGATACGCTGCTGCGTTCCGATGAGCAAAAAAAATTGTGCAAACTTGCCAAAGGGACTAATCCCATTACAGGACGAGATACGCGTGACACGCTGTTTTGTCCTTAATATTTCCTAGCTGGGCATTGGGGCATCTTAAGCGATCGCACCTTTCAAGAACTTGAGGGCTGTTTTTGCTATCTTCTGCATTGCTGCATCTTTTGGATTTTTTCATGCCTGGGCGATCGCATCTGATGCCAAAACGGGAAGCATAAGAAAATAAGCTAATACCATGTTTTGGTATGAAGCAAAAAAACGTAATACAGAAAAATTGTTATGCTGCGTCGCTACTGCACACTTATAGTCGAAGGTTATAGAATTTCATCCACCAGAGCCGTACCACCAACTGCATAAACGGCATCAAAACCAATTCTTTCTCCCCAAAGTGCAGCATCGGTTTGGTTGGATCGTAATCGAAGACTCGTTTCGACTAAATCATCACCGATTTCGTAATCTCCTGTTTCAACATTAATCGAGATAATTTTGCCAATGTTCTCTTCTGTCTCAACTTTGGCACGGATACTTCTTTGGTAGAGTTCCTTTCCACGTCGGGCGACTTCTTGGCTACTGAGCGTAGCGGGCTATGCCTACGCAAATTTAGCAGAGCGATTAATGTTTCAAAACTTTCTTGGTCATAACTAATTTTCATAGCGTCACTTTCCTCAAAAATAACCCTTAATCAATCAGGGTATTCAATCCCCGTTTCTTAACTAGGTGCAACAGCTTAAGAGCAGTGCCACTGGGATGCTTCTGACCGATTTCCCACTTTTGAACCGTTGATAGACTTGTATTTAAAATCGCAGCAAATACTGCCTGACTGACATGAGATGATTCGCGTATTTGCTTAATTTGCTCAGGTTCTAGCGGTTCAATCTCAGACAAGCACAGACAGTCGAATTCACGTAATATAGTCTGATCTATCAGTCCAGCCTTGTGCAGCCCCGTAGCCGTTTCGTGAACGGCTTCAAGAATCGCTGATTTCTTCTTCGGCATTGCAAATTACCTCCATCAATTCATCTTCCAGCTTGGCTTTTTCGAGATCCTCTAGCGTGTAAGAGAACAGCACTGAGGCCAGCTTTTTTAATGCTTTTTCTTCTTTTTTGTTAATGTTACTGCGCTCGTTTTTCGGGAAGCCGAAAACAAAAAACCAGCAATCTCCCTTGTTGGTTGCGACCAATGTACGAAAGCCACCGCGCTTACCTTGTCCAGAGCGGGCAATCCGCTTTTTGAACAGTCCGCTTCCTAAATCGGCTTCGTAAAGTCCTGCCGTCATTTCGTTTACAGCAGCGCAGAGGCTAAGGTCGTTTAAACCCTCTTTGCATGCCCAACGGTCAAACCATCGGGTTTTGTAGATTATCATGCTATGGTCATTACCTTCGCTTATTATATAGCACTAAGTGCTATGCTTGGCAATAGACTATAAAAGTCAAAAAGCTTGAACAAAAACTGATCGCAATATTAAGCAGTAATTAGCTAAAAAAGAGCGATGGGCTACGCCCCGCCGGAGGCGATCGCACTCCACCAAATACAATTAGGAACTAGTGTTGTAAGCTGTCGCGCATTTAATTTGCACAACTAGGGCGGGCAAGATGCCCACCCCACAAGAGATTCATTTTTTTGAGGATGCAAATTAAAAGATTTTTAGCTTACCTCAAAATTTATCTCACACTCCTAAACCACTCAGTAATCCCCTGAGCGATCGCATTTGCAATTTTCTTCTGTTCTTCTGGGTTTACCACCTGCTCAAATTCATCGGGATTGCTCATAAAACCCAATTCCAGCAACACCGATGGTGCAGCAGTTGGACGTGTCAGCGCCAGGTTATCCCAAAATACACCATAAGAAGGTCTAGCGAGTTTTTTAACTACATATTTCTGTAAAAATATTGCGAGGTTATGAGCTTGGGGTTGATACCAAAAAGCGGCGAATCCCTTGATTTTTTCGGCATCGCCATCATCGGGTAGGGAGTTGTGATGTATGGAAATAGCGATCGCTGGTTCTTCTCGACTGATAATAGCCTGACGTTCTACTAAAGAAAGTTCGCGATCGTCCTCCCGCGTCATCACCACCGTTGCTCCTCGCTTCACCAACTCGTCGCGCAGCAACTTAGATACCACCAAATTCACATCTTTTTCTAAATATCCAGTTGGGCC
Source organism: Nostoc sp. (assembly GCF_036917675.1). Lineage (GTDB taxonomy): Bacteria > Cyanobacteriota > Cyanobacteriia > Cyanobacteriales > Nostocaceae > Nostoc. Next base: position 21,180 of record NZ_JBALCT010000002.1, on the reverse strand, counting down.
ACTGGCACCAGATTCTTTACCACCATGCCCTGGATCTAGTACAATCTTGAAATTAGCTAAAGGCTTGCGTCTTGTGTTCCCGATTTTAGGCGGATGACGCAAAGCTAAAACCAGGGTTGTACCGTCGTATCTCAGCTTATATCCCCACTGTTGAGCTTTTTTGAGGTTAAGGGTGTATTTTACTTGTCCTGGGGCTTCCTGTTGCCAATCTAGGCGAGAAATTAGGGGGTCATCATCCAGGCGAATAATGTCGGTTTGAGCAGTGGTATTGTAGAGAGTGAGAGCGATCGCTTGCTCACTTTGTTGCACACTCACGGGTACGGGAACTTGTAAGGGGAAAACTATCTCTGTCGCATCAGGGAGTTGACGGTATCCGACACTGCGAATTATTGTCTGTGGCGGAATTGCACCAGGTAAAATGCGCGTTTCTTTACTATTAATCCAGGCGCCATACTCTAGGCGCAACCATTCACCTTCCCTACCTGTAACTGTTGCGCGTGTGCCTTTGGGCAGTGGTGTAAGTCGAGAATAATCGGTGTTCGGGCCAGTGCGAGCAACGCCTGCGTCTGCCGTTACTTCAGCAACTGGCAACTCTGCTTTTGAGAGGATTTGAATTTTACCAGATCCTGGCTGAGTTATTGTCTTGCCATTGAGCGTCAGTTGAAACTGAGGTTTCCCCAGATCGGCGGCGGCTGCCACTGTGGTGCAACCTTGATAATTGCCTAGGCTAGACTGGGTATAAGGCTGATTTTGTCCTGTCAGAATTGCCAAATTACTTGGTAGTTGTGCCTGTTGAGGTTGGGGCGAAAGGGCAATAGTTTGATTAGCCAACTTGACAGAGACATTGGCGTTAGGGGGTGTGACCCCTTGGGGAAGTTTCGCTAACGCGCTAAAACAGATCAGTTCTCCCGGTAGTCTGGCAATGTCAGATGCGGGAGTCAGGGAATCTTTCGCAAAGCCTAAACCTTGTGGTAGCTCAAGTCCAGTGGTAAGCCTTGTCACTTTAATCTGGAGTTCTTGATTGTCGTGACGCACAGTAAAAAGATTCTCCCCCAACTGCAAGGGGAAACTAGGGGAAAAATGACCTGCTTTGCTGCGGGTAACTGGCTTACCATTGATCAAAACCTGACCATCTGGTGGTGCAGTGCCTAGAAAGAAGATTTTTTCGGCACTCGTCTGATAGTTTGTCTGGGGAAAAATGACTATAAGAGATGGCTCTGCCAATGCTACGGAGGATGTGAGAATACAGCCTAATATTACTAATCCTAAAAGGTTATTCACAGCAAATCACAGAAGATTACACCACAATAACTGTGGCACAATGACGGGATGTATTTTTAGAAGTTGTTAGAAATTCAAAGTCCTATGACTAAGTTTATCTTTGTAACTGGAGGCGTAGTTTCCAGTATTGGTAAAGGCATTGTAGCAGCAAGTCTAGGGCGTTTGCTCAAGTCGCGCGAATATTCGGTGTCGATTCTTAAACTCGACCCTTATATCAATATCGATCCTGGCACGATGAGTCCCTTTCAGCATGGGGAAGTATTCGTTACCCAGGATGGTGCGGAGACAGATTTGGACTTGGGGCATTACGAACGCTTCACTGATACCTCAATGTCGCGCTTGAACTGTGTTACTACTGGCTCGATTTACCAGGCAGTCATCAATAAAGAGCGACGCGGAGACTACAATGGCGGTACTGTACAAGTTATTCCACATATTACCAATGAAATAAAAGAGCGAATTCTGCGAGTTGCTAAAAGTACAAACCCCTCTGTAGTGATTACAGAAATCGGCGGTACGGTGGGAGATATTGAATCACTGCCGTTTTTGGAAGCAATTCGCCAGTTCCGCAAAGAAGTGGGACGGCAGAATGTGTTGTATATGCACGTAACGCTGGTACCGTGGATTGCCTCTGCGGGTGAAATGAAAACTAAGCCAACACAGCATTCAGTTAAGGAACTGAGATCAATTGGCATTCAACCAGATATTTTAGTTTGTCGGAGCGATCGCCCCTTACCCAAGGGATTAAAGCAGAAATTGTCGGGATTTTGCGATGTCCCCGAAGAATGTGTGATCACTTCCCAAGATGCCAAAAGTATCTATGAAGTACCGCTAAATCTGGAATGGGAGGGAATGGCAGAACAAGTGCTAGACTTGCTGCAAATGGAGCAACGTAAACCAGATTTGACTCAGTGGCAAACCCTAGTAAAACGGTTACATAGTCCCAAGCACGAGGTAGAAATTGCCATTGTCGGTAAATATGTGCAGTTAAGTGATGCTTACTTATCTGTAGTGGAAGCACTCAACCATGCTGCAATCTCCACTTATGGCAAACTGCGTCTGCGTTGGGTGAACTCAGAAGATTTGGAAACTGAAGCAGCCGAAACTCATCTTGAAGGTGTCGATGGCATAGTTGTACCAGGAGGTTTTGGTGTTCGGGGGGTGGATGGGAAAATTGCTGCGATTAAATACGCGCGCGATCGCCAAATTCCCTTTTTGGGCTTATGCCTGGGAATGCAATGTTCTGTGATTGAATGGGCTAGGCACGTAGGGGGATTGACAGATGCTAATAGTGCTGAATTTGACCCCTATACAACCGATCCGGTAATTAATTTATTGCCAGGACAGCAGGAAGTAGTTGATTTAGGGGGTACAATGCGCTTGGGGCTATATCCTTGTCGTGTTCTTCCTGATACTCTAGCTTTCAAGCTTTATCAAGAAGATGTAATTTATGAACGACATCGACATCGATATGAGTTCAACAATGATTACCGCGATCTGTTATTGAAGTCTGGCTATGTGATCAGTGGCACTTCTCCCGATGGACGCTTAGTTGAAATTGTGGAATTACCCAAGCACCCATTCTTTCTTGCTTGCCAATTCCATCCAGAATTTCAATCGCGCCCCAGTACCCCTCATCCCTTATTTAAAGGCTTCATTCAAGCAGCGATCGCTCTTTCTATCTCAACATCTGGTAAACCAACACCATTGGAGGTGTCGTAACAATTCAAAATTCACGCATTCAAAATTAATTTTTAGACTTTGAATTCGTGCATAGCAACATTAACTTAAGGCTTCAGCAGATTTGGACATTCAGGGTGCATCATTTATAAATTTCGGACTTGAGGAGATGTTGTGGCGTACTGGGTGAGAATCCTTTACGAGAGGAAAGAATATGTAGTGGATTTTGAGTGTGTCCATGCTTTTTGTTATGAACTGAATGGCAGGGTTACTTTTTGGTTGCCCGATAGTGCCATTCCCATAGTGATTAACCCACAAAGTAACCTGGAAGACTATCAAAAAATTCTCAATTATTTAGAATCTGTGACGGGGTTGAAATTAGATCATGCCCACTGGGTGAAAATTATTTACGAAAAAAAGGAATATGTAATTAATCTCAACTGCATCAGTTGCTTTTGTCATGAACCGAACGGCAGGATAACTTTTTGGTTGCCAGATGGCACTATCTCGATCATCATCAACCCTGTGAGTAATCCTGAATCATATCAAAAAGTCATTCAATACGTTAAGAAAGCAACTGGATATTCTTTGTCTTAGGAATTAGGACAATATCATTTTACGTGTGAATCTAAGTGTTAATGCTGCATAGTATTAAGTAATAGTAATTTTTGTATAAAATTTATCAACCTCATCCCTGTTGCGAGATCAGGTTGCTTTATCCCGGCTTTCTCACCACATTTCTCAAAGCCTGATAAAACCTAGATTTCTGCGTTTCACGCTATATGAAAATTCTTCCCAGGCAAAAATGCCCGAAATATAGTCTGGGCAAAGGTTATGATTAATGCAATGCCGGCGGTGGTAACTGAGCTTGCCTTTCTCTACGAGAAGGGTCGAAGTGCTGATGTCGCCAACGCAATACTTGTGAGAAATACGGGTTTAATACTTATTGCATATAAACATGGACTCTATATTAATTAAATTAGTAGATTTACTGAAGGCAATTATTGTCTTTTCTTCATAAATTGAGTAGTTGATTACTGTCAGGTTATCAAAAAATCTTTACCTTTACTTTTCCAGTTAATTTTTATTGAATTAATCTGGCCGAAAAGTCATGGCTGCTGTTTGACAACTGAAGTTTGTTATTTTTCGCTAATCAATAGTGATGGGATCAATCCCTACATTTAAGAATTTGTCAAAAAGAATTCAGAAATTTAAAGTTTTTTTAATTACACAATTCTTAATGAGGGGATTTACTTAGGAAAGCATTTGTGATATTTTCATGTAGATTATCATAAATTCAAATATCCGACGCTAAGTTTAACAACTGCGTTTATCTGTCTTGGTTTGACGATAAGTATCCATCTTGCATACTTGCAATGCTAAATATTAATTTTCAACTTGTATAAATTAACGCGATGATGGCGTAAATTATCTAGCGTTAACCAAGTGATAACTTGTCCTCGATCTATTTACACTATCTTTGTTTTGAATAATGCATAACATTAGGAACCCTGTGATATGGATGCAGAACTGCAATTAGACAAAGCTACCCTCTGTGCTTTTAGATATTCATGCACACTGAATAGCAGAGAAGTCTTGCGGCTGCTGGCATAAAATTAAACACTGCTACTGTTAGTAAAAGAGATACTCCCTAATATTTTCGACTTTATTCCTCACTTTTCCCTTCGACTTGTTTTATATGACTTACATTAAGAACACGTTTGCCGAATTTCTCACCACCGTAGAAGGGTTTGATCAGTTACCAGATGGAGCGATCGCCAATCTATCAGAACAGCTGCAAGCTTGGCGCTATCGCATCGGTCAGAAAATCATTGGTAAAGAAAGTCTGCCGCAACAGATCACGATCATTTATGAGGGACAAGTGCGCCTGTTGGGATATGACCCCCAGACGCAACTACCAATCACCCTAAAATTACTGCAACCGGGCGAAATTATCGGCGAAATTGGTTTGCTGCGCGATGTCGCCTGTGAGACAGCGATCGCCTCAACCGAAGTAGTATGTTTAACCTTGAGTGCATCGGCATATTTTAGCTTTCTGACTTTATACCCAGCTTTTGCCGATGCTCGCAAGAACCGCAGTTATTTGGTGGAAGTTTTCGATATTCTGAGTTCCTATTGGCAAAAGCAAGCAATAGCTACTTTAAATCTCAGAGAACTGGCAGAAAATGCCTTACCACAGGCGAAAATACATTACCTCCCTCCAGGAAAAACTCCATTCAACCAACTAGATCGCGAAAGGGTCTGGTTTATCAGTGGCGGCGGGACAGTCACGAATTTATCACCTAGCGATCGCCTAGAATCGCACGATGACAGAGACAATATCCAAGTCATCGGTCAAAACCCCGCACGGTTGCTTGGTATACATCCGTCAGATTTGATCTTGGAAGTCCCTCCTCAGACAGAACTTGTGGTAAGTGACACCAAATCAAATAGCGCAGAAGAAATAGATATTCCCTACGCATCGGACGAAATCGTTCCACAGACAGCCTCTGGGACCTCAAAGAGTTCGCTAAAATACAAATACCCCTTTTTTAGTGGTAACGGAGAACTAAATACAGCCTTCGCCTGCTTCCAAATGATCGCGAAGCACCTAGAAATGCCCTTTCGTCGAGAGGTGGTTCGCCGCATCTTAACTGAGCAAGTCAAACGTCAGGGTACTATATCGTTTCAAGTTACTGCCTACCTAGCAGAGTTAATCGGACTTAAGGCGCAGTTGATAGAGCTACCAGTCGCCTCTGTGACGCGCATTCCTACACCAGCATTGATTCGCTATGGTGATAGTTTTGCCGTTTTATTTGAATCGGATGCGAATACTATGGTTGTGGGTGTTCCATCCGAAGGAATTGTGCGCTGCAAACCCGCCGAATTGATTGAACAATTAGATGTTGATCCAATCAACTTTCCGCCCCAAGTTAGAGTCTTACTGCTCACTCCTACCAAAGAAACACCCCAAGAGCGCTTTGGTTTACGATGGTTTCTGCCCTATTTGTCACGCTACCGTCGAGTCCTGATAGAGGTCTTTATCGCTTCCTTTTTCGTGCAGTTGGCGGCGTTGGCAAATCCTCTGGTCGTCCAGGTAATTATTGACAAAGTTATCACTCAAAATAGTATTGGTACTCTACATATTTTGGGGGTTTTGCTATTAGTAGTTGCAATATTTGAAGCGGTGTTGACTACCTTACGAACCTACTTATTTGTTGATACCACTAACCGGATCGATATGAGTTTAGGGTCGGAAATCATCGATCACTTACTACGTTTACCTCTGCGCTATTTTGAACGCCGACCAGTGGGGGAACTTTCCACTCGCATCAACGAACTAGAAAATATCCGCCAATTCCTCACGGGTACTGCTTTAACAGTGGGGTTAGATGCTCTATTCTCACTGGTTTATATCGGTGTGATGCTGATTTACAGTTGGCAACTCACCTTAGTAGGCTTAAGCACAATTCCGGTGTTTATCATTGTCATCCTAATTGCTTCTCCTACCATTAGCAGACAATTACGTGGCAAAGCCGAACGCAACGCTGAAACTCAATCTTATTTAGTGGAGGTGATGTCAGGAATTCAAACAGTAAAAGCGCAAAATATTGAATTACGAACCCGCTTTTCCTGGCAAGAACGTTACGCTCGATTTGTCGCCGCCGGTTTTAAAACAGTTGTGACTTCTACCCTCGCCAACTCTACCAGCAGCTTCCTCAACAAACTCAGCAGCTTACTAGTCTTATGGGTAGGAGCTTATTTAGTACTTAAAGGAGAATTAACTTTAGGCGAATTAATTGCCTTTAGGATTATATCGGGTTACGTCACCAGTCCAATATTGCGCTTGGCTCAACTCTGGCAAAGCTTCCAAGAAACTGCCTTGTCCATAGAACGTTTAGGCGATATTGTCGATACACCACAAGAAGGAGAAACAGACCGTTACAATATACCCTTACCGACGATCAAGGGAGCTGTCAAATACGAAAATGTTTCCTTCCGGTTTGGCACAAGTGGCCCTCTGCAACTTTCTAATGTCACCCTCGAATTTGCTCCAGGTCAATTTATCGGCATTGTCGGACAAAGTGGATCTGGTAAAAGTACGATGATGAAGTTACTACTGAGACTTTACGAAACCGAGTCCGGCAGAATTTTGATTGATGATTATGATATTGCCAAAGTGGAACTTTATTCACTGCGACGGCAGATAGGCGTAGTTCCCCAAGAGACATTATTGTTTGACGGCAGCGTTCAGGAAAATATTGCTCTGACGAATCCCGATGCCACAACCGAAGAAATTATCGAAGCGGCTCAGGTGGCTTGCGCCCACGAGTTTGTCATGAACTTGCCCAACGGTTACAACACGCGGGTGGGAGAACGGGGTTCTGCACTTTCAGGTGGACAACGACAGAGAATTGCGATCGCTCGCTCTGTTTTACAACGACCAAAATTATTAGTTTTAGATGAAGCAACTAGCGCCTTAGATTATCCCACAGAACGGCAAATATGTCTGAATTTAGCTAAAGCATTCAAGGGTGATACAGTATTTTTTATTACCCACCGGCTGAACACCGTCAGTAATGCAGATAAGATCGTCGTGATGGATAATAGCAGGGTTATAGAACAAGGCAGCCATCAACAACTAATGGCTATTAAAGGTCATTATTCTTATCTGTATCAGCAACAAGATGTTAACTTGTAATTAGTCATTGCTGGTGGGAGCATGGCATGAGAAAATTTTCTGTTTGACTAACATTCCATAGATACAGCAATCAGTGTAAAGTAGGCAATGTCACAAATATCAAAATCCAAGTTTTCGGCATTGATAAATAGTGCCCACCCTACAAGAAATCTCAAACCCAAAACCCAAAATCGTTATGACTCAACTTAATGGGAATCACCTCAACGGCAATCAGAAAAATGGAGTAAAGGAAGATTCACAGGTACTTACAAAGCAACAGACAAAGGGACAGAAAGCGGCTCGACAGTCTTTAACTAACTCAAACACTCAAGAATTTGAGCAATCCATTGTCTTGCGCCAATCTCCAATTTGGTCGCGGACAATCATGGTTACTCTAATTCTGCTAGCCTGTTTTGGAATTGGTTGGGCTTATTTTGCAAAAATTGAGCAAGTAGTGCCAGCAACAGGGCAATTAAAACCACAAGGAACAGTCAAAGACATTCAGGCTCCTGTTAGTGGAGTGGTGAAAACGGTTAATGTTAAAGATGGACAAGAAGTAAAGCCAGGAGATTTGTTGGTGACTTTTGATTCAATTGCTTCTGTTGCTGAATTAGATTCTTTGAAGAACATTCGCGTTGCATTAATTAAAGAAAACCAGATTTATCGGCGATTGATGAGTGCAAGTAACACCACAGGATCTGAACTCTTATATTTGGGCGGAAATTTGCCACCAGAAACTGCTTTTCTGTTGAAAAGTCGGTCAGCGCTAGTAAAAGAAAATGAATTATTGCGGACTCAATTAAAAAATTCTGGTCAAGATACTGCGGTAGGAATTGATGAGCAAAAACTTCTACAAGTTGCCAAAAAAGAATTAGATTCTCGTTCCTTAGCCGCCCGATTGGAAGTAGAAAAAACTAAAAAACAACTTAGTCAAAATAAATTTAAGCTGGAAGATAGTAAAGCAAGTTTAGCTATTCAACGGGGGATTTTAAATAGGCTGAGAACATTAGCACAAGAAGGTGGAATTTCTCAACTTCAGTATCTCAACCAGCAACAAGAAGTACAAAACCGCACGGCGGAAGTAGCGCAACTAGGTGAGGAAACAAAACGCCTCCAGTTTGATATAGAAAAAGGACGACAAGAGTTAAGCAATACGGTGGCTCTTTCTGATAAAACCATTTTGGATAAGATAGCTGATAACAAACAGCGTATTGCCGCAATCGATAGCCAATTCATGAAAGTTGTGCTGGATAATGAGCAGCGTTTAGCAGATGTTAATAGTAAAATCTCTCAATCACAGTTAAATATTAGATATGAAGAACTCCGTGCGCCTGTAGGTGGAACAGTTTTCGATTTACAAGCAAAAAACCCTGGATTTGTAGCCACTCCAACGACAAAACTGCTGCAAATTGTCCCAAATGATAACTATATAGCTGAAGTTTTCATCACTAACAAAGATATTGGTTTTGTACGAAAAGATATGAAGGTAGATGTCAGAATTGACTCCTTTCCTTACAGTGAGTTTGGCGATATCAAAGGAAAAGTGATTGACATCGGCTCAGACGCATTACCGCCAGATCAAACACATCAGTTTTATAGATTTCCGGCAAGAGTCTCATTGGATAAACAATCTTTAATGATTAAGGGTAAAAAGGTCAACTTGCAATCAGGTATGTCCATCAGTGCCAATATAAAAGTGCGCGAAGAACGGAGTGTGCTGAGTTTATTCACTGAGTTGTTTACCAAGCAAGTTGATACTCTTAAAGAGGTACGTTAGTACTTGTAGTCAAACAATTTTGAATTTTGAATTGTTAAATGGTTAATTCTCAACGCACCGAACCCGCTCCTGGACAAGAATCAGTTTGGGATTACCCCCGTCCTCCCCGTCTGGAGGACACAAGTAAACATATCCAAATAATCTTTAATGGAGTAATAATTGCAAATACTCACAACGCCAAACGTGTTTTAGAAACTAGTCATCCTCCTTCTTACTACATTCCTCCTGCGGATATCAAAATGGAATATTTACAACTGATGCCGCAGTCTAGCTTTTGCGAGTGGAAGGGAAGTGCTGGTTACTACACAATCAGAGTTGGTGATAAAGAAGTCCAGAATGCTGCTTGGTTTTACCCCAACCCGACACCAGCTTTTGAATCTCTCAAGGACTATGTAGCTTTTTACGCTCATCTAATGGATAATTGCTACCTGAATGGCGAAGAGGTGCAACCACAACCAGGTAACTTCTACGGTGGTTGGATCACCAGTGATATTGTTGGGCCTTTTAAAGGCGCTCCTGGTACTTGGGGATGGTAAGGAATAAGAATTAAATAACATCCAATTTATCTCCCTGGCTTACCTCACCCTCAATCCCTCTCCGATATATTGGAGAGGGGAGCTAGAGATAGGATGAAGTTTTGTATTTTATTTAATCCACCTTCCTAAGCTAATTTTGACGCGATGTGCGACTTATTCTTGGAACCCCAAGTTGCTAGTACCGCTTCTCTACGAGACGCTACGCGAACGCGTAATATCATGTCCGCTTGATTACTTATTAAACCCGAAGAACCTCCCCGCAAGCGAGGAGGGGATTAAGGGGTGGGGTGTAATGACTGTGAGAATCATAACTAATTAACCGGACTTGATGTAATTCGTAAGGGTTTTAGACATTTAAAATGGGTGGCTTATTTCCGCCGCGTTGTGGAGCGATCGCTATCTCTAGAAGAATCTTCATGATCTTTCAGACAGCGATCGCTCTGTAGCCCAACCCTCTAGGCTAATGCCGCTACCTTCTCTAACAATCCCTGAAACAACCTCAACCCATCGCTATTTCCCAGCATCGCGTCAGACGCCCTTTCTGGGTGCGGCATCATCCCCAACACATTGCCTCGACGATCGCAAATCCCGGCAATGTTATTTAGTGAACCGTTAGGATTTTCCCCTTCATAACGAAACACAACTTGCCCGTTATCTTCAATTTCTGCGAGAGTGGCTTGATCAGCGTAGAATCGCCCCTCTCCGTGGGCAATGGGCAAAGTGATAACTTCACTATTGGTATAAGCTTGCGTCCATGAAAGATTAGTCCGCTCAACTTTCAAGGGAATGCGATCGCAGATAAAATGCAAATCCCGATTTCTAGTTAACACTCCTGGCAAAAGTCCAGCTTCAGTTAATACCTGAAAACCATTGCAAATACCGAGAACAAACTTACCTTTTTGAGCGTGTTCGACAACCTGCTGCATCACCGGTGAAAAACGGGCGATCGCACCACAGCGCAGATAATCCCCGTAACTAAAACCACCAGGTATAATTACGACATCCAAATCAGCAATGTCGGTTTCTTGATGCCAAACCATGCGAGTCGGTTGTAAGAGCAAATCTCTGGTTACATAAGCAACATCGCGATCGCAATTAGAACCTGGAAAAACAACAACGCCGAATTTCATGATTAGTCAAGGGGAGTGGGGAGTGGGGGAGTCAGGGGAGTGGCGGGAGCAGGGGAGTGGGGAGCAAGAATTTTAGATTTTAGATTTTGGATTTTAGATTGAAATTTAATCCAAAATTTAAAATCCAAAATCCAAAATTGAATTGCCCCATGCCCAATCCCTAAAATACCCCAGTTTGGGTTTCGACCTCAATCAAATCAAAGCGGTAATTTTCAATTACGGGATTTGATAGCATTTGGTTACAAATGGTATCGAGGTCTTGACGCGCTTTTTTCTCCTCAGTTGAGGTGATGGTGAGTTCAATGTACTTGCCAATCCGCACCTGGTCAACGTTATCGTATCCCAGTTGCTGAAGACCGGATTGTACAGCCACACCAGCAGGGTCTAACACTGAAGGACGAAGCGTTACGAAAATTTTGGCTAAATACTTGGTTTGCACGGGCTTTTGGTGAATGCTGCGATCGCTATACTATAACTTTATGCTCTAACTGAGTGAAAATAAGATTACGAAGCGGTTAAAGTTAATTGATCAATTAGCCCATCTAACAGCTTCAACTACAGTGGCATATTTAAATAATTGTCTATGAGAGCCATACGCACCCGCAGTCAAGAGCGTATTTTCAACCTATTGAAAACCATCAAAAAAGGCATTTCCGCTCAGGATATTTACGTAGAGCTACGTAACACAAATCAGAGCATGGGTTTAGCAACAGTTTACCGTTCCCTAGAAGCCTTAAAACTGGAAGGCATGGTACAACTGCGGAATTTGGCTAACGGTGAAGCCCTCTACAGCCTAGCGCAGCAAGACAAACACCACCTAACTTGCTTACAATGCGGTGTTTCAATTCCGATTAATGAATGCCCCGTTCATGACCTAGAAGACCAGTTAGAATCCAGCCATAAGTTTAAAGTTTTTTACCACACCCTAGAGTTTTTTGGGTTGTGCAGTAAATGTCAGATAAATCAAGCTACTGCGATTGGTCAATAATCATACCAATTTCATCAGAGGAATAAAACTCAACCAACTAAATACATCTGCAACTGTTAATTGCCAATTTTCCAAAACACTCAAAACGGGTAAAATATCTTGACTTTCTTTTAATTCTGGTAATTTATTGGGTTCAAAAATCATGATTGACTCATCAGCCGAATCGAGCAACCAACCAAGCTTTGCTCCCTTTTGGATAGAAAATATAATTTTGCTGATAACTCGGTTGGGTGATTGTTCCGGTGAGAGAATTTCGATTATCCAATCTGGGTGAATTTCAAATTTATTTGTAATTCTTCCATTCGGAAGCAATGGAATTCTTTGCCATTCAAAAACTGCAATATCTGGTACTATTGAACGACCTTCAAATGTACAGCGTAATTCAGGAAAGGCATAAGCTAATTTTTGTAGTTTTGCAACTTGATTTATGGCCGAAGCTAATTCAATTTGTAAAGTACTGTGTTCTCCTTGTGGCATAGGTTTTTGGTATACTTGCCCGTTAAAATACTCACTCTCTGGCTTGGTTTCTGGTAGTTTTAAGAACTCTTCTACACTTAATGCTGTGGTTGGCTGAATAGATAACGTCATAATTTACAACTTATCAAAAATTGATTATTTCATCACTAGAAGAATGCGGCAATTAGTGCGACACCGAACAGCCCATCGTAGACATCGCCTAAAATTTATTTCCATCTTTATTAAGATAGTGCTTAAATCGGTTTCTATAATTTTTGTGCTTCAAATTTTTGCAATTATTGGGTAGGTCGAAAGTACAATAGCCGCGCTCCATCGGCTTCTAGCTGTTCCTGCTGGGTGTAGGCACGGTAAACTAAAGGATCTCTTCCTAGATGCCAGTAGGAAGGTGTAGCACCTAAGAATCGTCCTATGGCTCTCTCGAATGTGATTAAAGAACCGCTAGGCATATCGCTAAAGTCCTGCCATCTATATTCAGAAGACCAAGCTCGAAATAATTTCTTTCCTCCTTTTTCTTGAAATAGCTGCTGTTTATTCTGTCTAAACCTTATCTTCCACTGTTCCAACTCATTGGGTGGCATTAGAGGAAAATAACGTTTGGCATAATCATCTAAAAACTGCTCTTGCCACTCCTCAAACCTTCTATTTTGCTCTTCTTTTAGTTCTTGCTCTGCCCTTTGCATCTGTTCTGGAACATTTAACAGGAAGAAGCGTTGGGGTGCTTTTGAGTACATCAGCTTCATCTGCTCCAGTGATTGGATACTATCTACTAAGTTAATTTGCTCTTCAAAAAATTTATCTTGTTCTGAGTCATCCCTGTCAACTGAACCAGAGATGAAGACTTTCCCTTTCGCATCTGCTTCCATGAGGACACTGCCACCGTTACAACCGATGTAAAAAGTATCACTATTAATATGCATTGCTAATTCCGATAATCGGGGGCGATCGACGTCTTTTGCTCGATGGCATAGTACATCAGGGGGAAAACTTTTTACAATCGTCCATCCAAGTTCGCCAACAAATAATCCAAACATCCATAGCTCGTTAGCTAAATTAGAATTATAACAACGTCGTTTTTCAACGTCGTTTTCAATTTCTTCTACAGATAAGTCAATGCCATCTATGGATAAGGGAGGCAAAGGGATGCGACGACTGCCTTCTTGCTCAAGAATGCGGCTAAAACCTTGTTCTATTAAGTCTAAGTTATTACAACGGATATAGGAAGTGAAATTAGAAAATCTGCTCATTACAAACTTATTAACCTGAAATCATTTGATAGTAAGGTGAGAGTAATTACAGCAGATTTAAAGTTGGGTGTTGTACACAAGCTAAGTCTCAAAGCCAGGAATAAAGGGTGTTTTACTTGTGAATTCTGCTGTAATTAATTTTGCCTAGCTACTTATTAGAAGAGGGTTAACTAGGGCGGTTATTTTCTAATCCTGGTATTTGCTTAGAAAACAACTCGTTAGAGTCAACCTGACCATTTGAGATAATGGAGCGCATACCCTCGAAAGCAGCAGGGATAGTGCGCGGATCGATAAATAAGACCTTGCTGCTATCGCTTCTACCAATTGTCGCGCCCATATCCAAATAGCCCAAGGCAAACAGAACTTCTACTGCTTTATTGGCATTGGGGATAGCGTGGAGCTTTTGGGCGATAATTTCAGTAGACTCTGCGATCGCCTGCGCTTTTAAAACCTGCTGCTGACGTTCCGCTTGAGCTTTCAGAACGATCGCCTTTTGTTCAGCTTCCGCTTGCAGAATTGTCGATTTTTGACGAGCTTCCGCATCCAATATTTGCGCCTCTGCTTTACCTCTAGCACTATTAACAGCAGCTTCGCGTTCGCCCTCAGAAGTTAAAATTGCTGCCCGTTTGCGTCGTTCTGCCGACATTTGCAATTCCATCGATTCTCGCACCGCCTGAGACGGAATAATATCTCGCAGTTCTACCCGTGTCACTTTCACACCCCAAGGATCGGTAGCAACGTCCAAATCCTGTAATAAGAGTTCACTGATGTGAGAACGAGCAGTAAAGGTTTGATCCAACTCTAGTTGTCCCATTTCGGCGCGAATTTGAGTCAGCACCATGTTTACCATTGCCGACTCCAGATTTTCTACCTTATACCAGGCTTTTTCCATATCGACAATCCGCCAGTAAAACACTGCATCCACTTCAATGCCAACATTGTCACGGGTAATGCACTGTTGGGGAGGAATATTTAAGACCTTTTCGCGGATTGTTTCTCGGTAGACAACTCTATCTAAGAAAGGAATGACAAAGTTTAGTCCTGGTTCGAGTTTTTTGTTATAACTACCTAATCTTTCCACCAAAGCTTGATTACCTTGATTGACGACTTTCACAGATCCCGCTACAGCAGAACCACCAAGGGCTAAAAAGACAAGTAAAAAGAACTGTTCCATTGTAAGTCTCCTAATTTTTAAATATTAAGTGTCACTCAAAAGCAAAAAGGAGAGAAGAGACAAAGAGGCAGGGGAGGTGAGGGAAATCAATTCTTCCCAATGCCCAATGCCCAATGCCCAATGCCCATTAACTAAGAATTCAACAAATTTTCTGGTATCACAATCAAAGTAGTACCTTCTCGCCTAACCACATAAACTCTTTGATGGGGTGGTACGGTAAATTTGTCATCATCACATCTTGCTTGCCAAGAATTTCCCTCATACCGCACCCGCCCTGTTTTCCCAGGCAGAATTTCTGTTAAGGTTTCAGCTATGACTGCATCCCGAATTTTAGATTTGCGTTGTCGCGGTTGCAAAAACCGACGAGAAAGCACGATTAATGCTGTGGAAACCAACAGCCAAACCACAATTTGCAACCATACACTTCCTAAACCCACTCCAGACAGCAGTGCCACCACAAAAGCGCTAATTCCCATCATGAAGGCGACAAACGCCGATGGTAAGAACAATTCCATTAGACATAGAACTGCTCCTGCCAGAAGCCAGATTAAGGTAAAACTTGGCATAGCGCCATCCTAAACTCTACATTGACGTAAATCTATTTCTACGATTAGATACAGCCAGACTAAGTTATTTACAGAAAGCAAAACTTGGTTTTTTTACCAATATTTTGATTAATTTCAGTAACAAGGTGTAGCTAGCGGTACACCAATCCAGTCTATTCTAGCCTTCAAGTCATTGCCAATAAGTTGATTGGTTTCTTAAATTTATACCTTTATGATTTCTACTCAACTGATAATTTATTGTATAAATCCAAGCTGTAATAGCCCCATTAACCCTATGGAAGATAGTGTTTGTGCCAGTTGCCAAACTCCTTTAGTTCACCGCTATCTTTGGGCTACTGGCTCATTGTCTGCTCAAATCTCACCAGGCACTAAGGTAGCAGACAGGTATGAGGTAATTAGTCACCAAATTTGGCTGGATACTCAGCCGGGACTCCCGCCAGATGTACCTGAAGAATTGCCAAAAGAAGTAATTCCTTATCTACTATTATATCAAGAGCGGTTACATTTGCCCCAAGCTTATGGGTTTGCTTGTAACTTTGAAAGAGATACAACTGATATCCTTTTATTGGAAAATGTGCCAATAGATGAGACAGGAAATATTTATCCAACTATTGTTGAGGCATGGGAGCAAGCAACCGCAGTACGACAAGTTTATTGGTTGTGGCAAATTCTCCAACTTTGGACACCTTTATCAGAATTGGGACTTAGCGGCAGTTTACTGGTAGTAAATAACTTGAGAGTCCAAGGTTGGTGTGTGCAACTGTTGGAATTCTATCAAACAGCAGCAGATGAGAAGCTAAGTTTACAAAATCTGGGGCAGTGTTGGCGGTTTTGGGTAGCGTCTGCAAAGGCATCAGTTGCCAAAGGGTTAGAGAACATAGTCCAGCAGATGTGTGAAACTGAGGTTGAATTAGAAGCTATTAATATTCAACTTAATAATTTATTACTAGCAGCTGCTGCAGAATTGCCATTAGTTCTAAAGGTGGCAGGTTCTACAGATATTGGCCTAGTTATGGCACAAAATGAAGACGCTTGCTACCCCAATGCTTTGAGTAACTTAGATGAACCTTTATTGTCTCACTTGTCGATTGTTTGCGATGGCATTGGCGGACATGAAGGCGGCGAGGTTGCTAGTAAGTTGGCAGTGCAATCTGTAAAGTTGCAAATTCGCGCTTTACTAACGGAGGTAACAGAACAAACTGTACTTGTACCACCAGAGTTGTTGCAGGAACAATTAGAAGCAAGCTTACGGGTAGTAAATAATGTGATTTGTGCCCGCAATAACGAACAAAAACGCCAAGGCAAAGAACGCATGGCTACAACTATTGTCATGGCGGTACAAGTTCCCCAACAAGTGCAGACGAGTACTGAGTGGCAATCAAATAATACTCATGAACTTTACTTAGCCAATGTTGGCGATAGCCGTGCCTATTGGATTACTCGCAATTATTGCCAACTACTAACAGTAGATGATGATGTCGCAACGCGGGAAGTACGCTTTGCTAAAAGCTTGTATCGGAAGGCACTTTTGAGAGCAGATGCTAGTGCTTTAACTCAAGCATTGGGGACAAGAGATGCAGAATCTTTACGTCTCAAGCTTCAGCGATTCATTGTGGAAGAAGATGGCATCCTGTTACTCTGTTCTGATGGTTTAAGTGATAATAACTGGGTGGAACAATCTTGGCAGGATTATGCAATACCCGTGTTCACAGGTGAACTGACAGTTGAAGATGCTGTCCGCAATTGGATTAACTTGGCAAACGAAAAAAATGGGCGTGATAATACGTCGGTTGTTCTCACTTATTACCGTGTTTCTCCAGAATACTTAGTACCTGTGACTCCGGCGTTGCCAGAAGAGATTATAGAAGCAGAAATACAAGAGGAACAAGAGGAACCAATTTCTTTTACAGAAAGTTCACAAACTTTGCCAGATTTGGATCTAGATTTGGATCTAGATTTGGATTTAGATTTGGATTTAGATTTGGATTTAGATTTGGATCTAGATTTGGATCTAGATTTGGATCTTTCAGAGGAACCATTTACAAGCCCAAAAATCTCACCAACCTTAATTAAAAAACCTAATCGGGATAAACGCTTGGTAATGCTGGGGGGAGTGTTGGCGTTGCTTGTAGGGGGTACAAGTCTGGGATTATTTGCTTGGTGGCAAATTAATCCTCAAGGATTACAGCAGATGTGTCGGCAACTTCCCCAAACAGTGCAGCAAGTGTGTCCGCCTGGAAAGTAAAGAATGGGGACTGGGGAATAGCTTACAGTAACAACTACCGTAGATTTCTCAGCTATTGTTAGTCACGAAAGTCAGGATGTTAGTGACCAATGTTTTAGCGGGAGCGGTCTGACTCGTGACGGGAGCGGTCTGACTCGTGACGGGAGTGGTCTGACTCGTGACGGGAGTGGTCTAACTCGTGACGGGAGTAGTCTGACTCGTGGCGGGAGTGGTCTAACTCGTGACGGGAGTGGTCTGACTCGTGACGGGAGTGGTCTAACTCGTGACGGGAGTAGTCTAACTCGTGACGGGAGTGGTCTAACTCGTGACGGGAGTGGTCTAACTCGTGATGGGAGCGGTCTGACTCGTGATGGGAGCGGTCTAAACAGTTTCTGCATTCACAGTGACGGTTTAAGTGGTGAACTGATACTGTGAAGCATCGCACCAGACATAACTTTACATCACAATGGCAAAGGCGATCGCTAGCTATTTATGGAATACTGTGTTGATATATTATGGCGATCGCACCAGACATAACTCTACATCCATCTTGCACTAACGTGGGAGCTTGCAAGTAATTTGACTAAGTGAATATGCGATAAGGTAAGGGTATCACAACCTGCTCTCACCACAGGAAAGATGG
Organism: Nostoc sp.; assembly: GCF_036917675.1. Classification (GTDB taxonomy): domain Bacteria; phylum Cyanobacteriota; class Cyanobacteriia; order Cyanobacteriales; family Nostocaceae; genus Nostoc. The sequence continues at coordinate 2,779 of NZ_JBALCT010000002.1, read as the reverse complement.
ATATTAACCTCGTCATTAATGCGATTAAAGCTATTATTCCTGCTACTGCTTCTCTAGCTATCCAACAGGCTCAAAGTAATGAATATGTCATCAAAAGTTTACAAAAATTAGGACTTGCAAAGATACAGCCTGGCGGCAAATTTGAAGAAGTTTATGCTAATGCTTTAGTAGAGTATGACCCTGAGTCAACCCTCAATTTCCTTCGCAAAAAAGAGATTAAAGAAGCTTTTTGGAAAGCTTTTGTAAGTTCCAATAATCAAGAATGGAATATTTTAAAAGCTCAAGCAGAAAAGGAAAACATAGATTTTGCAACCGTTGAGAAATTCCGCGAAATTTTTATCAGTGTAGCAAACCGCTCTATCAATCCTCAGCAGATTATAGCTGACGCACAAATTCAAGAACAACTGAAGACACTTACAGAAGCTAGAGCTAAGAAGCAATTAAAAGAACCTCTAGAACAGTCTCTTTATCCAGATGAGTTTAAAGCACTCATCGAAGAAAAAACTAAGGCATTTTGCGGACGGGTATTTGTATTTAATGAGTTTGATGATTTTCTCAAAAAACATCGCAAAGGTTATTTTACTGTGATTGGTGATGCGGGGATGGGGAAAAGTGCGATCGCGGCCCAATACGTATCTAAATACAAAGCTATCTGCTATTTCAATATTCAGGCACAAGGTCTCAACACACCAGAAAAGTTTCTACAAAGTATTCGTCAACAACTGATTAATCGCTATCCTTTACAGAATGCAGAGAATGATAATTTACCTACTTTGCTGGAGAAAGTAAATGAAAAGCTAGCGGCTGATGAACGCTTGCTAATTGTGGTTGATGCTCTTGATGAAGTCGAACAAACAGGGTCGGGAAATCTTTTATATTTACCCAAAAATCTGCCAGAAAGAATATATTTTCTGCTAACTAGGCGACGCTATGCCCAAAATGAAAAGCGCTTGCTGACTGAAGAAGTTGAGCAGCAGTTGGATTTAACAGCGAATAAGTATGAGGTCTGGAATCGAAAAGATGTGACAGAGTACATTAGTACATTTATCAATGATGAGCCAGAGCATCAGGGTTTGAAAGCATGGATTCAAAAACGCAACATTCAGCCGCCATATTTTATTGAGCAGGTAGCACAAAAAAGTGAAAACAATTTTATGTACCTCTACTATGTCTTACCAAGTATTGCTAGAGGAGATTATCAAGACTTAAGTTTAGAAGAATTACCTGATAAACTTCAGGGTTATTATGAACAGCATTGGAAGCAGATGGGAATGGATACTCCAGAGAAGCGGACAAATGCGATTATCCTCTGTGTACTGGTTGAGGTAGGTAAACCGATTTCCTGTGAATCCATTGCCCGCACCACTGGTCGAGATGAATATGATGTGTTGGAGCTTTTGAATAAGTGGCTGGAATTCTTGAGAAAACAAAAACAAAATCAGGAAGACTACTATTCAATTTATCACCAAAGTTTTGCAGATTTTCTCCGCAACCAACCTAGTCTAAAAAGAGAAAAAAAGAATAATTATATTGATTGGCAAGAGGTTCAGCTTCTTATTTCTGACTCTAATGACCAATTGTGGGCAAGCCTAAAACGAGGTGAGGACCAAGATGAGTAGTTTTGCTGAAAAATTTGCTCAGTTATCTTTAAGCGACCAGCGAACCATCCTCATTGACCCTCGTGTTAAAGCCAAAATAGGAAAGTGGAAACCACTTTATAAAAGACTGACTGATTTTGATTTTATTGATGCTAAAATCAACCATTCTGATTTTGGTGTGCAGTCACTAATTGAGGATTATGATTTAATTGACAACTCAGAACTATTAAACAATCCAGAATATAATCCAGAGCAAGTCAAAACGCTGAAATTGATTCAAGGAGCGTTGCGACTGTCAGCGCATATCTTAGTAAAAGATAAAATGCAACTGGCAGGGCAATTGTGGGGGCGAATGCAGCACTTTACACTACCGAAAATTCAAGCAATGCTTAAAGTAGCAAAGCAGCAGCAAGTTTTACCTTGGTTCCGTCCGTTAATATTTAACTTAATTTCCCCAGGTGGAAGTTTACTTCTCACGCTTTCAGGTCATAGCGATAGGGTAACAGCAGTAGCCCTCACCCCCGATGGTAAACAGGTGATTTCTGCTTCAGATGACAGGACACTCAAACTCTGGAATCTGGAAACTGGGGAAAATGAGCGTACTTTTTACGGTCATAGCGGCATGGTAACAGCAGTAGCCCTCACCCCCAATGGCAAGCAGCTAATTTCTGCTTCAGAGGACAACACACTCAATCTCTGGAATTTGGAAACTGGGGAGGATGAACGTACTTTTTACGGTCATAACAGCGTGGTAACAGCAATAGCCCTTACCCCCGATGGCAAGCAGCTAATTTCTGCTTCAGAGGACAACACACTCAATCTCTGGAATCTGGAAACTGGGAAGCATGAGCGTACTTTCCAAGGTCATCAAGGCTCGATATATGCAGTAGCCCTCACCCCAGATGGCAAGCAGGTGATTTCTGCTTCACAGGACAACACACTCAATCTCTGGAATTTGGAAACTGGGAAGCATGAGCGGACTTTTGAGGGTCATAGCGGCTCGGTATATGCAGTAGCCCTCACCCTCGATGGCAAGCAGGTGATTTCTGCTTCACAGGACAACACACTCAAGCTTTGGAATCTAAAAACTGGGGAGAATGAGCGGACTTTTGAGGGTCATAGCGGCTCGGTATATGTAGTAGCCCTCACCCTCAATGGCAAGCAAGTGATTTCTGGTTCAT
>NZ_JBALCT010000001.1:0-110935 GCF_036917675.1 Nostoc sp. | reverse complement strand
GTTCGTTCCGGTGCAGCATCGGCATTGGGAAATCTGGGGGAGGCTGCCAAACCCTATGTCAAAGACATCGCTGACATCCTCAAGGATAAAACCGTTGACTCAAGAGTTCGTTCCGGTGCAGCATCGGCATTGGGAAATCTGGGGGAGGCAGCCAAACCCTACGTCAAAGACATCGCTGATATTCTCAAGGATAAAACTGTTGAAACTATGGTTCGTTCCGGTGCAGCAGAGGCATTGGGAAATCTGGGGGAGGCTGCCAAACCCTATCTCAAAGACATCGCTGACATCCTCAAGGATAAAACCGTTGACTCAACTGTTCGTTCCAGTGCAGCAGTGGCATTGGGAAATCTGGGGGAGGCAGCCAAACCCTACGTCAAAGACATCGCTGATATTCTCAAGGATAAAACTGTTGAAACTATGGTTCGTTCCGGTGCAGCAGAGGCATTGGGAAATCTGAGGGAGGCAGCCAAACCCTACGTCAAAGACATCCTCGATTTCCCCAAGGATGAAATTGTTGGCAGTTTTTATGTTGACTTTCCAAGTTCTGCATTGGGAAATCTGCGGGAGCTAACCAAACCCTACATCAAAGACATTCTTGACATCCTCAAGGATAAAACCCTTCGCTCAAATGTTCGTTCCGGTGCAGCAGTGGCATTGGGAAATCTGGGGGAGGCTGCAAAACCCTACGTCAAAGACATCCTCGACTTCCTCAAGGATAAATCCGTTGAGTCTTATGTTGCTTCCGGTGCAGCACAGGCATTGGGTAAGATAGAACAACTCAACCTGAATAATATTGTTGTAATTCTAGATAGCATCTATTACGCAGATTATGAGGAACTTAAACAGTGGCGATTTTTGACATATTTCCTGGGTGGCGGCACTGATGATGTCAAAACCTTGCTCACATGGCTAGGCAAACCGAAAGCAATTCCTGATAAGCTGACACACGCTGAAGGTGTAAAAACACTAGAAGTCTTTCGCAAAGCCTGGGAAGCCAGCCAAGGACTAGATGAATTAATAAAAGATTTAGCACAAAAAATTTCTGAAGTTGCTGCCAACAAAAAAGTTTATTGGAAAGCCGAGGATATTAACTTACTGCAAACTCATTATAGCAACCTCAAAAAAATTAACTTTACCCAAGCTGATACACTACAGACAGTAATTAGTCATTTGGAATATTGGCAGTGGTTTTTCAAAGCCAGAAATATAATCTTAATTCACATCATCTTTTGGCTTCTCCTCATCTTTGCCTATCCCAAATTTCCCCAAGTCCAAGCTATCTTCTTCTGGAACCCTTGGGTAAGGCGCATCTTAGGCGTGGGCTACGTCGGCTTTCTCCTCGCTTGGATTCCCTTTTTCCGTCGCAAATTATTTGAACCCTTCAAGCCTTCCCTGTTAGCCGATGCCGGGTTAGATAATTTTAACCCCCAAACATACTTCCCAGAATCTCAGGTGAAAGTTCCCAGTGCAGAAGAACCCCAAGCAATTACCCAGGTGCTACCCAGCATCACCGGGCAGATTGTTCTAGAAGGTGATTCCGGCTTGGGTAAGTCGATGTTTCTGCGCCATCTGGTAAAAACCTCACCGCGCATTGTGGTTTATCTACCAGCCCGCAAGTGCGACAAGGGGGTAATTGAAGCAATTCAAGCCAAGCTACACGGGCAAGCACAAGATGCTGATTTTCTCAAGAATTTAATTTATAGTGGTGCTTTAGATATCTGCATTGACGGACTTAACGAAGTCACAGCCGACACCAGGGCAAAAATTTGTCAGTTTGTCGAAAGCTATTTCCGGGGTAACATCATCATGACTACCCAGCCCCTAGAGTGGACACCACCTTCAACAGCCAAGATATATAAATTACAGCCCCTTGAGCCAGCCCAAATTCAGCAATTTTTGATTTCCCGTCAGCCACGACTGCCCAAAAATGCCAAAGTACAAGGTGATGATTACAAACAAGCTTGCAATAATTACTTAACTCAAGCCTTCAGCAACCAGCAATCATCAGAGGAATTAGCTGCTAATCAAAGGGTTCTCTCTAACCCAATGGATTTAACTGTTGTGGCGTTAATGATCTCCCAAAGCGCATACCCCGACCTGTTTCACTTGCAAGAACAGCAATATAATTTGATGGCAGGAGAATACCTGCAAGAGTGGAACCAGGAATTTCCCTTAAAAAAATTCTCCGATGCTGTTTATCAAATGCGGTTGAACGATGAACAGGCCCTACCCGCAGATGAATTTTTCAAAGTATTAGAATCTTTAGAAGATGAGAAATATAAAATGGTCGTCAGCCGTCAGTGGCAAAACGAAGAAGGTGCAGCCAAGAGAGAATGGTATTTCCGCCACGATAAGATTATGGATTTCTTTTTGGTGCAGAACTTTCTCGGCGAGAAAGATGAAGCTAAAAATCGACTGATTGACCAGATGGGCGACTCCCGTTTTCGGGGTGTGTACTTTTTGCTAGTCAACTTACTGCCTTTAGATGCTGCTAAAGAACTGAAGGAAAAATTAGTTCAATACGCCGCCGATACCAAAGACCATACTGTGAGTGATACCTTTGTGCAACTGTTGCGGCCAAGGGCGTGAGATTAATTCGTAATTGGTAATCGGCTACGCCCCTCGACGCTAACGTAATTCGTAATTAAGAAAGAGACTTATAGGTTGAGGGTAAATTCTTGATTTAATTAAAATGAGTCTCTGAACTCCGTCAACGAGTCTTTGAACTGGATGAATCCACCTCTGAACTCCGTCAACGAGTCTTTGAAGTGGATGAATCCACCTCTGAACTCCGTCAACGAGTCTTTGAACTGGATGAATCCACCTTTGAACTCCGTTAACGAGTCTTTGAACTGGATGAATCCACCTCTGAACTCCGTTAAGGAGTCTTTGAACTGGATGAATCCACCTTTGAACTGCGTTAACGAGTCTTTGAACTCCATTAATGAGTTTTTGATATTACATACCAATACGCTTGGGTTAAGGATAATTGTAGGTTGGGTTGTAGCTTGCTTCCCCATAGGGGTACGTAGTGAAACCCAACAAAGTCCCGAAAATGTTGGGTTTCATCCCTCAACCCAACCTACGTAGGTTAAGGTTTTTGGCTTTAACCCAAGCGTATTGTATTACATACGTTACGATCGCACCTTTACCAAAACCTACCAGCTAGCCAATGCTCCGATCTACTAAACAAAACGCACACCAATTATAATTAGTGTGCGTCTGGGGTTAGATTTTAGAAATGATCGAGGTTAAATTTTAGAAATTCTCGAACTTAGCGATCGCATCTTTCATCTTATCCACCACCTCATCTACAGCTATAACTCCCAATTCCCCAGAGGCGCGGGTACGGATACTCAAGGTGTTAGTTTCCACTTCCTTCGCTCCCACCACAGCCATCACGGGTATTTTTTCTTTCTCTGCATTCCGAATCTGTTTACCTAAGCGATCGCCACTGGTATCAACTTCTGCACGGATGCCCAACGCTCTCATCTTCGCCACCACATCTTTAGCAAAATCTAACTGTGTATCACCCACTGGCAGTAATCTAGCTTGCACAGGCGCTAACCACAAAGGGAAATCGCCCGCATATTCTTCAATTAAGATCCCAATCAACCTTTCCAGTGAACCAAAAGGCGCACGGTGAATCATTACCGGACGTTTGCGAACCCCATCTTCGGCGACATACTCCAACTCAAAGCGTTCTGGCAAATTGTAATCTACCTGCACAGTTCCTAATTGCCACTCCCGATCTAAAGCATCACTAAAGATAAAGTCGAGTTTCGGCCCATAAAATGCTGCCTCTCCAATACCTTCAAAGTGTTCCATCCCCAAGGTTTCAACTGCACGGCGAATTGCACCTTCGGCTTTGTCCCAAACTTCATCATCACCGATGTACTTATCACTAGCAGGATCGCGGAAACTGAGTCTAGCTTTAAAGTTCTTCAGTTGCAGACTATTGAACACCGACAAAATCAAATCCACCACACTGAGGAATTCACTATCTAGCTGTTCTGGGGTGACGAACAAGTGAGAATCATCTACGGTAAAACCGCGCACCCGCGTTAAACCGCCCAATTCTCCTGATTGTTCGTAGCGGTAAACAGTACCAAATTCTGCCAGTCGCATCGGTAGTTCCCGATAGGAGCGTAACTCACTTTGATATATTTGGATATGGAAGGGACAGTTCATCGGCTTGAGGACAAAGCCCTCTTCTTTGGCAGCAGCTTCCTCGTCATCCGCCATCAAAGGGAACATATCTTCTTTATATTTCTGCCAGTGTCCAGATTTTTTAAATAAATCGACTTTAGCAAGATGGGGAGTCACCACAGGTAGATAACCCCGTTTTAATTGTTCTTGCTTGAGGAAGTCTTCTAAAGTACTCCGCAACAGAGTACCCTTTGGCGTCCACAAAGGTAAACCCGGCCCGACTAGATCAGAAAATATAAATAATCCCAGTTCTTTCCCAAGTTTCCGGTGATCTCGCCGCAGCGCTTCTTCTTTGCGTCGCTTATATTCAGTGAGTTGTTCTGGACTTTCCCAAGCGGTGGCGTAGATGCGTTGTAATTGGGCTTTAGTTTCATCCCCACGCCAATAAGCACCAGCAACGCTTTCTAGTTCAATTGCCTTCGGGTTTAATTCACTGGTATTTTCCAGATGAGGTCCGGCACACAAATCCCACCATTCATTCCCCAGGTGGTAAATCGTGATTGGTTCCTGTTTGATATCTGCCAGAATTTCTAGCTTATAAGGTTCCTTAATTTCCTGAATCCGGCGTTCGGCTTCTTCGCGGCTGACTTCTTCCCGACTTATTCCCAGCTTGCGATTGATAATCTTCGCCATCTCTTTCTTAATGGCTTTGAGATCATTTTCGCTAAATGGTTCTGGGTTGTCAAAGTCATAGTAAAAACCGTTTTCAATCCAAGGGCCGATTGTAACTTGCGCCTTGGGAAACAGCTTTTGTACTGCCATTGCCATTACATGGGAAGCAGTGTGGCGAATCTTTTTTAAGTTCTCCGATTCGCTGGTACGCGGTAAATAGATTTTTTCAACTTGTTCTGACTGTTGTGACTGATTTGATGAATTTGGCGACATTGGCTGCTGAACCATTGGCGAAGTGATTACAAAAGGTGATTTATCTGAATCTGTAGGCTTATTCAACTATAACGACTTTGGTTTTTGCCAGTTCAGCTTTATGTTCCCACTACTGGATTAATTTTTAATCGGCGATAAAGATAAATTTTTGATTGCTTACCTGAGTGTGAAATTCAGGATTCCACGCGTAGGCGTAGCCCGTCGTAGACATCGCTAAATTATCTGATGAATTACAACTCGCTGTCATATATACCTATAGACGCCTCTCCAAAGGAACTATACAAACTCCATATCAAGACTATATGATAAATTTTGTGTTCTTTGTTACATATTTTTAGATCCTCGGAATTATGAGAAAAATAAGAAAAATGTTAAGAAACATAAATAACGTTAATATTAGTAAGCAAGTTGAAAATATGCTTCTCATTTATGTCAGACTCAAATTTACCAGGGACTGAATTGCTGAAAACGGTTTTAGAACCCCTGCTTGAAGATTTTCAGCATTGGTTTACGCGATCGCGCCATTTACTCGAAACTGAGCAACTATCATTTATGAGTGACCAAGAGCAATCAGACTTGCTCTTCCGGGTTAAGCAAGCGCAGGATGAACTAAACACAGTGAAGATGCTGTTTAATGCTACTGATAAACAAGTCGGGATTGAGATGGCAACGTTAATGCCTTGGCATCAATTAGTAACAGAATGTTGGAATGTCGCAATGCGCTTTCGTCAAGGGCGTGAAGTCTAAGCAGCAGTTGAGAGCATCTGCTAAATTTCGGCAGACTACTTAGTAATGTCTAACGACAAGACGCTAGCTCAGTCGTCAAAGAGATAGTAGAAAATTCTTAACAACTTCTTAACATTATTTAGATTAACAAAATAATGTATCCTATGCTACCGTAAGTGGAATAACGGTTGACAAATAGCTTCATATGGATGTAATCGCACAAAGAGTGCGTCAAATACTCGTCTTAACTGTGAGTAACAGTGTCGGCGAAGCAAAGCGTTAAAAAATAAAGTTTAAAAAATTGCTGCCCTGGAGGAAAATCTAATGTTACACCTGCTTTACATTCTTGCTTTTACAATCCTTGCATTTATAGCTGTTGGCAACTTAATTCGTAACCTGATCATGTTCAGTTTTGATCGCGATCGAACTTACCCGACAAATTCCTCGCCAATGAATAATCAAGGCAACTATGGTTATTATTCATCAAAAAAACAGTTTGTACCCCATCCAGAGTTATTAGATAGCGCGGGCAACTTAATTAAAGAGCCACTTTTGGTAATGCGTTCGATTAACGTTGAAGATGCGCGTCAACATCTTGATGCACTTTACGAAGCATCTCCAGGACATAAAAGAGAAAATTCTGAGGAAGCGTAAAAGAGACGCGATTAATCGCGTCTGTACAGGAGTTAGGAGACGCGATTAATCGCGTCTGTTTGGGTGTAAATTATGATTCAGCCTTGAATTGTAATTGTAAACTTTTACAACAAAGCGTATTAACAACGTAAATACATCTTGCCTAGATTATGAGGTATGGATGTTTTTTCGTGGTGAATGGTGTCACCTTCCTTTGGAACGAGTAGAAAGCTGGGATTAATCCAAGCAATCATGACGGCATAACATTTCAGCAAGCCGTAGAAGCTTTCTTCGATCCTTTTCTAGTGGTTGTTGATGCAAGCCGCAATAATGAGTAGCGGGAGTTATCTGCTTGTGTTCAGGGTTACTAGCATATAATGATGATACAGAAATTGCTTGTCTGGAAAGTTGCCAGAAAGAACAATCGCCTATTTATCTGTCTATCCTAGCGGGAGAATATCTTTTAAGTCGTTTACAAGCAACTTATAAAAATTCGTAGTTCGTAATTCATATATGAAAACCTATGACTGGATTGTGGTTGGTGGTGGAATTGCGGGTGCTACACTCGCTTATGAATTAGTAAAAACGGGTTTTGCTGTACTTTTGCTGGAGCAATACGAAACACCACAGAATGCAACTCGCTATAGTTATGGTGGGCTTGCTTATTGGTCGGGGAATACGCCACTAACTCGCCAATTGTGCGAAGATGCGATCGCGCGTTACAATATCTTATCTCAAGAGTTAGACGCTGATATCCAATTTCGGGAATTAGATTTATTACTTACTATTTCAGCCGCTAATGACCCAGAAGCAACGGCTGCATCATATAATAATTTTGCCATTCCACCCCGTTTACTGAGTGTTCAAGAAGCTTATGAGTTGGAACCACAGCTAAATCGAGAGGTGATATCTGGTGCTTTAACTATCAAACACGGTCATATTCACCCAGAAAAAACAGCACAAGCTTACATCCAAGCTTTTGAACGTGCTGGGGGTAAAATACAGATTACCTCAGTATTGCAAGTCCTGCAAGATGGTGTAAAAACAACTACTGGAACTTTCCACAGTGCTAAAGTTGTCATTTGTGCGGGTGGACTCAGCCGCCAACTACTAAAATTTGCTGGTATTCCCGTCAAGCTGTATTTTACCCATGCAGAAATAATTGAAACCCCACCTATGGATGTGCAGTTACGCACCTTAGTTATGCCAGCTAATGTACAAAGGTTTCAACTAGAAGCTGAATCTACTCAAGTTGATAAATTGTGGGATGAACTAGGTAATGAGCCAGTACTTCCAATTTTAGATGCGGGTGCGATTCAGTTTCAAGATGGTAGCTTTCGTATTGGTCAGATTAGCCGTGTTCTCACAGATCCTTATGCCAAGGTAAACTCAGAAGCGAGTGAAAAGTGGCTGCGAAAAAGTGTCGGTCAGTTTTTACCAGCTTTGGAAAATTTACCAGGAACCTGCCATCATTGTCTGGTGGCATTTAGTAGTGATCGCTTACCCTTGATTGGTACTATCCCAGGATTTGAGAGCGTTTATCTATTCTCTGGGTTTAGCAATGCTTTGGTAATCATACCACCTTTGGCAAAGCACTTTGCTCATTTTGCATCTGGCAAGGAAGATGAAATTATTACCCAGCTATCTCTTCACTGCTGACAATAATTTCACTAAGTTTAGAAAGATTTGATCCACGCTACTTAATAAACCAATTAGCAACTGAAGGTGTAATTTCAAAATCTGAGTATCAGTTACTAATGAATTTACTCCCATTACGTAATTCTATTGCTCATGGCTTCAAAACTACAGAACTTACGCAAAATTCTGTATATGAATTGATCGAGCTTACAGAGCAACTCTTGAAAACTCTACACACTGGCGATGAAGCAGACTAATGGGACTTAAACATTTTTGAGGGAGAAACAAGCCTCAAATCTATGCAGGGTAAGGGAAATACACCAAAGGCTCAAAAATAGCCCAAACCCAGATATATCAAGAAACTAACCAAAGCGATGTCAAAGTGTTTCTGTATATAGATTTGAGGCTATTTTTGGGGTATTTTTTGTCTAAGTCCCACTAACACTGTCTTGGTTGTAGTAGATAGTAGGACAAGCCCTGATGCTGAATTTCAGGTCATGCCGCCGAGCGATCGCACTAATCATAAAATAGGGAGTGATAAATTCCCTACTCCCTACTCCCTTTTTAAGCTTCGATAACTACTCGCAAATTACCCCGTTTTTTAGCAACGCGGCAAGCAGTGGTAGTTCCAGAACGCTCGAATTCCAAATCGAGGATGGTGGGGCCAACTCGCAAATTATGGAAAGACAAGCGATTAATCGATTCTGGCAAAGCGGGGTCGATTATTCGCAAGCAGTTATTTTGAGCATCAGGTACCAAGTTGACCATCATTTGTAGTAGTTGGAAGATACTACCAGTAGCCCAAGCTTGGGGAGTGCAGGCAACTGGATACTGCACAGGGGCATTATCACCATTCCGTTCGTAGCCGCAGAAAAGTTCTGGAGGACGTTGATAGGGTTGCTGGTCAGTCATGTCGAATAAACCTTGGAATATTTCCAGAGCTTGATCGATCAGACCGAGCGATCGCAATCCCATTGCAATCAGAGCGTTATCATGGGGCCAAACCGAACCAGTGTGATAGCCCATTGGATTGTAAGCAGGTGACAAACTACTCAAGGTACGTACACCCCAACCATTAAACATATCTGGTGCCCGCAAGCGTTCTGCCACACTATAGGCTCTTTCGTGGCTGAACAGACCCAAATGCAGACATTGACCTGGATTTGAGGTAATACTGTCTACTGGCTTGCCATCTCCATCCAAAGCTAGAGCGCAGAAATCCTGGTCTTCCACCCAAAAATCTCGATTAAAACGAACCTTAAGACTTCTAGCCTCTTCTTGCCAACGATCTGCCAAATCAAGCCGCTTCTTCATCCTAGCTATTTCTGCTAGGCGCATTTTTGCAGCATAAACATAAGCTTGCACCTCACACAGGGCAATTGGTCCGTTGGCTAATTCTCCCTTGTGGTCTACGATACAGTCACCAGAATCTTTCCAACCTTGGTTAACAAGACCTCGTTTGGATTTACGGAAGTAACTGAGGTAGCTGGTTTGTTTGCTATTGCGATCAATCCACTCCATTGCTGCTAGAGCATTCGGCCAAAGTTGCTCTAGGAGTTCTTGATCGTGAGTCCAAGCATAATGTTCGGCATAGAGCATCAGCCACAGGGGAGTCGCATCAACTGTACCGTAGTAAGGTGTATGGGGAATTTCTTGACAACGAGCCATTTCTCCCAAACGTAACTCGTGCAAAATCTTACCCGGTTCTTCTTCGCGCCATTCGTCGTCGAATTTACCTTGGTATGTCGCAAGTAGTAGCAGGGTTTCTTTGGCGATTTGCGAGTTTAACATCAGGGTTTGAGAAGCTGTAACCAGCGAATCTCGCCCAAATAGTGTCGAAAACCAGGGCACTCCGGCAGAAACAGTTTTATGCTTACCAAAAGATTGGCGCAACAAATACATATCTTGTTCAGCCCGCTCAATCACTCGATTGAAGGTATTCTTATCTGAGCTAATGCGTGTAATTTGTTGTACCCAGTTTTGCTCCTCCATCAACTCAGCGGCTTTTGCCTGTCCTAACGTGAAGGCGGCGCTCACAGTTGAACTGGATTGGTTGTTTCTCAACATATTCACTCGGTAGCCCAGCTTTTGAGTTTCGTGAGAAGCCAACTCTAGCTGCCAAACCGCAGTGTAACCCTTGAAAGAGTCTGGTTGCCGATGTTGAAATAGAATCCGGGATTCCATCACCGAGCCATCCAAACCTTGATAGGCGAGTGTTAAGGATTCTTCCCTAGAGGCGGATGGCTCTTTAGGTACAGCCGCAACGCCATCGACCTGAGAAAATGTTCCTTCCTCAGCCGTCAGTTCCACTAGGCGTAAAAGCCGACCTCGTTTTTCTCTGTCATAACCCCGGACTTCAAATAAATCAACAAAATCTGCATCAAAGCTGATGCTTAGTTCAAAACTGACGGTTGTTGTGCTGTAGTTAGATACTTCTATTTCTTCAAATAATGCCCCATTCAGCACGATTTCCCGGCGAATTCCGATAGTGTCGGGTTTCAGGCGTTCGTCAATTCTGGGGTTAGTACACAAAGCTGAGAGTGAAAACCCTTTTTCAGCAGTACTACTGAGGAGTACAGGCGATCGCCCTTCAATTTGCAACTCCAACCGATTCAGAAATCTCGTATCACAACAAAACAGTCCCATGCTGGGATTGCCATCGTTGAGGGAACAGCCAGAAATATTCCCAATAGTATCTGTCACAAAAAATAAATCATCATCTTTAACGGTCAGTGTCGGTTGTGGTCTTTCACTCACAACACAAGGCCACTCCGGGATCGGTAATTGTTCGGCTGGAATAAAAGTTTTTCCATCCAGGAAAATTTTTTCCGGGGTGATTAGCGTATCCGGTGTCATTAGCCAAAGTTCCGTGTACAGGTCGTAGATATTTGTGGTATTCGCAGTAGAGGTCTTGAAGCCTCACAAATTGTAGAAAAAAGACGCTCTATAAAACTTGTTTGAGCCATTCTAGCCAAAATAATTTTTACGTACTGCTGACAAAATAGCAGCGCTCAAATCAATATAAGTAAATTTTGATAATATTTATATTGTATAAGTCTAAACTCAAGACTGAAAACTGAGAATTTTGAGATAATTCCTTAGTCGTTGAACTTTCTCAAGATACAAGACATATAGTATACTCAGCAAAAATGCGAAATTCCTAGTCTTTATCGGGTACAGGTAGCACTTCTTCCCGAAACTATTATACGATTTTGTTTTAAATATCTTGATGTTTAATTACACAAATTTATGATAATTAATTGATTGATTAAAATTAATCAATCATTACGGATTAAATTATATGGTATGTGGCAGTAATGGTTTTTGGGTAAGAAAATTTATTGAGTGGGTGTAAATATTAAGTAGGCGATGTCTACCACCGGCTACGCCAATGCGTGGGCGATCAATTATCAGTAGTTATTGAAAAGAAAAGAGTTAAAGAATACAATAATTATTTATGTTGTACTTATGATTGAAAGATTTTAGCTGTGCAAGCATATTTCAAAGTTAGTCAAGAATGTATATTGGGCGTAGTAAGTTGTCAATCAACAAATCAATTTGGTAACAAAATGTTGCGCCTGCTTGGCGGAAAGTGCTTTTTAGCGTTCTTTACATATTGCAACTGTCTATTTAACTTCAGAGTCCCTTGGAATTTGTACAATGCAGCTGTGACTTGGATCTTATCGAGGTTGAGCGTTTAACAATAATTCATGAGCATTTCGACTTCTGTGCTGAGTGATCTGCTAAAGTCCCTACCATACTTGCGGCCCCAGCTATATTTTAAGGCTTCACTAACGGCGCTCTCCCACGCGATGGAAGATCAAGTTTTGGCTGCGACTTTAGCCCAACCCCTTGTAATTGCTAGTTTTCAGCGAGAGCGATTCTACCGGCAAGAAGCTCATCGCTACCAGCGACTTGCCTTACGAAGTAATCAAGTATACGTATTATCTGCTCCAGAAACGGATTTCACCAACAGTTCGGAACACTACGAAAAGGTGGCTTTTGAGCCAAAGGATGGCTTGAGTCAAGAGTGGCATTTGGTAGTTATTGCTGACAATTATGCAACTTGTCTGGTTTGCCGGGAAAACCTTGGTTCTATTGCCAAAAACAAGCAACTACCGGAACTAAGCCATAATCTGGATATCGACACAGCGCGAAGATTTGAGGGAATTTGGACATCGGAAAGGGGAGTTAGCCTCAAAGCAGCCGAATTGCTATTAGACAGGATTTTGGTTTACAGACCAGAACTGGCAAGTAAAATTGAGGAAGCCCGTCAGAGGTTTGGCATCGGGGAGCCGAGAAGCTACTCTGGAGCAGAACAAGTAAACGAATATGCTTGTGACATCGATACAGATCCCTTTGTGCAGCGCTTAGTAACTTATTTGCAAGCTAGCCAGTATAAATTGCACAAAGCCTACCGTTCCATTGCTGCTCAAGCACGAAAAGAACGATTAGTCAACTCCATTAGCACTGCCATTCGGCGATCGCTCGATCCTCACGAAGTTCTCCAGGTGGCGGCACAAGAATTAGGACAACACTTAGAAGCTTGTCGCTGTTTAATTTACCGCGCTCAATCCGCAGATAGGCAAGCCATAATTGAACACGAGTTTTTGACTCCCGGTATTTTATCTGTTTGTGGGCAAACCTGGGAGTTAGAGAAAAATTCCCTATTTCGGGACATAGTGGAACAAGGCGAAGGAGTTTGTGTAAGCGATACGCTGAGTGACCCTCGCGTTACCAATTCGCCAGGACTTTCATTGATCGCCAAAAAGTTTGCCATTCGTTCTTGGCTGATGGAACCAGTGTTCTATCAGGGGCGATTATTAGGCATTGTGGAGTTACACTATTGCCGGATGCCACCTCACGAGTGCCAAGTTGGGGAATTGGATCTGGTAGAAGCGATCGCTACCCAAGTGGGAGCAGCTCTTATCCAAGCGGAAGCTTACGCCAACCTAGAAGAACTTAACCAGCAGCTAGAAGCCCTAGACCGCACCCGCAGCAACCTCATAGCCATTACCGGACATGAACTACGTACCCCCCTATCTACAATTCAAGTCTGCCTAGAAAGTCTCGCTAGTGAGCCGGATATGCCCTTGGAGTTGCAGCAGATCATGCTCAACACTGCTCTTTCCGACTCAGAGCGGATGCGAAAATTGGTACAAGATTTCCTCACACTTTCTAATTTGGAAAGCGGTCGGGTGGAATGGCATCCAGAATCCCTCACCTTACAAGAGTGTATAGATTTAGCACTCAGCCGAAATCGCATACGCTCCTCAACGGAAAAGCCGCCCCAAATCAAAACTCAAATTGCTCAAAACCTACCTCTGGTAAGAGCTGACGGTGATTGGCTAGTAGAGGTACTGGCAAAACTCATGGACAATGCTTATAAATTTACGCCACCCGAAGGAGAAATCACCATTAAAGCGATTCACAATAGCCATCAAATGGTCGTCGAGGTGACTGTGGCTGACACTGGACGCGGCATTGAACCGAATCGTTTAGAAGTAGTGTTTGACCGCTTCTATCAAGAAGAGGGAGCGCTACGCCGCACCACTGGCGGAACTGGACTTGGTTTAGCTATTTGCCGTCAAATTGTTAATGGCTGGGGTGGGGAAATTTGGGCAGAGTCAACTGGCAAAGACCAGGGTAGTCAGCTTCACTTCACTATACCGATTGTTCACAATAGCTATGAGGAAAAGCGGACAAAAGTCAAGAGTAAATAGGTCATTGGGCATGGGGCATGGGGCATTGGGTACTAATTTTTAACAAATGACAAAGAACAAAGGACAAATGACTAAAAACTGTTACAGTCTATGACGCGATCGCAATATGATCCTGGTTGCGGTGTTAGGATTCCCTAAAAACGTTGAGAGAATCATCATTTATGGCAGAAACACTCTCTGGACAAACCCCGCTATTTGCTGGCAGCACTGGTGGCTTGCTAAACAAAGCACAAGTGGAAGAAAAGTACGCTATCACTTGGACTAGCCCGAAAGAGCAAGTTTTTGAATTACCTACAGGTGGTGCTGCTATTATGCGGAAAGGTGAAAACCTGCTGTATATAGCTCGTAAAGAATATGGCATCTTTTTGGGCGGTCAGCAACTCCGTAAACTCAAAATTACAGATTACAAAGTTTACCGGATTTTACCCAACGGAGAAACTACTTTACTTCACCCAGCTGATGGTGTCTTCCCTGAGAAGGTGAATGAAGGTCGTGGAAAAGTCGGTTATGTCCCACGCGGCATTGGGCAAAACCCCAATCAATCACAACTCAAGTTCAGTGGTAAAGCTACCTACGAGCCATAGGGACTAGGGACTGGTGAGGAAGCAAGGGCGCAGGGAGCAGGGATCAAGGGAGAAGAGTTTTCCCCTCTGCCCCCTGCACCCCGCTCCTCTGCCTCTTCTCAATGCCCTATGCCCATGCCCTATCCCTAAGCAATTTATGGTATTCCCCGATTTCTCAGAATTTTCTCAGCTAGCTCTACAAGGCAACTTCGTCCCGGTATATCAAGAATGGGTAGCGGACTTAGATACGCCCGTATCTGCTTGGTATAAAGTTTGTGCAGGTCAGCCCTATAGCTTTTTGTTGGAATCGATAGAAGGTGGGGAAAAACTAGGACGCTATAGTTTAGTGGGCTGTGATCCGGTGTGGGTTTTGGAAGCAAGGGGCGGGAGCACCACCCAGAAAAACCGCGATGGTTCGCAAGTCGTTTTCGCAGGCGACCCTTTTACAGCTTTAGCCGAATGTTTAGCATCTTATCACCCAGTTAAATTACCACAGCTACCACCAGGAATTGGCGGTTTGTTTGGGTTTTGGGGCTATGAATTGATTCGCTGGATTGAACCGCGCGTGCCAATTTATCCACCAGATGAGCGAAATATCCCTGATGGGTTGTGGATGCAGGTAGACCACCTGTTGATTTTTGACCAGGTGAAGCGGAAAATTTGGGCGATCGCTTATGCTGATTTACGTGAAGAGAAAGTAGACTTCAAAGCAGTATATCAACAAGCGTGCGATCGCGTCACCCAAATGCTTGAAAAGCTATCTCTGCCACTATCTCCAGAAAAAACCAGATTGGAATGGAAACCACCTGAAAGTCGCGTATCTGGAGGAGCAGAGGAATATACTAGCAACTTCACCCGTCCTGATTTTTGTGCCAGTGTCCAAAAAGCAAAAGCTCACATCAAAGCAGGCGATATTTTTCAAGTAGTAATTTCCCAGCGACTATCAACACCATACACAGGCGATCCATTTGCCCTTTACCGCTCCCTACGTCAGATAAATCCTTCGCCTTACATGGCTTACTTTAACTTTCAAGATTGGCAAATCATCGGTTCCAGTCCTGAAGTGATGGTGAAAGCCGAAACCGATCCTGATGGTGGAGTGATAGCAACGGTACGCCCAATTGCCGGGACGCGTCCACGGGGTAAAACTAGCCAGGAAGATGCAGCCTTCGCTCAGGATTTACTCCAAGATCCGAAAGAAATTGCCGAACATGTGATGCTTGTTGATTTAGGGCGGAATGATTTGGGGCGTGTTTGTCAAAATGGTAGCGTCAAAGTTGATGAATTAATGGTAGTTGAGCGCTACTCCCATGTGATGCACATTGTCAGCAATGTTGTGGGTAAATTAGCACTTGATAAAACAGCGTGGGATTTATTGAAAGCTTGCTTCCCAGCAGGTACGGTAAGTGGCGCACCCAAGATTCGGGCGATGGAAATTATCCACGAGTTAGAGTCTAGCCGTCGCGGAGTTTATTCCGGTGTGTATGGATATTACGATTTTGAAGGACAATTAAATACTGCGATCGCAATTCGCACAATGGTAGTGCATGATAATACGGTCAGCGTACAAGCTGGTGCAGGTTTGGTGGCTGATTCTGAGCCAGAGAAAGAATACGAAGAGACGCTGAATAAAGCTAGAGGTCTATTAGAGGCGATTCGTTGTTTGCGTTGAACTGTGGACTGAGGAGAAAAGAGAGTTAACAAGAAAATTTCAAATTTCAAATTTCAAAATTAATTCCTAACTTTTAACTCAGCACTCACCACTCACCACTCTTTCAAAGCAGGTCTAATATCGTTATCAATGCCTGTTGTATAGTTAGTTTCGCCTATACTATAATTAATTGCACACTGGTTTTTGTTGGTTAATTGTAAAGACGGGCTTGATATAAGTACTGTAATAGTTCGATTTGCTGTATGAGAATCCAGACCAGATTTTAAAAGTTGATGTATTAATAACCTTCTATTTTGAATTACATAGGTTTTATTTTGAACTGCAAGATATTTAGAAACCGTTTGTGCTACTTCTAAGCCCACGTATCCACAATACCGCGACAAATTGGGAAGCTTTATAAATCCAATCAACATCAAACTTTTTCCAAAGCTAAACAGAGTTTTTTAGACCTATTGAAAAGTTAAAAGAAGTGCTGGTATCCAAATCCAAGACCTCCATTGAAGTTATCACACACTAGAAATGAACAAACTTGCTCATCCCAATTGGCTGAAGTAAATCGCCCAAAGAATTCCAGTTGCTCCAATGGCAATTAAAAAGTTAGTGAAAAATCTGCCGAATTCAATTTCTTGTCCCAGTCCCTTGTCGTCTTGACCGACTGTGAAAAACAATGACCAGGCTTGATTTGCATTGATAATCTCAAAGTTGTTGAAATCAGGTCTAAAAACAACAGTCCCAATTAAATCTTTTTTGGGGTAATCAAAATCAGTTTTCATAGTTTCTCTCTAAATTGTTTTATTTGTCAAGTAAGGAAAAGTTGTAAATCTGAAGTGTCTTATCTAAAGGCTGGTTAGCCATCCAATCAAACCATGTCCGGTGAGAACTTCCAAAGCGATGAGTGAGACAAAACCAATCATTGCCAAACGGCCATTGAGTTTTTTGGCATATTCGGTGAAGCCTGTCCGTGAGGTTTCATCAACATAAACCTTGGGTTCAATCGCAAATCTGTTGAGTTGACCGCGCTCGTTAATGGTAAAGCCTTTATTTGTCATCTTTTACTCTCTATTTTTGTTATCTGTAAATCAATATAAACTATTGTAAATATTCTTTGCAAGTACTTGACATAAAGATAAGGTGGTAAAATCCGTACTAAGCAACTAGCGTATTTTGGATTTGTGCGAGAAGGTAGGCATCGCAATATAGCGATTTTTACCTGAATTCTGGCTTCTGACTTCCCAAAAAGCGGGCGTATTGCACCCAACACAGAGCTGCTATAGGTTCAATTAAGGATTATTTACGGAAGTTTGATGCGTGAGTGCGATGTCTACGATGGTCACTGAGCTTTGTGGAAGTGCGGGCTGTTCGGCATCACTCTTGGAAGTGAATACACACAAAGGCATCAATTGCCTTTAATTTGACTTCAGTAAAACTTACTTATTTGTATAAACAGAAATTATTAATGTATAACTGAGGAAGTATTGCTTCTTTGTAACAAAATTGATATCTTTCTTTACAGAAAGATACAAAGCAATATAATGCGTTAAACCACTGTTGATTAAAGGTATCTAAATAACTATGCAGTTGAGCCTGCGATTTGCCTTGCCGAGTATCCAAACTCAATGGCAACATTAATTGCTATGGTCTTTGGTAAAGCAATTGCAAAGACTGCTGAGTGCCTTTGTTAACAGCTAAACGCATTTACCCTCCGTCTTTGCACATTTGATTTTTAGATTCGATAGAACTGTAATTTTCTTTTGGGAATTTCTGCTATGCCTTTTACCATCCAGTCGGCTCAAAGTATTTTTCCCGGCACCCTAATTGCTGACGTTGTTCCAACTGTTATCGAATCATTCTCTCAGCTCAATGCTGAAGATCAACTAGCATTACTCTGGTTTGCCTATACCGAGATGGGTAAAAGTATTACGGTTGCTGCTCCTGGAGCAGCCAACATGATCCTCGCACAAGGCTTACTCGAACAAATTAAGCAGATGTCTTTTGAGGCTCAAACGCAAGTCATGTACGATTTGGCTAACTCTGCTGACACTCCCTTCTGCCGTTCCTATGCATCTTTCACCGTGAACATCAAGTTGGGCTTCTGGTATCAGTTAGGAGAATGGATGGCCCAGGGAATCGTTGCTCCAATCCCAGAAGGCTACAAGCTTTCTCCAAAGGCTGCCGAGGTGTTGGAAGCCATCCGCAATGCTGATTCAGGTCAACAAATCACAATCCTACGCAATACCGTAGTCAGCATGGGATTTGACCCGAACGCTCCCGGTAGTTACAAAAAAGTCTCAGAGCCGGTATCTCCTCCCACTGCACAAGCATTTCGGACTAAAGTCACCATCGAAGGCGTTGAGAATGCTACGGTGCTGGGCTATATCAACAACATGAATGCCAATGACTTTGATGCTGCGGTTGCTCTGTTTACCTCTGAAGGTGCCTTACAACCTCCCTTTGAAAGACCGATTGTTGGTCAGGACGGAATCCGCGTTTATATGCGTGAAGAATGCCAGGGATTGAAGATGATCCCAGAGCGCGGTGTCTCTGAGCCAGTGGAAGATGGCTATACACAAGTTAAAGTCACAGGCAAAGTTCAAAGCCCTTGGTTCGGTGCCAGTGTGGGTATGAATATTGCATGGCGGTTTTTGCTAAATCCCGAAGGCAAAATCTTCTTTGTAGGGATTGACTTACTCGCTTCTCCTAAAGAACTGCTCAACCTAGTACGTAAATAGAGGGTTAGATTAGTTAACACTTAAGCGTGGATGAGTGAAGGAGCGATCGCCACTCTACCACGCTTATTTGATATCTTCGTGCTGCGATCGCCAAAAGGTAGTTGAAAAATCTAGCTAAAAGCCTTGAAATGTTTTCATGGGGTTTATTCATTTGCTGGGAATCTTAGTTTTACCGTACTGCGGTGTCATGCAGTTTCTCTCAACGGGGCTAATTATGACTGTTAGTTTACTGTTACTAGCGGAATTACAGTGGGATATGCAATCTTCAAGTGATTACAACCAATTAACACCACAACAAAAGCAGTTCAACCAAGCACAATCCCAACGGCGTCAAATGAGCAGGTAACAATTCAAAGATAAAGAATTAAAATCTTACTTTAGATAGGCTTGTATAACCAATATAGCTCTTTCCCTTAGCTACTTAGTATCCTACCCTAGAGTCTGGGTTTTTCACCCAACTGTTAGCTATTCTTGTAAATGAAAACAAAGAATACTGTCTGGGTGTTATGCCGCTGTGACCCATTATTAGACATCGAAGGAGAGCGATCGCAGATGTTTGAACAGTATTAATCAATCAAAGGCATTGACGGTGTGGAGTTTTTGTCGCTTCCTCCATTTTATTATCACTAAGGGAAGATTAAACTCTTCATCAGAGCGGTCTGAGGTGGTAAACGTCTTGTGTCTTTGTAAATTATAACTTAGTTCTGATAGTCAAATCTCCTTAATTAATTTTGAACTAAGGAGACTTGACTACCCGGCTAGTGCAACTAGCTGTTAGCTGGCGTTTGTGTATCAAAATATTCACGCCAACGACTAATTTGACCATCCTTGAAATCTACGACAATTACATCATCAGCTTTATTACGACGACCTGTTGCCTTTTCCGTATCTTCGTAGTACCATTCTACTGCTGCCTGATTTGCTCCAACGATAATCCTCTGGATGTCTATTTTGACATCTGAATATTGTTGTTTAAAATGGGTAACTTCTTCTCGAATTCTTTCTTGCCCCCGCCAGCATTCACCAGGCACGATTAGTTCCCCATCAACCGTAAACAGCTGTGCAAGAGCATCGACATCTTGAGCAACCCAGGCATCTTTAGCCTTTTCTATTAATATCTGGATATCTTTTTGGTTCATAGATTGACTGGCAAATAGAGGTCTGCTAAAAGTTAAGCTAACAAGTATAGTTCCTAACACTAGCCATCGAGACAACCAAAACATCTAGATTTTTCTACCCTCTAAAATATCATACAAGTATTTATTTTTTCTTTTACGTAACTGAATTCTCAATCAAGTCTAAGGGGCGGTGGCGTCATTTTGTTGTAAGGGTAGGCGTAGATCAATACGCTTGGATTAGTGCCAAAAGCCTTAATCTGCGTAGGTTAGGTTGAGGAACGAAACCCAACAATTAACGTTTAATGTTGGGTAACACGAATGTTCAACCCAACCTACAATTATCCTTAACCCAAGCGTATTAAGGCGTTGCCCAACCCAGGCATCGCATGAATTGAGAATTATAAGTACACATCAATTGATAACCCGCAACTTGGATTATTAACTTTCCAGATTTGGGCGTACTTTTGCCCGAATAAGTATAGCAGTAATGTTGTCGTGACCATTGTGTTGGTTCGCCAAATCAATTAAGCCTGTTACACCCCGTTCTAAGTTAGCGCCAGAACTAAGTAAGGGTTCTAAGTGAGTCTGCCAATGAGTTTCTAATAAATCATTATCTGATAGACCGTCCGATGCCAACAACAGAAGAGTATCTTCATTGATCTCGAAAAAGCCGACATCAGGATTAATCGAGTTTTCATCACGAGGACCCAAGGCTTGAGTGAGTTGGTAGGCATCCGGGCGGGCATAAGCTATGCTTGCTTCCACTCCGCGCGTAATTTCCCGTTGCCCAACTTCGTGATCTACTGTGACTTGTTCTAGTCCCTGCTTGCGCGTCAAGCGATAGAGACGGCTATCTCCCACATGAGCAACTGCTATTTGAGTATCTTGAATTAAGAGCATTACCAAAGTTGTACCCATGCGCCCGACTCCAGAACGGGCATCTTGTTGATTGAGCTTGTAAATCGCGTCATTAGCTAAATACACTGCCTCACGAATGCTATCTTCTGTTGGTAGTTGGTTGGCAATCCAGTGTTCTTGAAAGTATTGCCGTAGGGTGTTGACTGCTAACTCACTGGCTATCTCGCCGCCAGCGTGTCCACCCATACCATCACAGAGAATATATAAACCATGCCCTTGCAGAACTTGACTTTTAGGCAACTCTAGTTTAATTATTTTGGTTTCAATGCCAAAGTAGTCTTCGTTATGATGACGTTGACGCCCCACATCTGTGCATCCTGCATCTTCCAAGCTACTTAACTGCATCGCCAGCACAACAGTTGGCATATCATCAATTTTCCTAATGATATCTTCTGGCTCATCTGATTGCGGGATAGTGGCCACAGCAGTATTTTTCTCCTTTATTGGGGGTAAAGTTGCGCTTGATAGTGTTTCCAGTTCAATAGAGATTTCCTCCAAACGCGATCGCAACTGGGCGATCGTCTGAATCTTACCTACATCTAAATCCCCCAACATCTGGACTACAGAGCCAAATTGAGTGCGTTGAGACTGCTTAAATAGCGCTTGCCAAACCCGCCCCAAAGCTTGGATAGTTAACGGTTGCTCTAGAATAGCAGATGTTTGGGCTTGGGCATCTTCTGACGACTCGGTGGTGGGCTGAGAATTCGATGATTCCACATACAACCTTTGCAGCGCCAGTGTTTGGTCTTCATCCAATCGCAAATTCGACAAATCTAAAAGGCTTTGACGACAATTTACTGGTTCCAATAATGCCCAAAGTTGGGTCATTTCATAACACCAGTGTAAAATTTTTAACGAACTCGTCGTTTCTTCTTGCCAGAGGTCGAGTAAAAGCTGCCAATGCGAGCGGTCTTCGATTATGACTATCTGCATATCCCCCTGCTGCCATGCATCGTGAATCGGCGGTATCCCTCGCTGATCTTGGGATTGTAGGGCAATATAAAGTTTAGCAAGGCGAGGAATTCCACTTGCTTCCACTGATGGCGTGACTAAATCTGATTGCTGACTTGCTAGTATCGCCCCAATGGGTGATATTTCATACGGCTGGCAGTCTAGAACTCTTACACCTACATCAGTAATGGTGGCAGTTTCCGTTTGGGCAGGTAGCGGATCTAACAATTGATAGCGCTCTTGGGAGTCTAAATAGGAGCCTAATGCAATTTGAGAACTAGGGGATAGAGGAGATGAGGAAGAGATTGCTCCCTCATCTCCCATATCTCCCTGATCTTTCTCTATTTCCACATCTCCCTTATCCCCCTCTACTACCAAAGCTTCCCCAGTCGTTTCCTTAGCAATAATTGCCCAAAACACTGTTCCACAGTCCGTGCCACATTTATGACAACGTAGTGCATTCACAGCTACATCATCGGTACTGCATTCAGGACAGACTTTGTGAGTCAGAGACGTGCCACAGTTTTGACAGAATTTGTTGCTATTGGGGTTTTCAAATTTACACTGAGGGCAAATCAGCATAGTGGAAGTTCCTTAATTCCCGTTCCAAGGTGCTTTTAGCCACTAAGATCCAAGATGCCACAATTGGCTGTCCCTGACTACAGTAGACCTACAAGAAATTGTAGTTTATCAATGAATTTTGGTGGCAGTATTAATTGTGACGCATATTAGATAAATATTTAATATATTGGCAGTCAATTGCTTATAAATGGGAAATGGGGCATTGGGCATTGGGCATGGGGCATGGGTAATAAAAAGAAAGAACAATCACCAATTTCCAATAGAGATATCCGCGAATTAACCTCAAAGCCTTATAAATCAGGGGTTAAAACCTAATTTACAGATAAGTTTAATGACCAATGCCCAATGCCCAAGAGTCTGGCAATTGCGGAGGTTCAGCGTTAAACCATTTTTGATAAATTTGCTTGTAAGTGCCATTGGATAACAAAGTTTCTATACCTTTGTTAATTGCATCTAAATGGGGAGAGTTTTTAGGCGTAGCAATCCCGTAGTATTCTTGGGTGAGCAGATTGGCAACAACTTTGATGCCTTTGAGTTTGCCATTTTTAATCGCATACAAAGTAGCAAAAGCATCGCTAACCACAGCATCAACGTTGCCATTGAGCAAGTCTTGGAAAAATTCTGGCCCAGAATTAAAAGTACTAATTTTGGCATTGGGGATGGTTTTGGCAAAATCTGCCCCAGTTGAACCAATTTGTACAGCAATTTTTTTCCCCTGGAGACTTTTGAAGTCTTTAATATTTTGGTTGTCTTCGCGGACAGCGATCGCTAGTCCGGCTTTAAAATAAGGTCGTGAAAAAGCAATTGTTTTTAGGCGTTCGGGCGTAATCGTAATCCCACTGATTGCGGCATCGACTCTTTTGGCTTGCAAAGTCGAGATCATACCATCAAACGGTAGACTTTCAAACTGGACTACAAAACCTGCTACTTTAGCGAGCACATTCATCAAATCAATATCAAAACCTTCAAAGTTACCGCTAGCTGTTTGGATTTCAAAAGGGACAAAGGTGGGGTCTGTCGCCACCTTGAGAAGTTTAGCATCTGAGTTAGTAGTGGGATAGAAACTTTTACAGGCAATGATTAGTAGCAGACAGCCTAAGCCTAGAATTAGCTGCTGCCACTTCAAGTTAATTGATTTCACTCTAGTAATTCCCTTCTATCAGTCAATATTCACGATACTTGTCATGATGTTATAAAAAAGAATACATTCGTCAGGAGCCAGAATCCACCATGAATTCTGAGCGCTTAAGGAAAGTTTAAGACCCCCACTCTCTTGAAAAGTTTAGATCAGGGGAAGCTTCCGATCTGACTTTTCGCCAATTGCCTTTTTGTGTGTTCTGTATTCTGACTTTCAATTTTGAACTACTTATGGCTCCCACTACTTCTGCTTACCGAATTACTGATTTGTTCGCCAAAAGAGCTAGAAATCTGACACCACCAACCTATGGTACAGAGTTAACCAAAATTATCACTGTTAGCTTTGACTACGGTCTAGCGGACCCAATTCTTTTTCCTCACGCTGACTTGGCTGCTGCAAGTGCCGTTGTGCTGGCAGAAGAGGCTCCGATCGCCCTCAATTACGGGCCACCTTCAGCCCAATTGTATGAGCAAATTATCCTCCGCTTGCAGGCTAAAGGAATTGCTGCCGATCGCGATCGCCTGCTCATTGGCTACGGTTCTAGTCAGATTCTCGGCTTGCTGCCAGATGTGTTTGTGGAACCTGGTGATGTCGTAATTGTGGAAGGTCCAACTTTCTTGGGAGTAGTTGCCAGATTTGTCCACGCTGGCGCACGCATAATTACCATTCCCGTGGATGAGTTGGGGATGGATGTCGATGCATTAGAAGTAACATTGAGCGACTTGAAGAAACAGGGCATTCGACCCCGGTTTATTTACACCATCCCCACTTTCCATAATCCCACAGGCGCGACTATGCCGTTATTTCGCCGCCAAAAACTGGTA
This sequence comes from Nostoc sp., assembly GCF_036917675.1. GTDB lineage: Bacteria > Cyanobacteriota > Cyanobacteriia > Cyanobacteriales > Nostocaceae > Nostoc. The sequence goes on along the minus strand of NZ_JBALCT010000001.1, from coordinate 86,626 downwards.
GGGTTAGCGGCGGAATATGGCGTGCTAGTGGTGGAAGACGATGCTTATAGCGATTTGCGCTTCCAAGGGGAAACGGTGCCACCCTTGGCAACCCTCGACAAGGAGGGGTGGGTATTATATGTGAGTACCTTCTCGAAAATTATTGCGCCTGGTATCCGGCTAGGCTGGGCTTGTGGAGATCCAGCAATTATTGAGCGGTTGGCAATGTTCAAAAGTGAGGGACCTGTGGGGCCATTTGTCAGCCATGTGGTCGCCCGCTACTGTGCTACAGGCAAACTAGATCATCATATTCAAGAGTTAATCGCCTGCTATAAGCATAAGTGTAATTTGTTGTTAGAAGCGATCGCTCACGAGTTTCCCAGTGATATAGTTGCCTTACGACCAGGCGGGGGCTTCTTCGTTTGGTGTAAATTGCCGCCAGACATCAGCGCCAAAGCACTCCTAACTGCCGCCAGTGAACACGGCATCAGTTTTCTGCCAGGAACTCGCTGCTACGCCAATGGACAGGGGGATGATGCCATCAGATTAGCTTTTAGCTTTCAGCCAACACAGAAGATTGTTGAGGGAATCGCTACATTAGGAGCAGTATTGCGCGGATGGCGACACTAATTTCGGATTGAAGATAATTTACCTCATACTTAAAGCGATGTCTACGACGGTCTACGCCTACGCCAAAATGTCAAGTGGGGTATGGAGATAAGTCCAAAGGATCTCGCAATCGAGATTTGGGTTGATATTTAACAATTCCCAAATCTCGATTTTTAGGAGAAGTAAGATAAGCAATAAGGTCGTGGTCAAGTTCTCGATTAGAGACACTAGAAATTGCTTAGACAATGCTTGTTGTGATACGCAAGTCGCTTTGCACAACAAGCATTGTCTTCTCGATTTAATAATCGATGTAACTCTCGCACCGATGGTACTTGTAGAGAAAGGAGACAATCTCTAAAAGCCAGTCTATAACTAGCTTTCACGTTAAGTTGACACCAATGAGCAATGCTGTGCCCTTACTGCGTGGTCTATTTACCTGAAAATAGCTGTAATTTGTACAGCACTTACCGAAGTTATGAGGTACACTAATTGATCGAATTACCGTTTGTCTGTGCTAATAGCATTCCAAGTATTTGTACCTCATAGCAGCAGGAAGTGCTGTATATGCGACGCGGGCAAGATGCCCGCACTACAATAATTTTACGTTTTCGTGTTATACAATTTAGCTGCACATCAGCTTATCAACGAACGCTTCTTACCTCTACACTTGCCGCCGCGATCGCTGAATCATTGAGAGATGGATGTTGTTTTACCTGTAATTCCTGGCCCAGATTCTTGTAGGCAGATGGATCTATTGGCATCAGCAACTCCCCAAGCAAGTTCCCTCCTTGACGGCGGCTATTCAGACCCATATCCCGAAGCAACTCATCAATGTAATGGAATGTAAAAGGAATTATACATGCTCCACTAACGAAAGCATATGGCCGATCTTTCTTCTTCCATTCCAACTCTGCCGTTACATCCTCTAGCATCTGTTGCTCAGACGGTAAAGGTATAGTTCCTTTGATATACTCTGATAACCACCTAGCACCAATTTCTGCTGATAATTGGGCACAGAAAGTATAGTTATAACCAACAAAACCCATCTGTGGAACATGAGGGTGAATCAGATGGCGGTAAAGATGGATAGTGCCTTGCTGATCAAATACTTGCTTGTGGTACTTCTCTTCTAAAAAGGGGATATCCTGAAGAAATCCTGTGCCAAAGACAACAATATCTGCCTGTACTTGCTCACCGTTATCCAATTCTACGCCACTAGCAAAAAATTTGTTGATCTTTGTCTTGACAGCATGAATTTTGCCTGCGCGTACATACTCAAAAAAGCCTTTAGGCACCAAGCCGATACCACAACCGATCAATTTGCTCATAGGTTCTTTGGGCACCATCCCACAAGCATCAAGCGGAAATTGTAAGCGCAGGATAGTCTCATTTAGCCGCCAGAATGCCCACACCAGTGGCTTCCCAAAACTATGCAGCCACTTTTCCCATCCTTGAAGTTTATGATAGGGTGTCCAAGTTTCTGCAAACCGAGTCAGGAAAATATACTTGATGTTGAACAGACCGAGAAAGAAGTTGGGAACTTTCCACAGCGCTTGACGGAACACAAGGGTACATTCCTTGGCCTTGCTAGCTGCGATATTCGCAATATCGGTGGCTGACTTGCCAAAACCGACAACAACCACTCGCTTGCCCTCAATTACAGAGCTGTCATTAAAGTCGTTACTATGTATTACCTGACCTCCGGCTGCAATGAACTCTTCCATTCCCGGCAAGTTCGGAATGTAGGGAATATCAAAAGTGCCATTGCACACAATAACAAAGTCGAACTCGTAATTTTGTTTTCTTATTTCCTTACCATCTTCTTGAAAGCTAACACTAACCATCCATCCATTAGTATTTTCTGATTTGCGCTCTACTTTAGTTACTTTCGCACCGAACTGAATTTTTTCTGCTACGCCAAAGTATTGGGCATAGGATTCAAGGTAAGCGGATATTTGCTCTCCTGAAGGCCATTCTGGATAAGAGGCTGGCATCGGATAGTCTGAGAAAGCATATGTGTCTCTGGGATTTTGGAGCGACAGTCCGGGGTACATCCTCGATTTTTCCCACACACCACCAAGTCCCTGCCGTTTCTCGAATAATGTAACTTCGTAACCTTCCTCAATAAATGTCTTTGCTGAGACTAATCCGCTAACTCCAGAGCCAATCACGCATACTTTTTTGACCGTCATCTTCGGTTCTCCTAAATTATGAAATTAGTGCAGGAATCTGCTGTGGCCGATCGCTAACCACACTCAGATACTCCGACTGTTCTTGTGACTTAATTATATGAGTTAAGTATTCATACTGAGACGGCAAGGTTGAAGTCAGGTAATTGGCTCTTTCCTTAATTTCCCCAAATGCAGCTTGGGCATTGTGATTTCCGATATGCTCTAAAATGGGAAGACTGCTTTCAGGCATATAGTTTAGCCCCATCAACATTACCGAATAAGAGTAAGACTCGAAGCCGTGGTATTTCGGGTTGATACTCTTATTGCTTGGCAGTCTATTCTTCCATAATCTTAATTTTTCCTGTAGTTCTTCTGAGACTTTGATATTGTTCTTAGTCGCTTTCCAGAACTCTGTGTCAGTGCGATCGCTAGCATAGTAATGAAGTGTCAAAAATTCTCGCACACCATCTATGCAGTTAGCGATAACTTTGTTATAGCTGTGAATTAGCTCTTCATTGAAAGATTTGCTGGGAAAGTGGCTAACTAACTCTTCAATTCCATGTTGAATAAAGAAGATGCCAGTAGATTCTAGTGGTTCCACAAATCCACTAGAAAGACCAATTGCTACACAGTTTTTCACCCATGAGTTTCTGTTACGTCCAATCCGCATCTTGATATGAGATGCCTTGCAATTATCAGCAACGGCTCCCAAATGCTGGCGAAATTCCTGTTCTGCTTCCTCAGGAGAAATGAATGCGCTCGAATAAACATACCCTGTACCATTTCTGCCATACAAAGGTATATTCCAGACCCAACCAGACGAAAGCGCAGTTGCTGTGGTGTAAGGGTTGATGCCATCTTTTTTTAGATCAGTTGGTATCTGCATTGCGATCGCGCGATCGCACAACAGCGACTCTGAATAAGAAATGAATGGCTCACCAAGCGCTTTGTTGATTAAAAGACCACTAAAACCAGTACAATCAATGAAAAGATCCCCACTGAGAATGCCATGCTCTTTGGTTGTCAGGCTATCTATACTCCCATCTTCAGTTAACTTGATATCCACCACATCATCAACAATTTGCTTCACTCCCCTTTCCATTCCATAATCTTTCATGAATCTGGCGAGTAGATTCGCATCAAAATGATAGGCGTAGGGATACTGAATCTTCAAATTATCTAGGATGTTTTTCTTGAGAATATGCTCCTGAGAAAATTCATTTTGAACTTTGTTATCAAAGACTTTCCCATCAAGATATCTAGGAGAACTTTTATGGTCACACAGCCAGGGAATTAGAAAACAGGCATAATCAAATGCTTCTTGATCTTTTTTCATTTTCAGCCACCATTCAGAGATATCAAAGCCGTCAATCACCTCATATCTCTGGAAAGGATGGTAGAAATCTTGCCCCTTCGCATTCCAGTTGACAAACTTAATTGCCATCTTATATGTGGCATTACACTTTGGCATCCATTCATATTCTTGTAGCCCAAGAAAATCGAAGAATAGTTTGATGGTACTAAAAGTTGCTTCTCCAACTCCAACTTTTGTGATGTTAGATGATTCCACCAGAGTAATCTGAATATTTTTATCTAGTGCTTTACTCAAATAAGCTGCCGTCATCCAACCTGCTGAACCACCACCAACAATTACAACATTTTGTATATGCTGTGACATATTTAAAATTCCTCTTTTAGTCTAAAGTTAAGTATGAAAGTCAACCCCTTTGGGGAATTCAAAATTCAAAAAGCTTGTTCAAGAATTTCTGCGGCTTTCAATTGTTGCTCGATTTTATGGGTTTCAGCATATACCAAAAGCTCATTTGTAAATTGCGTGAAAGCTGTAAATAAGTTCTCAACCAATTCCAAAGCTTCTTGTCGAGTTACTTCTGATAGTTGAATATGTTGTAAAATTCCTTCTATTCCAGATGCACCTGTCGTGTGACCAGTTTCAACATCCAAATGAAAATCTGCAAAATATCTGCATGGTTTTTGGGTAATTGCTTTAATTTCCTTGCCAATCTCTGCTGCCGTTGAAAACATTATGTTACCCGTCGCTTCGGTAACTTCAATAACTATAATTTTCTGAATAGGAGTAGCTTGTGAACTATATCGATAGAGTTGATAGTTTAACCAGCGAGCATTCTTAGTTTCTTCACTCCAAAGAAATTTTAATGCGTCAGTAAATTTCAATGATCTGTCAAGTTCTAGGTTTTTCAAATCTTCCAAAAACCACAGCCAATGATGGTCATCTTCATAAGTATGCCTGTTAATTAGTGTCTGGATTGGATCACTAGTTGGTTCTACTCGCAAAAAATACTTATTCAGTTCTCCAAAATTCATAATAAAATGAGCAGCACATGGTGCCCAAGCTAACCTTTGTCTGGGATTTATAGTTTTGTTTTGCATAAAATCAAACAAGGGCAGTTGAGCATATTCTTGTTTTTTTTGTTCAATCAACGCTAGTACTTCTTGCATGTTTATTACACTCAATTTCAATGTTTAATATTAGAGCGAAAGGAACTTTCCCACTTTGTTGCAGGAATATCAAAGTATTAAAAGCACACATTCAATTACCAACTCACAACCAACTGATTCGGATCACCGAAGGTAAGAGGGGTGAGGGTAATTGTATTGATAGTCATTAGCTCAAAACCTCCTACCTAAGTAGAAGATTATGTCTATTTTAATACATTATATTGATGCTAATGCTAGATTGCAACCAGCCAATATACTGGTATATCTTTTAATATAAATATATGATGTCTACGTAATTTTTGCGGATTAGAGTTAGATTTTTTGTTATTTACTAATATGGACAAGGATTTCATCTGTCTTTCTACTAACAAGACAATTATATAGATTGTAATAAAAATAACTTTTGAATTAAAGTGAGGTGGTTATTACCTACTGAGGAAACGTCAATTGTGTAAGTTTGATTTTACGTCTAGTAATGGCACAACGCGATCGCATAGCAGTTGATGGGCGTGACTAATAGACAAGCTGATATTAGCCGCAAGTACTACTGGACAGAAGAATTTTGCGGAGCCGGAGACGCTCCACCTGTGGCCAATTAATTTAGCCGATGGATTTTTGTTGTTTGACCTTTAAGATGGGCTTAAACCCTATTCCCAAGCCTGGTAAATTGGCGTTCGCGTAGCGTGTCCTTTACGGACAAGGTATTGCTTTACAAGCGTTGTAGCAGGCTCAAACCGTGGGTATCAGTACCACAGGTATTGAAAAGAAAGTATTCATCAGCCAACTTTTGCACTTGTTCTGATTCCATTATGCTGGGTTGCCAGGGGTTAGGATTATTGTAGGCGTAGAAAGTTTCCACGCCATCGATACCCTTTTGGGACGCAGCTGGAATTAAGTCGAAATGCGATCGCTTGTAACGAGCTGGATGAGCCAAAATTGCCAATCCCCCAGCTTCATGAATAGCGGCAATCACGTTACTTGCCTGATATTCTTGCCCTGTAGTCGCCCTTCTTTGCAGATAGGGTTTTATACTAGGGTGTTCTGTTTCAAAAGCGTAAGCCAAAATGTGAACTTCTATATCCAAAAGCTTGGCATTGATTTCCACGCCACTCCACAGGTGAGGAGTGCTTGCACCAGGATTACTCCACTTCCAGTCTTCTAACCAAGCAAGTGATGCTTGATAGCCGATAATACCATGATGATCCGTGATGGCTAAACCTTTTAGTCCAATCGCGATCGCCTGCTCCATCAATGCACTCGGCTGCAATCTCCCATCCGAGTAGACAGTGTGCATATGAAAGTTGAATAACCTTGGACAACTATGTGCATCAATGTTATGGAATACTTGCTTCAAAAGTTCTGCCGAAGCAGTAGTTTGGGCCAAATTTACAACCATAACCCCCTCGGAACAAAAATGTATATTCTTAACACACTAAAACGCTACATCTACAGATAAGAAAGACCCAACAATATAAAATTAGTGTTGGCTGCTACTTTCTCAGCTTTGTCAGCAAATTTTTTAATATGTTAAGACTACGTTAGCAAATCTTAATCTAAGTGGTCATGGGTATTTTGAACTACTTCAATTTTAGGTAGTAATCAATATTGCATCCAAAGTTTCATAAATACGTCTATAGTATCTGTGTTGAATTACTTATATACTAAAGGCTTACTAGAGTAATTATCTCTAATAAGCCGGAAATGCAATTTTATTTTGTGTGTAAAAATCCTTATTTATCTCAATAGTTACACTGGTTTTATCTAACCAGTAATAAATTGTGCGTAGGCGTAGCCCAACCCAGGCATCGCAAAAGTAAGAAAATCCTGTGAATCTACAATAGCTCCCAGAAAAGTGGCGATGTCTACGACGGGCTATGCCTACACTTGGGGCTGATTATACTCCTCGTGCAATCCCAAAAGAATCTCCCTTCAAGGTGACTTCAAGCGGTTTTACCACTACCTCTCGGCTAAGGGACGCTTCAACCCTTCCTGCAATCACGGCCGTTAGCTGATGTTCTCTTGCCAGCAGAACGATCCTCTCTGCATCCTGCTCCGACTCAGTATAGAATGCAAATCCTGCACCGTAATTGAATACGGAAAGCATCGTCGTTGCCCCGCCCTCAAGATGACCTTCGACAAACGTAAATATCTCCGGCACTGGGAGCATCGTTTCGATGACATACCGGAGTGGCTTCACCGACCGCATCAGCTTTTGCCATCCATGTCCAGTGATATTTTCCATCGCCGTAGGACGAATTCCTTCGCCAAGCACCGCCTGTACAAGCGGCGTGTAAAGATACGACGCAGCATTCATCGCTTCCCAGAACTCCTGCCCACTTGGAAGTTTTGTTCTGTATCCATCAGGGAGAGACTCGGCAAGCTTTCGCAGTGGGGTAAAGCCGTTTTCATGGGGTCCCGAACTCTCGACAAGAACAATGGTATTTCCGGCATCCAGACGCGAGCTATCAATAGGAGCGATACCAACCGGCATAACCCCAAAAACCGAGCCGGCGATGTCGAGCCGCCCTGGAATCATCTTAGTTTTTAGTTGAGGAGTTTCCCCTGAGAGATAGACACATCCCACTCGTTTGCACCCCTCAACCACTCCATCCAGAAACCCATCAAGAAAAGCGGGGGTAAAGATTGTTTCAGGAGTACTCGACGGCAGATAAAGACCGAGAAGTATAGTCTGCATACCGGAAGTTGCGGCGTCGTTCGTAAGACACGAGATGATCTTGATACCAATGTTCCACCAGAATCGTCGAAGCTCCTCTTCACAGAGGTCGTCAGGGCGGGTATCGTCTGCGGTGCCCAGTCCTTCGGGGACAAGTGTCATAGAAAGTTCTCTAGCCCCCGCCTCTAGAAACGGAGCGAGGTTGAAGCTGAAAGCGTTAGCACTTGCTCCCAGACCCGACGCGGGCACGATGCCATAAGCGCTTGCAAAGCCAAGTGTGCGTTTTGCGGCATCGATGAAGCGTCGTTTTGCGGCATCGAGAGTATGATAATCGACTTGATCGAGAGCTTGAGCCATCAGGTTGCGTTTTAAGTTAGAAGTTAACAGACGCGATTAATCGCGTCTGTTAGGAGTTAGGAAAACTCATTGCTCGTAGCTCATAACTCCTCACTTTAAAATACCTCATCTTCAATACCGCGCCACCATTCACCCAAATTCATCAAGTCTTGGTAAATGTCTTCTAATTCTTTGGTGTAGACATCGTTTGTAAGAGTGGCTCGACGCTCTTGCAATTTCTTGAGGCGCAGTTGTACCAATAGCCAAGGCTTAGTGATGCTATTCGTTGCTTCGATGTATTGCGCTAGTTCTTTACTACTGCCCGTTAGCTCATTTTTTGACATTTGCTCGAATTTAATAAAATCTATATATGATAAGGGTTTCAACTAGCCCTTTCCAGGTGACTCGAAAAATCTCATTTTTCTCTCTGTGCCTCTGCGTTTCCTCTCAGAAAAATTATTAGTTTAGTGCAGATGCGATCGCAGCCCCAAGTTTACGTAATGTTCTCTCTCGTGCAAAGTCAGCCGCTGCCCGTGCCGACTCTGCCAGAATTGTGTCAGTGTTTGGCGTTAGCTTCAAAGCCCCACCTAAATAACCCAGTGCCTTAACATAACAATCAGATAAATTGGTCGAGGCTAACCGCTTTACAGTTTGGTAATCGCCATTTGCAAAGGCAGATAAAGCCTTGGCGTGTAAATCATTTCCGGGTTCGGGGACTTCCAAAACATTGAGGATTGCCTCAATAGCTTTATTTACCTTTTCTAGTGTCAGTTCTTGTTGTACAGCTTGCACCATTGTTTTTACTCCTAAGTCCAGTTTTCAAAGTTTTTAGCTCTAACCTGGGGCAAATAGAGTATGTCCCAGTTACGATCCAAATGCTATTTTACGATTCGTGACCCAAAACCAACAGCATTATCCTGGTCATAATGAATCGCAATTCTCAGAAAAGCTAGATTTTGCTCCCTCATCTCCCCCATCCCCTCAACAGTCAACTAAAAACAGTCACGAGACTAGTTCGTGACTGCTAACAAGATTGGTCAATTAACTGATTGTTTCTATTTTACATAAGTAGCTAAACAAAAATATTTACAGTCATTGCGAACAGGGCGTACTCCTTCCCTACGGGACGCTATGCGAACAAACAAGCAAGCTACGCGGGGTGTCTCCAAGAGTTGCAATCCCAACCGCAAGGGAATTGCTACCCCTGCGGAAACGCCTGCCGTAAGATGCCCGAAGGGCTGTAGGGCGAACATTACGCTTTTCTACATTCGCAATGACGTTGTGTAATTAATTTTATCTGACTACTTATCTGGCACAAGCCACGTAGACGCAAAGCAGCTTGTCAAAAGGCATAACAGCCACTTCAAAACTGGCAATTGATTAAGCTTTAGCCAAATTTTCAGCAACAAAGTCCCAGTTCACCAACTTTTCTAGGAAATTCTTGATGAACGCTGGACGGGCATTTTTGTAGTCAATGTAGTAGGCGTGTTCCCAAACATCCAAAGTTAAGAGTGCCTTCTTACCATGAGCTAGAGGGTTCTCTGCATTTGGTGTCTTAATCACCTTCAGCGTACCACCATCATCAATCAACCAAGACCATCCGCTACCGAATTGAGTTGTGGCGGCGTTAGAGAACTCTTCGTTGAATTTGTCTAAGCTACCAAAATCTTTATTAATCTTGGCTGCGAGTTCACCAGTGGGTGCGCCACCACCTGCGGGTTTCAAGGAATTCCAAAAGAAGGTGTGGTTCCAAACTTGAGCAGCGTTGTTAAAGATTCCCGCCTTAGAGGAGTCTTTGAAGGAAATTTTGATCACCTCTTCCAGAGACTTATCGGCAAGTTCAGTACCTTCAGTGAGCTTGTTGAGATTGTCTACATAAGCTTTGTGATGCTTGCCATAGTGATACTCGAAAGTCTCAGCTTTCATGCCATATGGCTCTAGAGCATTCTTGTCAAAGGGTAGTGGTTCTTGTACAAATACCATTGTGTGAAATCCTCTCTTTATCGGTTTCTAGTCTTAAACTATTCCAGAAGCTTAGGAAATTAACAGCTTTTGTTTTTGATAGCTTTATGTCTTTCATGATCAAACATAAAACTTAACATCGTTATTCTACTACCAAAGTGAAGATCAAGTGAAGATGAAAACAAAATACTTTTGTGATTAGTCAAATCGCTAGTCATTAATGAATCTAAATAAAAATGGCTAATATCTCATAGTGAAAGTCCAATATGTAACTAGCATTTAGCAATTAGAGTTTTCATACTTCTATCTTTAGTAGGATTAATTGCGATATGATAAATCACTCGATAGCGAGATGATTTAATACTTAAATAATTTAATATTTCTAGTATAAGGCTTGATTTTCAATCAAGATAGCCAATCGTCAAATTATCTATTTTGTTTTTAAATCAGTTTTGAGGATGGTAAGTGAATAATCACTCACCCACCACCCTTTGAAACTAAAAAACTAACAGCAAATAGTGGTGATTAGCACTGAGATAAACGCTGCTGGTAATAGTTAACGATTTGTGCCGTGACTTCAGACACGTCCAAACCATCGGTTTGAACTTCGATCGCATCTGCTGCTTTTTGTAAAGGCGAAACTTTGCGTGTACTATCTTTCCAGTCACGTTCGGCAATGTCCCGTTCCAGCTGCTCTAAACTAACTTTGGGTTGACCTTGTTTGTTAAAGTCTTGCTGGCGGCGACGGGCGCGTTCACTCACAGAAGCGGTTAAGAAGATTTTCACTTCGGCATCGGGGAATACGTGAGTACCGATATCCCGTCCTTCAGCGACTAAACCACCTCTTTTACCCCAGTTTTGCTGTTGTTTAACCAGTGCTTGACGTACAGCGCTTTGTGCCGCGATCGCCGATACAAGAGATGTTACCTCAATGGTGCGAATTACCTGGGTAATATCAGTACCGTTAATCCAAACCCGCACGGTAGATTGTAAATCGGGGTTAGGAGTAAGTTCAATTTTACACTGGTTAGTTAATTCTGCGATCGCACACTCATCATCAATAGCAATCCCCTTTTGCACTACTAACCAAGTGACAGCACGGTACATCGCTCCTGTATCTAAATACACTAAGCCCAGGTCTGCTGCCACTTGACGCGCCACTGTAGATTTTCCAGCACCAGCTGGACCATCAATGGCGATGATAGGTTGACGATCGCGCAATATGGTATTGTCAATCAAACGTGTAGCACCAAGACGAGCTGCGATCGCCAACATTCCTTCCTCCTCAACTTTTTCTAAAGACATCAACGTAGTCGGTTCAACCAATTCAATATATTCCACTAAAACCGTGCTGACCATTGCCACTTCTTGCTGTACCACTGCTATCAACTTGTTGCTATTGCGATCGCCAGCCCGAAACGCAGCTTCAGCTCGTCTCAAGCCGCGATATAATACCTCTGCTTGCTCTTTTGCCGTCACCGTCAAATATTGATTACGAGAACTGAAGGCAAGACCCGATGCTTCCCGCACTGTTGGACAAACAACAATTTCTACTGGCAAATTTAAGTCAGCTACCAGCCTTTTAATAATTGCTAGTTGCTGACCATCCTTTTGACCAAAGTAGGCACGATCAGGCTGTACCAAGTTGAAAAGTTTGGTAACAATCGTAGTTACACCCTGAAAGTGACCTATCCGAGAACGACCACACAAGCCTGTTATCATAGCAGATGGGGGGATAACTTGTGTAACCTTTGATTCTTGGATACTTTTCTGGGGAACTGCCATTTCTTCAGGAGTCGGTGCAAAAATGGCATCTACCCCAGCTTGTTCGCAAAGTTGTTGGTCTTGCTCTAAAGTGCGGGGGTAGCGTTGATAATCCTCATTGGGAGCGAATTGCAGGGGATTGACGAAAATACTCACAATCACCGTAGAATTTTCTTGCCGCGCCCGTTGAATCATGCTTAAATGACCTTGATGCAAATTTCCCATCGTTGGCACCAGACCGACTGCCGTCTGATACCAGCCAGTCATCTCATCTAGTCTCTGATCCTCGGTAACAGCAATCAGCTTGTTTTCTGAGCAGCGTTTAGTTAAATAGCAGCGTAAAGCTGCGACTGTTGTTAGCAGGCGCACAAAAATACCCCTAGTTCTTATCGATCCCTCCCCCGTTAGTTTATATCTGAAATAGGGGAAGAGATGATTGATCTAGGGGAATTAAGTGATACGGAACTGCGAATTGGGAATTGGGCATTGGGCATTGGGCATTGGGCATTGGGCATTGTGCATTGGGCATTGGACAAACAGGGCAATTCAATTTTTGATTTTGGATTGACGATTTTGGATTAAATTTCAATTCTTTAATCCAAAATCTAAAATCTAAAATTCTTACTCCCTATTCCCTACTTACTAATAACTACTTTAAGACTTCAATCTGTACTGGTGCCACTCCACTGCCCATCATTCCTAAAATCCGAGCTGCGCCAGCAGACAGGTCTATGACTCGACCCCGAACGTATGGACCCCGGTCATTAATCCGCACCACTACAGAACGACCATTGCGGGTGTTGGTTACACGAACTTGTGTACCAAAGGGTAAGCTACGATGGGCGGCAGTCATGCCTTCTGGATTGAACCTCTGACCGCTAGCAGTACTATTACCAGAACCATCATACCCGTAATAGGAAGCTATGCCTCCGAAAGAGATTCGCACTACTCCGACGGCAATCTGTTGGGGTAGTTTTGGTATTGATATTGGCAGACGAATTGGTAAATTCGCAATTTCTTTTAATGGAGATGCATTGCCTAGTAGTCTTCGCAGACGATTGGTTGCTTGCAATGCATCTTGCGCCAGATTGTTGGTGGTACCTGCTAATTGCGTATCTTCGTTGATTTCGACCAATTCTTCGCCATTAATTTTGATTATATAGCAATCGCCATTTTGCTGGAGGGGAGCGCTTTTGTTTTGCGCTTGATTGGCAGTAGATTTTTCCCCTGCTTTCCAACTTACGGTAATCTTAGTCCCGTCCACATTTTCCCGATTCAACTGGTTGATCTTAGCTGCTATTACACCAGCTATCTGAACTGGGTCATTGTCAACAGAGCTAATCTGGTTACTCACATCTGTGACGTCCCCAGTACTCACTGCCTTTAGTGAATTGCTAGCAATAAGGGCATACGATTGTATGCCCCCAGAATTTCCAATTGTACCAACTTTTTTAGTTTCAGGACTCGCATTTGATACGGAACTCAAAAAAGTGAGAACAGGAATATTTTTGATAAAAAGGGTTGCTGCCTTACGTTTTCCGATGTTGTGAGAGTGAATTTCTGTAATCACAGCATCCAAGGTTTGTTTCCCTGCTGTTGATTGATACTCTCCCACCTTCACTACATCAGGTGCAGGTGATTTTTGGGAAGCTAGCGGATTTGCCTTGGTCGTTTGAGTGCAACCGACTGTGGGTATTCCCAAAACAGTCATAAACAGGGCAACAATAGTCCACAAATGTCTTTGATTCATGCGTTCGTTTTTAAAGCGACTGTAGAACTTTAGTTTTATGATTCGTGGGATTTGTCACTTTGTGAAAGTGATTTCCCTTCTGAAAAACTCGAACTCGTTCCGCTTTCACTTTTGTTATTTATAACTGCAACAGACTAACATGAACCTTTTGGCTTGGGGATCAGGGTTTTAGCGTAATTTTAGGCCACCTCCTGAAATTATAATTCCAATTTTAAGGGCGAAACCTTTTTCAAATGGGGACTTTGGCTATGTAACGCTTTTTTCGGCAAGTCAAAAATTTCTTAAAAAAACGTTACGGTGATTGCACACCAAAGTGACGATACCCTATTGATGTCAGTTCTAAAGGTTTACAACTACCCGTGTATTATAGATAACATCTATTTTGGGATTTTCTCTAAAGACATAATATAATTTTAATTAAATATCATCGGCATAAATACTTAAAATCCCTTATTTAATGAAATATTTTGATTTACCTATGAATAAGTCGTCATCGGAGTTATATCTGAGATAATTATCCAAATTAGTTTGAGCGTAATATCTTTTTTCCAAGTTTTTTCTACTTAGATTAATCATGACTTTTATTCTCCATAACTAGACTTAAACTAGTGATGAATGTAACTTATGGCAACAGTGTTACTGAGTATAAAAAAAGAGCAATACTCAACTTGATATTTTTTGTGATTAATAATGAAAAAATTAGGAAATCTTCGCGATCGCTTGGAGATAAAAATTTAAATGTAGCAAAAATTACAATGGCTATTTTTTAGCCTAAGTAATTACTTAAGGATGATTTTTTAGAGCAAGCTGTCTTTTCAAAAATCTTTGCAACTGTGCAGTCGCAAAATACATTTCCGAACTGGCAAAAGTAAACCCGGACTTGTTCAGCATTTGTATTGTGACAGTAGATGGTGAGGTTTACAAAGTTGGGGACTGGGAACAACTCTTTACCATTCAGTCAATTTCCAAGGTGTTTGCTTATGGACTTGCCTTAGAAGATGATGGGTTGGATTATGTTTTGACTAGAGTTGGCGTGGAACTGACGGGGGATGCATTCAACGCGATTATTTTGGATGAACAATCGAAGCGACCTTATAATCCAATGGTAAATCCTGGAGCGATCGCTACCACCAGCTTAATCAGAGGTTCCGGCCCAAGCGAACGCCTCAACCGAATGCTAAATATGTTCCAGCGATATATTGGCCGCGACGTGTTCGTTGACATTTCAGTTTTTACCTCAGAACGGAGTACAGGGCATCGCAACCGCGCAATGGCGCATCTGATGCTCAACTTTGGTATGATTGACCGGAACATTGAAGAGTCGCTGGATCTTTAGCACAAGGATTTTAATTGGTGACAAATAATCTGCCGTTTTGGTCAAATAATTCGTCGCTCTACAGATGTTCTTGTTAGGTCTGTATTCCATGCAATTGAGAACCGCTATGGAATAAGAATTAAATAACATACAATTTATATCCCTGGCTTACCTCACCCTCAATCCCTCTCCGATATATTGGAGAGGGATAGTGAGACAGGATGAAGTTTTACATTTTATTTAATCCACGTTCCTATATAAACGGGAGTATTAACCCCTATTCAATTACGAATTACGAATTATGATGAACCAATGCCCAATTCAAAATTCCACAATTACCGGCACATGGTCGCTGGGTTGGGTTAATTTTCTGGGTGCGACATCAATGATGCAACTTTTAGCACGCTCATATAGCACGGGTGTAAGATAGTGATGGTCAATCCGCCAACCTAAGTTGCGACGGAAGGCGGCGGCGCGATAATCCCACCAGCTAAAATTTCCGCCTTCTGTAGTGAATTTGCGAAAAGCATCGGCAAATCCCAATTTCAGAATAGCCCGTAAGGCTTGGCGCTCTGCTTCTGTTGCCATAATATGATTTTCTGTACTCACTTGCTCGTGAATATCCTTGTCTTCCAGTGCGATGTTGAAGTCTCCGCACACACAAATTGCCGGTTCTGACAGCACGAGCAACCGCAAATACTCGTGTAACGCTGTCAACCAGCGCAGTTTGTATTCGTATTTTTCAGTTCCGACTGCTGCGCCATTGGGAACATATAAGTTCACAATCCGAACACCATCAATTACACCTGTAATCACCCGCTTTTGGTCATCCCATTCGTGGTGTAAATCGGGCAAAATCGCCCGAAACCCGCTACTTACGTCTAGGAGTGGCTGGCGACTAATCAGGGCTACACCATTATAAGATTTTTGTCCTGATATATAAAGGTTATAGCCTAACTGCTCAAAAGGCGATCGCGGAAACTCGGCATCCACAACTTTGGTTTCTTGCAAGCAGAGAACATCAACAGGATTCAGGGTTAACCAATCGATAACCTGTTCGAGGCGAGTGCGAATTGAGTTGACGTTCCAAGTAGCGATTTTCATTCGTTAGTTATCAGAATTTTTGTAAATTACTAATTACACGTTATGTAGTTTTTGTACAATTACTTAATGCTTATAATTTCTGTTCCATTTCCCAATTACGTTTAAACGCAGCTTTAATTACTTGATCCCGTTGAATATTTTAGTGTTGTCAGCTACAAATTCTGCCATTTTGTAAGTTCTGCTACAAAATATTTTACCTCATTATGATCCCCAAGACAGATGCAACAAGTAATAGATTAGTTATACGGTTAGAAGGGTAGCTCCAGGTTGACTTTTGCCGATAGTCTATTAGATTTGTCGGTAGAAAATTTGCGGTTGGGTTAACTCTTATTGCGCTTTTAGTAGCCTGTTAGGTTAATTTAAATGTCAAAAGAGTAAGTGCAAATCCTCTTTCCTCATAATATAATGATGTAGCTCATTATATATAGGACAATTTCATAGACTGAACCAAAACAACTTATGAAAATCGCTCAAGTCGCCCCCTTATGGGAAAGGGTTCCACCTCCTAATTATGGAGGAATCGAATTGGTCGTGAGTCGCTTGACTGATGAACTTGTTCGTCGCGGTCATCAGGTAACTTTGTTTGCCTCTGGCGATTCTCAAACTTTAGCTCACTTAGAAGCAGTTTTTCCGCAGGCATTACGCTTAGATCCAAATGTCAAAGAGTATGCAGTGTACGAGATGTTGGAACTGAGCCAAGTTTACCAAAGTGCTGCCCAATTCGATATTATCCATTCTCATGTAGGGATTTCGGCATTAGCTTTAGCGAGTTTGATTACAGCAACTTCTACAGTTCACACCCTGCACGGTAAGTTTACAACGGACAACCGTCACGCATTTAGTTACCACCAAAAGCAACCATACGTCAGCATTAGTAACTCGCAGCGTCAAATCGATCTCAATTATATTGGCACAGTTTATAACGGAATTGAGCTAGCAGATTATCCATTCGTAGCCCAACCGTCATCACCTCCATATTTGGCCTTTTTAGGCCGTTTTTCGCCAGAAAAAGGACCACAACATGCGATCGCCATTGCGAAACAGAGTGGTTGGCGCTTGAAGATGGCAGGAAAGGTTGATCCAGTAGACTCTAAGTTTTTTGAACAAGAGATTGCCCCCCTGATAGATGGTCAGCAAATCGAATATCTAGGCGAAATTAACCACGCCGAAAAGACTGAACTTCTGGGCAATGCTGCCATAACTCTTTTCCCTATTAACTGGCAAGAACCTTTTGGCCTAGTAATGATTGAATCAATGGCAACTGGTACACCAGTGATTGCCATGAATTTAGGCTCTGTACCGGAAGTGATTGCCCACAATAAAACAGGTTTTATCTGCAAAAGCTACACAGAAATGGCGGCAATGATTCCACTAGCTTTGGAACTCAATCGTCAAACCTGTCGAGAATATGTGGAAAACAACTTTAGCGTTAGCCAAATGGTTAACGGATATGAAGCTGTTTACAGACAAATTATTAAAGACCGCATAAAATCAAATGGCCGCATTCGTGCTGCCAAAATCTAGTTTTAATCAACTGCTTTTTTATCCAGCTTAAACAATAACTTTTTTTAAGGAGCACATTGGTATGAGTACGAGAACTAACACCTGCCCATGTTGCGGTGGTTCCCTGCTGCGTCATGCCCGTCATGGTGAACTATATTGGTTTTGCCTGTCGTGCCGACAAGAAGTACCGCTATTAACTGCTACTCGTTTGCCTAATCTGGAAACTCGGAACACCGGAGTGGTTGCCCACCCAGTGGTGAATACCTAGTTTTTCCACATATCAAGCCTAATAAAAATCGAGTTTACACCTATCAATTAGCTCCAACTGATAAAATCGGATGGAGCTAATTGATAGGTATAAAGCTTTGTTAGCAGCCTTACTTTATGGTCAAGAAGATTTACGCTTAGAGGAAGTTGCTGACCCCATTCCGGCGCCTGGCGAAGTTGTGATCCAGGTGGGGGTAGCAACAACTTGTGGTACAGATTTGAAAGTCTGGGGGCGTGGTGGTCATGCCAAGATGCTGAAACCGCCGTCGCTGTTTGGTCACGAAGCTGCTGGGCGAATAGTTGCCTTGGGTGCAGGTGTCACTGATTGGCAAATAGGCGATCGCATTGTCGCTAATAATTCCGCCCCATGCTGCCGGTGCTTTTTTTGTCAACGCCAAGAGTATTCATTATGTCCGAATCTGACCTGGAATAATGGAACTTTTGCGGAATACCTGAAGATTCCCGCACCAATAGTACAGCATAATTTATTGCAGATTCCCGATGAGTTGCCGTGGGAATTGGCAGCGATGACGGAACCCTTAGCTTGTGTGTTGCATGGTGTAGCGCGTTCTGATGTCAAAACCAAAGATCAAGTAGTCGTCTTAGGAGATGGGGCGATCGGGCTGATGTTTGTGGCGGCGTTGAGTGAGAAAGCTGAGGTTTTGTTGTGGGGAGGTAATAACCACAGGCTAGAAATTGGTCAGAAATTGGGTGCAATCCAGACCTTTAATTATCATCGAATCCCAGATATTCCCAGTGTGGTGAAAGAACTCACTCAAGGATGGGGCGCAGATGTAGTAATTGAAGCCACTGGTGTACCAAGTGTTTGGGAAACTGCGATCGCTTGCGCCCGTCCTGGTGCAACAGTCAATTTATTCGGTGGATGTCCACGGGATACCAGCATTACAGTCAATACAGAACAGTTACATTACAGCGAACTTACTATTAAAGGGGTATTTCATAATACACCAAAGTATGTGCGGGAGGCGCTGGCACTGATCGCTAGTCGCAAAATTCCCTTTGAGTTACTTATTAGTGAACAGCGGCCATTAAAAGATTTAGAACAGGTGTTTTGTGAGATGAAGGCGCGTCAGGTTATTAAGGTAGCGATGATTCCTTAGTTTTTTACCGGGTACAGCAGATGCTCTGAGTTTAGACTTTTTACACTTTCAACTCTGTAGCGACTGTCTTAAAAGTCAAGCGATGCGATCGCTTCTATCTTAGCAGCACCTACAGAGGATCTGGCTTATCGCCCTTCTAACCACGACTGCAAATCAGCCACACTGGTAAAATCTAACAGTGCTTCACTCAAGTCTTCCAGAACAGGTAAAGATAAACCACTGATGGCGGAACGCATTTCTGGAGTCAGTTCGCCAAATCGCTTTGTTAACAGTCGCATAACTAGATTAACTGTTGCTTCCTCGCGTCCTTCCTCACGTCCTTCCTCGCGTCCTTCCTCGCGTCCTTCCTCCTTAATTTCCCGATAAACTCGCGTTTCCTGGAGTGTGATTCCCAGCATTGACTCTACCTCCCTTCGACTTAACTGCTCAAACTTGTACACCATAATCGTTATGATCATCTCTATTATGGCGCGACTTGTGGGCGATGATAGTTCTTGCCGAGTTCTGGTTAATAAATACCTGGCTTGTTCTGGTGCAATTTCTTCCTTAACTGTCGTTAATACCATCAGCGCTACCCATAAAGGTAAGGTCTGAATATCCCCCAATTCATCTAAGTATATTCGATGCACTTGTCCGCCATTGAGCAATGAGCGATGGGGATGAATCTGGCTTTGTTCCAAACTGCGAGATGGGTAAATGATGACTACCTGCCAATCGCTAAATCTCTCACGGTTGCGGTAAAAATATAGTGATGACTCAGCAAATACTCTTTCGTAAAGCTGTTCATCTTTTTGGAATTGGACTTCACAAAAATACACTACTCCTGCACCGGCATTTTCTGGTGGGAGGAATACGCCGTCTATTTCAAATTTGGGTTCTTTGACTGCTACTGAGTCAAATCGATAAGCGTTAGCATTTGTCGGCGGATTAGTTAATAATTCAAATAATAATGTGGGAGATTGTTGAAATAGTTTGTAAAATATCGAGTCTCGCCGCATGAAGTATTCTGATCTTGCTGAACTTATTTACCCATCAATTTTAGGGCAATACTGCGTAGGTTTTGCCCTAAAAATAAAAATCTGTAGCGACTGTCTTAAAAGTCAAGGGATGCGATCGCTTCTATCGGAGCGGTCTAACTCGTGACGGGAGCGGTATCACTCGTGACGGGAGCGGTATCACTCATGACGGGAGCGGTCTAACTCGTGACGGGAGCGGTATCACTCGTGATGGGAGCGGTCTAACTCATGATGGGAGCGGTCTAACTCGTGACGGGAGCGGTCTAACTCGTGATGGGAGCGGTCTAACTCGTGATGGGAGCGGTCTAACTCGTGATGGGAGCGGTCTAACTCGTGATGGGAGCGGTCTAACTCGTGATGGGAGCGGTATCACTCGTGACGGGAGCGGTATCACTCGTGCATTTTTACATTACTGATATGAGAAATTACCTAATTTGTTGTAATTTTAAATGTGGCGTTGTTTAAGCTTAGGACTTACGCAAAATATCTCTCAAACTCTGATTTCTCTGTGTCCTCTGCGCCTCTGTGGTTCGTTATTCCGTAACTTGTGCGTAAGTCCTAAAGCTAAAAAAATACCATGTTCCACAAAATTTTTGCAACAAGTGTTGTAACAGTTGGATTGATGATGACTGTTTCAATTTCTGCGGCTCAAGCCAACCCTAAAGCAATGACCTGAAAAGTGTTCGGAAAGCCTCTAGTGCTTAACTCTAAAACCTATGTTTTGTTTGGTTCGGATAATGGTCAACTTGGTGGCACTGATCCTTATCAAGGCGACACTAATATCAACGACTATCGTTCACTGCTCTGCATTAAAAAGACAAATGATCCTGCACCAGCAGGTTTACCTCCGTCCATTATCAGTCCTGGCGGTGCGACTAACAACTCTTGGTCTGGTGGTACAGTGTTGGTAATTCCCTATATACAAGGAAAACAATTAACATCTCAAGCAGTTGCAGATAATATATGCAACCAGGTAGGACAAATCGTTCGTGGTACCTCTGGATATCGGATGGCAGAATTTCATGATGGTACTGGTATTAATGCTGGATGGAGTTTTTGGGCAGAAGCCTATGGCGATATAAACGGTTTAGCACAGTGTACCCGCTATTGGGTTAACATTAATGACCAACCTGCTGCAACTCCTTGGTAGGGTAGGTAGTGCTAAATTGCAAGTTTGCTAGCAAGAGCGTAATGTTAAATTGACACCCATAGACTATGTGAGGCTCCGCCTCAAAACTTGCGGCAGAGGCGCAATGAGGTGCATTTCCAGCCAGAGGCTGTAAACGAGATTTTAAAGGGGTTTGGGCTTAAGTTGACACCAAGGCACATAGGCATTCCCAGTCCGAGACTGGGAACGAGATGAAAAATTTTTGAAAATGGTATGACAAAATATTAGGCAAAGGACTGAATAAAAATGAAAGGACTTTGGCTCGAAAACAAGCAGTTGCAATTACGCACAGATATTGCCATTCCTGAACCACCACCGGGAGAAGCCTTGGTACGTGTCTTGCGTGCAGGTATCTGTAACACTGACCTGGAACTACTCAGAGGCTACTATCCTTACAGTGGTATTTTAGGTCATGAATTTGTTGGCATCGTGGAACAAGGGCCAGAACACTTAGTTAACAAACGCGTAGTTGGAGAAATCAACGCTGTCTGTGGCCATTGTCGGTTTTGTCGCAGTGGACAACCAACTCACTGCGAAAATCGCACAGTTCTAGGTATTGTCAACCGGAATGGAGCTTTTGGTGAATATCTCTGTTTACCGATAGAGAACTTGCATCTCGTACCTGATAATGTGTCAACGGAAGTAGCAACATTTACTGAACCTTTAGCAGCAGCTTTGGAAATTCAGCAGCAAGTACCATTGCGTCCAAATGACCGAGTGCTAGTGGTTGGAGATGGCAAACTAGGGCAGTTGGTAGCCCAAACATTAGCCCTAACTGGCTGTGAACTCTTAGCTGTGGGGCGTCATCGAGACAAACTAGCCAACTTAGAGGTACGGGGAATAAAAACGAGTCTAGCCGACGCTGTTACAGATGGATATTTCGATATCTCAGTAGAATGTACTGGCAATCCAGAAGGATTTGCGATCGCCCGTCGCGCCCTACGTCCCCGTGGTACGCTTGTACTTAAAAGTACTTATTCTGGCAAACTCAGTCTGGATGCCTCTTCTTTAGTAGTGGATGAAATCACCCTCATCGGCTCTCGTTGTGGCCCCTTTCCCCCAGCCCTCCAGCTACTAGCCACAGGACAAGTTGACGTGCAACCCCTGATTCATGCTACCTACCCCTTGATTGAAGGGCTTGCAGCTTTTGAACACGCTCAGAGTCGGGGTGTTTTGAAGATATTGTTAGAGATTGGTTAGGAGTTGGGTGTTAAGTGTAGTCCTGTCGAGGTGAAATAGAGATTGATCTATCACGGGGACAATGGCAAAGATTAGCGATCGCTCGTGCTTTGTTGCGACTGAATGGGGAGTAGGGAGCAGAGGGGAAAGAGGTAATTTTAATTCTCCCCCTTGCCCCCTGCGCCCTGCCACTCAGCCTCTTGTGCCCAATGCCCAATGCCCAATGCCCAATGCCCCAGATTCTTTTCTATTCTGGTAACTTATATTGCCCAACAATACGCTTGGCAAACTCTGGAACATGCGCTTCTAATTTCTCTGGATGATTCCGCTTCACATACAAATAATTTCGAGTAAAGTGAGAATCAATGGAAAACCGCGCATATTCTAAACCCTTGGGGCCGATTTTTTCAATTACCACACCCATCAGTTTTGCTGCCCACATGGGGAGAGTAACGCCTTTATCGTAAGCAGGAATACTTTGCTGTACAGCTTCTTTCCGGTTGCCTTTAGACATCACTGGTTGAGTATCTAACTGGTCTTTCACCAAATCCAGCATTTCCTTACCTGTGTCATTTCTAACTACAATCCACTGCCAGCCAAAGGGTGCGCCCATGTAGCCAACAACTAAATCTGCTAGGGAGTTAACGTAATCAAAACAACTCATACAGGATGGGGCAAAGACATCTTTAAGTTGGTTAGTCTTCAAGCCAAAGAAAGGTACAGTTTCTGATGAGCCATCCTCATGTTTGAAGTGAACGCGGAAGTCTTGCATGAACTCATAATGCACAACTGTATCAGGCGATCGGCTGGTGGTTTCTAAGAATTTTTGCAGTCCGGCGCGGTTAACATTATCTACGCAGGGCGTACCCAAAACATACAGCTTTTCTAAACCAAGTTGCTTTTCTACGGCTCGTAATGCCTGGATTTGGCAACCAACACCAATTACTAATAGCCGCTTCATCCCCGATTTTTCCACCTGTTCCAATACGGAAAGATTCGGGGAAAGTGTTGGTTTATTTACCCGTGCTGCTAGTATTTCTTCTGGAGTCCGGGCGATGATGGGCATAGGTTGAAAGCGGTCTTCTTTGGTGTTTTGCACGCAGACGACACCTTCAACTAAGCCGCGATTGAGCATTTCAATGGCAATACTGCTAACAATACCCGTCCATTGTGCGCCTTCAATGGGCTGCTGTTTTCGCGCCGCTATCATGTTTTGGTGAACACCAAAGTAGAGTTCATCAGGATTATCGAGATGGCGCGATCGCGTGTGCGTTTCTGCTTCAAGTTCGCCTATTTGCTGATTAATAAAAGCGCAGGCTTCCTTGACATAGTGAATATAGTATGTATCGCATAGTCCGCACTCGCTACAGAGTTCTTTAGCAGGGCGGCGGCTTGTAGGTTTAAGGGCTTTAGCTTTTTTGTGCTTGCTAGAATCAACTGAAGTCATATAAATTTTTTGTTTTATCCAGGAATCGCTTTTATTACCGAAAAATTGGGTTTAAAGCCCCGTCGTTTTACGACGGCTTTCTTTCAATTAATTAGTGTACCAATATACTATACTAGGGTTTTCAAATGCCCAAAGTTTCAGTTACCGTGAAAATAATATTTGATTTGAATGATCGTACTTGCCTCAAGATAGAAGATATTTCTCCTAAAAGAGTTGTATTTTGGTAAGAAAGCCTATCTATGAGGTTGACAATGGAGGCAAAAAGTGAAACCTTCAACCGACGCGCACCGCTAATCACTGCTGGAATTTGTCTTGGTGTGGGTCTTGGAGGATTTCTTGATGGAATATTACTGCATCAGCTCCTCCAGTGGCATCATATGCTCAGTAGCATTCGACCTCTGACAAACACGACGAATATAGATTTGAACATGGTATGGGATGGGTTATTTCATGCCTTGGATTGGGTATTCACCGTGGTAGGAATTGTGTTGCTATGGCGTGCAGGAGGGCGTGATGATGTTCCTTGGTCATTACAAACCTTTATTGGGTCAATAGTGATTGGAACTGGGTTGTTTGACTTTGTTGAAGGTTTAATTGACCACCAAATTCTCGGTATCCATCATGTGAAACCAGGCCCAAATCAGTTAATTTGGGATCTAGGATTTCTTGCATTCGGTGCGCTACTTATTGTTATCGGCTCGATAGTGATAAAAAAAGAGTCAGTAGTCAATAGTCAATAGTTATGGGGCATGGGGCATGGGGCATTGGGCATTGGGCGTTGGGCATTGGGCATTGGTCAATAATCAATAGTTCTTCTTCCCCTGCTTCCCCTGCTCCCCACTCCCCACTCCCCACTCCCCATTACCCCCTATGACAGATACTTTTGAAAAAACTAGCTGGAGTTGGCAGCTTTCTCAATTTCAACAACAAGCGGGAGAATGGTGGGAATACCAGTTTTACCGCTTTGAACGCGGTTTGCCAGAATTGCTTACTGGATGGTCGATTAGCCCAAGGCTTGGTGAGTTGCTGAAATTCCTATTTTGGCTGGTAATAGGCTTATTTATAGCTTGGGTGGGTTGGCGATTATGGCGAGAATTCAGTCCTTATGTATATTCTTGGCTGAATAAAACTGGCAATCTCACTGATTTTCGCGTAAAAACTCGCTCTAGTGAGTCATCCATAGCCCTTTTGTTGGAGCGATCGCAACAATTTTACCGTCAAGGTAACTACCGTGAGGCTTGCCGTTGTGTCTATTTAGCGATGTTGCAGCAGTTGGATCAAAACGCCATCGCACCTCACAAACTCAGCCGCACAGATGGAGAATATCTACAATTGCTGCGATCGTCTGTGACTCCCATACAGCCTTATGAAACTTTAATTACCACTCATGAGCAATTATGTTTTGGTAATGCCGAGATTTTCCCAGACAATTATGAACAGTGTCGCCAAGCTTATCGGGAAATTTCCTCAGAATGAAAAAGGCGAATAGAATTCGCAGCTACACAAACAAGAGCTACAGCTACCTGGACTAAGAGAAAATTAAGGTTTTTTAACCCGCGCAGGCGGGTTTTGCCTGTGTAGACGCGGTTTCTAACCGCCCTTTTAACTTAAGTTGACTTTGTGAGAGTTGCGATCGCCTTTTCCACAGCTTGCAAGGCAGTGTTTACTTCCGGCTCTGTGACAATTAGCGGTGGCACAAACCGAACTACTTTTGGCCCTGCGGGTACAAGCAATACGCCCTCGTTGATCGCAGCATTGACGATATCGGCTGCGGTTAGCCCAATGTCGGCTCGCAACTCCAAACCGTTGATTAAACCCCAACCGCGAACTTCCCCAACGTGCTGAGGATATTTTGCTGCGATCGCTCTCAATCCAGTTCGCAATTGTTCACCCCTGTCTTCCACATTCTGCAAAATATTTTCCCGCTCTAATGTCTGGCAGACACTGAGTGCCACACCACACACAAAAGGATTCCCGCCAAAGGTGCTGGCGTGTTCCCCTGGTTGAAAAACATCACAGAATTTCTTGCTCATCATTGCACCGATGGGAATACCGCCACCTAAGCCTTTGGCACTGGTGAAAATATCCGGTTCAACGCCGAGATGTTCGTAACCCCATAACTTGCCACTGCGCCCCATGCCAACTTGCACTTCATCGAAAATCAATAAAACGCCAGTTTCGTCGCAAATCTGCCGGAGCTTTTTGAAATAGGCAATATCTCCGGGACGCACACCGCCTTCTCCCTGCAATGGCTCGATCAGAATCGCCGCTACCCGATAATCACCTTCATCCAACTCGCTAATCGCCACTTCCACAGCATTAATATCGTTGTAATTTACGTAGTGGAACCCAGGAACCAAGGGATCAAAATGCTTTTGATACTTCGGTTGTGCCGTGGCGGTAACGGTCGCTAAAGTCCGTCCGTGAAAACTGGCATGGGCGGTTAAAATAATCGGTTTTTCAATGTCTAATACTGTGTGGGCATATTTCCGCGCCAGTTTAATAGCGGCTTCGTTAGCTTCAGCTCCAGAGTTGCAGAAAAATACGCGATCGGCACAGGAATGATCAACGATCCATTTTGCCAATTCACCTTGCTCAGGAATGTAGTACAAATTAGAGACATGGTGCAGCTTCTGGATTTGGCGTGTCACCGCTTCTACCATAGCTGGGTGGGCGTGTCCTAAAGTACAAGTGGCAATTCCCGCCACAAAGTCCAGATATTCTCGCCCCTGTGTATCCCAAACCCGGCATCCAGCACCCCGTTCTAGGGCTAAGGGAAACCGCGCGTAGGTGGACATAACAGCTTCATTAAAGCTATCTGCATCAAAGGGACTGGATGCTGACCCTGAATCTGGGGGGATGGTGGCTTGGTCAACGAGAGTTTGTAGGCTCACTATCGCTCCTCCTGAAAGTTTTTCATTATATAGTTATTTACTAGTTTCCTAGAAATCCCTAAAAAAGACTTCTTCTTAGGCTAACGCTTATATAACCTCAAACGCTTGGCGGTGGTGAAAAAAAACTTTGTACTCAACACTTGAGTAAGAGTATGAGTGACAGGCAATTTGCGTAGGTGCAGCCCAATCTAGGCATCGCAAGTCTTGGGTAGAGTCCAGAGGTTTTCTCACTGATGTTCAAGCCTGACTCGTCAAATGTTAGGCTGCGGTTTTGACGGCGCTAGGACAGATGACGAAATTTCCCTTGCTGTCTGCGGGAAAACTGCAAGGGAGCTACTAAAAGAGTTGCAAGTTATTGACGGTGATCTATACGAATTATGAATTAGTTATGATGCCTTAAATCTCTGATTGGAATTATTTTCTGTGATTTTCAGTTCATCAATATTCCAAAAAGCTGACCCCAAGGCAGAAAACTTGATGGGATTGACACGTTCACGCACCGCCTGAAACGAGATTGGATTCACAAGGCAGAATATCGGCAACTGTTCAGCAACGATTTGCTGAAATCTGTCATAAATCGCCTTGCGCTTGCTCTGGTCTAGTTCTTTGAATCCGGCGCCAAAAAGACTGTCAATTTCTCTCTCCCATTCAGAAACTACCCATCCTTGGAATGGGGGTTTTCCTGGTAAAGCACCTTGGTTGAACTGATGAAATGAGCCTTGACTAGTCCAAAATAAAGATAGAAGATTAGGTTCAACATCTGCACCAGGAACACCAAACGCACCGACATAACAATCCCAATCTCGACGAGAGAGAAGCTTTTGCAATACTATGTTAAAACTGACTACCTCCATATCTGCTTTGATACCAATTTGACTGAAGTCTTGTTGGATTTGAACTGCGGCATCGATTCTTGATTGATCTTCCGATTTCACCAAGATATTGAATTGCACCCGATTTCCATCTTGGTCTAACAGTTCTTTTTGGGAGTTGTACCTAAAACCAGCCTTTAACAACATCTGCCTAGCTCTCTGGGGATTATAATCATAAACTTTTAACCCTGCTGCTGGGGACAAGTAATAGGGACTTTGAATAGCAATTGACGAATGTTGTATTTCACCTAAACCGCGATAGATATTAGTTTTAATTCGGTTGCGGTCAATTGCATAGGCAACTGCTTGCCTAAAAACTAAGTTATTAAACCATCGAGATTTGATTGGGTCTATAAAAGGCTTACCTTTGGAATTAATAGCTCGGTTGAGATTGAAACCCATAAAGCTAAAACCTGCGGTAGGTCCACCATTGTAAATAATGAATTTTCCTCGCTTTTCCTCTTTCTTGAGTAACCCAAATACTGCTGGTGTCACATTCAAAGTATCCAGTTCCCCTGAGCGAAATCTTTGTAACTGATTTTCTGTAGAAGAAATAATTTGCCAGACAATCCGTTGAATATAAGGCTGAGGATGTCTTTGAACATCTTTGCGCCAGTAATAGGGGTTGCGTCGTAAAATTACCCGTTCAGCAGGAGTATAGCTTTCTATTTGGTAAGGCCCATTGGAGATAATTTTTTGCGGATCAGTATTGGTTCCCCACATTGAGAGAAACTGAGGATTACCATTGGCATCATTGGATAGTACAGAAGAACGCAAGGCATGAGATGGCAAAATTGCTAGTTTTTCAGCGTATCTCAAAAAAGGGGCAAAAGGTTCCACAAAAGTAAACTCAACTCGCCGCTCATCTAGTTTCTTCACTGACGGGAAAGTTTCTGTGTTGCCAATACGCAAAAAATCTCTATATAAAGTAGGAATTTTTTTATTCAGATAAATGTCCCGATAGGTAAAGACTACATCATCTGCCGTGAGAGGTTCACCATCTGACCATTTCAACCCTGTTTTTAAGGTAAAAATAATTCGCTTTTGATCAGCAGATATTGACCACGATTCTGCCAGTGCCGGCTCCAAGTTGGTAGTTATAACATTCTCATCGATCAATCCCTTGTAAATTAAAGAAAAAACACTATATGGAGAGTCATTAATGGCATAGTTAAAAGTAGTCGGGTCATTTAGGGAAACTAGAACTAATTGAGCTACTTGAGATGCTTTGCTTTTCATCTGTGTCGGATGACAGCTTGTAAGCAAGAAACAACAAGATAGCAGCAAACCAACTACCAAATTTAGAGGTCGAATAACACCAGCAATCATCTCTAGTTATCTACCTTGCAACTACTATCTACACAGTACAGTATGGCGATTCATCAGTACTAGAACAATGTCAGTAGACCGAAAAATTCTGCGTTAGGATTCGCGTTAGCGAAGCGTCTTTGTCAGGAGAAGCGTCTCTACGAGAAGCTCACCGTTAGCGTAGCCTCTCGTAGAGAAGGTATCGCCTACGGTGAGCGCTCCACGCCACCGCCTTGGTGTCGTGACCTTTGATAGCTGATTTTTACCCAAAAAACCGTATTGTTTAATACAGTTTTTTGATAATTACCTTGGGCTTGTATCATCAGTAAAGCTAATAAATTTAGGACTTACGCAAAACTACATACGGTAGGGGCAATTCATGAATTGCCCTAAGAAGAAAATTAGGGTTTCGGCTATTGTTTGCGTAAGTCCTGAAATTAATGGAAGAAGCAATACCAACGCTCTCTCCAAAACATGTTTCTGGACATTAGAGCTTCATGTAAAGTTAAAGATGAATATTTTTAAATATTAGGAGTATTGAGTTTGGACTATTAGTTTAGATAACTTGTAGTTTAAATGTACTAAAAAGGACGAATGGTATAAAGTTAGTAGAAAACTAGAAAAAGTAGGCTAAAAATACTATTTTTACGTCATTTTCAACACTTGAGCAAAAATATCAACGTATCCAAAAGGAGTTAATGGCTGGGGCGATCGCTCTTGGTGGTGTTTTCCTCATTGGCACTTTCTGGTATCGAATAATAGAGGGCTGGTCATGGGAAGATGCGGCTTACATGACAGTCATCACTTTAGCGACTGTGGGATATGGAGAGACGCATCCACTGGGTAGCCGAGGACGATTGTTTACAATTGCCTTGATTTTATTGGGTGTGGTGAATATCGGTTACATTGTCAACAGATTTACAGAAGCGATCATTCAAGGCTACTTTCATGAAGGAATTCGGCTACAGCAGCAGAGGCGGTTAATGGAATCCCTATCAGAACATTACATCATCTGTGGATTTAGTCGGACTGGTCGTCAAATTGCCAAGGAATTTCAGGCAGAAGATGTACTTTTTGTGGTGATTGATTCGGAGATGGAATCTGTGCAAAGGGCGCAGATGGAAGGTTATACAGCATTCCAAGGTGATGCTACATTAGATGACACACTCCTGAAAGTTGGTATTGAAAGAGCAACTTGTATCGTTGCAGCACTTCCTTCAGATGCCGAAAATTTATATATAGTATTATCAGCAAAAACACTGAATTCGGGAATTCGAGCGATCGCACGGGCAAGTACAGAAGAAGCTTTGCAGAAGTTACAACGCGGTGGTGCAGATGAGGTGATATCCCCCTATATTACTGGTGGGAAGCGGATGGCTGCTGCGGCTCTCAGACCCCAAGTGTTGGACTTTGTAGACGGGATTTTGACAGGTGCAGACCGTCAGTTATATATGGAAGAATTTTTACTCGACCCGGCTTTTTGTCCTTTTGTGGGTCAAAGTTTGCAAAAGGCGAGATTGCGATCGCAATCTGGGGCATTAGTTCTGGCAATTCGCCGCCTTGATGGGACTCTCATCGGTGGTCCCACTGGGGATACAGTGTTAATGTCGGGCGATCGGCTGATTGGGATGGGTACAGCTGAACAGTTGCGGAGCCTTAATCAAATTCTCGGCCCGATTAATTCCAAGGAACTGCGGCGACCGAAAAATAGCTGATTTTGTTTTTCATTAATTACTTTTTTATACCAAATTTAGGCAATGCTTGTATAGTGTAATTGCATAAACGAATAGTATAGTATCATGCAATGAAACCTACTTTAGCGATCGCCACAATATTTACTTTTACTTTGGGATTTTACACCACACAGACTATTGCTGCTCCTTTAGCAACTCCCAAAAGCTTTACAGATTGGTGCCAGCAGAAATCAACTTTACCTCCACAGACAAAACATACTGTTGAGGTTCTTTTAGAAAAAGCCCAGACTCAAAATTGCAAGCAGGCTAACAAAAAGCTGACTAATTTGACTAAACTCTCCCTTAACTCAAATAAAATCAGTGATATCAAGCCTTTGTCTGCTCTGACTAATTTGACTTCTCTCGACCTCGGTTCAAATGAAATCAGCGATATCAAGCATTTGTCTGCTCTGACAAAATTGACTTCTCTCGACCTCAATTTTAATGAAATCAGTGATATCAAGCCTTTCTCTGCTCTGACAAAATTGACTTTTCTCTCCCTGCACTCAAATAAAATCAGTGATATCAAGCATTTGTCTGCTCTGACTAATTTGACTTCTATCGACCTCGGCATAAATGAAATCAGCGATATCAAGCCTTTGTCTGCTCTGATCAATTTGACTTCTATCGACCTTGGCACAAATGAAATCAGCGATATCAAGCCTTTGTTTGCTCTGACTAATTTGACTGCTCTCTCCCTCCGCTCAAATGAAATCAGCAATATCAAGCCTTTGTCCACTCTGACTCATTTAACTTCTCTCTCCCTGCGCTCAAATGAAATCAGCGATATCAAGCCTTTGTCCACTCTGACTAATTTGACTTATCTCTACCTCAACTCAAATGAAATCAGCGATATCAAACCCTTGTCTAATCTGACTAATTTGACTATTCTCTCCCTTGAATCAAATCAAATCAGCGATGTCAAGCCTTTCTCCGCTCTGAAAAATTTGACTGAACTCTCCCTTAACTCAAATAAAATCAGCGATATCAAGCCTTTATCCGCTCTGAAAAATCTGACTTTTCTTAATATTAGGAATAACGCGATCGCACGCAAAATATGTCCTGTAAAACCAGAATCTATTTGTCAATTTGATTAGCTTCATAATTGACAGCCGTCAGATTGACTCTGAAAGAATAATCCAAAATTCTCTGCCAGCAAACAGGCTTTAGTCCCTCTGTAAGTCAACAAGCCATCCAGATGCAAACAATTATTAGCCTAGTAGCAGCCAAAATAGGTGTTGCAATTGTGCCGACATCTTTACAAAATCTGGAATGAACTGGGTAGTTTATAAAAATATGGAACCAGCCAGCCCGCCTCGTTGCGATCGCACTCTTGCCGGACAGTTACACCGAAACCAACGCGCCCACTCAACGTTTGTAGCGATGCCGAAGTTGGCAAGCTACGCTGCATTGCATCAAGCACAATCGCCCGTCCCATACCAAGACCTTCACTCAACAATCACTTTAAAATCTGTAGCGCTTATCCCGCAAAGCTTAGAGCTTTTCTTAGTGCCATTTTGTTATATCTATCAGAGTGAATTTTGAGGAATAGCCGCACAGGTTAATGCTTGTTGCACCAGAGTCGGAGATTGATCTGCAAATAACTCAATTTTGCCCTGTGCATTACGTCGCCAACCAGTGGCTTTGACGAGAACTTCTGGAGATTCGGGCATTTGTGCTGTCACTGGCCCAGTATGGCGATATGCAGTCAGATTGCGGATATCAGACCAAGTGCGTAGGCGTAGCCCGTCGTAGACATCGCTCCTCACATCCTGCGTGGGATTTTGCGGTATCCCACCCCGTCCCGTTGCCACAAAACTACTACCTTGATTTGCAGAACAACCACTAGCTATTTGCTGTGATGGATCGGTGACATTTGCGGGTAATTCCACTAAGCCAGAATTGGGATCTACACCAATGGTATTAACTTCCACTATACCGTTAACCCCAAATTTGGAACTAGCGGTAATATCGTTCTCTGGAGTGAGTTGTGTCCGATATTCTAAACCGAAAATACCCTGAGTCGTAATGTTAATATTACCACCATGACCTTGGAGTGCGTTAGCAACAATGTCACTGTTTTCTAAGCCCAGAATAATGGGTGAATTGATCAGAATGTTGCCACCGTTACCCGTACCACCGGCGGTTGCGGTTATGTTGCTACCATGACGCATAAATAAGGTATTAGCTTGGAGATTAATACTGCCACCCTCACCGGATTTAGTAGCCGCAGTGATGCTGCCAGTGCGATCGAGGAAAATGCTATCTGCATTGATGTAGAGGTTTCCAGCATTACCAATCCCTTGATGCTCAACCCCCACCGTACCGCGATCGCTAATCTGTAAGCGTGAGGTGTTGATGGTCAGGTCACCTACTGTGCCTGTGGGAAAAGGCGGTAATCCAAACTGCTGTCGTAAGGCGGCTGGGAGGATCTCAGCATTGGTCACGACTCGGCTGGGGACACCCGACTGAGCACCCACACCACTGACTTCAATGGAGTCAGAAACGTTGATCACTAAATTGCCTGAATTACCAGTGGCAATGGTGGAATTACCCACAATTGCACCATCCTGCACGTTCATTGTGCGGGTGCTGACCGTGACTTGACCCGCATTCCCTGAGCTGCCTGCACTCGCCGTAATCCCACTGGAACTCAGATTGAATGGGTTTTCTCCGCTCAGTTCGATGGACTTAGAGGCATTAATGTTGCTATTGCCACCCGCCCCTATGCCAGTGCTAGTAAGCACTATCTTACCACCCGCCTGCGCCGTCAATGTCCCAGTTGAGACTTGAATATCTCCTGCCCGTCCAGAACCAAAGGTGTTTGTAATCAGCGAACTCGTAGTAGAACCGGGACTAGTTGGCGAAAACCCAATCAGGTCAAGTGAATCTGCTGCGGTGACAGCGATGTTTCCCCCAGTTCCTGCACCAAAGTTCCGCGAGGCGAGAGTTCCCCCATCCAAGAGTTGCACTCGTGGCGCAGACACCACCAAATCACCCCCTACACCAGTCCCAGCATTATCGGAACGCAAAAAGTTTTGGGCAAAACCAAAAGTCCCCCCGCCCCGCATCTCAAATAACTCACTAGCATTGACGACAATATCTCCCATTTCCTGATTTCCCTGATTGACCAATAAAGCCCCAGAACCGCCTGTAAAGCTAACATTCCGACCTTGGAGGTGAATGGCACCTGAAGGGGTGCCACTGGCATTAGCAAGGGCTTGGTTGGACAACTGGATATCGCCAAACTGCTGGATATTGGCATAGTCAAACTTCCCAGTGGAGGAATTTAGATTCACCGTTCCGGCACTGGCGCTACCCAATTCGATCTGTCCAGAAGGTGCCTGTAAGACTCCACCATCTAAGGTGATACTTCCTCCCACCAAGGCCAGGGTCTTGCCAGGGGTGACACTTAAGCCCGTGGGAGTCGTACCCAGCTTTGTAGGAGTGAATTGGGCAATCAAACGATGTCCTGTGTTTTGGACGGTAATTGAACTGGGATTATTGCCCATTTGCAACCCAATGGGGACACTAATTGTCAACAATGGTGGACTACTGGGATTTACTGCACTAAACTCAGTCCCATCGGCAAACTTAATACTATTCGCCGTCGTACCCACAAATGAGCCGCCAATATTCAACGCGGCATTTTTCCCAAACACAATCCCCGCCGGATTAAGCAAAAATAAACTCACCTGATTATTGCTATTGAGAGTGCGAATTAATCCGTTAATATCAGAAATATTTCCACCAGTTACCCGACTAAATATAGTAGTAATATTTGGTGTGTTGATTAAATCAAAATTTGCTGAACCACCCACAGACACTGAGAAATTACTGAAGCTATGAAATAAATTATTACTTTTTTCAATCCCATTCAAAATCGTGAAATTATTCCCGCTTTGGTTGACAGTGGTGTTGGTAGTGCCATCAGATGCGACTTGCGCCATTGCGGGTAATACCATCCCCGCAGTCAATAACCCCGTGGTGAATGCTCCGAGAAATGCGTTAAACCTTTGGGTTATCGCAAAGCGAATCGTCCTCATGCCTTCAATACTCCCTTGCTCTGACTGAAGTTAGGTTTCCCGAAATGGTATCATTCCTAACACAATCAACAGTGGTTTTTAGCGATCGCTTGTTTTTGACCTCACCTCATCAAATCGCGTTGTTCCCGTTATGAAACAGCCAGCCCAAAAGTTGCATTCGTTGCAGACGTTGGCGTAGCCATCGCAATGATTTGCCGCAGTAGCGAAACATCCCCAATCATACAGAGGTTTCTGGAGATTGTAAAACGCATAGTTTGATTTATTCCTGGCGACTTACTTATCCCGTTTCACTTATTTACCAATCAGTATCCACTGCAAAAATCTGCAAATGGCTGTTAAATCCTCTGATTGCGAATGTTCTCCCTCAGTAGCTGAAGATAGCCATTTTTGCATACGGATATAGGGTATATAAATTCCAGTACTTGAAATTATGTAAGCTTCGCCAAACTCTTGATAACCAGATCTTTCATAAAAAGGTTTAGCAGTGATTGATGCACAAACAGCTAATGTATTGATGTTTTCGGACAAAGCTTTGCGTTCTATTGCTTTTAGTAACTCTCTGCCAATTCCTTGTCGTACATATTGAGGATGGACATAAATTGCACTCACCCAATATCTGGAGTACGCAGAGGAACCAACAATTGTTTCTCCAATTTCAGCAACAAAAACTATATCTTTTGTATCTTTCCCTTGTAAGTCATTTAACTGTTTATCGTTCAATAAGCCTTGAATCTGTTCAGGATTATAATCTTAGGAACAAAGTATCTGTATAGCATCTCTTCGGATATCAAAAATCTGATTTCTATCTTGCGGTTGGACTAGTCGAATTTTCACGTAATTAGGCTAGGTTCTATTCATTAGTAGGTTTTAACACATCTTTTGATACATTACACTTAGCTCAACCACTGCAAAATATCGGCTTTACTTTCTACTAAGCTTTTATATACCAATAATTCCAGCCACATGGACTGAATCGCCGCATACAGCCTATGCCCAATGCCCAATTCCCAATTAATAATCAATTTCTTTCCACCCATGCATAGCTGCTATACCTTTAGTAACCAATTCGATCACAATTGGGGGAGCTTCTGATATCAAAATGCTAGGATAAACTGCTGCACCCCAATCGGGATGAATTAATACACGGCATTGATTTTTAATCACTGGATAGTTGAGCAAAGCTTTGACAACTGCTGTGTCATCGTGGGGAATTGCTCCGGGATGGGACATTAAAGGATAGCCTGTACGAGGGTCGATCAGGTCAGTTAAATAGCCGCGATCGCGCAGATTAAATGCCAAATCGCAGCCAAATCTCATAAACTTTTCTCGTAACCGTTCTTTTTCTGTCTCTACTTCTGCTGTCTTTTCGACTAGTTGATAACGTGATTGCTGTAAGACAATCACTACTCGTAAAAATGGCTGCCGTTTCCAATCTGGTAATATCCGTTCGCAGTTGGCACAGATATATTGACTGGGAGCATGAATTGAAATTTGAACCGCTTGTCCCGTTTCGGCAACTAAGTTAATGGGACAGGCTTGCTCCGAAGTGTAAACCTTGGGATAGTTCACTAAATTGATTCGGTTTATGCAAGTTTTTTAATTTAATCTCCGGTATAGATGATAGCTCTTAAAAGTTCCAAAAAATCATCCATTTTCTCTAATATGTCACTTTCTTTGGAAGCAGTTGTTAATAATTTGATAATTTTAATCCGAATTTTATCCTTTATTAACCTGTCTAATGGGATTTGCGATCGCTGTAGGCGTTGGCATAGATGCAGCGTGTGGTAAACAAGCGATGCCTATGGTGGGCTACGCCTACGCGGATTGAAATATGTTCGCTCAAAATCCCAAAAAATGACCCGAATTAATTGAGTTTTAAAGAATTCACCGGCACTTCATCCCAAGAATCGACTGTCCGCAATCGTGCTATCCAACCTGCTGCCTTTTGCGTCTCGGTCAAATTATTCTCAAAGGAATCATGACAATCCTTAGCTTGAGATTCATTACAACAGGCAATACAGGCATGAATCATTCCAGACGGATCAATTTGCTCATTTACCCAAATAGTCATGGAGTATTCCCTCGAAAACTGTAGCGAAAAAAGCTATTCGTCATTTTAGAATACTATTAAAGTCGAAAATTCTAGAGCAAAATCGGTTACAAATATTGAACTAATCCCAATTCCCGATTACTAATTTACAATTACCCAGTTCCGCTTCATCTGCTAGGCGCATAGGATTTATCTCTCCAACAACGCTAAATTAACAGATCGTTGAGATGGAGCAGTTTAACGCTGCATTGTAGTTACAGTAGCTTTGCAGCTATCCTGAGTTTGTCCGATCGCGATCGCAGGTTATTGAAAATTTATTTTATTAAGTAAGTGGGTCAAATTAAATATAAAACCTCACCCTGCCTCCGGCTTCCCTCTCCAAAGCATCCCAGAGGGATTGAGGGTGAGGTTTTATCTTATATTTAATTGTGCCTCCCTACTTAATATCGTTCGTATAGATGAACGGACAAAAAATCTATTCTTCTTGGCAGGTGAGGAAAATATTATAGAGATATACCCTAACGGTAAATGGAGATACATAGGATGAGCAAGCCTAATTTTCATGCAATGAGTCAGAAAGAGTTACATAATTACGTTCTTGCTCATCGGGAAGATCAGGAAGCCTTCTATGCTTATGTCGATAAGCTGCATCTCGAAGGTAATTGGATTGAAATGCCACCGTTACAGTCAGAACAGGATTTAGAAAATTATCCTAAGTTCATTGAGCGTATTCGCAGCAGTTCTGAGCCACGAGATGGAGCAGTTTAACGCTGCATTGCAGTTACACCAGCTTTTCGGCTATCCTCAACTTGGCCGATCGCGATCGCGGATTATTACCAATTTCCTCTTCTTGTGCAATAATCGGCTTTTTTGTCAAGACCTTTAATAAAGGTAAATTTCTTAAACCATGCTTCACCGGGCGATCTTCCAAACTGTGAAAACTGATAATCACAATTCTGCCACCAGGGACAAGGGCATTTGGGGCTTTATCTAGAAAGGTTTCTAGGGATTTTAACTCGTCGTTGACGACAATTCGCAGAGCTTGAAAAACACGGGTAGCGGGATGAATTCTACCATAACGGTATTTCGGGGGAACTGAAGAAGCGATCGCTTCCGCCAATTCTGTAGTCGTGTGCAACGGACGACGTTCAACAATGCGACGAGCAATGCGCCGCGATAATCTCTCTTCACCGTACTTAAAGAAAATATCTGCTAAATCCGCTTCATCCCAATTATTAATCACATCGGCAGCAGTTAGCGATCGCCCTCGATCCATTCGCATATCCAAATTCGCGGCTTGGCGAAAGCTGAAACCCCGTTCTGCTTGATCTAAATGGTAAGAACTCACCCCCAAATCGGCGATAATACCGTCAAAAGTGTTAGGGGTAAACTCGTAGGCAGCAAAGTTACTATGAATAAATTGTATGCGATCGCTATATTCAGCTAAGTTCTTCTGTGCTGCTGCTAAAGCATCTTCATCTTGGTCAACAGCCGTTACCCGCACATCCGCCGCAGCTTCTAAGATCAGGCGACTATGACCACCGCCACCTACCGTCACATCTAAATAATGCCCGCCGGGACGCACCGCTAAACCCTCAATTACTTCTCGCCCCAAAACGGGAATATGGGAAAAAGCTAGTTCTTCTAAATCTAGCGGTGTTTGTGAATCTGATTTCATCTTTAATTTTATTTTTGATGAAGAAATGGGATGGACTAATTTCTTATTCTTGCTGCTATAAATTTAATTATCTGATTTGTAATAATTCACTTTTTTAACGAACTACAAAGGCGTAGAGGACGCAGAGAAAATAAAGTAGGAAGATTCACTCACGATTTAGGGATTCAACATAATTTTGCGAGCCGGAGACAACAAAGAGTTAATGACTGGTATTAGTATAAGCAGTTTTAACACCCTCACTTTAGCAAAAACAGGCGATGCCTGCGGTGATCACTGAGCTTTGTCGAAGTGCGGGCTATTCGGCGTCGCCTTTGTCAAGTGAGATAAATGAAGCGATCGCTTTCTCAGCTTAATAGACAACAATCATTATGCCTACAGTATGGTAATTCAATGGCCAGATGAGGATAATTGCTACTTAGTACACTTACCGGAATTCCCTTGGCAGCAATTCCACACTCATGGTAAGATTTATGAAGAAGCCGCTAAACATGGACAGGAAGTGATTGAGTCTCTGATTGAATAGTATGAAGAGTAAGGAAAACCTTTGCCAGAGCCAATAACTTTTTCTCAAAAACCTTAAAAAGTTGCTTAAATCTTTTTTAGATCCTTTGCACAAGTAAAGCGATCGCAGTTTTCATCTCTCCACAACGATTGCTTACCTATCTTCCTCAATTAGTTAGTTAACAATATCTACCATTAATTCACGTAAGGCTACAAAATTTGATGAATACTTTCTACAACCTGCCCAATATAATCTACTGTATCACCAACCATTGATTCGTCGATATACCAGCGATTACCTATGTTGAGGGTGGGATCTATATCTGCTTCATGAGCAATTTTGTTTCTGCGATCCACAATTAAAGTAAGTTGTTGCTTAATATCTTTAGAAGGTTTACTCATTATGGTAGCAACCTCATGGATATAATAATCCAAGGCACTAACAGTTAGAACTAGTGCAGCTCGTAAAATGTCTGAAAGATCCAGAACAGCAGTAGCTTGAGCCTTAACAGAAGTATGAAGAGCAATCAGATCGCGAACACGCTGAATACTAATGCGAAATTGGTCAAGCGCTGATTGCATAACTGGATGATAGTGCAATAATTTTATCTGCTAAGTCAGAAAAAGTTGTTTTAAATTCCTCTTGCTTTTTTTGATTATTTTCGCGTACTATACCTGTCTGTCCTAATTGTTCCGTTGTAAGTGCATAAACTGGTGTACTATGTTTTTGCGATAGAGCAATTAAACTATTAAAATTAGAAATTTTTGTCAGAGTACAACTACCATTCATACCCAGTTCAGTAGAGACTGCTTTAGGTAATAACAGATTATTTTTATCTAAAATTGGTACTAGTTTATCAAATACTGCATCCTCAATTTTTTCTATCCATGTTTGAAATGCTGCTGTTTCTTTACCCCTAATAATTCTATAGTTCTGAACTATAATTCCTAAAAACTTCAAGTTAAATTCTGGAAATGGATAAGTAGCTTCCTTTAATATAGGGTTTACGCTTGCCATCCTTGCCCAACTACACCACTTTGATAAAATTCTAGACAGAGAATCAATTGCCATCACAGAGAAAAAATCAGCCGTTGTAGGCACTAAGAAAAAGTCACTATTTTTAGTTTTTAAAATTAGGTCTTTCTCCTCATCATCTAAGTAATGATACTGAATTTACCCCACTGTTATTAAAATTTAGATGACAAAAAAATATATTGAAGTTATATTATCTTCAAGCATAGTTTCCTGAAGGAGAATTTTAATTCCATGAGTAACGAAAAGCCTCCTGATAGATCGGGTAAATTTGAGCGACCTAAAGTCACTTGTCCAAAATGTGGTGGCTCAGGAAAAACAAATTTTTCAGGTCAGAGGCAAGAAGCCCAGTGTCAAACATGTAAAGGAACAGGTCAAGTTTCAGGTTAATTAAAAGCATTCTTAAAGTTAAAGTTACACCCTAGGAAGGAAAGCACCCCCATCAAGCAAGTATCATAACTAATCAATGACAATCAAACGAGTCAAGGTCAATGACCCATTAAATAATCAAATAAGGCGATGTAATAGAGGCGATCACCTCGCGTTCTCCATCACCCCAAGCAACAAAACAAAATCCCCCTCTCAAGTGCGGGAAATGTTAGCCCTCCATAAAACAATTGGGGGGCTTTTATTTTCATCTATCATATAATCCATTGCACTAAAGCTAAGAGATCGCACTTGATTAAATGGGAACCCTAGTAATAGTTGCGTTCCCCAATGCCATAAGCTTTTTAAGCTTGCTCGATTTTGTTCAGGAAATGCTACCCCAGGCTAGAAGAATTGCACCTAGCGAGCTTACTTGGAATGAGATTCTTAGCTCGACTTTATCCAAAATTAAGAGATCGGTTTTCTTTATCCGGCAAAAACCCTAGCTTTTTGGCAAATACTTTTTCCACGTCATAAATTATCGATGAAGATCAAAAAGTAAAACTTCCATCGTACAAGGGTTTCAGCTTATGTGTTCGCCTAAGCGCAAAAATGGATAAAGTCGAGCTTAGGGGTAATAAATTTTTTACCCCAATCCCTCAACACCAGCACTTTCCCCTTCCGGCTCAACAGGCTCAAATTTCACCTTGTTGTATAAATCTTGTAGAGAAATCTCAAATGGTACGGTTACAAGTGCGTAGGCGTAGCCCATCGAAGATATCGCTTCATCTTCTTCATCATATTCACGAAGCGTCTATTAGCCCCTTTTCCTATTGATAACCAGCTGCTTGTAACAGAAACAACTTGGAATAACGTCCTCCTAGCTGTAATAATTCTTCGTGAGTTCCCTGTTCTATAACTTCGCCGTTTTCAATTACTACGATTTTGTCAGCCATCCGTACTGTCGAGAAGCGATGGGAAATCAAAAGTACCATTTGATTTTGAGTAATAGCGCGAAAATGATTGAAAATCTCAAACTCAGCTTGGGCATCGATTGCTGATGTTGGTTCATCTAATACCAAGATATCTGCTTGCGATCGCATGAAAGCACGAGACAAAGCAATTTTCTGCCACTGTCCCCCAGAAAGTTCCTGTCCTCCCTTAAACCAACGACCAAGTTGAGTCTGAAAGTTGTGGGGTAATTGGTCAATAAAAGATTGCGCCATGCCTTTTTGGGCAGCAGTTTGCCAACGGGTTTTGTTTTCGAGATGTTCTACATCACCCACGCCAATATTCTCACCCACAGTGAATTGATAGCGGACAAAGTTCTGAAAAATCACACCAATGCGCCGCCGCAGCACATCCACATCCCATTCCTGCAAATCCAAGCCATCTAAGAAAATTCGCCCAGAGTCTGGGGTATAGAGTCGGGTAAGTAGTTTGATTAAGGTAGTCTTCCCAGAACCGTTTTCACCCACAATTGCCAGTTTCTCTCTGGGTTTCAAATGTAGCGAAATGTTTCTCAATGCTGGTTTGGAACTTCCTGGATAAGTAAATGATACGTTCTCAAAACGGATACCATCTTGGGGATTTAAACCAATGGTTGCTTTACCCCAAGACTTTGGTACTTCCTCTTCGAGGAAATCGTAGAGATTTGATAGATATAGGTTGTCTTCATACATCCCTCCAATAGAGGTGAGGGCATTGGAAAAAGTAGACTGTCCTTGACGAAACACAGTCAGATACAGTGTCATATCTCCCAAGGAAATCTTACCTAACACTGTTTCCAGCACAATCCAAGCATAAGCTAGGTAAAAAGCACCAGTACTGACTAAACTTAGGAGATAGCCCCACAATCCTCGCCGCAGAGTCAAATCGCGGTCTTCGCCATAGAGTTGATCGAACAGGTTGCGGTAACGTTCTAGCAGCATCTCTCCCAGCTGGTAGAGTTTGATTTCTGTGACAAAATCTTCTCTCGCTAGCAGATTTTCTAAGTAGTTCTGTTGGCGGGTTTCTGGCGCACGCCAACTAAACAAGCGAAAACCTTCTCCAGCAAATTTCGTTTCGGCAATAAATACGGGCATAGCTGCCACAATCAGCATTACCACCGCCCAAACTGAGAAATTTACTAGCAAAATACCGTAGGTGACAAGGGAAAGAGCATTTTGCACTAACCCAAAGGTGCGGTTTACTAAGGAAAGGGGACGAACTGATGCTTCTCGTCGGGCATTGGTCAATTTATCATAAAATTCTGAGTCTTCAAACTGCCTAAGATCCAGTTTCAGCGCCTTTTCTAAGATGAGTACATTAACACGCTGACCCATTAGCGCCCGCAATAACGACTGACAAATGATTAGTCCACGTTGACTGCCTGCTAGTAAAATTACAGCGATCGCTTCTAATCCTACATACGACAGAGAGGGATAAATATTCACAAAACCATTGCTCTGTGAATTAACTTGAGAGGCAAATACCACCGCATCAACAATTAACTTGCTGATGTAGGATATCGCCGCCGGTAAAAGACCACCCACTAAAGTTAAACTTGCCAGAAGAATAGTAAGCGATCGGCTAGTAGTCCATACTAAGTTTACAGCCCGTCCACTGTAGCGGAAAACCGTCAGTGATTGGCGGAGGATATTTCTTTTTTTTTAATTTTCATCTTTCTTGCCGCGAGATACCCCAGCTTGGGCTGATCTTCCTAAATCTTTTAATCTTTTATAAATTTTACATTTTTATCGGCTCTGATCGGCGCAAAACATAAAAGGAGAGAGGCTTTAAATCGGGAGCATCTCAGTTTTGTAAATTTATCCTAAATCGACCCCCCTTAATCCCCCTTTGTTAATGGGAGAAACAAGATTTATACTCCCTCTCCTTACTAAGGAGAGGGTTGGGGTGAGGTTTTACAGACTTTCTACACTCATTGAGATGCTCCCCTTTAAATCTTACTCCCCTTCCCTTGTAGGGAAGGGGTTGGGGGTTAGGTCTGTATTCCATGCAATTGAGAACCGCTATAGAAGTCAAAAGAGTGTCAACCCCACAATCTCCTACCTACTTTCCCATTTAATTTTTGGTGAGTATCTTCCAATAAAGCTGGAATATCTAATTTTTCTGGACACCGAGGCAAACAGTCACCACATTCTGTACATCGGTTGCCTTTCATGCCAGGGAACCAGTGACCAGCATTTTCAAACATTCCATAACGATATTCCCCATAGTCTTTCATGTCGTATGCAACTGCGAGATTACGTAACCGCAATACCTCTGGAATATTGATATTTTCTGGACAGGGCAAACAAGCATAACACTGACTACATTTTTCAGTTCCCAAAGCAACTTTTTGGTGATTTTCTAATTGCTGGAAAGCGAAAATTTCTGCTGATGTTAACTCTCCATCATCGTCAGCGACTCGCAAAGGTTCCTTTAATTCATCTGGGTTTGCTGGACCTATACTCAAAGTAGTAATACGGTGATCAGCAAGTAAAAATCGATAG
This sequence comes from Nostoc sp., assembly GCF_036917675.1. GTDB lineage: Bacteria > Cyanobacteriota > Cyanobacteriia > Cyanobacteriales > Nostocaceae > Nostoc. Next base: position 42,808 of record NZ_JBALCT010000001.1, on the reverse strand, counting down.
CTCAATTCTAAGGGTGAATACGGCTGACATAGGTCTTTTAGGGTTTGGGGTGGCGTGTAGAGACGTCCTCCCTTATCAGCAGGGGAAATAATAAAAATCCCCATGTCCTTTTCGGCAGCTAGTTGAATCGCTGCTGCGTGCCGTTGAAAAAAATAGTAATAATGCAGATTGACAAATTCAAACAAATCTGTGTTAATTGCAGCCTGAATTACCTCTAATGGCCCGTGGGTGGAAAAACCAACGTGTCGCACTCGGCCATCAGCAACAGCTTCCTCCACGGCTTGCATACAGCCATTTTTGGCTTGCACCCATTCCAAATGTTGCCAAGTGTTCAAACCATGAACCCCTAAGCAATCTAAATAATCTAGTTGTAATCGTTCTAGCGACTCGTCGATGCACCGACGCATGCTGTCAGCATCTGCTGTGGCTGAGATTTTGGTAGTGACATAAAGCCTCGTTCGGGGTACTGACAACCCAGCTTTTAGCGCCCTACCAAGATACTCCTCACTTTTGCCGTAACCTCTGGCGGTTTCTAGATGATTAATTCCTAGCGCTAAGGCTTGTTCGATGGTCTGGTGAGCATTTTCAAAAGAAGCCAAGTAGCGCATTGTTCCCAAGGAAAAAACCGAGAGGCGCAAATTCGTTTTCCCAAAGCGTCGGTATTGCATAAATTCAGTTCTGAGTGGTGAGTGCTGAGTAGAAACACGATTAATATTGTCTGTACAAGAGTCAAAGATGAAAAAGAAAGAATAAAGAATTGATTTTTTTTAGATTCTCTATTCTTTCTCAGCACTCAGCACTCAGCACTCAGCACTCTTTTAGCTGTCGCCATTACCAAAGCGCTTGATCAAATCTTCAGGACGGAGATTGGAAATAAATTCACGGAAGGCTTGCTGTTCGGCTTCATCTGCATCGCGATCAACAGGGATAGAAGCATCAGCAACGACTTCTTCCATTACCCAGATGGGAGTATTTGTACGCAGGGCAATAGCGATCGCATCACTAGGACGCGCGTCAATTTCTTTTTTGACTTCGCCTTGCTGGACGATTAAAGCTGCATAAAATGTATCCTTTTGCAGGGAATGAATAATTACCTTTTCTAGAGTCATATTCCAAGTTTCTAGAAGATTTACAATCAGGTCGTGGGTTAAGGGTCTAGGAGGCTTCTGATTCTCCAGTGCGCCCATAATTGCCCTAGCCTGTTCCTGACCGATGTAAATTGGCAAAGCCCGCCGATCTGAAGAATCTTTCAAAAGGACGATCGGGCTGCGGGTTATGGCATCTAATGCTATGCCAGCGACTTTCATTTCAATCATTGACTAAGCCTCTACAATCCTTTGAGAGCCAGGGATGCTATGTAACAAATAGCACCTTTTTTTCGGCGGTTTGGTGAGAGTAATAAACATAAGCATTCGTTCTCTATAATTGCTTCTATTAAACTCCGAACTTGGGGTGAAAACCAGAGTAAGTCAAATTGGTCTTCTTAGACAATAACCTTCTTACCCAAGTATGCCTTGTGAAGGATGCTAATGTGTTAATATTCCTATACGAAAAAAAGTCAGAAAATATACTTGGATATTCTAGATTTCTGTGACAATTACCAATTGATTTCAGGCAAAATTAGGTAATAAATAGAGTTAGTTTGACAAAAAAGCCGTGTTTACAGGATTAATCCAGGCATTAGGAACGATGGAACCCTTAGGGGGCGATTCTTGGCAAATTACTTGTGTAAGCCAGTCGGGTGAAGTAATTATGCAAGATTTAGCTTATGGTGACAGTGTTGCTGTAGATGGTGTTTGCCTGACAGTAGAAAAAGTTTTAAAAGACGGGTTTATTGCCACTGCTTCACCGGAAACTCTACGCCGCACGACGTTGGGAGGTGAGCAAACCCAACAGAGATATGTCAATTTAGAAGCGTCGCTCAGGGTGGGCGGCAAAGTTGGCGGTCATTTTGTGATGGGTCATGTAGACGGCATTGGTCGATTGTTAGTGGCAGAACAAACGGCTAGTTCTTGGGAAATGACCTTTATTGCATCCGAGGCGATCGCGCGGTACATTGTCCCTAAAGGTAGTATAGCGGTCAATGGCATCAGCCTCACAGTCGCCGCATATGAGCCAGAACTCTCCCAATTCAAAGTGGCGGTAATTCCTCTCACATACACCGAGACAAATCTTCGCTATTTGGTTCCTGGGAGTTTGGTGAATCTAGAAGGGGATATTCTCGGCAAATACGTCGAAAAATTACTTTACTCTGGCAACCCACACACCCCAGCCCCTGATAACAATAGTATAGATGGGATTACACCCACATTCTTAGCAGAACACGGGTATCTCTGAATTTTAGATTTTAGATTTTGGATTTTGGATTTTAGATTAATTTAAAATTTAAAATCCAAAATCCAAAATTCCCAATCTAGCCGCCTGGTCGCTGGCTTACCTGAGCAGTTTGTAAGCCTCGCACTAACTGGCTGAGGGCAGACTGTAATTCCACACCTGAGTCAGTAGCAACCCACCCATCTTGTGTCAGGTGGCGAACTTCAAAGTGCAGGTGAGGACCTGTGGAGTTCCCGGTGCTACCAACTAGCCCGATGACAGTTCCAGGTTGTACCCACTGACCGGGTTGAACAAGGATTTCTGACATGTGACCATAGAGAGTTTGTTCAGCAGATTTGTGATTCAGAATAACGGTTAAACCATAACCACCCACCCAGTTAGCAGTTTCTACTTGACCAGCAGCAGCTGCCAAAACTGGTGTTCCGGTAGGCGCACCTAAGTCTGTACCAGCATGGAAGCGGCGATCGCCTGTGATTGGATGAATTCGCCAACCAAACAACGAAGTAATGGGAGCGGGAATAGACAATGGATACATCATTCCCGTACCGCTATAGGCGACTCTCGCCGTGTAAGGGATTTGCGGCAATACTGATGCCAGTGAGAAGTCGTAAGCTACGGTGCTGGGGCGGGGTGCAATGTTGCCATCTGCCATTGGTGGAGGTAAAGTACCGCCACTTGGCGTGATGGGAGTTGCGCTCACTGTTGTGGGGCTGAACTCGCCGGGACTCGGGATAAACCGATTCGGGCGATATGCGCTCTTGGTGTCACCAGTAGAACCACTTTGAATAGGATGCCATCTGCTGGTTTTGCCAGTAGTTGCAATCTGCCGCACGGGTGGAACTACTGCTAATTGGGCATTTTGACTTCTTCTGAGCCAATTAGGTGCTGGTTTACCATTAGAATCAGCAACATTCCTTTGAGGTACTTTGGCGCAAACGCCGCCTAATACACTTTGCCCTGATGGCAAAATGGCTCGACAACCACTGGAACGGTCTGTGAGAATTACAGAATTTGGTGCTTGATAAGTACCTGTGGCACCACTGTCATAATTATTAGGATCAATATAGGCGTTATTATAATCCTTGGTTTTCCCCGCCGTTGCACTGACAGTACTGTTCGAGTTATTTGCTGGTTCAGCAACTTCTGGAAGTTTTTCAGGTAAAGAGCGGATAAGGGTATTGGGTTTTTCCAGTCTCACTCTTGCAGGAGTAACCTGGGAGGTTTCTACTTTCGGCTTTGACTGTCTGATAATCACAACAGGTTGGGCAGCTTCGATTTTGGGTGTAGACTGTCTAACTGGCTCTTTTGATTGAGCAACCTCTGGCTTGCTTAATCTCTGTCTGAATTTGGCTCGCCGTTGGGAAAATTCCGGTTGGGCTGACACGGCTTCGGGCGCAACAGCCTGTTTTTTAACTGGATTTGTAACTGCTGTTGACTGCGAACTTTCAACAGTGGGAACGATGTTATCTATTTGTGTTTCCGTTTGGGCAAACACGAAGCCGCCACTGAGGAGGCTAACGCTACTCAGCCAGCAGAGGCTCTGAGCTGGTAGTGTCGAGGCAAAGCGTTTTTTTGTCAGACATCGCTGCCATAAGTAATGCAAACGATCATGGGCAGAATTATTGCGTTGCGTCATTTGTTCTCTCAGTTGTGTGTAATTAGCCTAAAGAGATGATGTTAGTGGTTTGTCTTGCCCAAAGAGCTAAATTTTGAACAAACCTCAAATTTAAACGGAAGATTTATGGTATCCCAAACTGATTGTACCGGGTTCAATATAAATTTCCGGTGTAATTAGTTCCTTTGTATCATCTGTTTCCAAATCAACTCGTAAATTTCCTTGAGATGTCACCCCAACTACAGTACCTGAAAGATTATTAACGTACACTTTATCACCCATGTTTGTAAGCAAATCTAGATAGCGAGACAAGAGTATGCTTACTCCTTCTTGGCAAAGGCACTCCATACCGGATTCGATTCCCAGCAAGACTGTAGAGGTTAGCATTTCCAGACCAGAAATTGGTCTGAAATCTTGGGAAGCTTGCCAAGATTCCAGATTGATTCCAGTTTCTGGTACTGGGTTTGTCCAGTTAATACCAACACCAATTACTGCTTGCGTAATTTGTCCTTTGTTTACTTTGGTTTCTGTCAAAATGCCGCCTAGTTTGCGGCCATTTAAAACTAAATCATTGGGCCATTTTATCCCAACATCTACACCGCGCTGGCGCAATTGAGACGCAATTCCCCAAGCGGTAGCAAAAGTTAGCTGATAGCTGTCAGTAGCCTCTATTTTGTGGTCGAAAGAAATCCCCACGGAAACATATAATCCCCCAGCAGGAGAAATCCATTTACGTCCCCATTGTCCCCGCCCAGCAGATTGCACAGTGGCAATTACTACTGTTCCTGAAATTGCCCCTTGGTTGAGTAAGTCCCAGAGGGTTTGGTTAGTTGAAGAGACGCTTTCAAAAAAGTGGAGGGAAAATGGTATATGTGTATACTTACGCCCTGCTTTCAGGGCTGCTTCCAAGTTTTGCAGATTAAATCCCACAGCAGTTAACCCAAATTCCGTTGTTCAAGTTAGCATTGATTGGCTGATGAGTGATTTGCCGTTTAGGTTTGGTTGAAGATGCACACTTGGTACTGGCGCAATTGGGAAGGACTGCCCTATCTAACTTGTAGTATTCTGGAAGATTGGCATCACGGCTTCTTTACCCAACAGTTTTGGCCGCGATCGCCACAAGTTCTCACAGAAGTATTGCAACCAGAGGCATCAGTCTATCGCTTAAAGCAGGTTCATGGCAATACTATTCTCACCCCCCAAGAAATTGACAGCATCTTTTGCACTGATGGGGAGGATTTAGCATCGGCGGATGGTTTAATGAGCGAACAGCCTCTACAAGCTGTTTGGGTAGCTAGTGCAGATTGTACACCTGTGCTGATTGGGGATGTGAAAACTGGACGGGTGGCAGCATTACACGCAGGTTGGCGGGGAACTGCTAAAAAGATTGTGCCTCTGGCGATCGCTCGGTTACAATCTCAAGGCAGCAAACTCGATGATTTGAGAATTGCAATCGGACCTGCGATCGCTGGTGAGGTTTACCAAGTCTCTATCAATGTGGCGGCTGAAGTCGGGTCTAGCATTATACCACATGACGAAGAACAAAAAATTATAACTGCATTACATGAGCTACCAAATTCACCCTTGCTAGAAGATCCTAATCCGGGAAAGGTACGGCTGGATGTCCGGCGAGTGAATATTTTACAGCTGGAAAATATGGGCATTAGTGCAGAACAAATTGCGATCGCTCCTTATTGTACTTTCCAAACTCCAGAGCATTTCTTTTCTTACCGTCGGGAAAAAGAGAAAAAAGTTCAGTGGTCAGGAATTGTTAGCAGCAACAAGCTCAATTTCAAATAGTAGCTCGCCATTATCCCCAAACGAACCTGCAATCATAACCTGCCGCAGGTTCCTGTGTCGTTGAGTCGGAATATCGTAAGTTTTACTTCATTAGTATTGCCATAAGCATCATGGATTTTTTGCGTTATCCCTAAGAATGTTGGGTCAATGAGGTGCTGTTCTGTTTCAGGATCGATGGCAATATGCCAGTTGTAATGCGTTTCGATCAGAGTTGGACGTAAGCGCTCGAAAACAGCACGACACTTTATAGCAAAAGCATCACGTTGTTCCTGACAGAGGAGTACTTCTTCAGGTGCTAAGGTTGATGTTTGTATAATGCGGGTGCGTCGTGGGTGCGATACCTGTGTCATATCAATAAAATGTACGCCCTTGTGTGATTTTATTATGGCGTGATTTCGAGCGCTGACCACAGACTATCTAGATTTAGATTTCTGATGTTCTAATTTGACACCCGATTCAAAGGTTCAAATTTCATCACCTGTTTTTGACGCAGGGAACTAATTGCTAAGACTGAAATACTTATGGTGATTGCTAAAATGCCATAACTCGGTAGGGCGAAGATAGTTACTTTCATAATGTATGGCAATTCCCCTGCTTTCACGTTCCATCGGTTTGCTAGAGAGCCGATGAGCCAGCCATGAATAACTGCTGTTTGGATTGCAAGAGAGCAAACTCCTACTAACCAAACAGACATTCTTTTCATAGAAAATGTACAATGCCTAATTTGATACAGCAAATCATTTAGCAAAAAAACAACAGCAGGTATTAACATCACAGAACTAGTTTCCTGTGAATAGTTGATGGCAATACTCAAGCAAGAAACTAGCACCATTTCTGCTAAGTAGATTTTTTTTGACCAGCCTGTGAGAGATTGTTGTAGATACCAATACCAACCCACCAAACCAACAAGTATCAAAACAATTAAGTCTGAGAAAAGCTTGGCAACGAATGGGTTATTGGGAAAGAATCTCGGACCCACAACCATCAAATCGAGGCGACTAATCGAAATATAGGGGCTAACTGATGGATCATTTAGCCAGAGTGAAAATCCCCGAGCTGCATCCGACAGGAATTGTGTCAAAGAATTGCCTGTCAAGGCTAGACCTAAAAATATTAGAGAAGTAACTGTGACAACAGATATAAAAACTAGAGAAAACCGTCTTTTCAGTAGAAAATACAGAACGAATAATGCAGCTAATGTTGGTTTACAAAGCGCAAGCCCCAAGCAAATTCCTGCTGCAATATCCTGATGTTTTCTAGCGAAGATAAACATCCATAAGATCAGAACTGCAACAAAAATGGCAACATTACCAACATGAAGATCGCGAACTAAGCCATAAATCAAGGCAACCGAGATTGTACAAATAGTTCTTAGAGCTAGTGACTTCGACTCCAGCAGGATATTCGCTCCCCATAATGCCAAACCGATTGCTAATATATGCATTGCAACCCAGATTGTAAATGCAGTATTAATCGAAAAATAACCGAGAAACCAGATGAGAGGAATAATATTAGGTGGATAGACAAACGGTGGAATCAAGCCACATATCTTAGTTAGGGTACAGAAATTTTGATTAAATATCTCGACATTAAATGGACTCAAATGCTGATGAGCCAATTTACTCGCCACATAATACCACTGAAAATCCCATAAGGGTGGATTTGGTTGATTTAGGAAATAAACTAGCCAACCTGTATAACAGAGAAATCTTGTAACGACTAATACAACACCTGCTTGGAGGAGAAAGTTAACAATTGGTTGACGAAAAAATTGGATAAACTGTTGGATTACAGAAGATTTTAAGAATAAAGAATTTTTCCAGGCTGCTTTCTCATCATCTAATCGCCAATTATTTTTGAGAACTAAAGCAACTATAATTACTATAATTAGGTTCCAAAAGCCAAAACTTATCATTATAATGATCTCAAGAATTATTTCTGTATATCGTAAATAATATCGCGGAAGCAGTCGTTATAAACGATACTTAAGTATTTTTATGATCAATTTACAAAATTTTTAACGTTAGTCTCTTACCGCCATCAGAAGCTGTTTGAAAAGTCGTAGCTCAAGAAAACCTCACCCTGGTTTATGCTATGCAAAACCTGTCCCTCTCCTTACTAAGGAGAGGGATTAAAGTAGGACTCTTTGAGGTTTTTGTTTTGGGTAATTTTAAGACTTGTGTGTACACCGTAGCCCCGGTTGCGGGAGAGGCTTTGAAACCCCGATTCCCTTGTGGGGAAGGAACGTGGATTAAATAAAATGCAAAACTTCATCCTGTCTTTAGCTTCCCTCTCCTTTATAAGGAGAGGGATTGAGGGTGAGGTAAGCCAGGGACATAAATTGTATGTTATTTATTGGGATTTTTGTCTTAATTATTACAAAAAGCTTGACTCAATAACTCGCGGTGCATTAAAGCTCCATCCACCAAAGATTGGATTTTCTCTGATGATAGAGGATCACCATTGGCGTAATGCTCCATCCAAGTCAGACTAATTAAATTGGGGTCATCTGGTAAACTCGCCAAATCCCATCCAGGCATTTCCAAGTCTTCCATGAGACGATTTATTTTGGGGTCATAACTAAGAGCAAAGCAGCGACAACCAACAGATGCAGCCATAATCAAACTGTGCAGACGCATCCCAATTGCCATCTCGACACCGCGAAACACACCTTTCAAAAGTTGCGGATCTTCTAGAGATAAAATCTTGCTGACATCTTTAAGATGTGGTTGAATAGCTTCGGCAATACTTAAATCTTCGCCTTTTTGAAACGGCAGTAGTAAAATAAATGCTTGCGTAGCTTTTTGAAAGTCAACTATAGCACGGGTTAAGTTTGCTAGACGTGTTTCTGTAAGTTGGGGATGCGATCGCAATGTTACCGCAACTCTCGGCGCAGGTAAATCCCAAAGTCCTGGTACTGGTTTAGATTCCAACGCCCAAACTGGGTCAGGAGCTATAATACAAGGAATTTGCCAATCAGATAATAAAGCACCACTGGCGCGATCGCGGACACTAATTTTGGTACAATTACCAAAGGTTTGCCGTGCCATCCAGCGAGTTTGCGGACGCAGTAAGGGGCCAATGCCCTGCGCCCAAGCAATGGTTTTTAAACCCATTTTCTGCGCCAATGCCATCAGTCCCCCATAATAAAATGGGCTGATAGTACTGGTAACATCTTGAATGAGACTCCCGCCGCCCCAAATCAAAGCATCACAAGAACGTAAAGCTTGCAGTACAGGTAAGGGAGCCATGCGATCGCAAGTTTCTACATTGTAGCGATCGCGCGTTGACTCTGGATTACCAGAAAGTACTATAGGCGTTACATGAGATGGTAACATTTGCAAAAGCGTTGCCAACAAAGCCTCGTCACCACCGTTACCTTTACCGTAATATCCAGACAATAATGCCCGTATCTTGACCATTTTGGATTTTAGATTTTGGATTTTAGATTAACAACTTTTTTTATACAGAATATCTGTCATTGATACAGATAGCACACTAATTCACAAATTCTATTTTCAAACTTCGTAACAGAAGAAGATAAAAACTACTCTTGTACAGACGCGATTAATCGCGTCTCTCCCCACTCCCCACTCCCCACTCCCCAATCTATGCACGTCCTATCGATTCCCACCTGGATTATTCATATTTCTAGCGTTATTGAGTGGATTGTCGCCATTTGGTTAATCTGGACTTACGGCGAACTCACTAATAACCGCAATTGGTGGGGATTATCCCTGGCCATGTTACCAGCTTTAGTCAGCGCCATGTGTGCTTGTACTTGGCATTATTTCGACAACGCCGAATCTCTGGAATGGCTGGTAACACTTCAAGCTACCATGACCTTAGTTGGTAATTTTACACTTTGGGCAGCAGCGTTTTTGATTTGGCGTTCTACCAAATCTCCTAACACAGTTGAACCAAAACCTATCAAATTAGAGCAATGATTTCTAAAGAAACCCTGTTTGCACTTTCACTGTTTCCATATTTGGGTTTCTTGTGGTTTATCAGCCGCAGTCCGCAAATGCCGCGTTTAGCGCTGTATGGATTTTATGGGACTCTCGTCTTTGTTGCCGTCACCATCCCGGCGGGGATTTATGCTGTATTGCATTATGGCAAGTCTTTGGCAGATGTGGATTGGTTGCACGGTGGTGCAGAAGTATTTTTGACGCTTTCTAACATCTTGCTTGTGCTGGGTTTTGGGCAAGCTGTAAGGCAATTGAAAATAACAAATGAAAAATAGACCTCTTGCATAAATCAATAAATTTGAACCCCACCCCGCCAAAGCTACGCTTTGTCTCCCCTCCCCGCTCTTCGAGAGGGGTTGGGGATGGGGTGTTAGGGACTTTTACAAGAGGTCTAATATAAAAATAGTAAATTCAGCTATAGCTAACGTTTTAATTTCATTGAGTTATGAGGAAAAGGTAAATGGACGTAATTCCAGCGATTGATTTACTAGAAGGTCACTGTGTACGACTGTATCAAGGAGACTACGATCGCTCGCAAGTTTTTAGCGAAAATCCGGCTGATGTTGCCAAACAGTGGGTAGACCAAGGTGCTACGAGATTGCATATAGTTGATTTAGATGGCGCTAAAGCAGGTAAAGTAGTAAATCTGGGGGCAATTGAAGCGATCGCACATGCAGTGTCAGTGCCGATTGAAATTGGTGGAGGATTGCGCGATCGCACCAGCGTCCAACAAGTATTTAATTTAGGCGTACAGTGGGCAATTCTCGGCACCATCGCCGTCGAACAACCCCAGCTAGTACAAGAACTGTGTGAAGAATTTCCCGAACAGATTATTATCGGTATTGATGCCCGTAACGGGCTTGTAGCAACTCGCGGTTGGTTAGAAACCTCAGAAGTTTTAGCAACCCAACTGGCTGTACAGATGCAAGAATTGGGCGCAGCCGCCATAATTTACACAGATATCCAGCGTGATGGGACACTTACAGGCCCCAATATGGAAGCTTTGCGAGAACTTGCAGCAGCTATTTCCATCCCGATAATTGCCTCTGGCGGGGTAAGTTCTGTCACCGACTTGTTGAGTTTGTTGGCATTAGAACCTCAAGGCGTGACTGGTGTGATTGTGGGACGTGCCTTGTATACTGGGGATATTTTACTCAAAGAAGCATTACGAGCGATCGGGCCTGGGCGGATTCAGGATATTCCACCGAATTTAGGTTTTTCTACCTTTGCTTGAGATTATTTTTATTGAGAAAACCTGTATTGGGTATCCCACAAAACCAGCAAAATTATCTCGCAAATATTAACCCTTGACTTTTTTCAAAAATCAAATCGGATTCCTATATCAATAAAGCAAAAGGGCAATGAGACTTATTTTGTCTGCATCTTATATCATGTCCGCTTGATTACTTATTAAACCCGAAGAACCGAACGCCACCCCGCCAAAGCTACACTTTGTCTCCCCTCCCGAAGAGCTCTTAGGGGCTGGGGGTGGGGTGCAATGACTATGGGAATCACAACTAATTACCCGGACATGATATAAGATCCCTTACCTTGGGCTTAACCCGCCATATCTGCCATACCTTGTCCTAAAGGACACGCTACGCGAACGCCAAATTAAAAACCTACAGTCCAGAAATTTTACCAGTTTTACCAAGATCATCCAGTTTTCCAAAGTTTGTGGTTCAAATATCTGGGAACACTAACTTGAGGTTGACATGGTTATGGCTGATGTATGACGATGAAAATTTCTCACAAACTGCTTGGAAGCTTTGTTGGTATTTCTTTATTAACGAGTCTTGTTGGTGCAGTTGCGATCGCCCAAAACCAGAAAATTGCTGAAACTCTGGCGATCGCCGAAGCTCAACACGTTGCCCAAGTACTTGCTGTTTCGATCCACCATATCTCTGATGATTACGAATCCATTTCTGTTCAACGTTCCGCCGAACTGCAAGACTTGGTCAATTTGCTACATAATCTGCAAAAGCGCGACATTGTGGTGGTCAATCGGCAGAAGCTAATTTTGGCGGATACCGTTCCTGAAAATGTCGGCACGATTTTTGATGAGGACAAGGGCAATGAAATCCAGAAAACGATGCAGGATAATAACCTCAGAACTTTTATGGAAAAGAGCGTTGATTATCCCCAAGGGATTAAATCAATTGTCGTTCCCCTGACAAACAATCAAAAACAGGTAACTGGTGCCGTGGTTTTAGAGTGGTCATCGCTGTATGACGATGCGATCGCCCAAGCCAGACCGACAATGATTGTGATCGCTATCACCAGTTTAGGCTGTGTTATTTTCGCATTGATCATCGGATTTACAATTTCGAGCAGCATTGCCAAACCACTGCAATCCTTGACATCGGTGGCACGGCAAGTCACCGAAGAGTCTAACTTTGACCTGCAAGCCCCCGTCACGACCAAGGATGAAATCGGTATTTTAGCGACTGCATTTAACCATTTGATCAAACGCGTGAAAACACTGCTCACTGAAAAAGAACAACGTTCAACAGAACTTCAGCAAGCTTTAACTCAGCTTCACAGCACTCAACAGCAACTCGTTCAAACTGAAAAGATGTCGAGTCTGGGGCAATTGGTCGCTGGAGTTGCTCACGAAATCAACAACCCTGTCAATTTTATTCATGGCAACATTACTTATATTGATAGCTACAGTCAAGACTTACTGAAATTGGTTCAGGTTTATCAGGCGCACTACCCGAATCCGCCCCAAACACTCCAGGCAACTTTGGATGACGTGGATCTCGACTTTCTGAATGAAGACCTGCCCAAGATACTGCAATCAATGAAAGTTGGCACTCAGCGGATTCGGGAAATTGTTTTATCTCTCCGTAACTTCTCCCGCCTGGATGAATCCGAATTCAAAGCTGTTGATCTTCATGAGGGGATTGACAATACGCTGCTGATTTTGCAACATCGCCTCAAGGCAATACCAGAGTCTTTGGCAATTGAAGTAGTTAAAAATTACAGTCAATTGCCTTTGGTTGAGTGCTATCCCGGACAACTCAATCAGGCATTTATGAACTTACTGGCGAATGCGATCGATGCACTGGAGGAATCTGCTCAACAAACACAACCCGGTAAAATTTGGATTTCAACTCAAGTTACGGCTGATAATCGGGTGCAGATTGCGATCGCTGATAATGGTTCGGGGATACCTGAAAAAGTGCGATCGCGCATTTTTGATCCTTTTTTCACCACCAAACCCATCGGTAAAGGCACTGGCTTGGGCTTATCCATCAGCTACAAAATAGTCATAGAACAACATCATGGCAAGATGTGGTGTGATTCCACACTAGGAGAGGGTACCAAATTTATAATTGAGATACCAGTTCATCAACCTGAATCAATGCCGAGATGACGGAGCTAGTTGGTATCACTAACAATCCAGAGTAAAACTGAGAAGCGAGATTTCAAATCCCGATAACCCCTAACTAACCACATAATGACAACACTTGTAAACCATTGTTCACATCTGGGTGCAATGCCTTAATCTATAGCTGTAAATCCGGCGCTGTTTTTGGGAACCCTAGATAGTAAAGTCTCAAAAATTAAGCCGTATGGTCAGCATTCACGGGTATCATGTTAGCAAAGAACTATACAACGGTTCTCGAACCTTAGTTTATCGCGCTAATCGAGAGACTGACCAAAAATCTGTGGTGATTAAGCTGATGAAAACTGCTTATCCCAGCTTCAGTGAATTAGTACAGTTTCGCAACCAGTTTACCATCGCCAAAAATCTAAATCTACCTGGAATCATCCAAACCTACAGCCTGGAACCGTATCAGAATGGCTATGCGTTAGTGATGGAAGACTTTGGGGGAATTTCTCTCAACCACTGGGAAGGGAGAGGAAAGAATGGGGGGATGGGGGGAACACCACAAACTCTGATTGAGTTTTTACAAATAGCGATCGCTCTGTGCAATACATTAGATATTCTAATTCGTAATCGGATCATTCACAAAGATATTAAACCCGCCAATATTTTAATTAATCCAGAAACAAAAGAAGTTAAGTTAATTGACTTTAGTATTGCATCTCTGCTGCCACGAGAAACTCAAATCTTGATGAGTCCTAATGTACTAGAAGGGACACTCGGCTATTTATCTCCAGAGCAAACTGGACGGATGAATCGCGGAATTGACTACCGGACTGATTTTTATTCTTTGGGTGTAACTTTTTACGAATTACTAACAGGGCAATTACCATTTAAATCGCACGATCCAATGGAATTGGTACATTGTCATATTGCCAAACTTCCGCCTTTAGTAGATGAGATTAATCGCCAAATTCCGCCTGTACTCTCATCTATTATTAGCAAATTGATGGCGAAAAATGCCGAAGACCGCTATCAGAGTGCATTCGGGCTAAAATATGATTTAGAAATTTGTTTAGACCAACTCAAGGAAACAGGGAAAATTGAGAATTTCCCAATTGCTCAACGGGATGTGTGCGATCGCTTTATTATCCCAGAAAAACTCTATGGTCGTGAGTATGAAGTTGAAACTCTGCTAAAAGCATTTGATCGCGTTACCAATAATCAGACGGAACTAATGCTAGTGGCTGGTTTTTCTGGGATTGGTAAAACTGCTTTAGTGAACGAGGTTCATAAACCCATTGTCCGGCAAAGGGGCTACTTCATCAAAGGCAAATTTGACCAATTTAATCGTAATATTCCCTTCTTTGCTTTTGTGCAAGCGTTTCGAGATTTAATGGGGCAATTGCTGAGTGAAAGTGATGTCCAATTGTCAACTTGTAAAAATAAAATTTTACAAGTGCTGGGCGATCAGGGGCAAGTCATTCTTGAGGTAATTCCCGAACTAGAACAAATTATTGGTCAACAACCACCTGCAACCGAACTTTCACCCAGTGCAGCACAGAATCGGTTTAATTTACTCTTTCAAAAGTTCATTCAGGTATTCACCACAAAAGAACATCCATTAGTAATTTTCCTTGATGATTTGCAGTGGTCCGATTCTACATCACTCAAATTGATCCAGTTGCTGATGAACGAGTCAGGAAGTGGAGCTTTATTTTTAATTGGAGCTTACCGGGATAATGAAGTTTCTGCTGCTCATCCATTGATGTTGACATTAGATGAAATTGCCAAAGCCAATGCTACCATTAACAAAATTACATTAGCTCCCCTGAGTGAACCCAGTTTAAATCAACTAGTTGCTGATACCCTAAGTTGTTCACTAGAAACTACAGAAAAGCTCACACAATTGGTTTATCAGAAAACCAAGGGTAATCCATTTTTCAGTACGCATTTTTTCAAAGCACTGCATCAAGATCAACTAATTAAATTTGATTTAGATAGCGAAAGTTGGCAGTGTGATATTGCCCAGTTGAAGGTGTTAGCCCTGACAGATGATGTCGTTGCTTTTATGGTGTTACGATTGCGAAAATTGCCAGAACTAACGCAGGATGTTTTGAAATTAGCGGCTTGTATTGGTAATCAATTTGATTTGGCAACATTGGCAATTGTTTCAGAAAACTCCGAAACCGAAACAGCAATATACCTCTGGAAAGCATTACAAGAGGGATTAATCCTGCCACAAAGTGAAGTTTACAAATTCTATGTCGGGCGGGAAACACAGGATTTAGTACAAAGTTCGCTAACTGTAAACTATAAATTTTTACACGATCGCGTTCAACAAGCGGCTTATGCGTTAATCCCAGAGTCAAAAAAGCAATCCATCCATCTGCAAATTGGACAACTATTATTAAGCAAAATACCGATTAAAAAGCAGGGAGAGAGAATTTTTGAGATTGTTAATCAGTTGAATATTGGTGTAAATCTAATCACTGACCAGTCTGACCGAAATCAATTAGCACAGTTAAATTTGCTAGCTGGGCAAAAAGCCAAACAATCCACTGCTTATAGTAATACAATGGAATATATTAGTTGCGGGATTCAGCTATTGACAACAGATAGCTGGCAACAACAATATTCACTCACATTAGCCTTGTATGAAGAAGCTGCTTCGGCAGCATATTTTATAGGTCAATTTGACCAGGTAGAAGAGTTTGTTAGGCAAGTGCAGCACCATGCTAACGTCTTACTAGATCAGGTGAAATCGATTGAAATTCAAATCCAATCTTATTTAGCTCAGAGTCGATTTGATGATTCGATTCGGACTGCGATCGCACTGCTAAATCTCTTAGGTGTAAAACTATCTCATCAAGCAAATAAAACGCAAACATTCCTCAGTTTAGCCCAAACAAAATTACGACTTTTAGGTAAATCTCCTTTAAGTTTGATTGATTTACCTGACATGATGGGGGGCAAACAGCTGGCAGCAATCCGAATTCTGGCTAGTACGAATTCAACGGCTTATATTGGTCGTCCAGATTTACTGCCACAAATAATCTTGAGCGAAGTCAATCTATCGATGCAGTACGGCAATGCGGGAGCATCTGCATTTGGCTATGCCTGGTATGGATTGATTGAGTGTGGCATTTTGGGAAATATTGAGACTGGTTATGAATTTGGTCAATTAGCATTACAAGTTCTCGAAAAATTCCATAGCAAGGAATTAAAAGCTAGAACCTTCTTTATTGTTGAAGCATTTATTAATCACTGGCATCAAGCCATTAAAGACTCAATTGCACCATTAGCCGAAGCCTATCAAGTGGGGTTAGAAACAGGAGATATTGAATATGCTGCTTGGGCTAGCTATGGCCGGAGTTTTCATGAATACTTTATGGGGCAGGAATTGGCTCAGTTAGAAAAACAGATGGGTGACTATGCTGAAGTCTACACCCACTTTAGACAAGAAAAACCTCATACGTATATTAATTCATTTCGTCAAGCTATCTTGAATTTGTTGGGATCTACTAATCCCAGTTACTTATCAGGTGCAGTTTATGATGCACAAACTATTCGCCCATTACAAGAGCAAGCAGGCGATCGCACTGGATTGTGCTTTAGCTATGCTAATGAACTGATACTTTGCTACCTGTTTGAAAATTATACCGGAGCAGCTGAGGCAGCAATTAATGCAATAACCTATTTAGATGGGGTAACATCGACGTCAGTTGTACCAATAGTTTATTTTTATCAGGCGCTAACCCAACTGATTCTCTATCCAACAGCAACGGCTACAGAGCAAAAACAGATTCTTAAAAAAGTAATATCCCATCAGAAAAAGCTAAAAAAATGGGCGCATCATGCCCCAATGAATTATCAACACAAATTTTATTTAGTCGAAGCAGAACGGCATCGGATTTTGCTGCAAAAAAACAAAGCAATGGAATTGTACGATTGCGCCATTTCTCTGGCTAAAGAAAACGAATACATCCAAGAAGAAGCCTTGAGCAATGAACTAGCTGCCAAGTTCTACCTCGACTGGGGCAAAGAAAAAATCGCTCAAGTTTACATGCAAGAAGCTTATTATTGCTATGCCCGTTGGGGTGCTAAAGCTAAAATCCAGGACTTAGAAAAACGCTATCCTCAACTCTTGGCTCCCATCTTACAACAGCAACTTAATCGCTTTAAACTGAGTTCAAGCGTCGATAGATTATCATTTCCAAATCAAACCATCCACACAAACCTTTCTAGCAGCAATGTTTATGAAGCCCTCGATTTGGCCACCATCTTTAAAGTCTCCCAAGCTCTCTCCAGTGAAATTCAATTAGAGCAATTACTCACTACGCTTTTGCAAGTGGTGATGGAAAATGCTGGGGCACAAAAAGCTGCCTTGCTTGTACTGCAACAGGGGAACTTAGTGGTTAAAGCTGTAGCCACTATTAATGAAGGAGTCACCCTGGTATCTGTACCATTGTCAACCAGCGAAGGCATTGCGATTACACTGGTAAACTCTGTCAAACGCAGCTTAAAAACTGTTGTGTTCGATGATCTAACAGCACAAACTGATTTTATCGCCGATCCATATTTCATGCAGCAACAACCTAAGAGTGTGTTGTGTACGCCGATGTTAAATCAGGGTAAACTCATCGGGCTGCTATATCTAGAAAATGCGCTGACAATTGGTGCATTTACTCGCGATCGCATTGAAGTTATCCAACTGCTATGCACCCAAGCCGCCATCTCTCTAGAAAATGCCCGTCTTTATCAAGAATCTCAAAATTATGGACAACAGTTAGAGCGATCGCTGCAAGAACTTGAGCAAGCCCAACTACAAATGGTGCAAAATGAAAAAATGGCAACCTTGGGCAATTTGGTTGCAGGTGTGGCACATGAAATTAATAATCCCATCGGATTTTTGAAAGGCAGCATCGACAATGCCGAAGAGTATACTGAAGACTTACTCGCTCATATCCAATGCTACCAACAACATTATCCCACTCCTGCGATCGCAGTCATTAAGCATGGCGAAAAAATTGATTTAGAATTCTTAACTGAAGACTTACCAAAGCTAGTAAGTTCGATGAAGATGGCAAGCGATCGCATTGAAGACATTAGTAACAGTCTCCGCACCTTTTCCAGAGCCGATACAACCGAAAAAGTTGCTTGTAACCTCCATGAAGGGATTGAGAGTACCCTGTTGATTTTGAAGTATCGCCTCAAAGCTGACGAAAAACGTCCAGCGATCGAAGTCATCACCGAATATGGAAAATTACCGCCTGTCGAGTGCTTTTTAGGACAGCTAAATCAAGTATTTATGAACATCCTCGCTAATGCAATTGATGCCTTAGATACATCCATTCAGGGGCGTTCTTTTGCCCAAGTGAAAGGCGATCATCAGCAAATACTGATTCACACCAAAGTATCCAGTGACCAACGCGCAGTAACAATTTGCATTAGAGATAACGGTCAGGGAATGCCAGAGGAGATTAGATCGCGGATCTTTAACCACCTGTTTACAACTAAAGAGGTGGGGAAAGGAACGGGATTAGGATTAGCGATCGCTCGTCAAATTGTCGAGGAAACCCACAATGGGCGGTTGAGTTGCAATTCTGTGCTTGGTGAAGGAACAGAATTTCTCATTGAGATTCCAGTATATTAATGGCTACTACTCCGATTTCAAGAGTACAGAACTGTAGAGTAGATGAGGACGTTAGTACCAATTCTGTAAATCTACCTAGCGATCGCTGACTCATATATTAAGATTTGTATTTATTCTGTTAAAAGTGAAGCTTTCTACAGAGGTAACATTATCTACCAAACTTTTTTTGTTTCAACTGAAATTTTCGGCGATATGTTTCTGTAATCGACAATACCCGTAATGTAGATTAAATTGTAGGAGAAGTTCAAAATTTAGTTTAGTATTATGTCTACTCAAGAACAAAATTCCAACCAAGCATTTAATCAAACCCAGGCTAAAGCAGCAAAGAAGAAGAAACTACAACCTCCCACAGATATCAAAAAACCAAATAAAACCGAATAAAAAGCTTTATAAGCTAAAAAACATTTAAGTAAGTGGGTCAAATTAAATATAAAACCTCACCCTGCCTCCGGCTTCCCTCTCCAAAGCATCCCAGAGGGATTGAGGGTGAGGTTTGATCTTATATTTAATTACGCCTACCTATTTAACTTGCATAATTCAATTAAAAATAACTCTTGTAGGGTGGGCATCTTGCCATTGGTGTCAAGTTAAGAAAAATGGATGGCTGTCAAGAGTGGACAAATCAATGCTAAAAGTCAACACAAGGGTGTTGAAAAAGCCATGAGTAAACCACGGAAAAAACAAGGTAATCCAGATTTTCGCCATCGAGTCAGCGTACCGGCTCCAGGCAGTAAAGAGATAGAATCACGCCTGTTTGAACTAATCAGCTTAGGTATATTTACTAACCTCAAAGGGGTAAAAGACAAAGAACAGAGCTTGCGTTCACGAGTACTGACCTTACCAGTCATGGCAGCAATAGTGTTGAGTCTAGTGTATCGACAAGTACAACATCTCACGGATGTATTGCGATCGCTAGAAATAGAAGGATTAATCTGGGTGGAAGCAACGAAAGTCAGTAAACTTGCGTTGTCTCAAAGACATTTGACTAATCTTCTTGACCCACAAGAACTTTCAGCACAAGAAATTTGTGATTTATACTGACGACCTTGGCCCATTGAGGAGGCATTTTTATTGACTAAGCGATTGTTGGGCTTGTCCGATCTTTGGGTTGGTGGCACAAACGGTGTACAAATGTAAATATACGCTACTTGGATTTTCTACGCTGTTCTGAATGACTTGTGTGCTGATGTAGCCTACTTTACCGCCGTAGGCATCGCTCTACGACAGCCTATTGAACGCATTTCCGTAGAAATGGTGTTTCGTATCTGATATTTTTTTCACCGCCCACTTTTACTTAACCCTAAGTTACAACTTATTCCTTGGCTTGTGGAACATTATCCTTGGATGGGCTTAGTTAAAGCCGTCCGTCAACGTCACCGATGAACGGCTGCTCACTCTCTTGACATCTGGGCTAATGCCTTAACTTGACACCAATGGCAACATGAGCGCCCAACCCATAAGAAAGTTAGAAATAATTAAGAACTTTTTGCTAGTAGCGAATTCGCGGATCTACATAAGCATTTAAAATATCAATTAAAATGCTGGCACTCACAACGATCGCACCAAAAAATACCAACACTCCCTGAACTGTGGGATAATCGCGATCGGCGATCGCTTGATACAGTCGATTAGCTAACCCAGGCCAAGAAAATGTCACCTCTGTCAAAATCGCGCCACCCAACAGAGACGCAAAGGTTAATCCCAACACTGTAATCACTGGAATTAGCGCATTTTTCAAGGCATGGGAGACTAAAATCTTATTTTCACCAATACCTCTGGCTCTAGCGGCTTCTACATAATCTGCTTGCAAGGTTTGCTTTAAATTCACTCGCACAATTCGCTCAAAAATCCCACTCAGCAAAATTCCTAGTGTGAGACTCGGTAGAGCAAGATGGTGCAAAGATGTGAAAAACTGTGTGAAGTTTCCACCGAGTAAGCTGTCAATTGTATACAATCCAGTCACAGTAGTGGGAGCCGGAAGATTGGGCGGAAAGCGGTTGGAATTGGGAAACCAACCCAATTGCACTGAGAAAATCAACTGCAAAAGCATTCCCGCCCAAAACATGGGGAGTGCGTAGGTGATGATCCCAAATAAGCGCCCACCGACATCAAAATATGTCCCAGGACGGGAAGCCGAAAGAGTCCCAACCGCAATCCCAACGATGAGTGCAACCGCCATACTACATACTGCTAATTCCACCGTCGCCGGGAAATATTGCCCAATTATGTCCCAAACATTCTCTCCCCGACTCATTAAAGATGTTCCCAAGTCAAAGCGCAGTATGCTTCCCAAATAATTGAGGTACTGTAACCACAGAGGAAGGTTTAAACCTAGTTGTTTTCGCAATTCTTCTTTAGCAGCTTCTGGCGCACGTCCGCCGAGAATTGCATCTGCTGGATCTCCTGGTGTTGCTCTTAGTAAGAGAAATACAATAGTGATGATCGTTAATAGCTGAAGTGGTGCGAGAAGCAACCGAGAAACAATGTAATACTGTAAAGCTTTAGAACGAGACATAAGCAATTCAAAATTCAAAATTAAATTTTTGAAAGTATCTTGTCTGTTGACTGGATATAAATTACATACGAAGCATATTTACTTAGGAGCCAAGAGTCAAAAGTAAAAATATTGATCATAGTCCTTTCAAGGTGACTGTTAAAATCTCTTTATTTCTCTCTGCGCTCTCTGCGTCTCTGCGGTTAAAAAGTAATTAATTGAACCACAGAGGCGCAGAGAACACAGAGTTAAGAGGTTAAAGAGGAAATTTCTTTTCCAAAATTTTTATCCACCTTGAAAAGGCTAAATAACTACTTTTTAATTGACTGGTAAACCAGAATTTGGGTGGGGTTAAGTTGTACGCTACTAACACCTTTTTGGGCAAATACATAGTCTTTGTTTTGCCATAAGGGAACGTAAGGTACATCAGTAGTTACTTGGGTTTGAATTTCTGTAAAAATTTTCTGACGCGCTTCGGGATTTAGCTCTTTGCGCTGCTGATCAATCAGTTTATTTATAGCTTCGTTATAGTAAAACGAACCCTGAGTTTGACTGCCTCCATCTTCACATCCCTTAGCAAGTGAACCTTTGTCACAAGATAAAAACGGCTGGACGTAATTATCCGGATCTAAAAAGTCTGGATACCAATCAAGTAAAGCTGCTGGATATAAACCTTTGGAAATGTCTTTAAAGAAGGTTGGTCCTTCGGCGGGGGTGACTTCAAATTGCAGGATTCCATCCATTTTGGTATCAACAAGAGATTTGAGTGTCTGTGCTGCCAAACTACGAGTAGGCGAACTAGAAGGATACCAAACTTGCACTTTTGCAGGATTTTCTTTGGAGAAACCAGCAGTAGTTAACAACTTTTTAGCTTGATCAAAGTTAGCATCACCATATTTATCTTTGAATAATGGCACAGAAACTTTAAACGTCGTGGGAATCATGCTATAAAGCGGATTTGCTTGACCAAGTAATACTCGCTCGTTTAAAAGTGGACGATCAATTATTGAGGCGATCGCTTGTCTTACCTCTAATTTATCTAAAGGCTTTTGATTCCGATTTAATACCAGATAACTTACTACACTACCTTCAGCTGCGATCGCTTGCCAATCCCCTTTTTTAGCACCTTCTTCCAAGCTGCGAGTTTGATCTGGTTGCAGCGATAGATAAGCTACATCGACTGCACCTGTACGGAAAGCATTAAACAAATTAACCGGACTTGTTTGAATTTGGACGTTAACACCCTTGTTTGCTGGT
The DNA here is from genome assembly GCF_036917675.1 of Nostoc sp. Classification (GTDB taxonomy): domain Bacteria; phylum Cyanobacteriota; class Cyanobacteriia; order Cyanobacteriales; family Nostocaceae; genus Nostoc. Next base: position 20,350 of record NZ_JBALCT010000001.1, on the reverse strand, counting down.
TTTTCTCCCCAATACTTATCAAACGCATCAAATCGCAGTGAATCAGTGCCATACTGCGCTAATTTGTAAGGGCCAGTTCCCACAAAAATATTCGGCTTAAATTTACCAATACCTACTTCGTAAGCTTTTGGCGAAACTGCACACACCCCAGGAAACGCCAGTAGTGAAGGAAACGCTGCAAAAGGCTTTTTCAGCTTAATGGTTAACTCATACTCGCCTGTAGTTTTTACCGAATCTACATCTGCTAGCAAGAATGAGGGTTTTCCTTTATTTTCAATAAATCGCTGGATGGTAAATGCCATTGCTTGGGCGTTGAAGGGAGTCCCATCGTGAAAAATCACTCTCTGACGTAAGGGAATGGTATAAGTTAAGCCATCTTGACTGACTTTGGGTAATGCTGTAGCTAGCTGGGGCTTAATTTTTGTGCTTCCTAATTCGTAGGTGTAGAGGCGATCGCTCATATTAAACACCAAACCTAAAGATGCTAACTCATAAGCATCAGCCGGATCAAGTGTTCTTGGCTTTGCTGTTGTACCTATAGTAATACGACCATCACCTGTAGGGCTATTTACAGAACCGGATGGTGGCGTAGAAGGCTGAGGACGAGGAGCGCAACTAACAACTAATAATAAACATAGACAGAACAAAGATAGGAATTGTGTAATCCGACCCAACCGTTTCACGGACAAGGAAAACCAGGTCATACAGTTAAATTTTATGTAATTCTCGGTCAGTGATTATACTATATCTTCGCTAGTTTTATAGCACTTATTACAATTAATTACTAATTTACCCACTTTTGATACAGAGTTTTGCTCTAACAAATAGATATATTTGAGATTATTAAATAAAAATACTTACTTCTATAAAATCATTAGATACTTGAAATTAATTGTTCCCAGTTTTGATACGTAGAGTCAAGAAAACAGTAGTTTAATATAAAAATTTCTTTTCCCTTATATTGTTCGCCTTTAAAGTTATCTTGTTTTCTTTTTCCATTTTTTTGATCATCGGTTCTATTAATTGTATAATTCCATTCTTTGTCGTGTATTTCCAATGCCCAGTCATATAGTTATCTAATTGCGTCGCTATTATCATAAGTTATAAGAAATTTTATTCTTTGCTTATGTCTGTTTAATATTCGGCATAGCCTGAAATGCTCATCTTTAGAAAATGAATGAGCATAAAATTTATCTTGATCTGCATTGAAATAAGGAGGGTCAATAAATAAAAAAGATCCATCAGGTACAGATTCGATCACTTCTTCAAAGTCGAGATTAGTAATTTTAACGTTTTGAAGTTTCTCAGAAGTTCGACGTATATTTCTAGGCCAATTCTCTGGACGCATACTGTATTTTTCACCATATCCCCAATAACAGTTCTGATGTTTCATGATACCAGAGTAGGAGGTTATGTTGAGGTAAAATCATCTACCAGCTTGTTCTAATTTATTTTGTGGTATAAATTCATTTTTATAATATGGATGCCTTTCTTTAGTAGCAGATTCACCTTCTAAAAAATTTATTAACTCTTGGGGTTTATCTCGAATTATTAATAAGGTATTTATTAATAATTCATCAATATCATTGAGCCAATTACTATTTACTTTATCTTTTACAAAGAAGATAGATCCGCCCCCAGCAAAAGGTTCAATATAATAAGTGTGAGAGGGGATATGATTAAGAATTAAATTGCGAGCATAAAATTTGCCGCCGGGATATCTAAATGGTGAGTTTATAGGTTTGTTCATAATTACCTAAAGTATTCCTAAAACTATGTTGCTTCTTTGCTAAAATAGTATACCTAAAAATGTATTGTCAACTTCGCAAAAGACTAAAATTAGTCACCTCAAATTAGATATTATGAACTTGTGATTTTTTGTACCGTTCCAAGTGATCTAAGTAATTATTTTTCCTATTAAAACGTGGGTAATAACTTAAATAGCCTTAAGTTAAAATATCATTAGTTATACATTAACAAATCAGATATGTAAGATATGGTAAATAGGAAATAGAAAGTCTAATAGTGAGACTAAGACCGTGAAGTATTTCTTTCTATCTGAGGGATGGACAGTTGCTAGAGTCTGGGCATCTGATGGACTATGGCAAATAACTGCATGGCGACGCCAACCAGATATTCAGCGAATGAATATTTGTTTAATCGAACAAAACGAAATGCTATGGCTTTATCGAGTTGAAGAAGCCATTTTAACCGTGGAAGTCAAGCCAACAACACCAGTAATTGCCAGTAAAACCATAGGTCAAGTAGTACTCAAGCGTCTGATGAGTGCTGAACAGGTAATTGAACGCCTGGGTACGGCTGAGGCGAAGTGTCAATTGCAAAATATCCAGTTGGTGGTTTAGTAGGGCATTGGGCATGGGGCATTGGGCATTGGGCATTGGGCATTGGGCATTGGGCATTGGGCATTGGGCATTGGGCATTGGGCATTGGGCATTGGGCATTGGGCATTGGGCATCGGGTTTAGTAGTCTCCCTCATCTCCCCACTCCCTACTCCCCACTCCCTACTCCCCACTCCCTACTCACCTCGTAAAGAAAATATAAGCAAATTTAATCCCCGACAGTGATTGGTAGCGAAAAAACTTTCAGATGCTACGCGATCGCATCAATTTACACGCTTGCAAACAATTCCATCAATAGTTACACTTTTTAAAACATTCTCATTTTTGCTTGGCGATGGCTACCCTACAAGGTAAACCTCCCGAAGCGAGTAAGCATTGCCTCATCTCCCACGCTGTCTGACTTCTAAGACTAAGCTGTGGTAAGACTCTGGCTCTGGCAATAACAAAAAACAAGAGGGAGTTTTCTGAGTGTCGGCTTTCGTCTCTCAGAATCTCAGTAAGAAAATTGCTTTGTAAACTAATTCATCGAGGAGGAGCGTAGTCGATGGGACTACCCTGGTATCGAGTACATACAGTCGTTCTGAATGATCCAGGTCGATTGATTTCTGTACACCTGATGCACACAGCCTTAGTAGCAGGCTGGGCTGGTTCGATGGCACTCTACGAACTAGCTGTTTTTGACCCTAGTGATCCGGTTCTGAATCCCATGTGGCGTCAAGGGATGTTCGTCCTACCCTTCATGTCACGTTTGGGCGTCACCCAATCTTGGGGTGGCTGGAATGTTACTGGTGGCCCATCAACTGATCCTGGCTTCTGGTCATTTGAAGGGGTTGCTGCTGCTCACATTGTTCTTTCCGGTCTTTTGTTCCTAGCCGCAGTTTGGCACTGGGTTTACTGGGATTTGGAACTCTTTAGAGATCCCCGCACTGGTGAACCCGCCCTAGACTTGCCAAAAATGTTTGGCATTCACCTGTTCTTATCTGGTCTACTTTGTTTTGGATTTGGTGCTTTTCACGTCACCGGACTATTTGGACCGGGGATATGGGTTTCTGACGCCTATGGTATAACTGGTGCCGCGCAGTCAGTAGCACCAGAATGGGGACCAGATGGTTTTAACCCATATAACCCTGGTGGCATTGCGGCTCACCACATTGCTGCTGGTGTTGTTGGTATTATTGCAGGTTTATTCCACCTGACAGTCAGACCCCCCGAACGGCTCTACAAAGCCCTACGGATGGGGAATATTGAAACAGTACTTTCTAGCAGTATTGCAGCAGTCTTCTTTGCTGCTTTCGTTGTTGCTGGTACTATGTGGTATGGTAACGCCGCCACACCCATTGAATTGTTTGGACCTACCCGCTATCAATGGGATCAAAGCTACTTCCGTCAGGAAATTGATCGTCGCGTTCAAACTAGCGTTGCTCAAGGCACAAGCCTAACGGAAGCTTGGTCGCAGATTCCAGAAAAGCTGGCTTTCTACGATTACGTCGGCAATAGTCCTGCTAAAGGCGGTCTATTCCGTACAGGGCCAATGGTCAAGGGTGATGGCATTGCCCAGTCTTGGCAAGGTCACGCCGTATTCAAAGATTCTGAAGGACGGGAATTGACCGTGCGTCGTCTCCCCAACTTCTTTGAAACCTTCCCAGTGGTTTTGACCGACGCAGATGGAGTTGTCCGCGCTGACATTCCCTTCCGTCGGGCAGAATCTAAGTATAGCTTTGAGCAAACTGGTGTCACCGTTAGCTTCTATGGTGGCGATCTGAATGGTAAGACCTTTACAGAGCCAGCTGATGTCAAGAAATATGCTCGTAAGGCTCAAGGCGGTGAAATCTTTGAATTTGACCGGGAAACCTTGAACTCTGATGGTGTATTCCGCACCAGTCCTAGAGGTTGGTTTACCTTTGGACATGCCGTATTTGCTCTGCTGTTCTTCTTTGGTCATCTCTGGCATGGCGCTCGGACAATCTACCGAGACGTATTTGCTGGTGTTGATGCCGACCTAGAAGAGCAAGTTGAGTGGGGTCTGTTCCAGAAAGTGGGTGACAAGTCAACCCGCCGGAAGGAAGCTCTCTAATTTCAGTACTGAGTTATGAGTGCTGAGTTCCGAGTTAAGGCTCTGACTCAGCACTCAGCACTCAGTACTCATAACTTTAATTACTGGCTCGATAGGCAGGAAATCGTAATATGGAAAGCGTTGCGTACATCTTGATTTTTACACTGTGTATAGGTACTATCTTTTTTGCGATCGCATTTCGCGAACCTCCTCGTTTTGAGAAACCAAAAGATAAGTAGATCCTATTACCAGACCTTTAAGCAGATTTAATGTTAATATCCGTTGCTACTATCCTTGGTAGCAACGGATATTATTGTATTTGTCCTTTGTTATTTCTAACTACTAAGTAAATGACTAATCATTTTAATATTGTGATATAATTTTCCATCTTTGGAGTAGATATGTGTTAATACTAGCTTTTCTGCGCTAGGATGAAAAAGGTGTTAAGTGTAAGCTGCCATAAAAGCGCTTGCATAAGACATCGCGCTTGTCACCCAACCTTTACGGAGACTAGAACCAGGAACAAATTAGCATGGTCAATCAGAATTTAACCGCTACAGAAATTGGATTCACTCACGAAGATTTCGCTGCTCTACTTGACAAATACGATTATCATTTTAGCCCTGGTGATGTTGTCCCAGGAACAGTATTCAGTATAGAGCCGCGCGGCGCTCTGATTGACATTGGTGCTAAAACCGCAGCATATATACCTATACAAGAAATGTCTATTAACCGGGTAGATAGCCCGGAAGAAGTCTTACAGTCAAACGAAACGCGGGAATTTTTCATCCTTACCGATGAAAATGAAGATGGACAATTAACCCTTTCCATTCGCCGTATTGAATATATGCGGGCTTGGGAGCGTGTGCGACAGCTGCAAGCAGAAGATGCTACTGTACGTTCTGGCGTATTTGCAACCAATCGCGGCGGAGCATTAGTACGGATTGAGGGATTACGTGGCTTTATCCCAGGTTCTCACATCAGTACCCGCAAACCTAAAGAAGAATTGGTAGGCGAGGATTTACCATTGAAATTCCTAGAGGTGGACGAAGAACGTAATCGCCTAGTTCTATCTCACCGTCGGGCGCTGGTTGAACGCAAGATGAACCGCCTAGAAGTCGGCGAAGTAGTAATTGGTACTGTTCGTGGGATTAAGCCCTACGGTGCTTTCATCGACATCGGCGGCGTCAGTGGTCTACTGCACATTTCTGAGATTTCCCACGAACATATTGATACGCCTCACAGCGTGTTCAATGTCAATGATGAAGTGAAAGTTATGATCATTGACTTGGATGCAGAAAGGGGTCGGATTTCCCTATCTACCAAGCAGCTAGAACCCGAACCCGGCGACATGATTAAAAACCGGGATTTGGTCTACGATAAGGCAGAAGAAATGGCTGCTAAGTATCGTGAACAACTGTTAGCCAAGCAGCAAGGTGCTACTGCTGCGCCGGCTGCACCTGTGGAAGTTTTAGCAGAGGAAGAAATTCCCCCAGCAGCGGAACTTGAAGAAGAAATTCCCCCAGCAGCTGAACTTGAAGAAGAAATTCCCCCAGCAGCTGAACTTGAAGAAGAAATTCCCCCAGCAGCTGAACTTGAAGAAGAAATTCCAGTAGTTGCGGAAACTGAAGAAGAAATTCCAGCAGCAACGGAAACTGAAGAAGAAATTCCAGCAGCAACGGAAACTGAAAAGGAAATTCCAGCAGCTATTGAAGAATAATACATTTATAATTTTACTTGTCTTTAAGTAAGAGTATTAAATTATTGTATAAAGAGGGCAAAACCCCTCTTTTTTTATGTGGAGAATTGGGAACAGTTAGGAGTTCTACTAATTCTTTGTGAAACGGCACAAAATCAGGCTCGGTGAAACTTGGGGATTTTGCCCCTTGTTCCATACAACCTCACAGGTAATCGGTATAACTAAATAAGTTGGGTAAAATATTGTGGCAACCATTAAATGTAGAAATATCATTTTTGATAATATCCAGGCAATTTTATTTGACAAAAACGGTACTCTAGAAGATTCAGAAACGTATTTGCGATCGCTGGCACAAAAGGCAGCAAGATTAATAGATGCTCAAATCCCTGGAACTGGGGAACCCCTATTAATGGCATTTGGTGTCAATGGCAATCTTCTAGATCCCGCAGGTTTAATATCAGTAGCAAGCCGCCGCGAAACAGAAGTGGCAGCAGCAGCATATATAGCCGAAACTGGTAAGGGTTGGTTTGAGTCCTTAAAAATAGCCCGTCAAGCTTTGGATGAAGCAGAGAAATACATTGGACAAACTCCTTCATCACTGTTTGTGGGTAGCTTAGAAGTTTTGAAATCTCTGTGGGAAGGTGGATTAAAACTCGGTATCCTCTCAGCTGCGACAACTCAAGAAGTACATAAGTTTGTAACTAATCACCAATTAAGTGATTATATTCAGTTGGAAATGGGAGTAGATGATGGTCCAAGTAAACCAGATCCAGTTTTATTTTTGCAAGCTTGCCAAGCTTTGGGAGTCGAACCAGGCGCTACATTGATGGTGGGTGATTCAGTTGGTGATATGCAAATGGCGCGTGATGCTAAAGCCGCAGGTTGTATTGGTATCACTTGGGTGAGTAAGTCAGATAACGTCCGAGGTGCGGATGTGGTGATTAATCAACTTGATGAAATCCAGATTTTAGAGGATTAATTTATAAGAATAATTTAGAACTCAGGAGCGGACGAAAGTTTGTGTAGCCGCGTTCGTGTCAGCGTGCCGGAGGCTCTATTTTATTCGTCCTGGCTCTAAGTTGACACCAATGCATATTTGTGGACTACTACTAGAGCAAAATATCTTTCCAATATCATACTATTTGTGGTGTGTCAACTTAAAGATGCGAGGATATTAATTGCTCTCATAGTTGCTAAACAAGCCATTCCTGATTTAAGCATTGCAGTTTTGGAAATCTTACCACTGTTGAGAGGAACTTAGGTAAGAAGGAAAGTATTTATCAGCTACTGTTAAATAGTAGCTGGTTTAGGACTGAATCTACCCATAATATTTATTCTGGATAACGCCAAATTTCAGTTGTGGCAACTTGTTCAAGCATAGGCCAAAGAACTGGGTATAGAACTCTGTTACTTACGTTCATATTCACAATAAATAATTTAACTTCATATTCACCAAAATTTAACTTCATTGAAGGCTTTTTGTGCTTTATCAGAAATGAATGCTTAGATTCAAAGTACTATACTAACTTCTCGGATTTTAAGTTAGCGATGCCTAGGCTAATTGTATTTGCCACCGCTAACACTGATTAAAAGGAAAAGCTGGATACGTTGCTAGCTCTCAATTCCCATCTTTTAAAAAAGTCCAGGTTTTAGCCGTTTAGCGCTCTTTTATGTGTCTGAGAAGGGAAAAAATAAGATGCTGAACTTTAATATTTTTCAAAGCCTTGCTTGATCAGCAAAGCCAAAAATTCTTGTTTGGAACCAAGCACAGAGAAACAAGCTTTTAAATATTCTCTAATGAGAGGAATAAAAGAGTAATTAAATTAGATTATAACTCGACTCTTGTTTTAACTTTACAAAGAATGAGCAAATCTTCAGCTATTAGTTAATCTGTATAAACATTGACAAAACATATCTCTTTGGATAGATTCAATATATTTCTGAAGTTAGGTATTCTTTTTTCATAATCTTATTATGGCAATTCTCAAATAAATGAAATACGCTAATAAATTATTTAAGGGCTAGAAAAGAAATCCATTGTTTTTTACTATTTTCTGTCTCCCTTAACCAGAGCGTATTGCACAGAATTAAGAATTGGTATAAATCCCCAAAACCCAAAGATGCTGTTGGGTAAAATTCCTTTGTTTAAAAGTATCTTAGGGAATTTTAACTTGCAGCTAATGTAAACAGTAAATTACACATTTTCGCGGAGTCCTGAATATGAATATGAAAGTTTTAAGTGGTCTGATTTCCAGTTTGGCCTTACTGAGTTTAAATATTGTCGGTTTATCTCCGGCACAGGCTCAACCACAAGAATTGGAGTTTCAAAAAGTTCCAGTAACTCTTTTCGGAAATGGTTGCCCAGCCGGAACAGCAGAGGGAATTTTGAATGGCGATACTCTTTCAGTAACATTTTCAGAGTTTGAAGCTTTAGCTTCACCTCCTAAGGTTGTATCAAAATCCTGTAATCTACGGATCGGTCTTAATGTACCTTCTGGATTTAACCTTCAGCCGATTAACATCAAGTATCTTGGCTTTGCAGATGTGCCTCAAGGAGGCAGTGCTGACGTGAACGTTAAAGTACTCTTTCAAGGTCAAGTAGTTTCAACTATCAATAATCCAAACGCAACCTTTAAGCCTGGCTTCTCAGATGTTTGGAGCAAAGATGTAGGTATTGTATTAGGCACAATAAATGCATGTAAGAACCCAGTGAGTTCAATTTTTGGTATCAATTCAAATCTGACGGCAAGAGCTAAAGGTATACCTGCAAACCAAGAAACCCAAATCCGAATTGATACAATCGACACAGCAATCGGTCCTGTATTGTTCCAAATCAAGTTTGCTTTTAATCCTTGTTAGGTTTTTGAAATACAGAGTAAGTTTTGCATTTAATTTTTCACAAAAGTTGATCTTTCAAAAGGATACTACGGAATTTTAAGTTGCAGCTAATGTGCACAGCAGATTAGACATTTTTGCGGAGTGGTTAGTATGAAGGTTTTAAGTGGTGTTATTTCCAGTTTGACGCTGCTGAGTTTAAATGTTGTGGGTTTATCTCAGGTACAGGCTCAATCAGAACAAGGACTTGAGTTTCTAAACGTTCCAGTAACTTTTTTCGGAAATGGTTGCCCAGGGGGAACAGCACAGGGAATTTGGAATGGCGATACTGTTTCAGTAACATTTTCAGCATTTGAAGCTTTAGCTTCACCTCCTAAGACTGTATCAAAATCCTGTAATCTGCGGCTCGGTCTTAATGTACCTTCTGGATTTAACGTTCAGCCGATTAACGTCAAGTATATTGGCTTTGCAGATGTGCCTCAAGGAGGCAGTGCTAACCTGAACGTTAAAATATTATTTCAAGGTCAAATAGTACCAACTGATGATGATCCAAACGCAACGTTTGATTCTGGCTTCTCAGATGTTTGGAGCAAAGATGTAGGTATTACATTAGGCACAATAAATGCGTGTCAGAACCCAGTGAGTTCGGTTTTTGGTATCAATTCAATTCTGACGGCAAAAGCTAAAAATATATCTGCAAATCAAGAAACCCAAATCCGAATTGATACAATCGACACAACACTCGGTCCTGTATTGTTCCAAATCAAGTTTGCTTTTAATCCTTGTTAGGTTTTTGAAATGCCTAGTTAAGTTTTGCATTTAATTTTTCACAAGAGATGATCCCTCTAAAGCTGCTTTAGCAACTTATCGAAAGATTTCTTTCAATCGCTCTGAAGAAATCTTTGACTCTCTGTCTTCTTTAACTAGAGCGTATTGCACAGAATTAAGAATTGGTATAAAATCCCAAACCCCAAAGAGGCTATTAAGTAAAAGTTCTTTGTGTATAAGGGTACTACGGAATTTTAGCTTGCCGCTAATATGCACAGTAGATTTCACATTTTCGCGGAGTTCTTAGGAGTTCTTATATGAAAATTTCAAGTGTTCTAATTTCCAGTTTGACGTTACTGAGTTTAAATGTTGTGGGTTTATCTCAGGTACAGGCTCAAACACAACCACAACAATTGCAGTTTCAAAAATTTCCAGTAACTATTTTCGGACCTGGTTGCCCAGCGGGAACAGCAGAGGCAATTTTGAATGGCGATACTCTTTCAATAACATTTTCAAAGTTTGAAGCTTTAGCTTCACCTCCTAAGGTTGTATCAACATCCTGCAATCTGCGGATCGGTCTTGATGTACCTTCTGGGTTTAACCTTCAGCCGATTAACATCAAGTATCTTGGCTTTGCAGATGTGCCTCAAGGAGGCAGTGCTGACGTGAACGTTAAAGTACTCTTTCAAGGTCAAGAAGTTCCAACTATCAATGATCCAAACGCAACGTTTGGGCCTGGCTTCTCAAATGTTTGGAGCAAAGATGTAGGTATTGCATTAGGCACAATAAATGCATGTAAGAACCCAGTGAGTTCGATTTTTGGTATCAATTCAAATCTGACGGCAAGAGGTCGAGATATACCTGCAAATCAAGAAACCCAAATCCGAATTGATACAATCGACACAGCAATCGGTCCTGTATTGTTCCAAATCAAGTTTGCTTTTAATCCTTGTTAGATTTTTGAAATGCCTAGTTAAGTTTTGCATTTAATTTTTCACAAGAGATGATCCCTCTAAAGCTGCTTTAGCAACTTATCAAAAGATTTCTTCAAATCGCTCTGAAGAAATCTTTAACTCTCTGTCTTTAAGAATCGTATTGACAACAAAGCTGATAACCTCACCTTATTTGATATGAAAGTTTTAAGTGCTCTTGTTTCCAGTTTGACGCTACTGAGTTTAAATATTGTGGGTTTATCTCACGTAGAGGCTCAAGCACAGGGATTTCAGTTTCAAAGTGTTCCCTTAACTCTTTTCGGAAATGGCTGCCCCTCGGTAAATCCCCAAGCAAATTTGAAAGCAGATACTCTGTTTGTAACTTTACCTTCATTTGAGGCTGTAGCTGTATCTCCTAAGGTTGTATCCAAATCTTGCATTCTGAGAATTGGTCTTAATGTGCCTAAGGGGTACAAAGTTAAGCCCATTAACATCAAGTATGCTGGTTTTGCAAATGTGCCTAAGGGGGGCAGTGCTGACCTAAAAGTTACATTAGTGTTTCAAGGCAAAAATGTTCCAAATTCTAGTAATGATCCAAACGCAAACTTCCCGTCTGGCTTTTCAAATGGATGGGTAAAAAATGTAGCTATTACATCAGATGCAATAGACGCCTGTGCTAACCCAGTGAATTCGGTTTTCGGCATCAACACAAATTTGATAGCGCGTGCCAGAGATGCATCTGCGGGGCAGCAAACCAAAATTCTAATCGCTCAAGGCTATCAAATTAAGTTTACTTTTACTCGTTGTTAGTAGAGACAGATATAGCGGTGCATATAGAAAGTTTGGAGTTTGGACAAAAAAGACGTGTTCGCGGAGAATATCCGCGAACAATTTATTGACTATAAACCCAGAATATTTAGAGAAGTATGTAAATGCTTTAGAATTTCGGGCAATACTGCTAACTAAACTGAATAAGACAGTGGGAAAGACTTGGCATCTTTTGGCTTCACATACACTCGCTGTTTCGCTTCTAACTCTAAGTCATTAAAGCGATCGCGTGTTAAATGCGCCATCACCACTTGTCCATCATCGAAAGTTAATTCCACCTGAATTTCCCAACCCAAATGTACCAATCGGCTCACTGTTGCAGGTGTAGTGGCACCGTTGGCAACCTTTTCCAAAATCACATCTTGTGGGCGCAAAAACACTTGTGGGTGTGGCGCATCAAATCCGCTACTTTTAAAAATCTTCGAGGTGCTGGGTAATATGTTCACCGGACCGATGAAGCTCATCACAAATGCCGTGGCAGGATTATCGTAAATTTCTGATGGTGTTCCCACCTGTTCTACACGCCCTTTATTCATCACCACAACTTCATCGGAGACTTCCATTGCTTCCTCTTGGTCATGGGTGACGAAAACCGTGGTAACATGAACTTCATCATGGAGGCGGCGTAACCATGCGCGTAAGTCTTTGCGGACTTTAGCATCAAGTGCGCCAAAAGGTTCATCTAGCAGTAATACTTCCGGTTCTACTGCCAGTGCCCTTGCTAATGCTACTCGTTGTCTTTGGCCTCCAGAAAGTTGTGATGGATAGCGATCGCCTAATCCAGTCAACTGCACCAATTCTAGTAACTGGTCTACCCTTCCCTTAATCCTCTTTGGCTGTGCCTTACGAATTTCTAAGCCAAAGGCAATATTCTCTCTGACAGTCAAATGCTTGAATAGGGCATAGTGCTGAAATACAAACCCAATATTCCTCTGTTGCACGCTTTGGTATGTAGCGTCTTTACCAGTAAGCAGGATTTTGCCGCTATCTGGCATTTCTAAACCTGAAATTAACCGTAGGAGCGTAGATTTACCTGATCCAGATGGACCGAGCAACGCAACTAGCGCACCACTCTTAATTTCCAGGCTGACCTGATCAACTGCCTTGAAACTACCGAACTGTTTGGAGACGTTCTCAACTACTATGCCCACTGCCTCTGTACCTCTGCAACTAAATCTACAGATCCTTGGTAGGATTACTGTGTCTTACATATACCATACATCGTTATTTATAGATGAACAAGATTTAGCTACCGCAGCTGCCGCAGTCGAGGAAGCTACAATCAGCACCACTGCAATCTAGGGAACTACAATCAGCAGAACCACAATCAGGAGTCATGCTGGCACAATTGCAGCCCAAATCGGCACAATCAAAACAGTTAGTATTGTCGCTGCTAATAAATGAGGATTTTTGAGCAACTTTACGAGATGCTTGTTCTCGTTGCTGCGTATCTGCTTCCTCTTCCGTGGATTCTTCTGAGTTCTCGCTATGCGTAGACGCATAGCGGCTTGCCGCAAAGCATCGCAAAATTTGGTTAGCTTGCTTGCAAGCTTGAAATCGTTCACGGGAATTGACAAATGCTACTTTTAATCCTTCCTGAGCAACTACCCGCTTGATGTATTGAGAGCAAGATTCGCCGCTATATAGTATTCTGTGGGCACAAGCAAAACCTTTGTGTGGAGAAATGTGCTTTTGATATCCAGTAATTGCGGCAGCACTAACTTGTCTAGTAAAAGAATCCAACAAGGAAATCTGCATATTTTGGAACTGAGGACTGTGGACTAGGCAATATTCTTTATTCTTCCCAATACCCACTCCCTACTCCCCATTCGTATCGAAACATTAAGGAATATTGCATTTCAACAGAAACCTGAAGGTAAAGCGGCAAATCAACCGAAAGACCGTGGTAGTATGCTCTCGGTAAATGTGAAGATTTGGGAGAAAGACCTTTGACACTACGGGTTGCTGTTATTGGGTCAGGCCCTGCTGGTTCATCTGCCGCAGAAACGCTGGCAGCCTCTGGGATTGAAACCTACCTGTTTGAGCGGAAGCTAGACAATGCAAAGCCTTGTGGGGGTGCAATTCCCCTATGTATGGTAAGTGAGTTTGACCTACCACCAGAGATTATCGATCGCCGCGTACGGAAGATGAAAATGATTTCTCCTTCCAATCGTGAGGTTGATATCAATCTGGTAAATGCAGATGAATATATAGGAATGTGCCGTCGGGAAGTGCTAGATGGCTTTTTGCGCGATCGCGCGGCAAAAGTAGGCGCAAATTTAATTAATGCTACTGTTCATAAACTCGATATACCAGGAAACAATACTGACCCTTATACCATCCATTACATTGACCATACAGAAGGTATATCACAGGGTATTGCTAAAACCCTGAAGGTGGATCTAATTATTGGGGCGGATGGGGCTAATTCTCGCGTTGCTAAAGAAATGGACGCTGGGGATTACAATTATGCGATCGCCTTCCAAGAGCGGATTCGTTTACCCGAAGACAAAATGGCGTACTATAACGACCTCGCCGAAATGTATGTCGGTGATGACGTTTCTACCGATTTCTACGCTTGGGTTTTCCCCAAACATGACCACGTAGCTGTCGGCACTGGTACGATGCACATCAATAAAGCCAGCATCAAACAGTTACAAGCTGGTATCCGCGCCCGTGCTTCCGAAAAGTTGGCAGGCGGTAAAATCATCAAAGTCGAAGCCCACCCCATTCCTGAACATCCCCGTCCCCGTCGTGTTGTCGGTCGCATTGCTTTGGTGGGAGATGCTGCTGGTTACGTTACCAAGTCGTCTGGTGAAGGTATTTATTTTGCCGCTAAATCTGGGCGGATGTGTGCCGAAACCATTGTAGAAACATCTAATAGTGGTAGCCGTATTCCTACAGAAAATGACCTCAAGATTTATCTCAAACGTTGGGATAAAAGATACGGACTTACTTACAAGGTGCTGGACATTCTGCAAAGCGTGTTCTATCGTTCTGACGCTACCCGCGAGGCGTTTGTGGAAATGTGCGATGACCTCGATGTGCAGCGATTGACATTCGATAGCTATCTATATAAGACGGTTGTCCCAGCTAATCCGATTACCCAACTGAAAATTACTGCCAAAACCATTGGTAGCCTAATTCGGGGTAATGCCCTTGCACCTTAACTGAGTGTGAAATACTGGGACTTTCAACATGTCCCCCAGATTACCCATAATAAAAGAACCCCACCCCCAACCCCTCCCCGCAAGCGGGGAGGGGAGACAAAGCATAGCTTTGGATCTTTGGGGTTCTTCGGGTTTAATAAGCAATCAAGCGGACATGATATGACAAAAAATGACATAACCCCGTACCTAAAGGTACGGGGCTTCCAAGAATTACTTCAAGGTTTTCCTAGTTGCTCCCTTACGGGTTTTTGACTTTGACCTAGACCGAGATATCTCAGTACAAGAGCAAACCGTCTGCATAGGCGTTTTGGATTCCCGACTGTCCATCGGTACTAATTAGTATCTTAATATATTAGTGGCAAATGCAACACTCGTAAATATAAAGCATTGCGTGAAGCACGGGGTTTTAAACCCAATTCTCTGATAAAAGCGATCGCTCTATTCAACTAAAGAGCGATCGCTTTTATTTATAATCCAGAATACAGCTTAAGCTGCAACAGGTTGCAACAATTTGATATCAGAGAAGACAAATTCCTGAATCGATATTTGTCCTGCTGTCTCGGTGCGAATCTCCCGACGATTTAGGATAAAATAGTCACCAACTTTTTCATACTCATCGGTAAATTCACTTCTACCGCCCTTTTGTTCTCCAGTTTTGGGGTCATGGTACACAGAGTCATAGCTGTGAGACAAGTAGCCTTCTCCGGTGTCATGACTGCTGAAGGTGTCAATTGTCACAAACGTACCGTGGATTAGACGGTGAACATGGCATACTTCATTATTGCGGACTTTGTATTTATCGCCCTCAGCCTTACCACCCATTAAAAGCTCAACCGCACCACTTTTGTCAGTTTTACCATAGCTAAACGTATTGGCGCTGTGCGTGTCTTCAAAGCTGCGGCGGATACGGTGAATTGCTATCTCCCATGCTTGACCATGAATTGCCTGCTTGGCTGACTCGTCATCTACATCCAAAACTTCGGCTTTGAGATTGGCATTGATGATAACTTTGCCTGTAAACACTTGATCATCATGCTTAAAAGTAATATTTGCAGTATAACCGGGGAAATTCTTGTCCCAAGTATAGCGGTTCTCATAAGCACCCCGGAAAAGTTCCTGAGCAGAGAGTTGTGTAACTGTCATGTGCTTCTCCTAGTCGCTACGATAAATTAGCGTTTTAGTTTTCTTGGTATTAGCATAGAAGTAATTGTTGAGGCTTGGATAGTCCCCAACTGGGTACACTTATGACTAATTCTCTCCACGCCGTATTTCATGCGATCGCCAATGTCCGAAATGAGCAAGAATTAAGACTAGCTCTCACGGATAAAATTGGCGAACATTTTGGCGTGCAAAATTGGGGTATTTATTTCCTAAATGAGCAGCCAACCACTGATATTGATGTTCAGGGTATTCCGGCAGTATGCTTAGAAAGCAATCCAGTCGGGCGTTACGTGGTCGAGCGTCATGCTCCCGCCCATGAGCAATTATTATTATCACCAGGAGACTGGAAGCATTTTTGCTCACGTTCCGATCACGAACACGTAATGACTGGGCCAATTGTTTGCAATGGTCGTCTTGTCGGAACGTTTAACTTAGCTCGTGACAAGGGAAATCCGGCTTTTAATGGCAACGATTTAGCTGACTTGAGCGCCTTATGCATTCATTTGTCAGCAAAAATGGCGACTCTACGGACGAAACCAAAAATATCCAATTCACTGATCGTAAATCCTCTAACAGCGCGTGAGTTAGAAATTGCCGAATTGGTAGCACAGGGGTTAACCAACGCCGAAATTGGGGAAAAACTTTGGATTACGCAAAATTCCGTCAAACAAGCCTTGAAGAGGATGTTTCGGAAGTTGAAGGTTTCGGCGCGTGCGGAAATGGTGGCAAAGCTGCAAGATATACAAGTTTCATAATTGATAATTGCCAAAAGCTGGAAACGAGGTATTTTCGTTACTACCGAAGAGATCAATTCATGCGGTTAGCAACGACAAACAATCGCCTGACTCAATGCTAGTCATACACTCTGCCCCAAGATATTGAATGCGTGAAGTACAGCAATTTGTAGGGTAGCACAGTTCACTGTGCTACCCTACAAAAGACCTATATTTTATGCAACTGATAAACCCTATAATCTATCATCAGCAAGAGTAAGCGCGTTACCCAAGTATTAGAAGAGTTCGGTGATTAGACACCAGCGCCCCTATTGACACTCATTTATTGGCGAAAACTTATTAGTACTCGCTGGCAACTGAAGATTTTGACACTCTCAGCGTCTTTAGACGCTGAGATTCTTTAATCAATGAGCCGACTTGGCAATTGCAGGATTACTCCAACAAAAACAGAGGTCGATTCTCCTAAAGCGTTAATGACCGTATCCCTACCCTACTCGATTTTTGCATTTCATTTTTCACCAAATTTAGCTTTCCTAAACTGCAATACCGTTAGGCATGACTACGCACCCAACCAATTTAGTCAGGTTTTTACGTTGCTTAGTTATACTAAATTTTTTACACTGGTGATCATATCAGATATACCGCGACAAGTCAAGGAGTTTGGGGAACTATTGTCACGCGAGTCGCTGATATCTCAGCCATAAAGGGACTAAAGCTCTAAGCTTACCGGGTATTTCTGTAAGGTATTTAGGGTCGAACTTTGTTAGAGATATCTTTGGCTGTCTGTGCTGCACTGTCCCCTACATCACCAGCAGTTTTCTGAGCACCTTCTACGTACCCCGCCCCAAATTGTTTAAAGGCTTCTGCTGACTCTTTACCAATCTTCTGAAGTCGTTCACCAGGAGAACCTTCCGTTTGACGAGCTTCTTTATTCCACTCGCCTATTGTTTTTGGTCTTTGAGAATCATCTTGCTGTACCTGTTCGCGGACTCTCTCGCCTAATGCTTTGTCATTCTGACCATAAGTAACATTCGTCGTCAGCACTAGAAAACCA
This sequence comes from Nostoc sp., assembly GCF_036917675.1. Lineage (GTDB taxonomy): Bacteria > Cyanobacteriota > Cyanobacteriia > Cyanobacteriales > Nostocaceae > Nostoc. The sequence goes on along the minus strand of NZ_JBALCT010000001.1, from coordinate 2,755 downwards.
ACTAGGACAACAGTCAAAAAACCTTTTATTTGAAGTCCTTTAAGCAGGGAACTGATGTAACCAATCTTCCTAGAAATCAAATTTATCATGCCAATTAGCTTGTTTTTTTGAGTACAAATAAAGATTAACTATAAAAAGGTAATTATCCTTCTAACAAAAGGCATATCTCAGTTATGAAAAAGAAAGAGCCTCCGGTACGCTGACGCGAACGCTACTACACAAAGCTTAGTCCACGGAGGTGGACTAATACAAAATGAAGAGTTTTTAACCCAGGTCGGTGGGTAAAGTCTCGTATAGCCAAGCCACTGCGGTCTTCTCCCTTTGGGAGAGGCTGGCGTCAAGGGGGTTTCCACGCCACTTGACGGCAGTTGCTTCAAGTCGGGAAACCCGCCCCGCCCAAGACACTGCCTCCTTTATGCAGGTGTTCCCGTCCACCGCAGTGGCTCCCCATGAGCAACTGGCGTGCGACTTCTAGTGGCCAAGGCTAGTAATAAATTAGACTTGTTCATTCAACCTCTCAGGCTGGGAATGCTCACCGTGAGGTTTCTGCTAATCCAGCTAAATGTAATACATCAGTTCCTTCTGTTTTCGGATTCCTCTTCGTTCACAAAGGTCTTGGAGTGTATATTTTTCCAAAACCGAGTTAGCAGCCTGACGTGCTTCCTGCCAGACTTCCTGAATTAACTCACCTTCTACCGTGTTGGGAGTCGGCTCAGAAGTAGATACAGCAATATCTGACCCTTCCATGCAGCTAAAAGCTTCAAATACTGTAATCTTCTGGGGATCTCGTGCCAGAACATAGCCACCTTTGGCTCCGCGTATACTCTTAATTAAACCTCCACGCCTTAATGTTGCTAGGAGTTGTTCCAAATAGCGGTTCGGAATGTCTTGCAATACCGCTATCTCTCGAATTTGCAGGGCTTCACCCTTAGGGTAGCAGCTTGCCAACTCTAACAGGGCTAGAAGTGCATATTCTGATTTGTTAGAGATTACCACAGGCGTAATATTTTAACTCACACTTAAAGTTAGAAAGTCTTTGAGTTCGTTTCCCTAAGCTACTGTTAAGAAAAACTTTGCAATCAACTTATTGTTGACCGATTAACCTTACTTTAAAGACCTTCTAGCATAAAAGCAATTATATTTTGTTTTTAATTCAATAAAGAAAAATGATTGATTATTTTCTACTTTATTGTTCTGACTTCTGAATTGTGACTTCTTCTTCAACTTTTGAATATCGAATTGGAGCGCAGCAAAATTTTTAGTGCAAGTTGCTATATATGCAAATTTATCGAAAATGGCAAAATGACTGTAAAGGTAGTTCCCGCGCCGATCGCACTTTCGACAATAATCTCACCGCCATGTAAATCTACAGCCTGCTTGACGATGGACATCCCCAATCCCATTCCTGGGATATTGCCTGCATTACTGGCGCGATGGAAGGGTTCAAAGATGTGTTCAATGTCAGAAGGGGGAATACCAATACCAGAGTCTTGAGTCTGGAATATAGCTTGATCGTTGCCAGTGGTGACACAAAACTTAACTGTGCTACCAACGGGAGAGTATTTTAGAGAATTCGAGAATAAATTACTTAAGATTTGCCGTAGTAGTTTAGCGTCTAAGTTAGCTGATGTACATTGGCACTCGCCGCTAAAAGCGATCGCATGTTGTGAGCGATCGCTCTGTTGTAATTCCTCTAAGAGATCGCGGCAAAATTCCACCAAATTCAGGGGTGTTGGATTCAACTCTAACTTGCCTGTTTCATCCTGACTCAGCACCAATACATCATTTAACAACTGAGTCATGTGCATCACTGATGTTTGAATGCGACGCAGGTGGGTATTTTGTCGTTCGTCGCTCCAGAGATGGCGATAATGTTCTAGAAGTTCGGCAGAAGAGTGGATGGTTGCCAAAGGGGTGCGAAACTCATGGGAGGTGATGGTGAGCAAGCGGGATTTAAGTTCGCTAAACTGCCTTTCTTTGGCCAGCGCTTGTCCCATAGCCTCTTCTGCATATTGCAGCTTGGCTTGGGTTCGCTTGCTTTCGCTAATGTCTCGGAATAGCCAGCGCAGACCGACTAACTTACTATATTGATTACGGATAGCAACCATCTTAACGGCAGCATTAATGGGCGTTCTGTTACGTGGTCGCAGGTTTACTTCCCACTCTTGGATTTTCCAGTCTGGGATTTCGGCATGATCGCGCAGATGAGTCAGTTTCAAATCAAAAGCGACCAGTTCTTTGTCAAGCACATAAATCTCCAGGAGTTCCCCCAAAAGGAAACTCTTGGAAATGTTTAGTAGGGTAGTGGCGGCAGAATTAGCTTCCTGAATTACCCCTTTGGTATCAGTTACTAAATAAGCGTCTGGTACTTCTTCAAACAGTTCTTGGTAGCGTTGACGTTGTGCCAGCAAATCCTGTTGAGTGTTGAATAATTCTTCATTCTGCTCCTGTAGGTCTTCATTAGCTATTTGCAGTTCTTCCAAAGCTAAGTGGATTTCTTGGAATACTGCGGTGAGGAGTTCAATATCTTTCTGTGCTTTTTGCTGCTCACTCTGGCGTTGCAAAAGGGCGACGCGCTTACGCATATTCTCTAACTGTAAGGCTAAATCGTCCACATTCACGCTCTTACTCCTAATTTTGATATCTAAAGTTGGGTTTTAGGTTGAGTCGATGGGGGATATTATTCCCCGCACCTCTCAGTTAGATCCGTGCATACGCATTTCTGTGTACACGGCTCCCGATGTTCTCAGTTTGC